>DASYDV010000020.1:0-100066 GCA_036499375.1 Candidatus Udaeobacter sp.
AACGCAGTGTTGGATCCAATGCCAATTATGCTTTTTTAACGAACGCGGGAGCTGGTACCACTGCGTTCACGGACTCTGGTTTGGTTGATGGGACACAATACTATTATCGGGTTCTAGCTTTCAATACGGGAGGGTCTTCAAGCTATTCCAACGAACGATCGGCCATTACGACCTTAAACAGCCCGACAGCTCTTACCGCAACAACGGTGTCTTCGTCTCAAATAAACCTTACCTGGACTGATAACTCGTCGAGTGAGACTGGTTTTAAAATCGAGCGCAGCCCTGTTAACGATTTATACTTCACTCAAATTGCAACCGTAGGCGCGAATGTAACTACCTTCACCGATTCAGGTCTGGCTGAATCAACCAAGTATTACTATCGAGTGCGGGCTTACAATGCGATGGCTAATTCTACGTATACCAGTGAAAAGAACGCAACCACTCTTTCTAATTTGCCCATGGCACCATCAGGGTTGACGGCCACTGTCGTCTCGTCATCCAAGATCACCCTGACATGGACTGATAACTCAAACAATGAAACGGGATTTATCATCTCGCGTAAAACCGGATCAGGCGGAACCTATGCTGATATTCACACGACCAACGAAAACATGACCACATGGAGTGATACGACGGTGGTGGATGGCACGCAGTATTATTACAAAGTGCGTGCGACCAATTCCGCGGGGGATTCGCCAAATTCCAACGAGGTCAATGGCATCGCTTTTCTGGCAGCCCCCACAGCTTTTACGGTCACAGCCGTATCTTCATCTCAAATACGCCTTAGCTGGACTGATAATTCAGCCACTGAGACTGGTTTTAAAATCGAGCGCAGCCCTGTTAACGATTTACACTTCACTCAAATTGCAACCGTAGGCGCGAACGTAACTACCTTCACCGATTCAAGTCTGACTGAATCAACCAAATATTACTATCGAGTGCGGGCTTACAATGCGATGGCTAATTCTACGTATACCAGTGAGAAGAACGCAACCACTCTTTATAATATTCCTCTTGCGCCATCAGGACTTAGGGTCACCTCCACCACCTCAAGCAAAGTCTTTCTCGCCTGGACTGATAACTCTGGAAATGAAACAGGTTTCAGGATTCAACGAAAGCAAGGTGCTACAGGCACATATACTGAAATCGCAACACCAGGAGCAAATGTAACAACTTATACGGATAACGATAGCGCTCTTTTAGATGGCACTCAATACTACTACAAGGTCTGTGCGTACAATCCGGCTGGAAATTCTCCCTTCTCAAATGAAGTCAATGGCATAACTCTTCTGTCAAGCCCGACCTCTCTTACCGCAACAGCAGTGTCTTCATCTCAAGTGAATCTTACCTGGACTGATAATTCCAGGACTGAAACCGCTTATTTAGTTGAAAGAAAAGCGACCTCTAGCGGCAACTACGCTCAGATCGGGAGTGTCGGTATGAATGTGCATAGTTATACCGACACATACAACTTTGGATCCGGGACAACGTATTATTATCGGGTACGTGCCACCAATGGGACGATTTATTCGGGATACTCAAACGAGCCTCATGTAAAGCCTAATCCTTAAAGGTGCTTTATCCCTATTTTTGCGACAACGCCGAGAGACCAAGCAACATTTAACAGGCTTGGCGGATTAGCTCATTGAGAGCTTAGCGTCACACCCTTCTCTGCTGGGCCCTGAGCTGGAACGGTACAGGTGTAGGCGTCAGCGTGGGACTACGAGTACGAACTGCGATTGGCTGGGGATGCCGTTGGTGAAGACAGTCACCAGCGCGTAGCCAATCGGGAAACCGATCGAACTGGTAGTCATCACAGTGATCGGCATGGAAGTGAACGAGCTGTCAGACCAGCCTGTCATCGCATCCACAGGCAGCAAAAGCGTCTGCTCGTTGGCCAGATTCAGCAGTTGGACCAGCGGATAGTTGGACGAAGAGTTCTGCACACCGTTGCCGCCCGAAACTTCGGAGATGCCTTGGAAGCGTGAGCCGGAAGCCGTCAACTCGCTACCCTGCACAATTAAGGGTGTGACCATAGTGAGTAAGGGTTGCCAGCCAGGATCAAAGCCAAGACCCGGATCATACAGCTCCGCGTTGCTCAAGGCGGGGCCATTGTTTCCGCCAGCCACCAGCACCTTGCCATTGGGCAATAGCGTCGCCGTGTGCATGTCACGTGCGGTGCCCAGGGTGCCGGTCGCCGTCCACGTCCCGCTCGCCGGATCATACAGCTCCGCGCTGCTCAAGAACCCGTCCACCTCATTGAATCCCGCCGCCACCAGCACCTTGCCATTGGGCAGCAGCGTCGCCGTGTGCATGTCACGTGCGGTGCCCATGCTGCCGATCGCCGTCCACGTGCCAGTCTCAGGATCATACAGCTCCGCGCTGCTCAAGGCGGGGCCATTGCTTCCGCCAGCCGCCAGCACCTTGCCATTGGGCAGCAGCGTGGCCGTGTAAAAGCCGCGTGCGGTGCCCAGGTTGCCGGTCGCCGTCCACGTTCCGCTCGCCGGATCATACAGCTCCGCGCTGCTCAAGAACCCGTCCAACTCATTGAATCCCCCCGCCACCAGCACCTTGCCATTGGGCAGCAGCGTGGCCGTGTGATAGGCGCGTGCGGTGCCCAGGTTGCCGGTCGCCCTCCACGTGCCAGTCGCCAGATTATACAGCTCCGTGCTGCTTAAGGCGGGGCCATTGTTTCCGCCAGCCACCAGCACCTTGCCATTGGGCAGCAGCGTCGCCGTGTGTCCGTAGCGTGCGGTGCCCAGGCTGCCGGTCGCCGTCCACGTCCCACTCGCCGCCTGATACAGCTCTGCGCTGCTCAAGCCGTTGCCGCCATTATCCTCTCCGCCCGCCAGCAGCACCTTGCCCTTGGGCAGCAGCGTCGCCGTGTGAAAGGAGCGTGCCGTGGCAAGGCTGCCGGTTGCCCTCCAAGTACCGCTCGCCGGGCGATACAGCTTCGCGCTGCTCAAGTCAGAACCATTGGTTCCCCCCGCCACCAGCACATTGCCGCTGGGCAGCAGCGTCGCCGTGTGTCGGTAGCGTGCGGTACCCAGGCTGCCGGTCGCAGTCCACGTGCCAGTCGCCGGATCATACAGCTCCGCGCTGCTCAAGGCGGCGCCATTGGTTCCCCCCGGCACCAGCACATTGCCGCTGGGCAGCAGCGTCGCCGTGTGTCGGGCGCGTGCGGTGCCCAGGCTGCCGGTCGCAGTCCACGTGCCAGTCGCCGGATCATACAGCTCAGTGCTACTGAAGGCTTGAACGCGAGCATTGTTTCCCCCCGCCACCAGCACCTTGCCATTGGGCAGCAGCGTCGCCGTGTGATTGAAGCGTGCGGTGCCCAGGCTGCTAGTCGCAGTCCACGTGCCAGTCGCCGGATCATACAGCTCTGCGCTGCTCAAGGCGTTGCCGCCATTATCCTTTCCGGCTGCCACCAGCACATTGCCGCTGGGCAGCAACGTCGCCGTGTGTCGCCAGCGTGCGGTGCCCAGGCTGCCGGTCGCCGTCCACGTGCCAGTCGCCGGATCATACAGCTCAGTGCTACTGAAGGCTTGAAAGCCACGAGTGTTTCCCCCCGCCACCAGCACCTTGCCATTGGGCAGCAGCGTCGCCGTGTGAAGGTCACGTGCGGTGCCCAGGCTGCCGGTCGCCGTCCACGTCCCACTGGCCGGATCATACAGCTCTGCGCTGCTCAAGACATTGCTATTGTTTCCGCCAGCCGCCAGCACCTTGCCATTGGGCAGGAGCGTGGCCGTGTAAAAGCCGCGTGCGGTGCCCAGGCTGCCGGTCGCAGTCCACGTGCCAGTCGCCGGATCATATAGCTCCGCGCTGCTCAAGAACCCGTCCAACTCATTGAATCCCCCCGCCACCAGCACCTTGCCCTTGGGCAGCAGCGTCGCCGTGTGTCGTTTGCGTGTGGTGCCCATGCTGCCGGTCGCAGTCCACGTGCCAGTCGCCGGATCATACAGCTCCGCGCTGCTCAAGGATTGAAAGCCATCATTGTTTCCCCCCGCCACCAGCACCTTGCCATTGGGCAGCAGCGTCGCCGTGTGTCGGATGCGTGCCGTGACAAGGCTGCCAGTGGGAACCCAGCTAGGATCGATCAGCACAGGATAACTCAGCCCTTTGGCCACCACTAGCCGCAACCGGTATGGCCCTCCGCTTTTACTCTCTTCAAGCTCCCAGCACACCGCTCCAGCGCGCTGCTCCCCCGTCGCTTCGATCAACCACGGCGCCTCGATCTTCACCCCGTGCCCAGCCTCATTGGTAAAGCGCACTTCGCCGTTCACCAATTTGACGCGCGTCCCGGCGCTCAGCTCGCTCAACTCGTACGCGAACTCGCGCGGCGCACACTCATTTTGCAAAAACAAAAACTCCTCACTGCGCCCGGCGCTCACCAGATGCACACTATCGGTCTCAGGATAGGCCTGGCGATAGATCACCTGGCCGTTGTCGTCGATCTGCGCCATCACATCGGTGCCGCCGACGGGCCGCACCGCCACGCGCACCCCTTCGCCTTCCACAACGAACGCCTCACCGTAACGCTCCGGATAGAAGCTGGCCAGCTCGTTGCCGCCGCTCGCTCCTTGCCGGCGCGCCATCGCCAGCCACGCTTCCTGTTCAACCGGCTTGAGCCCCGCAGGCGGTATCAGGTTTTCCTCCCGCGCCGTCCCCACCTGGCGCGCACTGAATCCGGCGATTTCACGTCCTCCAACGCGTTGGCGGATCGAGGCAAACTCGAACCGCACCGATTTCCGCGCGTTGTCGCTTGCAGACGCGGGCATGGATGCGACGCTCGCGTGTCCATTCGCACCGAAAACGGCGTTATCCTGCAGAGGCGACGCCTTGGGCGGTTGCTCAGATAGATTGATCGCCGAACAGAGGGCGACAATCACGCATGAGGATAGTAGCGCGGTCGTGCTGCCGCGAAGAATGTAAGCGCTAAGTTTGCTTTTGGTTTTCATAGTGACACTCCAGTTTTGCGACGCGAGTCCCTCGTCGCGGTTGACCCTGCGGGAAGAGGTCAGATGAAGCTCTCTCTGGCGAGACGCCTAACGAACTTGACGCAATCAGGAGAGTGTTAATTACGGGGAAAAACGTCAAGCCCAAAAAATCTCGATTGAAGCGTTACGCGGTGTCCGCCATTTGCCTTTAAGGAACTCTTTGAGCAAACATCGGCGTGCATTGCCTCATAACGGCGATTCGCATTCGGGCCGATGGCTACGGACCAAATGCTAGGTCAAAGGGCGTCGTCCCTACATCAGCAATTGTTGCAGAGACGGTCAGGGACGGAATATCAATAACCGTTACAGTCGTGTCGCCGGCGTTGCACAGGTACAGGTCCCTACCGTTTGGGCTGACCAGCATAGTGAAAGGATTGTGTCCGGTGGGGAGCGTTGCGATGACCGTATGCGTGGCGGTGTCAATGGCCGAAACAGTGTCGGAAGATCCATTTTCTACGAAACCCGTTGCTCCATCACGCGAAATACTACTCTCTGGCAAAGTCGTCCGGTAGGGATGGTCGCGATCACAGTCAACGTGGTGCTATCGATGACAGAGACTGTCCCGTCCGCTTGGTTGGTGGCGTAAACCTCCTCGCCGTCGGGCGTAATTCCAATTCCCTCCGGGCCTGTCCAACAGGAATGGTCGCGATCAGTTGTTTCGTCAGCGTGTCGATGGCGGATACGGAGTCGCCCTTGTTGTTGGCGACGTAGACACGGTCACCCGCGTGAGAGGTGCAAAGACGACGAGAGCCAGCCCCAGTGGGGATACTCGACATCGGCAACTGTGAGCGAGCCTGCTTCGGCTTGTCCCAGTCCTGCCAATCCCAGAAACTCCAAAAAGTCTGCGCTATCCTGTGCGTCAGCATTGAACACCTGCGAACGAACGTCAGCGATGATCGCCTTGAACTGCTCGAATGTTGGCGTCAATCGAATCGGCTTTTCGCGCTTGGCTGAGCGGGTCCGGGACAAGATATTATTATCGGGTACGTGCCACCAATGGCACGATTTATTCGGGATACTCAAACGAGCCTTCTGTAAAGCCTAATCCTTAAAGGTGCTTTATCCCTATTTTTGCCACAACGCCGAGAGACCAAGCAACATTTAACAGGCTTGGCGGATTAGCTCAGTGAGAGCTTGGCGTCCAATGGGATTATTGACAAATACGCTCAGCGTTTCGCGTTCCGTTTATCCTCGGTCTGGGTGCATCTGTTCCCACCGACGATGGTCAAGCCGCTCCCGTGCTGCGGGACGGATGCTTGCGGGTTAAACAACCTTTTTTCATTGGCAATCAGGAACCCGTAAAAAACTTTCGCTACGGCCGCTGAGGTTAATCTGGACGACCTTCGTGAAGCTGGCTAGATCGTGCATGCCCTGCTGGCCCAGCACGCGCTGGGTCAGCATGATGCCTGCGCAATTGATCGCGCCCGTGCAACCCGGCTTCGCGGGGTGACGGCCTGCTCCAAGCACGCGAGCACAGTGACGGGTGCCTCTCTCTTCGCGCTGCCCCGGCGTTGCGGCGTCCTTAATCCGGAGTGTGCGAATCCGATTCCGGGCAACATGGCATCTCGCTAGTAAGAGCGCACGAGCAAAAGAAAGTCTCTGAACTAGAGACTGTATCACTTGTTAGTGGCGCGGTTAGCGCTCAGCCGACGCGGCGCAACGCCTGGCCTAAGCCTTCCTTTTGGGTTGTTAATTCACATTCACCGCTGCGTTTATCCTATGAACAACGTTCCGGCGCGTGAACGACAGCGGAAAGGTCGGCAACTCCATTCTCAGGCAGCGGAAACATGGCGCGTAGTAATCTCATATTACATTGCTCTGGATAACGAGTAATGACTTTCGAGAATTCCTGTAACAAGTGAGTACCGATAGCCTGCATATCAGTCGCGTTACCAAGGTAATGTTGCGGTACCGGAGTTCCGAAATGAATGGTATACTTCCACGTGGAGGTTTCGACGATTAGAACAGGAATCAGCTCAGCGTCTAACGTCTGCGCCAGCCTGATCGCTCCGGTCGCCATCCGGAATAAGCGATTTTCGAACGGAACATAAACTTGTTTCCCGCGGTCGACGTCTATCAGCATGCCCAACCGCCGGCTTGGGCCCAGGATCTTTCGGATGCTGGAAAGGCGCGGTTGCGACCCTATTTCGTTCGTGGAAAAGAACACCGGCATGTCAGCCGGAGGGCTCAAGGAGAACTGGTACATCGTTAGGTCCTTCAGCGAATCAAGGGCGGGGGCGCGCACGCTGGTATGGACAATCCCCTGCGCACGCAGCCAATAGGGTAGTGTCGCGACCGGCCCGAAATGCAATGAAACGCCGATAACCGCCCGCTTTCCCTCCCATGGTCCGATCAAATGATTGCCACCTTCAAGGCGGCAGCGCCTCAGCCAGCGCGCCGTGCGCAGGCGATCCGGCCAAACATATAAGAGTTGCGCATGATAGAGGCCAAGACTCTGCCGGAGAACGAAACGCCAACGCTTGGGGCGCCATGACTCCGGGAAGCGGCGCCAGCAGGTCAGCGGCGTGCGCTGGCGAAGGTGCAACAAGTCCCAGGCTGCTGCGGGAGGCCACAGCAAGACACTCAGCACGCTCGTCGGTAGTACGGGCTCGCACAATCGCAAGAAATGAAAGGCACAGGACGCGATTAGTTTAACCATAAGACCAGCCATTTTGCCGGCGATGCTACAAACATTTGCGCGTTCTTGTCTTGGGGTCTTCTCTAGCTGCAACCCGAATACACTTGGAGCTGCCGCGGAGGTTCGAGCTGGGGGAGCTTCCACGTTTTTCACATTCGTGGCCCGAGGGTAACAAGTCACGTCGATGGTGATCAAGATAAATTTTTTCAAAAAAGGCCGGAATAAATCGGCCCGCCAGGAGAGGATCCCAAATTAACCAGTAACGCGACGGCGCAAGAATCGTTCACCCAAATCGATCGAATGGTGAGACTCGTCGTCAAAAGGTTCGCCATCTCACCTCGAGCCTCGGCACGAGCCGGTTGTGATATTAAAACGCTGTGTTCCGTTCGCCCTCGCCGACAAACAGCGGCGCGGCGATCATTATAGAAAAACGCGACCTGGTTTGGCGGTCTGATGCCGGCGCAGAATACGGATGGTGCGCGCTTGGTTGACCGTTCGCTGCGCGTCTCTAAAGTTACTGGTTATCACATCTCCCGTTTAGTGCCGCCGAAGACGGCGCGACATTTGAAACAGCGCGAGACTCTCAAAAAAATATGGAACACGAAACTTCGCACGACGTTATCGTAATTGGAGGTGGGCCAGCCGGTTCGACGGCGGCAACATTGCTCGCTCGCCAGAATCACCGCGTTTTATTACTCGAACGGGAGAAATTCCCTCGAGAACACGTTGGTGAATCTCTTTTGCCGTTTTGCCATTGCCTTCTCAAAGATCTCGGAGTGGTCGACGAAATGAAGAAGAATTTCGTCCGGAAACCGGGTGTCCGTTTTATAGATCGCGACGGCAATATATCCACCACCTGGTGTTTTGATCACGTCATTAAAGACGAGACATACCTTTCATTCCAAGTGATTCGCAGCGAGTTCGATCACATCCTCTTGAAAAATGCTGCGAAAAACGGCGCTGAGGTTCGAGAGGAGACAAGGGTAATCGAAGCGGACATTAGCGCGGGCGATTCAGTGATGGTTGCCAGTCTGGATTCGGCTGGCCGGAAGAGTGTACATCGTGCCCGCTTTCTAGTAGATGCAAGCGGAAGAGACGCGTTCGTCGGCACCAAACATGGCTGGCGAAAAGCCCGGGAGGAGTTGGATCGAACCGCGATCTGGTCGCATTGGGGCAACGTTAAACTTAAGGGCGGTCTTGAAGAAGGGCTTTCAATCATTATTTACATGGGTCTCGAGCAGAAAGGTTGGATCTGGGTATTTCCGATGGGAGAAGACCGAATCACGGCCGGATTTGTTGCGCAGAATTCTTATCTCCGCGATCAACAGCGTAAGCTGACGCAGGCCGGTTCAACCGATTGGAAGTACGACCTTTGCATGCAGGAGCTTCTGCGTTCGAAATTTGTTCGCGAGCTGCTGGAGGGCAGCAAATTACTGCTTCCGATGTTGATCAATGGGAACTATTCGTATGAAGTCAAGAATCACTATGGTTCAAACTATGCGATGGTCGGAGACGCGCGGGGCTTCGTCGATCCAATTTTTTCGAGCGGCGTCTTCCTTTCAATGAAGACCTCTTTTCTGGTTTCTGCTGCGATTCATAAGCAGCTCACCGAGGGACTGAATGGCAGCAATCCTGAGATGGAGCAGGCCTACAGACTGGTCACCGGAGCTTATAAATTCGTTCATCGGATGATTAACCTCTTTTATAACCCTCACGCTGTGACATGGGCGCAGGCCGGTGCGGATGGATTGGCACACAAGGCTCATGAGAGCGCGATGGCTGCCGGTCATTACATGCTGTCCGGAGATTTCTTCGAGAATTATGAGAAGTATGACGAATTTTTTGAGCTCCTCGAACATCCGAAACACTTTCGCCGATACAACAAAGTGGTGATCGAACGCCCGGATTTGAATCAACCCAGTTGCCATAGCCCTTGGCAGGTTGTTTTCGGCGATATGATTGAACGAGATGCGGAACGTAAAGCGGCATTTGCAGCAAGCGCTTAGCGACACGTCAAAATAGGCGCGATTTTGCAGGAAGACTTTTCGGGAGGCTGGTGAGAAAAAGCGCGTCGCGGCTGGCCGTACACCGCTTGATGCAAGCTCGTCGTGCTCGGCCACAGCCCGGTTAGACAATGCGCGCAGTTCTTGCTCGGGCAGTCTCCTGATTGGACACAAGACGCTCGCTTGACCGCCGCGCTTCGCGCCTGTAGAATTCGGGCCTTTACTGCGTCTCCCGAGGGGCGCCTGCGGCCCACGGCAGCGGCCTCGCCGAAGCTGGCCGGAATGGGACAAAGGAAACAGAGGCCGACTGAGAACTTAACGCAATGGACTTTGCCTGGTCGGACCAACAACGAGAGTTACTGGACGCCGTTGGCCGGTTCGCCAGCCATCAACTCAACTACAACGTAATCGAAAACGACCGCGACGGCGTCTTTAATCACGACGCTTGGAAAAAGTGCGGTAGCTTCGGTATCCAGGGCTTGCCTGTCCCGACCGAATATGGCGGGCTCGGCATGGATCCACTCACCACGGTGGCCGCCCTCGAGCGGCTCGGGTACGCCTGCAAGGATAACGGCCTGCTTTTCTCCATCAACGCGCATCTCTGGACAGCGGTCACTCCGCTCGTTTATAACGGCTCCGAGGCTCAAAAGAAAAAATACCTACCCGGTCTCTGTAACGGCACGCTCATCGGCGGCAACGCCATGAGCGAACCGAATAGCGGCTCCGACGCATTCAGCCTCGCCACAACCGCCAGCAAGAAAGGCTCCAGGTACATCATCAACGGCAGCAAAATCTTCGTCACCAATGGTCCCGTCGCCGACCTGCTCGTCGTGTTTGCCACGGTGGACAAAACACGCGGCCCGGACGGAATCAGCGCGTTCCTGGTCGAGAAAGATTCGCCGGGGATGAACGTCGCGCGCAAGCTCGAAAAGATGGGGGTGCGCACGTCGCCAATGGCGGAAGTGTTTTTCGAAAACTGCGAGGTGCCGGAAGAAAACCTGCTTGGCAAAGAGGGCGGAGGCGCTTTTCTGTTTACGCGGTCGATGACTTGGGAGCGTGGCTGCATCCTGGCCAGTGCGGTCGGAACAATGCAACGGTTATTGGAGACATGCATCCGATATGCGAATGAGCGCAAACAAGCTGGTCAGTCGATCGGCAAATATCAGCTAGTGGCCAGTAAGATTGTGGACATGAAAGTGCGCGTTGAGAGCTCCCGGCACATGCTCTACCATTACGGATGGTTGAGTGGCCACCGGAAGGCCGTGTACCTGGAGGCCGCGATGACCAAGCTGCATATCGCCGATTGCTGGGTGAAATGTTGTGAGGACGCAATCCAGATCCACGGCGGCTACGGCTACATGACCGAGTACGAAGTCGAACGGGAATTGCGCGATGCAATCGGCAGCAAGCTGTACTCGGGCACGAGCGAAATTCAGCGCAACATCATCGCCTCGATGCTGGGGCTGTGAGGCAGCGTCAGAGTGCAAGTGCAGGGAACGTGATCTCTCCTTGACCGTGATTTAACACCGGTAGGTAGATGAAGATCCTCGTTTCGTTCAAGAGTGTGCGCGACCCTAGTGACGTCACCGTTGCGGGCGCAGCGATCTCGACACCTAAGTCGGTGATTAACCCATTCGACGAGATCGCCATCGAGGAAGCGTTGCGGATTCGCGAACGCGGCCAAGCGATGGAAATCGTAGGCGTCACGATCGGAGCGCCGCCGGTCGACGAACAAATCCGTACCGCGCTGGCAATGGGTGTCGATCGCGCCATTCGCATCGACGATTCCCGCGTTCTTGATCCCTACGCGGTGGCGCGCATTCTCGGTGCGGTGGTCAAAAAGGAGGCGCCACGGGTCGTGATCATGGGCAAGCAAGCTGTGGACGATGACTCAAATCAGGTTGGTCAGATGCTGGCCGGGTTGCTAGGCTGGCCGCAAGCTACGTTCGTCTCGAAGATTGAGTTTCTGGACGACAAGACGCGCGCCCGTTGCACCCGTGAGACCGACGCTGGCCTTGAGGTAGTAGAAGTCAATCTGCCGTCGATTATCACCACGGACCTTCGCCTGAACGAACCGCGCTACGTCTCGCTGCCCGGTTTAATTAAGGCCCGCCACAAACCTATTGAAGTTCTGACTTGCGATCAACTGGGAGTAATTGTGCGCCCGCTTACAACTGTGCTCTCTGTTGAGCGTCCGCCAAAGCGCGCCGTTGGCACGCGTGTCGAGTCGGTCGAGGAGTTAATCACGAAATTGAAACAGGAAGCGAAGGTGCTTTAGTGTGGTCGAGTCGCTCATATTAATCGAACACGATCGCCAGCGGGTGAAGCGTTCCTCGCTGCACGCGATAACGTTGGCGCGTCAACTCGGTGGCGAGTACGCGTTGCTCCTGCTCGGCCACGGCCTGGACGGGATTGCCGCATCTCTTGTTTCGTACGGCGCGTCTGCAGTGGTTGTCGCCGACGACCCGGCATTAGCGGAACCGTTGGCCGACCGCTATGCGGCAATCATAGCCGAAGCAGCGCAAAAGGACTGCGCGAAGACCGTCTTGGGAACCTCCTCCACGTTTAGCAAAGACGTCTTGCCGCGGGCTGCTGCACTGCTTGATGCGCCAATGGTTACCGACGTGGTTGCGATCGAAGACATTGATGGCTCGATTTCGTACCGACGGCCCATCAACGCCGGCAGCATGTTCGCCACGGTAAAGGTGCAGGGCGACCGCCGCGTGCTCACAGTCCGCGCCACGGCCTTCGAACCCCCTGCAGCGGACGCAGCGCCTTGTCCCATCAAACGCTTCGAGTTTGACGCCGCGTCGCTTCCCAATGGCATGCAATTTGTCTCCCGCGAAGAACGGAAATCCGACCGACCCGACCTGACCGAAGCCCGCGTGGTCGTATCTGGCGGTAGACCGCTAAAGGACAAGGAAACATTTGAGCTTCTGGTCGGCGGATTGGCGGACGCCTTGGGCGGCGCAATCGGCGCCACCCGCGCAGCGGTGGATGCAGGGATGGCGCCTAACGATTATCAAATCGGGCAGACCGGCAAGGTCGTGGCTCCCGAGTTGTACATCGCGCTTGGAATCTCCGGCGCGATCCAGCACCTGGCGGGCATCAAAGATTCGCGGATCATCGTCGCGATTAACAAAGACCCCGACGCGCCGATCTTTCAGATGGCGACTTACGCCTTGGTGGGCGATCTGTATCAGATCGTCCCACAACTCATCGAATCGATCGGCCGAGCCTGAGCCAGAATACGATGACCGATATAAATAACGCCACGCGCGAAGTGTTCGGCAATATCGCGCCGTGGATGCGCGTGGTGTTCTTCATCATGATCGCGGTGAGTATCGCCGTCCTCATGGCGCAAGTCGCGGCCCGCGTTTCGCTCTGGCGTAAAGGTCAGCGGGGTGGATTTGAGCGCGATTGGCGTGTGTGGATTCAGCGGCTCACGGTTTATGCGTTGGCGCAGAAACGCGTCCACAAAAAATCAATCGGGGCTTTTCTCCACCTGCTACTCTTTAGCGGGTTTGTTGTCCTCACGATCGGCACGATTCTGTTGGGAATCGCCTACGACGGGCCACACAACTTCCACCACGGCTGGTACTATCTCTTTTATGAGCTAACGCTGGATGTCTTTGGCGTGGCATTCATCATCGGTTGTTTGTTGGCAATGTACCGCCGTGCTTTCCAACGTAAGCCGAGCCTTGGTCATAACCGGAGCGACTGGTGGCTGTTGGGACTGCTTCTTTCGTTAGGGATCACGGGTTTCGCAGTAGAAGCATTGCGCCTGTATTACACCCAGGTGCAACCGGATGTGGCGCACTGGTCGATCGTCGGCTGGTTGATCGATGTGACCTTGTTGCGCGGTATCGATGTCCGCAGCGCCCAAACGATGCACCTGGCTACTTGGTGGCTGCACGCAATTCTGGTGGCGGCATTTTTCGCCACCATTCCTGTGGATCGGTTCCTCCACGTGATCACTGGCCCGCTTAACATTGCGGGCCGTCCCGATAGGCCCATGGGCACGCTTGTGCCGTTGAAGATGGAAGAGGTCGAGCAGACGGGTCGGACGGGAGTCCACGAGCTTGCGGATTTCAACCGTCAACAACTGCTCAGCCTTGATTCCTGCATGGAATGCGGTCGCTGCGAAGACGCGTGTCCGGCGACCGCCACCGGCAAACCGCTTTCCCCCAAAGCGGTCGTGATCGATCTGCGAAATTTGATGTCGTTAGGCGGCGGTAACGTGCACGGGACGATCCGTGATGAAACGCTCTGGGCTTGCACGATGTGTCAGGCGTGTGTGCAGGAGTGCCCGGTCTTGATCGGGCATGTCGATTTGATCAGCGACATGCGGCGCGATCTGATCGGAGAAGGCAAACTTTCAGGGCCACCGGCGAAAGCGTTGCAACAGATCGGTAGCCAATTGAATCCCTACGGCCGCCCTAATTCCGAACGTCTGGCTTGGGCAGAGGGCCTTGAAGTGCCGACGGCCGAATCGAATCCGAGCTTTGAATATCTCTTCTGGGTAGGCTGCGCCGCGTCTTTCGATCCACGCGCGCAAAAGGTCGCGCGTGCGACGGTGCAGTTGCTCAGGGACGCAGGAGTGAACTTCGCCGTGCTCGGCAAAGAGGAGACTTGCACCGGCGATCCCGCGCGTCGAATCGGAGATGAGTTTCTTTTCCAAGAGCGGGCACGGACCAATATCGAGACGCTTACCCGTCGCAAGGCGAAGAAGATCGTGACACCATGCCCGCATTGTTACAACACGCTCAAGAATGAATACCCGCAGTTCGGTGGGCAGTACCAAGTGCAACATCACTCAGCGCTGCTCGCAGAACTGATCGGGGCGGGACGGTTGAGCAACGGCATCAGTAACGGCGAGCCGATCACCTTGCACGACCCGTGTTACCTGGCTCGCGTCAACGGCGAAGTGGATGCGACACGAGCGGTCGTCGGCGCTACTGACGATGCGCAGTATCGCGAAATGCCTCGCTGTGGAAAGAAGACCTTCTGCTGCGGCGCGGGCGGTGGTCGGATGTGGTTTGACGAGGCGCCAGAGCAGCGCGTTTCCGTCTTACGTTCGCAGGAAGCTATCGCAACCGGCGCACGCACTCTCGCCACGGCCTGCCCGTTTTGTTTGAACATGATGACTGACGGCATGGCGGGCACGCAAGGAGGGGAGAACGTGAAGGTGCTCGACATCGCTGAGTTGCTACTCAGCCGCGGAACCCGAGCTGGTCGATAGATATCCTAAGGCGGCGAAGCCGCACCCAAGAAGAAAAAACGGAGGCCTTGCTGTTTTTTCGTGACTAGCGGCCCGCAAGCATTCCCCCGGAGATTTTGCGGGCCGACGCCGCGGAAGGACAGTGGTGAAAAGCCAACGAAGAACACGGGTCCGAAGGAAAGAACTTCAGTCGATAACTTGAAGGCTCGGCAACAGGTGGGACAGTTCTTCCTGATCGGTGGCGTAGTACGTCTCCCATTTGAGGCGCTCTTCCGACGCCAGCGGCTCGTACTGGCGGGCCCTGGTGTTGAGCCGGTGATAGACATCCTGGAGCACTTTGGCGACCACCGGCGATTTCAGAAGTTTGCCCACGCCCGGCACCGCCGAGATAGCGGCGTAGAGGCGCTGGGCGTTAGATTGTAGGATGGGAAAGCGAGGAGCCCGGGCTGGGTTCTTCCCGGCTTCGAGCTGCGGTTTGAAGTCCGCGGCGACACCCAGGAACTTGTAAACGCCCTCGCGGACGCGATCGGGATCGCGCCGGATCGCGTCGAATTGAACGACCAGAATGTTTTCCGCAGGGAAACGCTCGAGATATGGCCTGAGGTGGCGGGCGAAGCACCCGAGGTCTCGAAGAAACGGATTTTCCATCATCTTCTCAAACGATTCAGGCAAAGAAGCCACCACGGCGTTTCGGCCGTACCAGTACCACGAGTAAATCATCTCAACCGGCGGCCGCAGACAGAGCAACAGTTTAATGTCGGGCCGGTAAGCGCCGATCCTGGCCGCCGCTTCCTCAGAGTAGAGGTAGGCGGGACAAAACTCGCCGCGGCAGGAAACCGCTCCCACGGCCGGCGGAAATTGTTCGTGATACCAGGCGACACCTCGGTCAAAGCAGCGCAGCTCCTGGCCGGAGACTCGTCGCAGGATCGTATCGGCGAAATAATAGACCTCTTTGGCCGGGGCGAAGCCGATTTGCGAATGGGCATCCAGCTGGGCGGAAAGCCAGGTGGTCCCGCATTTGGGCGCGCCGATGCCGATAAAATCAATGTGGGACATACGGGGCACCATTGGCACAGTTCTTCGGAAAGTATACTCCACCGGAACAACTCCATGGTTTCAAAGTGTTTAGCTCTCGTTCTTTTTGATCAAGCGAAAGCTGGGTAGTACAGCGATTCGCAGTCCGCTCAATCGCTGGGATGGCCGCCTTGTAAACGTTGCGCCGCTTCGGCTCGGCGAAGAAGTTGTTAATCTTCACTACTTTTCTGTCTCTTTCGCGGCAACGATTTCCGGTAGTTATAGGTTGCGCACGCTTTGGGCTCCTGCATAGGCGTCAGCCAGCTAACCCCACGCTGTTGTTAGGCCGGTCCAGGCCCGCCCAAACGCCGGATCCTTATCCAACGCGCGCTGAAACAAACCGAGAGCCTTTCGCAGAGGTTCTTCGGTGCTTTTGTTCGAGAAATACAGACCTTGCAGATAAAGATCGTACCCGTCTGTGTTTTTGGGGTGCGTGTCGGCGGCGCAACCGCGAGCTTGACCTTCAGCGCATCAACGGCGCCGAAGTCGAAAAAGATCGAGGCGGCAACGAACGCCTGTAGAAAGATAGCAAGGCCGTGCATGGCTGAAAGCTACCCAGCCGGCACGCACTTTGAAAAACAAAAAATTGCCATCAGAGCCGATCCTTGCCTTCTCCGGCTGCGCCCGGTAAAAATGCCGGATGAACGAATACAGATCTCCGAGCTGATCGCGAAGGAATGCTGGTGAATGAAAACAATCAAGCTCCTCATTCTCGGCCTTGATGCCGCGACCCTTGATCTGATTAACCCATGGGTCGCGGAGGGTAAGCTGCCCAATCTCGCACACCTGATGAGTGCAGGCGCGTCGGGACGGCTGGCCTCAGTCGTGCCGCCGATAACTCCGCCGGCCTGGACCTCTTTCATGACCGGAAAAAATCCTGGCAAGCATGGCATATTTGACTTCCTGGAAGCGCAGCCGGGGACGTATTCGCTCCGTTACCTGAATGCCAGCTCCCGGCGCGCAAAGACGGTTTGGCGGATGCTCAACGACGCCGGCTACACGGTGGGAACGATGAACGTTCCCTTCACGTACCCGCCGGAACACCTCGATGGCTTTCAAATCTCGGGCATGGCTACCCCCTCCGAGAACAGTCCTTTTATCTATCCGCCGGAGCTCCGCACTGAGTTGGAAGGCTGCCTCGGACGATTTCGCCTCGACGCCCGGTATCTCGGCTTTATGTCCACCAATCTCCGCCGGCATCAGGTCCTCGAAGACATGAAGAACCTGGACGACCAGTGGCTTCGCGCCAGCCTTTATCTGATCCGGAAGCATCCGGCCGACGTAATGATGTTCACCTTCATGTCGATCGACACGGTCCAGCATCATTTCTGGCAATACATGGATTCGACCCATCACTATCATGATGCAAGTGCTGCCCGGGAGTTCAGCGACGCTGTTTTTCGCGTCTACCAATGGCTTGACGACGCCGTCGGCCGGATGCTCGAAAAGGTCTCGCCTGACACTTCCGTCTTTGTCGTTTCCGATCATGGCGGCGGCCCCACCTCCGATCGCGTCGTGTATCTCAACCGCTACCTCGCCCAGGTCGGCCTTCTCCAATACAAAGAGACGAAAGCCGCTCCCCTCCAGAACATGGCGAAGGATTTCGTCCGCTGGTCCTATAATCTCTTGCGCGGCTCCCTCAGTTCCCGGCAGAAAATTAAGCTTGCAAACGCCTTTCCCAGTTTGCGGAAACGCTTCGAAAGTGCTGCCACCTCCTACTCGAATATCGACTGGTCACGGACGAAGGCCTTCTGCAGCGAAGTGCTCGCTTCACCCCCAGGCGTCCGGATTAACCGCAAGGGAGTGAAGCCGGCGGGCATCGTTGATGAGAGCGAATATGAGCCGTTGCTGAAGTTCATCACGCAAAAGCTCGGCGAGCTAAGAGATCCGCGAACCGGCGAAGCCATCGTGAAACGCGTCTTCCGGACAGACGAAATCTTTCATGGCCCTTACTGCGATGAAGCCGCCGATCTGATCCTGGATTGGTGGGACACCAGCCTCTTTTCCACCAGCCCAAGTCTTCCCGAGCATACAGGGGAACCGCCGGTCGAAATCATTGAGCACAAACCTGCCACGACCGCGGAATGGGGGGGAGCGCATCGCCGCGACGGTATTCTCATTGCCCAGGGCAAGCCTTTCCGGAAAGGAATTGCGGTCGAAGGCGCCCGGCTGATCGACATGGCGCCCACGATCCTGCACCTCATGGGCCAGCCTGTGCCGGATGATATGGACGGCCGCGTCTTAGAGGAACTTTTCGAGCCCGAGTTTATCGCCCGGCAGCCCATCCAGACGCGGAGTGGATGATCCGCCGATGCCCTTCACAACGGCTAAGCGCTTGTAGCAGAATCGTTGTGCCCAGGCGAAGGGCAGTAGTCTTTACAACCTCACACATGGATTGCCCAGCCTCATGTTCAAATTACCAAAACTTGTGACATTAGGCGCGTTGACGTCAGGAGCGTCCGATCCAATCAGCCGCTTTCGAACGATTGGACATGCAATCGAAACGAAGCGATGGTCGAACCACAGCCAACTGAGGCCTGTCATGTCTCGCAGTCGAGTCGTTATCGGTGTCATCGGGGACGACATTCACATTGTCGGAAATCGGATTATGCAACTGGCCCTGGAAGAATGCGGCTTCAGTGTTTACAACATCCGCACGCGCAATCGTCCTGAGCGCTTCGTTCAGGCAGCACTCGAAGATCGTCGCTGGGCGTGCTCTCGCTAGATCCGAGACTCGTATCGTTGTTGAACAACTATCGAGGCATGGATGGACCACGTAGTTCTTAAGTTTTTTGTTGACACAAGTCATTCAATGTCTGCAAAAACTTCAAATGGAATTAATAGCAGCGGGGAGTTGTTCTTAGCAGGGGGCTGGATGAAGACCGATGTCGCGATTATTGGTGGCGGGCCCGGCGGAAGCGCCGCTACCATGTTCCTCTCTCCAACTGGCCTGCGCATAACGATAATCGAGAAAGCACAATCGCCTCGTTACCATATCGGCGAATCCCTCACCGGCGAGTGCGGTAATTGCCTGCGAACTCTCGGGCTCGAGGAAGAAATGACTGCGCGCCGGCATCCCGTGAAGTACGGCGTCATGGTCTATGGGCCGCGCGGAAAAAATGCCTTCTGGGTTCCCGTCAAAGGATGGCATCCGGAGTCGGGCCTTTTCGATACGCATACATGGTCGGTGCGCCGCAGTGATTTTGACCACATGCTTTTCACGGCCGCCGCGGCGCGCGGTGTCTCGGTGATGCAAGCAGAGGCCGTCGCGCCCCTTTTGAATGGCGACACTGTTCGCGGAGTACGGGTCCGCACCAACGGCGGCACGGTCGAGGACATCGCCTCGGAAGTATTGGTCGATGCTTCAGGGCAGGGTACTTTCCTTTTTAATGCCGGGATGATTGGCGAAAAAGTTCGCGGCAATTACGATCGGCAAGTGGCGATTTTCTCGCAGGTCGCCAGAGCGATCCGTGACCCCGGTGCGGCGAGCGGGAACACCCTGATCTTTTATCGCCAAAAACATCATTGGGCCTGGTTCATTCCACTGGACGGCGAAGTCACCAGCGTTGGGATTGTTGTGCCGGCCGATTACTACCGCGCGAAAAATGAGAGCAAACATCAGTTCCTGTTCCGCGAGCTTCACCAGCTGAACCCGGAACTGACGCGTCGTCTTCCGGAAATTGAATTTGTCGAGGAAGTACGCGGTATTTCCAACTATTCGTATCGTCTCCTGAATTTCACCGGAAAGGGATTTCTCTGCGTGGGCGATTCCCATCGCTTCATTGATCCGGTCTTTTCGTTTGGAGTCTTTTTCGCGATGAAAGAAGCCGAGTATGCTGCTTCTTCTATCGCATCATTTTTCGCTGACTCAAAGAGAGAGCAACCAAACCCCTTTGCCGACTACCAGCGACTCTGTGATCGTGGTCAGGACAACGTTCAGGAACTAATCGATGCATTTTGGGAACATCCCTACGCATTTTCCATGCTCGCGCACCATCGATATCCGGAGGACGTCATCCATATGTTTGCCGGCAGGGTGTACAATGAAACTCCCTTACCGGGTCATCTGGCGATGCGGTCCATCAATGAGAAGGGCCGAAACAACAGAGTGGCTCATGAATGTGCAGGAAGTATTAACTGACTACATCAGGGAGCTCGTTGCGAAGAGCGGGCAGTCAATGCCGACACTGGACCAACCGCTGCTCGACTCCGAAGGCGGAGTCATTGACTCGATGAGCTTGTGGCCGCTGATCGTCTTCGTCGAGGAGCGTTTCGACATCAAAGTCGAGGATACGGATATCATGCAGGAAAATTTTCGAACGCTACGAGCGTTGACTAAGTTTATCGAGAGCAAACATTCGGAGTTACATTCATAGAAGGATCCTTATGCCGGTACAACACGCTTATACGATGAAAGCGGGCACAAAGTCTAAGCTGCTCCTTGTTTATGCCACGTCGGCGGATACTACCACGTCCGCCAAGACGGGGCTGGCCAGGAATCTTTCCGCAGGCAGCGCAGCCTACATTCGAGAGGGAGACTCAGCGGCCCGCCAAGTGCCAATCGTAGAAGGCCGGGTCGGCGAATGGAGATCAGGCGCGTTGGCTGAAGTCGATCCGGCGTTGCTGCCTGGAGTGTATCAGTTCGGCGCGCCGGATGAGATGGTAGCCGAAGGTTCTGCGCGCGCTGTTCTGTTGATTCGTTTTCCCGACACAGTGATCAAACCGGTCGAAATTAACCTTGTCGCATACGACCCTCAAGACGCGGAGCGAATCGGCGTGTGGAGCCTGGCCGGTCACAAGCGACATGAATTTCTTCGGCAGGCATTACCTCGGTTTACAGAAATGGAACTGGCGTTGGGCGAGCAAGCCGAGAAAGAACTAGCCGCAAAGTTAAACGCGAAGAAAGAGTCGTAACATATGTCCTATGCTCTGAAGAAAGGAACCACGTCGAAAATACTGCTCGTTTATGCCCTCGACGCCGCTGATATGCGTTCGGGCAAAACGGGTTTGAACTCACGAACTCCGGATTCCAGCACCGCCTACATTCGCGAAGGAGAAGCGCAAGTGTGGCGGATACCTCTCATTGAAGGGAAGGTCGGCGAACATCGAGCCGGAAGCTTTGTCGAAATCGACAGCAAATTGTTGCCTGGCGTTTACCAGTTCGGCGTTCCCGACGAGATGCTCGCCAGCGGCGCTGAGACCGTCACTCTGATGTTGAAATTTCCCGGAGCGGTCATTGAGCCGATTTCCATTCATCTCGTTGCTTATGATCCGCAGGATGCTGACCGCCTTGGAATGTCGGCGCTCGGACCGGAAGGGCGACGCGCCGCCCTCCGTGGCGCTTTCCCGCGGCTGACCGCGAAAGAATTGGGCGAAGCCGGTGAAGTAAAGTAGGTCGGCAACATGGCGCAGGCGGTCGAAAAATACGCGCAGCCATATCGCCGGCATATCGTCGGCTTGCCGTTGCAGCGCTCGCTCTTCGGTCAGGCAGCCCGAGCCGCGACGACGATTGGTTTGCCCGGTCTATCATCCGAACTGGATTTTCCAGCGTGGCTGGATGAAAACGGTGATCTCTTCTTGGATCGATCGAAGGTCACCGCGCTGACTAAAGCCTTACCTTCGTGGTTCACGCCGGAAAATCTTGAGCTGATGCGCGCGACGCACGCCGCCGCTTGCGGCACCTTGGTGGATGCGACCGAGAAAGCCGCGCGTGTAGCCGTTTCGCTCAGCGGCGCGGCGGCCAGGAGATTGACCGACGATCTCGCGAACGGAATGGCTCTTGTGTTGGCCTATGGAGTCTTGAGCAAATTTGTACCGGATATCCTCTTGGGCGCTCTTACGGATGCCGGAGATGTTGAGCCTCCGCCTTTTCCCGAGAAGAGTGCCGGCGCCGAACTCATGCAAAACACGTTCGCGTTGTATCAGGCTTGCCGCGTCCTAGACTACAGTCCGCAACGATTGCAACAAGAGTGGCCCCGCGTGTCGCCGGAAGTCTTTCAGCTCGTTAGCGAGTTCTGCAATCGTCAAACAGGTTTCGGCCCGCTGGCATGGGACGCGCCCGGGTATGAAGATCCGAATTATGTCGTTGGCTTACTCCACTCCGCCTTCGACGAGGTCAATGCAGAACAAGTTCGCCAGCGTTTGTCTTTCGCCCAACGACCCGTGGTCGCTCGCCCGACGATCGATGTGCCAACGAAAATCGCTCCCCTCAGGCGTGTCCTTGGATTTTGGCTGGATTTTCTGGAACGGGAGACATGGTATGTGCGCCGCGCGTTTTACGTCGGCATGATCCCGCTCTTGAGGCAGCTGGCGGCTGAATATCGCCGGCAATCTCCCCCGTTCGAATTAGCGAATCTCTTATTTCTCGACATTGGCGAATTGATTGCGGGAGTCGTCGATCCCGCGGTCATCCGTACGCGCCGTTATCGTTACATGGAAAACACCGAGTACTTGTCATTGCACGGCATCGAGTCGGGCCGCCTGGCAAGTATGCTGGGAAATTCATGAGCGCGGAAAACTCAACGATCGTCTATTCGGGCTTGGGCGCCGCGCCGGGACGCGCCAGCGGGAAGGCGTACGTGATCCGCAACGCCGAAGACATTATGGCCGTTCCGGCGGGCTCCATCCTTGTTCTACGCATCCTCCATCCACATCTGGCGCCGTTGCTCCCGCGAGTCGCCGGCCTCGTCGTCGAGGAAGGCGCGATTCTTCAGCACGCCACCACGCTTGCTCGCGAATGCGGCATACCTGCCGCGGTGGGCATTCGAGATGCCCGCAATCTCTTTCAAGATGGTGAATGGTTGGACGTGGACGGTTACACCGGCAAGGTGACCAAGAGACATGTCGATTGATCTTACTCCACTCACCGATCTTGGATCGGCGCAATATCTCGGCTTTACAGGCGGCCTTTACCCCGATAGAAAAAACTCAGCCCCGTCCGCTTACAAGGACGCCGGCGTGGCCCTCGGCGCGACAGTCCAACCGCTGGACAGCGATGGCAAACCATCGACCTCCGGTAAAATCGCCATGATCTCCATCGGCATGTCCAACACGTCCCAACAGTTTTCGGAATTCATCGGTTTGACCAACGCTGACGCGCGCAAAAACCCCAACCTGGTGATGATCGATGCTGCTCGGGAGGGAGCAGCTGCAACAGAGATTGCCGTGCCATGCGGCGACTATTGGATGCACGTGGATCGCCAGCTTCAAGGCTGCAAGATATCCGCTGCGCAGGTTCAGGTCGTATGGCTCAAGACCGCCCTCGCACGTGACGCTCGGCGTTTCCCAGAAAATGCCCGGCTTTTACAGCGGACGTTGCGTTCTATCGTGGAAATTTTCACTGCAAAGTTTACGCAACTAAAGCTTGTTTACATTTCCAGCCGGACTTACGGCGGGTATTCAAAATCGGACTTAAGTCCAGAACCGGGCGCGTATGAATCCGGATTCGGAGTCAAGTGGTTCATCGAGGAGCGCATTAAGAATTCGAGTTCCGACAGATCAATACCCTGGGTTTCATGGGGTCCTTACCTCTGGGCCGATGGCTTGACGCCGCGCAGCGACGGCCTTATCTGGGAGCGCAACGATTTTGAGCCGGACGGCGTCCACACCTCACCGCAGGGCGCGTTGAAAGTCGCAACTAAGCTATTTGAATTTATCGAAAATGATCCCTCTGCCCAGCACTGGTTCTCTTCCAAGCCGCGTTAGCATCTTTCGCTACTATGCAGTTTTGGGCTGCCACTACCAGTTAAGCTTGGGCGCTAACAATGACCAGGCCGACCTGCACATCTCTTCGGGCGAGAGGTTCGTCGTATCCAGTTCCACGACGGGGCCTAGTCTTATCGCCAAACGGCGACAAGCATTTTCCCTTTTATGAAAAAACTCTTCCGATTCGAGCATCCTTCGCGCAACCGGCGTGAGCATGCCTGACTCGACCGAACGCTTTTGAATCCTTGCGCTAGCCACGGCGTGCTCCGCCATGAGCAGGAGAGTTAGATCGGGCGTACACAGGTACGATTCGAACGGCTCCGTCAGCCGACGAGCCGCCCTCTCTTCAATCGCCGATTCGGCGATCATCAGCGAAAGGGGACTTGCCAGATAACGATCGCAGATGACATGACTCTGTGTGAGTTGAGCGCCCACGAGGTCCGATAGATGCAATGTTGCCGCCAGATAGAAGGCAAGCCGGGGAAGCGGCGCCACACACTCATCCAGACGCACCTCGCGGCGAAAGCTCACGAACTCGGGCGGGTAGTGAAATGATGAAGCACCGATGCGGGCACACAGATATTCCACGATCGTGCTCTTGCCGACGCCATTACAACCTTCAATGACCAGGAACTTGGTGGGCATCAGTAGTAATCATCTTCAGGTTCCGCCGGCACCGCATCCGAACCGACAAGGCGGGCTTCGATGAGGTAGCCTCTGCGCCGGTTTTTCACTTTCGAGACGAGATCCGATGGCAAGGGAGCCGGAAGGTTCCTCGCCGCTTCAATAAGCTGCGGGGCTTGCAGGAAGAAGATGTCGCCCTTTTCGAGACTGCCGGATGCGATTAAGCGCCGCTCGATCTCGACCACAAGCTGTCGCAGCGGATAGGAATACTTTAGCCACAGAATATGGTGATTCTCCCTTTCGATATTCAGGTCATGGACGAAACGTGCGGCGTGATTGAGCCCAAGCGCGCGGCCGCTCCTGTGAGCTAGGTCGAAATGGAAACTTAGCGCGAGCATATTTCGCTGCAGATTGCGTTTGTAAGGCATGACTGCGTGCGGCTCAGTTTTGAGAGCCGTCTCGATGACACGACCGCGTGTGTCCCACGGTTCGAAGAGCAGGTCGCGATCGCGCATCCAATGCCACTTTTGGAGATGCCCGGCCAGGTTTTGCGTAATGTCGGGATGTTGTCCTGCATTCAAAGCGGACTCTGCTTCCTCTCTCGTGCGAAGCCCGGCCGCGAACAGCGCTTCGCGCAGCTTCGCTACGTCAGCCATATACGCGCCGCTCAGAACGGGAGTAGTCGGCGCGATGAAATCAGCGGGACCGGGCCATACCCGATCGGCAGGAGGCGAGCCGAGATAACTTAGATTGTGATTCACAGTTTCGTCGATGAAAGGGAACAGAATGTCGTCTCCCTGGGCCTGAATAAACCAGCAGAGCGCGAAGAACTCTACCCACCTAGGCCACCAGGAGGTGATTAATGCGACCATCTGATCGCCGGAGATCGCGTTCAACTCCGCGTTAGTGGTGGGAAACAGGATGAGAACTTCAGCCAACCGATCGTAGGAAGCGCGGACCCGGCGCATCAAATCAACCATGAACGCTTCGTTCCATGTCGCGCGGACAATGGATTGCCACACCAAAGCAAAAGTATCGGAGCGAAAGTGATAACGGCATTTCACCCACTTGATGTGGAGTGGTGGGACGTCTCGAAACCCAAGCACACGCGGGACCATCTCGAAGCCGGGCTGAACCAGGGACTTCAAGAGCGCAGAGATGACCAGCTCGGGACGTACTTCCAGCCACTCGAACTCTCCTGTCGTCGCCGCCGTAGCAAACTCTTGGTGGAAACGTCCGTACTCCGGAAGCATGGCCCACCACCTCCCACGGAACTCGGGCGCCGGCATGGCCGTGATCTTGCTTCCGGGTTTGTGACCGAAGAATTTGATCGTGTCGAGTGCCGCGGCTTCCGCTTCATTCATGCCGCCGATTTTTTGCCGCGTTGTTGCTGCACCGGTGCGGATGGCGCTGGCGTAGCCGAGCGGGACCGCGACGGATCCATCCGGCCAAGCTACTCCCGGATCGAATGCCAACGGGAAAGGCGCCACATCATTGTCGTAGAGTGCGATGGCTGGGTTTCCTATTCGCGCAACAGCTTGGCCGAGTTCACTACAAGGCAGGTTGCCTAACGAGCATAAGTATAACTTCGAGTTCGCCTGTTCCGAAATGATGCTGGCAACCATCGCGACATACTTATCGAACACCATCCTGCGCGGTTCAGTTGGCAGCGCTTCAAGATCGTTCCAGAGCCCGTTCTTATTTGTTCTCAGGTCAAGGTTAGGTACGAGGACAACGCTCGCGACACCGGAAGGCATCGCTTTCAATGCCTCTGCCGTAGAGACGATCGGGACAAGGTTGGGTCTATCTCTTGTCGTTTCTGTCCAAGCGGACCAGATATCTGACCACTGTAACTGACCCAGTGACTTCACTGCACCCTCCGTTTCGATGCGGCCTCGATAGATGCGGCCAGTCGACCCATTCACGGTGATTGGCTCCCCACCGACAAATGTCGTCGTGGCTGTTTCGGTTCCGACGACGCAAGGCAGACCGAGTTCGCGCGAAACGATCGCGGCGTGACAAATAATCCCGCCGACGTCCGTAACGATGGCCGCCGAGTTTCGCATCGCGACCACCATGTCAGGATTTGTCATAGGCGTTACGAGCACTGATCCGGACTGGAGCTGAAGCGCTTGCTCAATGTTGAACACGAGGTGGACGGGACCTGATCCTGTTCCCGAGCTGGCGGGCACTCCGGTGAGGATCGCGGCAACGCTGGAGGACGATGGCGCCCCGGCACTCGCGTCGCCAGAGAATGCAGCAGTGATCGGTCTGGATTGAACGACGTGCAACGCATCGTCGTGGATGACCCACTCGACGTCTTGCGGTGCCCCGAAACTTTCCTCCAGCCGTTTGGCGAGTTGAGCCAACGAACGGGCATGTCCCGGTCGAAGTGGTCCTTCGAGAAATTCCGGGACGTCTTCCGCCTCGTTTAGCCAAAGCCTCTCGGGTGTCACTTCACCCTTAACCAGCTTTTCGCAATCTCCCTCGACGTGCTCGACGAGAATGCGCGGTCTTCCATCGGGCCCGGCAAAGCGCGTGAACATGACCCCCGAGCGCTCGGGACGCAGGAAACGTTGCACGACCACCGCCATCGCCGGTACCTGCTGAACCCCAACCTCCCGGAAATATGTGAGGGCGCGCGGCGAGAAAACGGATGCCCAAATCTCCCGAACGGTCGGTTCAAATTCTTGCGGAGTGCTGATTGGTATTGATTCAAAAATGCCGGCGAAGGAATGAGCGCTGCCGTCCTCAATGGTGGCAGAAGACCGGACGATCACGCCTTCGCAAGGCTGCTCCCATAGCCACAAGGCGTCGACCGTTTGCATGATCGGTTCCAGTATTCGCGAGGGAATCCGGCGAGAAAGAATGCTTTGCTGAATTTGTTCGCCGATTGCGATCGTATCTTTTGAATCGGCGAGCAGCGAGTCCAGCGTGGCGAGCAGGGAAGCGAGCCCGATGTCTTGGAGAGCGGTTTGAAAAGCATCGCGCGTAATGACAAAACCGGCTGGAACGCGATGTCCGAGATTCACTAGGCGGCATAGAGACGCTCCCTTGCCGCCAAGCACGCTCGGATCGGCTGGGCCTGCGGCTGCGCCGAGCACCTCAACGTACTGCAAGGGATTAAAAGCTGTTGCCATGACCGATTTCGAATCGCGATTATGCGGCACACAAAGCGAAGCGCAACGCTCTTGTGCGGAGCGCAAATGACATTTGCCAGTCATGCGGTCATTCCGATTGCCTATATTTGAGTTTCAGCCAGATGTCTCTTAGACCGAAGTCTCGATTAGAGATGAATCAGCGAACGGTTCCAAAGTTAACAGCAAGCAGAGTTGAGGATTGACAGAAAAATGAAAGGCCGCGTAAAAAGCGAGCTGTGAAGTTCTCGAGGAGGCAAGACATCAATCAGACTCTCACGGGTTCTTCACACACAAGGTGGATAGACCACTGTATGGAAGTTGTGGGCCGAATCTGGGCGAGTTATTGGCTGCTAATTTGTGCTAGCTTTCTGGTTATTGCTTCTGTGGTTCCGACGTGGCGGGGTGGACACTGGTGCAGCATTTGGAATCGGTGGCTTAAGTTTCCCTATAGCTACAATGTTGGCGGTTGGGAATTACCGGTGCAAGATATTGTCCCGCATATTCACGAATTTTCTTACGGCCTGTGCGGTATTGCAGTCCTGGCTGTTGCCCTTTACTTTCGCAAACGGTTTCGGTGGTCGCTGCTCCTCGGGGCCGCGATGCTGTTGACGCTCTGGCTGCTCGTGCCGGGTCGGATTACCTTTCATCATGCCGCTTTGCTTCGGCGATTGAGCGAAGAAAATCAGGCCGTCCCAGCTGTCAAAGCGTTCACACGGAGTTTTCTGCCCGAGAATGGCGGTTCAACCGAGGAGATCCCAAAGCACTTCGACGTGGTTACTCTTCCGGGGCGATTTGCAGCGTCGCTCTCTATCCTCGGACTGGGTTGGTATTGCTTTGGCTTTGGCTCACTTCTACTGGCCTGTTATGCGGTTAGCCGGCTTCCCGGCGAGCGGGTGGTGTCGAGTCTCGTACTTGTCTCCCTACCAGTAGGTGTGTTGACCATCTACGGCGGACCATCGATTATCGGGCAATACTATTTTCATCGCGGCTCTGTTGCTCGCGCCGCAGGCAAGAACGAGCAGGCGATCGCCAACTACCGCAAGGCCATGAACTGGGATCGTTTTTACAAGACCGGAATCGAAGTCTCTAACTTAATCGGGCAGCTCCAGAGGCAGGCTGGCCTTGCCGAAAGCTCGCCCGAGCGCGCTATTACTCGTGCCGGAGATCTTCGTGTCGAATACCAGTATGAGCCGGCCATCTTGGAGCTGCAACGCGTGGCCGAGACGAACCCTGCTATGGCCAAAGCGGCTCGCCATGAAGCCTTGCGAATTCGGGTCGACCGGGGTCTGGCCTGCTATCAAGCTGGCGCAATCGGAGACGCGGTCGCAAACTGGCAGGGAGCTCTCGACGAGGACTCGAAAGGGCGGCCGCTTAAGTCCCAGCCTTCTGTCCTTTACGTGCTCCCCTATCTCGCTCGAGGCTATTATTTGCTCGGCCGGTACGAATCCGGACTGAAGGCAGCCAGGGAGTGGGCTGAAACCACGACCGATCACGCCTCACTTCAGGCCGACGCTTATCTGCTGGCCGCAGATTGCTATGCAAAGCTCGGTCGTGATGCCGAAGCTCGCCGGTACCAGAACCTATCTCGGGCGACACGATCCCGGCGTGACAAATGATCCCGCCGACACCCGTAACGATGGCCGCCGAGTTTCGCTCGCGAGCACCATGTCGGGATTTGTCATCGGAGTTACAAGCACCGATCCGGCCTGGAGCTGAAGCGCTTGCTCAATCTTAAACACGAGATGGACAGGGCCCGACCCTGTGCCGGAGCTGGCAGGCACTCCGGTGAGGATCGCGTCACCGGCTGAAGACGATACCGGCCTGGCACTCACGCCGCTGGAGAATGCAGCGGTGATCGGTCTGGATTGGACGATGTGTAGCGCATCATCGTGGATGACCCATTCGACGTCTTGCGACGCTCCGAAACTTTCCTCCAACTGTTTGGCTACCCTGGCTAACTCACGGGCATGGACCGGTCGAAGCTGTCCTTCCAGCGATTCCGAAATCTCTTCCGCGTCGTTGAGCCAAAGCCTTTCGGGCGTTACTTCACCTTTGACCAGCTTTTCGCAATCTCCCTCGATATGCTCGACGAGACTACACGGCCTTCCATCAGGCCCGGGGAAGCGAGTGAACATGACTCCCGAGCGCTCCGGCCTCAGGAAACGTTGGACGACGACCCCCATCGCTGGCACCTGCTGAACCCCAATCTCCCGAAAGTACGTGAGGGCGCGCGGCGAGAAAACGGATGCCCAAATCTTCCGAACCGTCGGTTCAAATTCTCCCGGAGCGCTGATCGGTATCGATTCAAAAATGCCGGCGAACGAATGAGCGCTGCCATCCTCAACCGTGGCAGAAGAGCGAACGATCACACCTTCGCAAGGCTGTTCCCAAAGCCGCAAGGCATCGATGGTTCGCATGATCGGCTCCAGGATGCGCGAGGGAATTCGGCGTGAAAGAATGCTCTGCCGAATTTGTTCGCCAGTTGCAATCGTTTCGTTGGAACCGGCGAGCAGCGAGTCGAGCGTTTCGAGCGCGGGAGCGAGTCCCATATCTTCGAGAGCGCGTTGAAAAGCGTCGCGCGTGATGACAAAACCGGGGTGGAACGCGATGCCCGAGACTCACGAGCCGGCAGAGAGACGCTCCTTTGCCGCCGAGCAGGCCCGGATCGGCTGCACGTGCGCCGAGCACCTCAGTGTACTGCGTGTGACTTATCATTACCGCCGCTGTCGCGCACATCGGCAAAAAGTTTGTATCGGTCTTTACACTGAAGCCGCTGACGCATAGCGAAGCCGTCCAAAGTCTGAAGTGAAATGGAGCAGCACAGCGCCGAACCTCTCGCGAAGCATCTCCGAGATAGTAGTCTTGCCGCGCCGTGTACGCCCTCTACAGCCACGAAACTAAAAGGTGTTGCCATACACTGACTTCGAATAGCGATTATGCGGCAACCCAGAGTGGACCGCAACCTGTTGTGCGAATCCAAAACGACATCTGCTATTCATGCGACCATCACCATGACTAGATTTGATTTTCTCCTAGGTGTTTCTTCGGAAACCGAAGTATGGACTGCAGACGAAGAAACACACTTAAACCATTTAACGGGCCGAGATTTTTTGGCCCGTACTAATTTTACTATGATCGCTCGGTCATCGCATAACGCGATGATTGTGGGAAAGGGCGAAATCCATTGGCTCTAGTTCCACACTTCGGTCTGCGGATGACGGTTCACCCAAGCATACCATTGCAGCGAATACGACGGGACAAAAATCAGCCGCTCGCCCGCGCGCATCCCGCCGGTGCAGACGCCCTCGAGATTCCACGTGGAGCCACTGCGGACATCGCACCATTGCCTCGGCGCACTGCGCACCATATCTTCTGCCGCGCGGTAAGCACCGCAACCGTGGCTGGCGTCGTCGTAAAAAACTGTCACCGTGGTTTCCCCGCCCAGCTTGGCCTGTGCAATCCCCGGGCCGGCCATCTTTTCAAATGAGAAAAACATAGCTGCCCCGTCGAGCTGCACACCGAACCCCATGCTGTGCGGGGCGAGCGCGTCCCCGCGGGACACGCGTGGGCGAAAGTCCCTGTTTTCCTCACCCATCAGGTGCCGAAAATAGGTCCAGGCAAATCCGTCGTCCGGCACCAGCGCCAGCGTGCCCGGCTGCATCTCCCGCCATTGCTGCCAGGCCATTTGGAAGACCTGCAAATGGTCGAGTTGCCTGCCCGCGTCGGGCCCTTCCAAGGCCTTGCCGGTCAAATGCGACCAGACCGTGCGCGTCTCGCGGTCGGTGATAACCATCGCGCCGTCGCGCAGGCCATGCACGAGGAAATGCCGCTCCAAACCATCGAGCACGGGCCGGAAGCCGACGCTGGAACTGCAGCGCAGGCAGTATGAAATGAGGGCCGGTTCTCCACCGACGCGGTCCTGAACAAGGTGATGAAAAGCGAGCATTTGGGTCGGGTAGGCTTTGGCTTCGCCGTTGAGAACGATGCCGATAATGTTTTCGTCCGGTTGGAGATAAGTCGCCTCGGCGGCGGGGATGAACGTCGGTTGGAACAGCGAGACGAAACGCTCACCGAGGGAGCGATGATTTTTCTCCCAATCCTTCCACTTTTGCCGCTGCTCTTTCGGAATCCTCTTCCCGAAAATCGGGTGGTCAGTCCAAGCCCCAGAAAGCCCCCGCGCGATGGAGCGGACGGCGTGTGAAATATGTTCAGCGAGCGGCATGGGGAAGATTAAACGTCGAATCGGTTCCGCCGGGGCCGCCACCAATAATCGCGACATCGGTTTTCATCATGCTGCCACCCCCGACCGGGCGCGAATAACCGCCGGCCAAGCTCCGGCTACTCACGGCCTTGAATCGTAAGGCGAGCCTCCAGGTGTAACGCGCCAGCGCCTTTCGATTCCGCGTTCCAAGGCACGAAGGACACCGAGGACCAGGATGATGAGAACGGCCACGATCAGCGCGATGCCGACGTGGCCGAGACCGATTGCAATTCCGACTGCGGCCGTGGCCCAGATCCTCGTCGAAACCGTTAAGCCGGAAACCAGATGATCTTCACTCAATTTCAGAATGGAACCGGCGCCGATAAAACCAATTCCAGTCACGATCCCTTGAATTACCCGCGAGGCACCTTCGAGCGAAATCCCCGCGGCCGAGCACGACAACAGAACGACGGTCGTCCCGAGGCAGATCAGGGTGTGAATGCGCAGCCCGGAGGGCTTCCGCGCGCTCACCCGTTGCAGGCCCATGAGTCCACCGAGCAGAATCGCCGCGAACAGGCGGATGAAGACCCGCAGCAGCTGATCGTGATTCGTTAATCCGGCAGTCAGTTCCTCCCAGAAGATGTTCATCGTCGCGCTCTTATCGCTGATCGAGAATAACGTTTTCTCACGTAATAGGAACTCTTAAAAAAACAATTTTCAGCAGTCGTTGCAGTCGAGTGGTTGCGGCCAAAACGTTTCATTATTGGTGGTGATTCGTCGCACTCCACAAACAGGGCCGACATCCTTTCGAATTACTACAGCGCATCAAGCCAACTAATGTTCCGCTGCGCTTTTACCAATTCGATCTGCTAGGATCGGCACAGAAGATTTAAGGGTCTGCGGTTTTCGAAACGCCGCGCTCGATTGGAAGAAGAATTTTCGTGATTGCCTGAAAACATCCAATTATCAGAGAGGAATCATGTCTTTTCTTCTTGCCGCGTTACCGGATGTTATGAGAAAAAGCTCTACTATCTTCACCCCTTAACAAGAGACAAGCGATGCTAAGAGCTGCGGCCAGACAGTTGACAACCATACACGCACAATTCGAGCAAACGCTGTCTGCTGTCCGCGACAAGGCCGCTGTTTTCAGCGGGAGCGAATCGCTGACGTTCCGGCAACTGCACGCCGAGGCCATGGCGGCGGCGCAGGCCCTCGCCTCGCTTGGAGTGTTACCGGGCGACCGCGTCGGCATCTGCATGCAGAAGACGCTCGATCAGGTCGTGGCGATCCTGGGGGTGCTTTGGGCCAACGCGATCTTTGTTCCTATCCATCCCGTGCTCCGCGCAGAGCAGATCGGACACATGGCCACCGACTGCGATATGAAGCTCGTGATCACGGAATCTGCCCGCGTTGCGGAGCTCCGTGGCGTGGCGTGTGAACGGATTGTGCTCGGACGCGGTCGGGACGAACAAGGGATCGCCTCGTTAGCTAGGCTTCGCAGGGATTGTCAAGGCAGTGAACCCTTTTTTCAGGGCAAGGCCGACGACACGGCAGCGATCATCTACTCGTCAGGATCGACCGGCAGGCCCAAGGGCATTGTCATATCACACCGCAACCTCGCCGATGGCGCCCGGATCGTGGCGAGCTACCTCAGGACGGAAGCCACCGACCGGATTGCAGGTGTGCTCTCGCTGAATTTCGACTACGGGCTGAACCAGCTTTGGCAGACGCTCTACAGGGGATCGTCACTCTACCTCCACGATTCGATTTTTCCCCGCGATCTGTTTCGTATGCTTTCGAGGAAGCGGATTACGGCGCTGCCACTGATGCCGGTCATCATCACACGCATGTTTGATCCGCAGCTTCCGGGTCCCGAAGCCGATCTGGATTTCTCGGCGTTGCGCTACTTGAGCACAACAGGCGGACCTGTAACTGCAAGGATGCTCGACCAACTCCAGAGCACGTTCCCAGGGGCTGATATTGTGCTCATGTACGGATTGACCGAGGCTTTTCGCTCATCGTGGTTACCGCCTGATCAACTCGCCGCACGGTCAACTTCGATCGGCAAGGCGATCCCCGAAGTTGAGCTCCACGTATTGAACGACCAAGGACAGGATTGCGCGCCGGGTGTGCCCGGCCAGCTTGTCCACCGCAGTGGATGCATAGCCAAGGGATACTGGAACGCGCCCGAAGCCACCGCGGAACGATTCCGGCAGATTGAACGTTTCCCTGGCGAAACCGTCGTTTTCTCGGGCGACCTCGTGAAGCGAGACGAGGAAGGTTACCTGTACTTCTTGGCGCGTATGGACTCGATGATAAAGACCTACGGCTTCCGAGTGAGTCCGACGGAAATTGAAGAGCACGCGCGTCGGTTCGACGGTGTTCTGGACGCCGTCGCTTTTGGCATCGACAATCCCGAAATAGGACAGGATATCGCGGTGGCCTATACCACAACGGAGCGAACTCCGCTCGCATGCGAGGCACTGACCGAACATTTCCGCCTTGGGATGCCTCATCACATGGTGCCTCGGTGGTTCGTCCATGCGGAGGCATTCCCCGCGACCAGCAATGGAGGAAAAGTGGATCGCGTCTTAGTCCGGCGATTCGCTCGGGAAAAGCTCGCCGGCTTTGGTTCAGTGGAGCACCATCATGATTGCACCTAGTTTCAGCCGCCGACTCCTCGAGCGATACGGCTCGCCTCTCTACGTTTACAATCTCGACGAGGCCGAGCGTCGAGCTAAAGCACTCTTCGAATTGCTTCCGAAAAACGCGCAGGTGCTGTACTCGGTAAAGGCGAACCCCCTTCCAGAGTTATGCGCCGCTTTAAGAACAGCCGGTTGCCGCGTGGAAATTGCCTCTCCGCTAGAACTGAATGTCGTGCGCGAAGCGGGTTTTACGCCTGATCAAATCCTTTGCTCGGGGCCGGGCAAGACCGCTTCGCTGGTGCGCGAGATGTTACTTGCCGGCGTGACGCATTTCTCGTGCGACTCGTGGTATGACTTGGAACGCTTGGCTAGAGTCGCTTCAGCAACCAAGAAGCGAGCGAAGCTTCTGTTGCGACTTAACGTTTCGGGCGCACCAACTGGAAGCGTTGGCGTTGGCGCGATGCAAAGCCATTTCGGCGTCGATCCCGGGGAATTGCTCAATGGCGGGGTCGCTAGGGTCGGCGCATTACGGGGCGCCGAGTTGGCTGGAATTCATATTTATTCCGGCGGTCAAATCCAGAGCGCCGACAAGCTGGCAGGCACGTTCGAACATGCCATTCATCTCGCCGAACAAATCGCTCAAGCCGCGGTGCCGCTACGCGTGCTCGATATTGGCGGCGGGTTCCCATGGCCATTTGGGACTTCTGATGCTCCCGTCGATATCTCACCTTTACGCGAGAAACTTCAGGGTGTGAATGCGCGGCGCAGATTGACTGCCGAGGCAGAGCTTTGGTTCGAGTCTGGGCGATATCTTGTAGCTTCCTGCGGGACGCTCCTCGCGACTGTGCTCGATGTGAAAATCGCGAATGGTGGCAAGACCCACATTATCCTCGATACCGGAATGATTCATTTGGGTGGAATGGCAGGACTCGGGCGGATTTATCGCGCTGTCGCCTCAATCGAGTCGCTCGCCAAGCGTAACGGCGCACCACTTGAATGCGTCGACGTGTTGGGTCCGACAGACTACGCCCTGGACTACGTCACGCGCGACGCATCGGTTCCACGTTTGAAGCCGGGCAGCGTTGTATCGATACCAAACGTCGGCGCCTACGGTCTTACCGCCAGCCTGGTCGCCTTTGCGGGTCACCAACCTCCTGCGGAGGTATGTTGCCGGAACACCTCGGTCGTTGCGGTGCGTCGCCTGCGCACGGGGCACGAGCGTATTTGATCTATGGATGATATAAGCGCTCAATTTGAGCAGTGCCTGCGCCGGCACCTCCGCCTGGCAAAGCCTGACTCCATCAACTATGACATGGAGCTCGCGCAGCTCGGCCTCGATTCGATGACTGCGGTTGCTGTCCTCCTTGATATGGAAAAGACGTTCGGCATCAAGTTTCCCGACGACATGCTCGTTGAAGGTACCTTCCGCACCGCTGGAAGATTGAAAGAAGCGGTTCAGATCCTCCGAGAACGCAAAGCGTCATGACCCGGGCATTACCTGACCGATCATTGGGACCCGAGTGGGCGATACTGGAGCTGCTAACCCGGGGCATCGTCGATGACACGGAGCAGCAGATGATTCGTGACCTTCTTTTGACGGATACCTTGAATTGGGGCGAAGTGCTGGAGCAGTCGCTGCGGCACAAAATGTTGCCAATGCTCGCCCACCAGATTATCTCGGCCGGCCTTCGATTCGATGTGCCGACAAGCATCTACATGCACCTGGAATCAGCCTTGGAATGGAACCGCTGCCAAATCGAAGTCTTTCGACGTGAGACAGTGCGCGTAGCACAGGGGCTCGCGAGCTGCGGCATTCACTTTGTGGTCACCAAAGGCATCGCATTCGAATCGACGCTCTACGGCGGCCTCGGCACGAGATACATGAATGACATCGATTTCATGATCGCGCCGCGAGATCGCGAAACGGTGATGAGCGCGATGCAAGGTCTCGGATTCCGTCCCTTCTTCGAATGGGCCAAGGACCCCCGTCGCGAAGAAATCAGCAGTCGCCTGAACCCCGACCACCTGCCCAAGCTCGCGCGTGAAATCGATCAGCCTGGGGCTCGGACAGTTCAGGTCGATGTCGCTAACAGCCTGACCTGGACAAAGAGCCCTTTTGCGGTCCCAGTCGAGGAAGCGCTTGAGGATCGCGTCGAGCAACCAGTTCCCGGCATGCCGGGGGTGAGCATTTCCTGTTTCCGTCCGATCTACCAATTCATCTTCACCGTGCTTCACCTGTTCCGCGAGGCGTGGCTGCAGAAATTCGTCGACTTCGGTACTGACGTCGGCCTAATGAAGTTCGGTGACGTGATCCGCCTGATCGAGCGCAATCACGATGAGCTAGCCGACGGAGCGTTAATGCAAATCATGGAAGCCCACAATGTAACTCATCCAGTCGCCTGGGTGCTACGCCACCTCGACGAAACTTTCCATACGCATACGCTGGAGCTGCTCACACTCGAAAAAGATGGTGACGAGGGGCTGCTGCGTTCGCAGATGCAATCGAGCGCTTACGTGCGTGCTTCGGGCCAATCGATGCGCGCACGCTTGCAAAGCAAGAACCGCGGCTCCGTGCGCCCAGCCACGCCGGCCCATTCCGGCTCTTAGTATGAGTAACATCAAGAGTCTCCTGTTCCGTCGCCGCGACGAGGACGGCAGGGATGTCTATTTCGCTCCCAGCAGAGTAGCTGACTTCAGAGCCTTCCTCTTCTCCCTCCTGCCCACACGCTACCGCGCGCAGAGATACAACCAGCTACTGCAACAAGAGATCGAAGACAATCCGAATGGTGCCATAATCGTATGGCCGCGAGAGAACTCTAGCCAACTGTATTACGCCTTCCACGGAATGGCGGGCGGTCTGGGGATTCAGCCTTTGACGGTCCTTCGAGAGACCGGCCTGATTCATAACAATCTGGTTCTGCTCAAGGATTATTACCGCTTCTTCTACCAGGCAGGATTGAACAGCGAGATCACCGATGTTGACGCTATCATCGCACGCCTTCGGAGATGCCGTGAAGAGTTAACTCATGTTCGGCAGACATTCTGTTTCGGGCCATCGGCTGGCGGATACGCGGCGATCCTGTTCGGCCACTATCTCCAGGTCGACGTCGTGTATGCATTCGCGCCGGTAACGCAGATCAACCTTGACGATTTGAACAAGTATGGCGGCCACAAGGATGTCTCGCGCATCACCGAGGAGCACCGCGATCTGGCGCGTCTTCTGGCAAAGCACAATGGCCGAACCCATTATAAGATATTCTTTTGCGATGGCCATGTGCGAGATCGCTCCTACGCCGCGCATATTCAAGGCTTACCTGGCGTAGAGCTTTGCCCACAGCCGGGTACTACGCACAACGTCATCCAAGTCATGTATGAGAGTGGTCGGCTGCGCGAGGTCTTTGACACCGCCTCGTCGCCGGGTGCCGCTGCTTAAGAACTGCAACATCTTGTAGCTGGAGACGCTGTTCCCCAACTCTTCAAAACTTTTTGATTCTCATAAAACGGACTTCGCATCCGAACTCGAGTCGCCCTATTAAAGGGCTCTTGCCAATCAAACATGTGTGCCGCAAGGTTCTTATCGAACAAGATCGTATCTGCAATATGAGATTACAATATCGAGTGGTTGGCCTGATGCGACGGCGGCATGTATGGCTTGCCGTTACAATTATCGCCGCCTTGCTGGGCGCGGAGAGCGCGCAACCGGTTATGGCGAGGCGTCGGCCTATGATGGAGATTGCCAATGCCGCAGTGCAGCGAGATTTGGTTTACAAACGCGTTAACGGCATAGCTCTGACGCTCGACCTCTATCGTCCAGAGAAGGTCTCGGGTTTGTTGCCAGTGATCGTTTGCATCCATGGTGGGCACTGGGACGCGGGTGGAAAAGAGCGATGTCCAGCTGTTACGCTGGTGCAGGATGGATACGCCGTGGCCAGCATTGATTACCGCCTTACCAGAACTGCACCTTTTCCGGCACAGATCGAAGATTGTAAAGCTGCCGTGCGCTGGCTTCGCGCCAATGCGGCGAAGTACAATCTCGATCCCGACCGCATCGGCGTCTGGGGATACTCCGCGGGTGGACATTTGGCGGCTCTGCTCGGCACGTCCGGTGGGGTGCCGGAACTGGAGGGGAGTGGGGATAATGTGCAGTATTCGAGCCGGGTTCAAGCGGTGTGCGATGTGGCTGGCCCGGCGGATCTGACGGCCCTGACCAATGTCGGTCCAAAACGCATGTTGGCCATTGAAGCGTTGCTCGGCGGGCCGCTCGAAAAAGACAAAGTGAAGGCGACAGCTGCAAGCCCCATCCATTATGTCTCAAAAGATGATCCGCCTTTTCTGATCGTGCATGGCGAAGGTGACAGAGTGATACCAGTGGAGCAAAGCCAGCGCTTTTACGAGGAGCTGCGAAAAGCCGGAGTGAACGCCACGTTGAAGATCCTGCCCGTAGGACACCGGATAGTACAGATGGACGCCCTCAAAGACTCGGAAGCGTTCTTCGATGCGACGCTCAAAAAGCGCTGAGAAGGCTTCCGTAAAAACTGGTGGACTTGTCTGATTGATTGTTGTCATAATCCGCCATGCCTAGAACCCGCTCACGCTCATTTCGTAGACTGTTGTTGATCGCGCTTGTCCTCGTTGCGCTCGTACTGGTTTGGAAAGCCAGAAATTACCAGAGACGCTACACCGCCGCTGAGGCGCGAAAAGCATCACTGCCAATCCCGGTTGGCGCGTCTCGCGCAAAAGTCAGCAAGCTTGAAACAACTGTCGGAGCTGCCGGGCAGGTGCTGCAGTACACGACCGTGACGCTCACCTCCCGTATCGCCGCCAAGATACACAAGGTTTCGGTACATGTGGGAGATATAATCCAATCCGGCGCAGTGCTCATCGAGGATGACACGGCGCCGTTTGAGGTCGCGCTGGAATCCGCCCGGCGAGAAGTGGAATCGGGGCGCGTTGCGGAGGAAAAAGCTGCCGCCGAGTTAAAGTCAATGGAAGTTTTGAAAGCCAAAAAAATGGCTACCGAAAAGGAAGTGAACGATGCACGCGTGACGCTGGCTGCCAAACAAGCTGCGCTGCAGGAGGCGAAGGTAAAATTGATTAAGGCACAACTCGATCTCGAAGCCACCCGGCTCACCTCGCCTGTCAATGGCATCGTGCTTGCTCGGTTCGTCAATTCCGACGAGCGCGTCGAGGTCAATCAAGTACTTTTGCAATTAGGCGATCTGGAGAAAGTCTACTTACTGGCCCAGGTGCAGGACGAATCGGTCGGCCGTATCCATGACGGACAGGCAGCCGAGGTATTCTTTTCAGCATACCCCACCACCACATTCAGGGGCACGATCGAGCATGTCGATCCCCGCATCGACCCAAAGACTCGTGCCTTCACGGCTTACGTGACCATTCACAATCCCGATTTGAAGTTAAAACCGGGGCTTACTGGTTTCATGCGCGTCCACATAGAAAAAACCGCGCTGGCCGTTCCCACCGTGGCCGTCATTAATCCATTCGGTGAAAACGCCAGTGTTTTCGCGATTGACTCCAAAGGTCGTGCAGTTCTCACGCCGGTGCGGGTCGGCTTGGAAGCCGGTGGAATGATGGAGATCGTCAGCGGGTTGAAGGAAGGGACCCTCGTCGCAACCGCGGGAACCGTTGATTTGGTGAATAATGACCGAGTTCGGGTGGAAAGCTCTCAATGAAGCCCGCCCAACGCGTCGGCAAAAACGTAGCGTGGATGCTGGTGGGAGGCGCATTGGGATCTGTGCTGCAGATGCTGGCCGTTTTGCTCGCCGCGCGAGGATTACAGCTCAACGATTTCGGTACCTTCAACTATCTGCTGTCCTTCGCGATTGTTTTCCAGTTTCTCGCTGATTTCGGCCTTACCAATATCCTCACGCGGGAGGTGGCCCGGAATCCCGATGACATTCCGCACTTGCTCGGGAGCGCTAAGGGCTTGATGTGGAGCCTCTTTGTTTGCTCTACCATCCTTCTCCTCGGGGTTGTCTTGCTAATGAAGCTTCCGGCTTCAACGAAGGCGCAATCCTTCGTTATGGGTCTGGCCAGTCTGACAATCTTGCAGGCGATTAGCTATTCGGCTGTGCTGCGGGCGCTCGAAGACATGGAGTTCAATGCGATCGCTTTCACCCTCCATAAGGGACTTTTTGCCGGCTTCGTGGCAGTGAGTCTCTGGCGTCACTGGGGACTATGGGGAGTGGTCAATTCATACATGGCCTCCTGTTTGATCTTTTGGTTCTTCAACTGGCAGATTGTTAGTCGGCGCATTGCCCGTGTTTCGCCCAGGATAGATTTACCCCTTTGGAAGTCGATGCTGTCGGAGGCGGTTCCGCTGGGCAGCGGGCTGGTGCTCAGGCAGTTCGCCTGGCAGGCAGACATCCTAATCTTGGCATGGCTTGTCGATGCAAACGCGTTGGGACTGTTCAGCGGGCCGTATCGGATTTTGCTCGGCATGCGAACGATTTCCATGGCATTTGGGCTCCCGCTGTACCCGGTAATGATTCGCTCAGCCCAAGGCACAGAGGAGCAGTTTAGCGAGTTCTATAATCGAGCGATGAAATGGTTTTGCTGCCTGAGCGTGCCGTGGGCGGTCGTGTTCATAGTCTGGCCGCGGCTACTAATCGACGTGCTTCTCGGTGAGAAATTCATCAGCGCTGAATCGGTTATGCAATGGTTTGGAGTGGCGTTTGTGCCGATGTTCGTCTCCTCACTTTTCCCGTTCATCTTTACAGCATTGAAGTTGCCGGGCGTGTTCTGCCTGGCGATGGCACTCGCTTTGGTGGTGCGTGTCGGCGCAGACTTGGCGGTAGTTCCGAGTTTGGGTTACATCGGCGCTTGCGTGGTCGCTGTCTTCAGTGAGATTGGCGCCTTTGCGATTCTTACCTACTTTCTCAAGCGAAAAGGTTTTGCGCTCCAGATGACCGATTTCCTGGTCAAACCGATTTTGGCTGGCCTCTTGATGGCCGCGATCCTGCTTCCCGCGCGGCAGCTTACGCTGTTACCGGCGCTGCCGGTGGCGGCGGTGGCTGGCATCGTTTATCTCGGTGCTCTCTTTTTGCTAGGGACTTTTTCGAATCAGGAGTTGCATCTTATGCGTGATGGTCTCGGTTTTGTTGGCTTTTACTTCCGTAGATCGCCGCATCAACTGGAGAAGCAAGGTTGAGAAGAAGCTACTGGCCTTTCGGTTTTGCGTTGCTCGCGCTCAGTCTCCTGCTGCCCTGGTTTGACCCCGTGACGACGCCGCGATTTAACGGCCTCAATTTCCCCTTCGCGCACTCGGCCTACCCTTGGCCAGGGCATTTTGTTTTTTTTTCCTACGGGACCGCCGCGATCGTAGTGGCTGGGCTGGGGTTTGCCTCCTGGTGGATGAAAAAAGGACTGGCGGTCTTCTGTGCAGGGATGCTGCTGTTACTGGGCGGCATCACCTTTTTTCTGCAGATTACATCATGGGAACCTACCTGGCTGAAAATGGCTCTGGAAGGTGGAGAAGATTTTCAGCACTGCTATCACTTGGAAGTCGCTTATAGCATTCCCAATGTCGTCGTCGCTTCGCCGGCACGCGGTCTCTTAGAGCCCGTCAAAGCGCTAGCCGAGCGCTTTTCGGCTGGCATGGCATCGGTTGGTGCCGGGTGGATAATTTTCATGTTCGGAGCCGTCTGGATCTGCGCTGCTGGCCTGTACCTAATGAATGATTGGACGCGGCTAAAACTTGTGCTACCGGCGTTCGCTCTCCTTTTCGCGGGGTTGGGAGCATTGCAATCATGGCGCCCGATAGCTGCGGAGCGGCTTCTAGCGTCTGCCGAAATGAAGGAGACACGCGGAGCGTTCGCGGATGCTACGAAGGATGTGCGTCGCGCGATGGCGATTGATGAATGGCAGCGCTTGCAACCTGCCTGTCTCGTACAGCTTGGTACCTTGTACGAAAAAATGGGATCGCCGAATCGTCCGGAAGCTTCTTTTGCGCGCGCTGTGTCTCTCCAGTCACGGGGTTTGACCCCAGAGGCTCTCTTTTATTACGGTCGAGCTGCCGATGGAGGCGATCCACAAGTGCGTCGCGTGGCGCTCTTGGAGAAAGGCGGTCTGGCGTCTCGCTACGCCGGCACTCTTTATAGGCAAGGAGTGCCAGGTGACGCGTGTCGGTACTGGCTGGTCAGCATTGAAGCTGCGCCGGACAAGGTCAGTGGATTTTTCGGAGCCGGGCGCGCCTTTCATGATATGGCCGACTATTCGGCGGCGATAAAGTATTTTGAGCCTGTCTTTCATAAGACTTCGCAGGCGTGTCTCCTCGCCGACATACAGAATGATCTCGGCGATTGTTGGTACAGATTGGGTCATCCGGATGTGGGCCGGCAGTATTACATGGCCTCCCGCAAACAGCACGATCGATCAAATTTCCGAGCGCTCAAAACCCTCACTGAGAGCTACTATAAATGAGACCGTCTTTTCGATTTTTCCGATGGTGTCAGTCACGTCCGGGTGGGACGGCCCTGCTGCTTGTCTTAACTACCGGTACGTTAGTTGGTTATTATGGATGGCTCGCGCTCGTGGCGCCACCGCCGCCGACGTATTACCTCGATTTTCGCGCTGCCCCATGGATTCAGGCGTCGGAGCCGAGTAACAATGTTTGCTTTCGTAAGAACCTTTATCTGAGCGAAGCGCCGAAATACGCTTGGTTACAAATGGCCGGCATTGATGGGTTCAAACTCTCCGTCAATGGCAAGGAGGCAACTGGGGGGCAAGCCGCTCAAACCGACCTAGAGAGCGGAGTTCTTAGCTTAACCTCAGGCGGGAACGAATCGGTGATTTGCGATATCACACACTATCTTCTCCCGGGGACAAACACTATTGCCGTGAATGTCACTCGGGGCAGTTTTCCGGGTAGAGCCAAGCTGGTGTGTCGGGGAGGCATAATCGACCAATCTGGGAAGCTGAGTGAGTTCTCCTCTGATAAGAGTTGGAGAGTCGCTTTGACACCTGGAACAATTCCTACCCTGATTCCATGGACTGATCGGGAAATGGACGATGCGCGCTGGGCTCACGCCGAAGTGGCACCGTCGGAACGGACCGGGCTCACTCAGCCTGTGACTTTGCCGCCGGTTCTTCTCCAACAACCGGTGAAAGGAAAGTGGATAAGAGACGAACGCCCGGGGCCTGCCCGCAACACGACATTCCAAAGACATTTCGACGCGCCAAACGGAAATACTGATGGGTGGCTTCAGATCGCAGCTAATGGCAATTTCTCGGTAACTTTTAACGGGCACTTTCTTGGAGACTTTACCGATTCATCTCCGATGATTCACTTCCTACGTCTCAAACGATGGATGAAAGCCTGGGGAAATGACCTTTCTATCCAGGTGCAAGGGCTGGATGATCTACCAACGCTGATCGCGGAGGTATCTTTTTTGTCCGACGGTACCGAAGCCGGTGCGATCGTCTCAGATCATGAGTGGGTGCTGCCGGGTTCGCGCTTCGCGACGACGATTGGTGCCTACAATTACGCAGGCGAACACTGGGGGCTTCCGTCGAAAACGGCCTCACCGGCAGGCTTGCCGAGCGTTGAGACAACGCGCCGGGCGATCGCCGGCATTACTCTCATGCTGATAATTGTCGCGGCGATTTTTCTGGGCTGGATCTGGTCCGGGAGACTGCTGGCCAAAAGGCAGAAGTGGGAGATGGCGCGAGCTCTAGGCATGGACGCCGCATTACATTTGCCCGCGCTTCTCGCTACCGCGACACTACTGTTGTTGCGTTACGATATCCGGCTCCGACCGGACTCGCCAGTGAAGGTTGAGTTTTTTCTCGGCCTCGTTGCACTGCTTATTCTCCAGCGTTTGGCAGCGTGGACGAACCGAAAAAAGCCAGCTCCATCTCTGTTTTCGGCCTGGGAAAGCTGGCGTGGATGGGCCAGCCAAAACGGCTTTTGGCTTGCGCTCGGCGTCATCGTTCTCGCGGCGTTCGCAATGCGGTTGCATGGTTTAACCACTTTCCCCCTTGATCAGGACGATATTTTGATCCGCAACTATACCATGGGAATTTTCGATCGAGGCTACCCATCAATCAACTTTTACAACCGCGTAATACGACTTACGACGTATGAGTTAGTGCCTTACCCAATTGCCCTTTCGTGCTTGATCTTTGGCTGGAGCGACTGGGCTTTCCTCTTGCCCGCAGTAGTATTTGGAACGCTCACCACGTTGCTGCTGGGAATGATGGGTCGCAACTTATTCGACTGGCGGACGGGCTTGTTAGCGGCGCTGATTTACGCCTTTAATCCATTAAACGTTTTCTGGGCGCAACACTTGTTTCATCCGTCCCAGGATTCGTTTTTCGGGATACTAACGATCTGGTTCTTCTACCTGGCAATTCGTCAGCCGGGCAAACTGGACCCAAGATATTTCGCTGCCGTTTGCGTGTGTTTCTGCCTGACCTACCTCTCCTGGGAAGGCCAGGGTTATTTGCTTCCAGTGCTGGCCGTGACTCTGCTCTTGATGTACCCCGGACGCTGGAGCTGGCTTCGGGCACCGCATCTATGGATCGGGCTGGTCGTTGTAGCTTCGATTGTTCTCATCCAACTTTCGATGCGATCAATGGCGGCACCCGGTTACCGCTCCCTAGGCATTCCGTTTCCCCAAATGACTCCATCACTGTATTTCCTCAACCCGGAATCGGACCCTTTCTACTACGTTTCCTCGGTTCTCGTAACAGAGCCGCATGTGCTTCTTACCATTCTGTGCATTGCCGGTGCCTTCTTTGGTTGGCGTAATTTGGCGATGCGTTATTGCTTCCTCGTGTTCGTCGGGCTTTTACTTTGCTTTTCCCTTTTCGTGCCGGTTTACTCCGTTCGTTACTTTTATTTTTACCAGACGCTTTTGATTCTCACAGCGTGCGGAGCCTTTTTCCTTCTCTGGGACCGAGCGCGAGAGCTGACATTGGAATCGCAGGTGGCCCGTTTGCTCGCATGGGGAAGCGGGATAGCGGCTTTTCTGCTGGTTTTGGGAACGGCGACGGAGACAGGTTTCAAAGTCTTTCGGCTTTCGGAGCAGACACAAGGACGCGCGCACATCGATCCGAGCCTGCGCTATGGATTTGTCAGACAGGACACCCGGAGCGCAGCAGAGTTTGTCGTCTCGCGGTTACGGCCAGGCGATATTGTGCTGGCAAATCTTACGCAAGCTTTCTACTTGTATGGCAGACGCATGCCGGATTACGCACTAAACCCAATGTTGGCTTCGCGCATGATTTACTTGGACGAGTACCACTCTTATCGTCATAAGTTCGTTGGCGTCCCGATGGTGCGGAATCTGCGCGACATACAGAGTGTTTTCGACCATGCCCGCAGAATCTGGTATATCGGCGGCGGGTCGGCAATTGAGGGGTCAAACGAGTTAACGAATGCAACCGATTTTATCACTGATCGCGCGAAGATCGTTTACAGCACTTACCACGCGAAGGTTTACCTTTGGGACGGCACTGCCTTTCTTGCGCAACAGACAGTTGCTAATCCCGCATTACCGCCTCAACCGGCTATGCCGCCTGAAAAACCGGACCCGCAGGATCGTGTAACGGAAGTGAACAATTGGGCACAAAGCGGGCGACCGCTGTCCTATCCGCGCGTCACCAAATCGAATCTCTACCCCGAATGGACGCATCAAGAAGTCCCAGAACGCGATCCGGCACGCCTCAATGCAGCCCTAAAAGTGCAGCCACTTCAACCCCCGCGCGAACCCGAGAAGCTCGAGTCGGATGAAAATGCGTCTCACTAGTCACAGCGTTGGAGCGATCTGGTCGCCTGTGCGGCTTGCACTGATCGCTTGTTTCGTACTGCTGCCTATTGCTCGGCAGCTCTGCGCAGGGCAGGCCGCCGGTGGTGGGATTGGTGAACGCAGTTCCGTTAAGCTAAAGCCGGTTGTTTACCTGAACTTGCGGGAATACCTCGCCAAAATTACTGCCGAAAGTCCAAAGATCGTGGCCTCGCGTCTGGACGCGGCTGCCGCATACTACCGAGCCCGGTCCACCTACGCTGGCTATTTCCCCAACCTCAGCTTTGACTCGAGAGTTGGCCACATTCAAGGCAAGAGACTCCAAGGGTTCTTGGGCGGTTTTAATAACCTGCCGACGGCAAATAGGAACCTGTGGTTCACAGCAGAGGGCCCAGGGCTGACCATCCCAATTTTCAGAGATGGCAGTTTCCTCGGCATCAACGTTCCTCCGGAAGCGGCGCAGAAGCGCGCTGAGACGCAGATTGTTAAGTTCAAAGGATCACTGACAGAACAAAGCGTCATTCTTTCGGGGACCGACACCTACCTCCAGGCCATCAAGGCGACACACGTACTGGAGTTTGCCACGCGACACTTCACTGTGGCGCAAGAAGAAGCCGCGCGAGTCGAGAACAGAGCCACAAGTGCCCTGGCGACCGCAGAAGAACTCGGAGTAGCGAGGCTTCTGCTCGCAAGCAGTCGTGCCTCTTTTGAGGCGGCGCAAGGGGAGGCGATTTATTCCTTTCTCGCCGTTGCAGCGCTCCTTGGACGTGACGCCGGCACGGTCCGGATCCAGGATAGCTATCCGGAAGCGGCTCCCTTACCAGACTTTGAAAAAATTGCAGGAATCAGCTCCGTACAACATCCGAAAGTGCGTATCCAAGAGGCTGAGGTTCGAGGGGCGCGAGCGAATGTAGCGCTTCAGCGAAGCCGGCTTTTGCCAAGCGTGACGGCCGACAGCTTCGACTATCAGCTCGGGGACTTTCATGGCGACGCAGCGAATGACTGGGTATCGGTCCTAACCGTACACGTCCCCGTTTTTGATTTTGGCGAAGCTTACCTGGCGACCAAGTCAGCCCGCACAAAACTGCAAGCGGAGATCGAACGCCGTGCGGCCGTGGAGCAGGATCTGCGGAAGGAGCTGGTGGATGCTATGGTGAACATCAAGCAGGCTGCCGGGAGTTTCGCTAAGGCGGGCGGTGAAGTTGTCGAAGCGCAGCGGGTGGCCACTCGTCTTGAAGAACAGGCGAAACTCGACCAGGCGCTTTTGGGCGAATTAAACATGGCCAAACTAAAATTCTTTGAGAAGAAGGAAGACCTTGAGCAGGCCCAGTACGAGCTTCTCCATCGGTATGCGCTTTATCAAGAAACCACCGGTGGCCAGTGGAAATGGATTGCGCCGTAACCGCATCGAAGGTCCGGCGATCAGTTCTATTTCTCGACACTCCGTCCTCGGACTTTTGCACCTGAATCTTTTGACGCTGAAGCGCAGATGCAAAAGGCCTTAACATACCGTATCATTTACCTGCTGAGGGACAATCGTATAGGCCGTTCGCCAATTGACCTCGCGAAACAGCCTTGCTGTTGCTCTTCCGTCTCACAATGCTGTTTGGGGAGCTCGTTGAGCAAACGTCGGCGTTCACTGTCTCATAGCGGTTATTCGCATCCGGGCCGATGGTTAGGGACGAAATGCCAGTCAATGAGCGCCGACCCACATTAGCAGTTGTATCGGAGCCGTTTAGCGACGGAATGTCAACAACCGTTACAGTCGTGTCGCTGGCGTTGCACACGTGCAATTCCATACCGTCTGGGCTTACCGAGCATAGTGAAAGAATGGCTTCCGGTGGAGAGCGTTTTGGTGACCGCATGCCTGGCGGTGTTAATGGCCGAAAGAGTGTCGGAATACTCTTGACACCCCTTTTCGAAGCTGCTAAAAGCGATATGATGAGAAGAAGAATTGTGTTTCCAACCGTTGTCGCGGCCACACTGATTTGCGCTAGCCTCAGCTACGGACAGGAAGGCGGCGTCTCGGCCGGGTCCGCTGTGCCGATCGACGCGACGTTATATACCAGGTACAACATAGACAGCGTGGCTCACCTCAGCTTTAACTGGGCTGTGTGCGGTTCTCTGCCGGGCTCAAGCGGCTGCTATGGCTCCGGGACCCTGGGCCCGTTCGGAACGATTGGCGCACTGTTGGAAAGCGAGCCAAAGACAGACCTTATTGCGAATACTGTCACTCGCGCCATTTATGTCGTGGATGACGCTAGTGGCCCCAATCAGAACGAGGTCGTGCTCTACATTTATACAAAGGTCGACACGATTACCACGGATTCCGATACGGTTACCGTTACTTTATCCCAAACAATCAGTCTGCCTCTGGTTGGTGGCGGTTCGACGCAGATATCGGTGGCGGCCAATAAGCAATTCCTTTTCATTGGAACAGACCGGAGCCCGTACGCGGTTGAGATCAACAAGCGTACCTTTAGCGTCACCCAGGTTGGTGGCGGGTTCTCGCCGCCCATCAACGTTTCTGCAATTACCGCTAATCAATATGGCTACGTGACTCTATCATTTGGAAGCTTTCGCAGTGCTCAAACTGGCTTTAATGTGATCGGCCCGAACGGCAGCGATGAGGAAGATGGTGTTGGATCGCAGGTCATGTTGAATACTGACCAGGCGATCAAAATTGCACATGCGAGCGCGGGGATTCAGGCACCTGTGCGTGAGGGGATTTCTGATTTTCTCCCGGCTCGCTTGTCCAGCAGTCGGCGCCATCAGAAGGACCGCGTCCCGGCTGCGCCCGCTGCGCCAATCGACACGACGTTGTATACCAGGTACAACATGGACTTGGCTCACACCAGCGTTAGCTGGAATGTGTGCGGTTCTCTGCCGGGCTCAAGCGGCTGCTATGGCTCCGGGAGCCTGGGCCCGTTCGGACAGGCTGGCGCACTGTTGGAAGGCGAGCCAAAGACAGACCTCATTGCGAATACTGTCACTCGCGCCATTTATGTCTTGGATATCGCTAGTGGCACCAATCAGGACGAGGTCGTGCTCTACGTTTATACAAAGGTCGATACGATTACCACGGATTCCGATACGGTTACCGTTACTTTATCCCAAACAATCAGTCTGCCTCTGATTGGTGGCCTTGCGAGGCAGCCATCGATGGCAGCCAATAAGCAATTCCTTTTCATTGGAACAGACCGCAGCCCGTACGCGGTTGAGATCAACAAGCGTACCTTTAGCGTCACTCAGGTTGGTGGCGGGTTCTCGCCACCCATCAACGTTTATGGAATTTTGACTAATCAATATGGCTACGTGGCTCTATCATTTGGAAGCTTTCGCAGTGCTCACACTGGCTTTAATGTGATCGGCCCGGACGGCAGCGTTCAGGAAGATGGCGATGAATCGCAGGTCATGTTGAATATTGTGGACGGGCTCGGGCTTCGGCCGTAGCTCGGCGGCGAGGTTCTTGTATTTGAGTCCGCGCACTTTTGCGAGGAACGGATCGGAGACAGGGTGCTAATGTCGGGCTACTTCAGTCCGACGGCTTGGAAGACGTCGATGATCTCGCCTTCTGGTGCGATTGCTTTCGCCACCAATTTGCCTGACCGCGTGCCTCTGTGTCAGTTGGTCGGCTTCGTAATTTCCTCGTCCTGCAGCAGCGAGGCCGACCTCAATACCGTGTCAACAATACCTCGCGTGATGCGAATTCAACGGGCTTGCAGGCATTGGCAAGCACATCAAACCCGAGCTGACAAATGACGCGGCTGCTTTCCCGGGCAGCTCTCAGCTGGTTTGAAATCCAAGTGCCAAATGCCGGGACGGTGCGCATCTATGGTGCGAGCAATTTGGCGAGGGCAATCCGAGTATCGGGCGCGTGACCTTTTGAACCGCAGCGAAAACAAGCTTCCGACATTCCTGCTCTGTTTGAAGTCGCCCGTGCACTGCCTCGATTCCATATCGCGGCTCCCCCGAAATAGTTCTGCCATAAGCTTACGCGGGTAACGCACGACATATTTTGCCATAAGTGCTGCGTCTGCTTTCGACGCGAACAACCACGCAGTCACTGGCTCATCAGCGTCAATTAGTTTGGGCAATTTCCCTAGCGCGGCGAGTGGCAGCGTTTCCGGCCAGCCTCGACACAAAGCGACTAAGGCGACGTCGGGCAGCAGCGAATTTGCAATGGATTGCATGGTCGAGGTGTCGACGGATGCCTTAGTTTCTTTCCACTGCTCCGCGGCAACAGACTTAACTGGACGAATCGTCGCATTCTGCTGCAACCTGCTATCTTGCGCGGCAAGCTGTGCTCCTGCTCTTCCGCCTCCCGACGCTCTTTGAGGAACTCGTTGAGCAAACATCGCCGTTCATTGGCTCGTAACGACGATTTCGCATTCGGGCCGACTGCTACGGACCAAATGCCGGGTCAATGGGCGCCGACCCTACATCAGCAATTGTCGTAGAGACGGTCAGTGATGGAATGTCAATAACCGTTACAGTCGTGTCGCCGGGGTTGCACACGTACAGTTCCCTATCGTCTCGGCTGACCAGCATAGTGAAAGGAATCATTCCGGCGGGGAGCGTTGCGATGACCGTATGCGTGGCGATGTTAATGGCCGAAACAGTGTTGGAATATCCATTGGATACGAACGCCTTCGCTCCATCACGCGAAATTACCACTCTCTCCGAGTGGCTTCCGGTAGGGATGGTCGCGATCACAGTCAATGTGGTGGTATCGATGACAGAGACCCCGCCATTCCGGACGCTGGTCACGTAAACCTCCTTGCCGTCGGGGGTAATGGCAATTCCCATCGGCCTTGGTCCAACAGGAATGGTCGCGATCAGTTGTTTCGTCGCCGTGTCGATGGCGGATACGGAGTCGCCCTTGTTGTTGGCGACGTAGACGCGGTCACCCGCGGGAGAGATGCAAAGACGACGGGAGCCAGCCCCTGTGAGGATAGTCGTTACTTGGTAGGTGGTGGTATCAATCACGTCCACTTCTCCATTGGAAAAGTTGGCGATATATGCGAAGCGTCCATCCAGCGTGAACAAGATGTCTTTGGCCCAATGCCCGGGGATAAGGACAGTGGTGATGACGAGATTGGTTGCCGTATCAATGACGTCAACGGGGCAGTTACCACCGAGGCCACGTTGATCCAGGACGAAAAGACGTCTGCCATCCGGCGTGATAGCGCTCTCTCCGGGTGACCTGCTCACCGGGATGGTGGCAATGGTCGTGTGCGCCACCGTGTCCAGCACCGAGATGCTTCCGGAATGCCCGTTGGAAACAAAAGCTTTGAGCCGATTCGGTGTCATCGCAATACGAATCGGGAAAGCGCCCACAGGGATTTGGGTGACTACCTGGTTGATCGAGGGGTCGATCACAGCAATCTCATCGGAGCGTCTCGCGGCCACAAAAAGGGAGTTGGCCAAAGCCGAGGATGCAAAGACAAAGGCGAAAATAATCAATAGCAAAGGCAGGCGATATGTTTTCATAGTTAAGAACGTCCGATTAACTAGAGCACTTTTTTTGACAAGGGCAACGCGCAGGACTCAGAGATGCGGCGGGTGTTATTTACTGGAGCTTGAAAAAGCTGCCGGAACTGCCGACGTACGAACCAACAGAGCGATTTCGGTCTTCCTATCAGTCCGACGGCTTGGAAGACGTCGATGATCTCGCCTTCTGGTGCGATTGCTTTCGCCACCGATTTGCCTGACCGCGTGCCTCTGTGTCAGTTGGTCGGCTTCGTAATTTCCTCGTCCTGCAGCAGCGAGGCCGACCTCAATACCGTGTTAACAATACCTCGCGTGATGCGAATTCAACGCGCTTGCAGGCTTTTGGCAAGCACATCAAACACGAGCTGACAAATGACGCGACTGCTTTCTCGGGCAGCTCTCGGCGGGTTTGAAATCCAAGTGCCAAATGCCGGGACGGTGCGCATCTATGGTGCGAGCAATTTGGCGAGGGCAATCCAAGTATCGGGCGCGTGACCTTTTGAACAGTAGCGAAAAAAGCTTCCGACATTCCTGATCTGTTTGAAGTCGTCTGCGCATTGCCTCGATTCCATATCGCGGCTCCCTGAAATAGTCCTGCCAAAAGCTGACGCGGATAACGCACGACATATTTTGCCATAAGTGCTGCGTCTGCTTTCGACGCGAACAACCACGCGGTCACCGGCTCGTCAGCGTCAATTACTTCGGGCAATTTCCCTAGCCCGGCCAGTGGCAGCGTTTCCAGCCACCCTCGACACAAAGCGACCAAGACGACGTCGTGCAGCAGCACTTTGTCCTGTCGGCGTTGAACACCCTACCGCCGACCAGTGCCTTGATCCAAGTGCCGAGATCGTCGGCGATGGAAATGATACCCCCCAGCGGCCGCGGCTCCTTATTTCCAAGTCAAATTCTTTTTCAATTTGGCACTGGCATCGGCCAATACTTCCCGTTGTTTGGGATCGATGAGATCTGGCTCGTAAACCTCCACAAACTGCGCTTTCAGGGCAATCGCAGTATCCAACGCCTCTTTGAGAGTACCTTTTAACTTCTTGGTTGCCAGCAGCATTTCAAAACCTGTAACGGTTTGGTTCGAAAAGCGATTTACCGACTGATACGACAATTTGCGACTACCTGGCTTATCGTTTGGCTCAAGGCTAGCGGCCTTAAGACCAAAGCGGTGCGGATAATCTTTAACACCATCTTCAACGAACTTTTTCAAAGTGGCTCTGCCTTCATCATCTCGAGAGGGCGGGCACATTGCAATAAGGAAAGGTGTGGTAGGAAAAGCTTTGTTATACAGAGCAGTAAACCATTTCATACCTTCAAGCCATTTCGCATTGCCTCCGATGGCATTGTATTCATCCATATCGTCAGGACCCGCGAACCAAGCCTCAGTTGAATGCCCAAATCCCGTCATTATGACATAGCTCAAATAGGGAGAGGAATCGTAGCGTTGGCCGAGTTTTTTGATCAAATTACCAAATTTTTCCTGAAGCACGGGATGCCATGGTATCGGCATATAATCAGCTGGTTTGCCGTTACGGTGATGGAAGTAAAATTTTTCAGCGCCAGCGGCGTAGACCCATTGCGGAGAATGTTTTCCTGCAGGAACTAGTATTTCAATTCGTTTATTATACTTTTTGGCCAGCTCAAGTCCCCGATCAAAATAACTGAAATCGATCTTGCCCTCGATTGGTTCAATTTTATCCCAGTCAGCGCGTAATACAATGCCGTCCACGTTAGGATTCGTCCAGCATGGTGTGGCATTCAGTCTGCCCATTTCTTCAGGATGTTTATAGCTATAAGAGGGTAGCAAACACCAAATCCCTGTGGGCGTAGATTTTTGAACGATTTCGGTTTTTTCCTCGGCAAAGAGTTGCATGGGGATAACGGCAGAGAATCCGAGCAAAGTTAATGAATACAATAGAATGATCTTAATTTTCATATGAACGAATGTTTTGTTCTTTTGCTTAGGATAACCATGCTTACGCAGAGGCGAAATGAATGTTCCTGGAGTTTCTTCTTTTTTATTTCGAATTTTCTGGCGGCACATAGCTGCCATCCATCGGCGCTTTCGGCAGCTTTAACAACGACTTCCGGAACATCCCGACCTTCTTCGGCTGAATGGACTGGACGAGTTCAAGACTCCAAAAAGTGTCTAATTTTAGCAGCAAAGGTTTTCAACCGCGGTGAACACATCGCGCCGGCGGACGAATATTTCATCTCGCGCAAGCTCTACCCGAACGCCGATTTTCATTCCGGCATCATCTATCAGGCCATGGGTTTACCGGTGGCGATGTTCCCGGTCATGTTCGCCATTCCGCGCACCGTAGGTTGGCTCGCGCAATGGCAGGAGATGGTTACTTACCCGGAACAAAAGATTACGCGCCCGCGCCAAATCTTCATCGGACAGCCGCGCCGCGACTTGCCGATGCAAAAGACTTAGCGATGAGCGGCCAACCTAATGGATTAGATCCTTGGCCGAATCTATTGAGGCAAAAAATTTAATCCATTATTGACTTGCGTCGGGATCGAACAACTCCGCACTCGCGAGCTCGCCGTCGTTAAAATTCCCACCGCCTGCCACCAGCACTCTCCCATTAGGCAGCAACGTGGCGGTATGCAAGATTCGCGCGACGTTCAAAGGCTCTATACCTCCCCAGGTTTGACTTATCGGATCATACTCTTCGCAACTCGTCGTCTCGTTAAAATCGAACTGGCCGCCAGCCACCAACACTTCAAATCGTATGCTGGTTCGCCAGTTTACCGATTGGCCGGAACCGTTCGCGATGCGGACTTATTGATTTGAATTGGGCGCCTATTTTGTATTGCCCGGCAACAACTGCGCCAGCTTCCACGCTTATCCGGCTGAGGAAGAAGCGGTCGTCATCTCTCTCTCTTTGGTAGATTCGGGTCTCGCCCCCTCGCGAGGGTTCCGCCGGCGGAATAGCCGTTATCAAGGCTAATGGAAATGGTGTCCGATCTCCCGGGCGAACCATTATCAGTCACTCACGCTAAACGTGACTCTGGTTCCGGCGTCCAAAAGACCCCGGCCGCTGAACTCAGCCGTGTTGGCCGGGATGGAGAGACTGCCAACTCCGGCTTTCGTTATGCAGACACCCGCTGCGGGATGGCAAACTGCAAAATGACCGCGGCCGTCTTCGGCCTGAGTGACGCGAAACCTGAACCTGACTTCATTTCTCTGGTTGTTGAAGCGGCTCTTGAAACAATTCCGCACTCGCGATGACGCTGCCATTGTTATTTCCCCCTGCGACGAGCACGTTGCCATTGGAGAGCAACGTCGTCGTGTGGAGGCTCCGAGAGCTATTGAGGCTGCCTGTGGCCGTCCAAGTTCCTGTGGCCGGATCGTAGAGTTCCGCGCTCGTTAAAGAGCTGTGGAAGCTGTGGCCGCCCTGGCCACCTGCCATCAGCACCCTACCATCGGAAAGCAATATTGCCTGATAGCAGCGCCAGCGGCCAATATTGAGGCTGCCGGTCGGTGTCCAAGTTCCCGTGGCGGGGTCGTAGAGTTCCGCGCTTGCCAGTACTCCAAGAGCGCGATTGAGCCCTCCAGCCACGAGCACCTTGCCGTTGGGCAGCAACGTCGCCGTGTGGTCGGACCGACCAATATGGAGGCTGCCGGTCGGTGTAAAAGTTCCCGTGGCTGGATCGTACAGTTCCGCGCTCGCGACGTTGTACCTCCCGCCTACGACCAGCACCCTGCCATCGGGGAGCAACGTTGCCGTGTGATAACCGTAACGGGGCGTACTGGGGCTGCCTGTGAGGGTCCAATGCCCCGTGGCCGGATCGTACAATTCCGCGCTCTGAATGGAGTGCGACCCGCCTACGGCCAGCACCCTGCCATCCAAGAGCAACGTTGCAGTATGCGCGGCGCGTCTAACATTGAGGTCGCCGGTGAAGGTCCAAGTTCCCGTGGCCGGATCGTACAGTTCCGCGGTCCCGGTCGAGGTACCTTCGGGCCAACCTCCCGCGGCTAGCACCTTGCCGTCGGGTAGCAACGTCTGCGTTTGGAGCAACCGAGCATAATTGAGGCTGCCGGTGAAGGTCCAAGTTCCCGTGGCCGGATTGTACAGTTCCGCGCTTTTGATTCTGGGTAATGGAAAATCCCCAGCAGATGGTGCCCCACCGCCTCCGACCAGCACTCTGCCATCGGCAAGCAACGTCGCGGTCTGGTATTCCCGAGCAGTATTGAGGCTGCCGGTAAACTCCCATTGAAAGGGGGTAGCGGCACATGGTTGCACCAGCAGGGCCGCGCCCAAGAAAAGCATGGGCAACGCCAGGCGTCGCCCGAGCGCATTGAGAAAAGAACCGCGTCGCAACTGCGACCGGTTTGCTGAATGTAGGAGTGTCGTTTTCATAATAAAAACCATTGGTTCATCAGTTGGTTGTGTAAACAAGCCTTTCGTTCACGGTTTATCCTGCGGGAAGACGGTCAGATGGAGGTCCCCCCCGCTGAGACGCCTAACCGACTTGACGCGGGGGCAATTCTGCCCGTCACCGACAGACATGTCAATTCTGTTTTTAGCAGATCGACCAACCCTAAATGGGGCAATCTCTCTAAACGATAGGCTTGCTTCAGAACAGCTTCGACCGTGTCCAGAACCGAGATATTGTTCGAATCCGCGTTGGAAACAAAAGCCTTGAGCTTATTCGGTGTCATGGCAATACGAATCGGGAAAGTGCCTACGGGAATTTCGGTGAGAACCTGGTTGGTCGAGCTGTCGATCACAGCAACGTTATTTGAGTATCTGTTGGTGACAAAAAGGGACTGGGCCGAAGCCGAAGAAGCAACGGCAAAGGCGAAAATAATCAACACCAAAGACAGGCGGTCTGTTTTCAAAGTGTAGGAAAGTAGATTAAGTCCGCTACTAAGCAATCCACCGCAAGTTCTCAAGGCTGATTTTTAAAAACCTCCGATTTAACTGGGTGTGGATTTTCGCTGGTAATTGGATAACCGAGTACTGATCAACGACAGCGATTTTGAATCGCGCCATCGGTGGGATCTTCGTACGAACTCTCGCTTCGCTCACAAAATCCCTTTTTCTGCTGAGCCGAGATGTTCAAACGAACGCGATTTCAGTGTTCGTTTCCATAGTACAAGAGCGACTGCCGTAATTGCACTACAGGTTAGTAGCTCATAAGTGCACACCCAAAGGTTGCTGACGCTGAACAAGGCGGCAAAATCTTTGTAGCGGATACCGAAGGTTAATATTAACGGTGAGCTGAACTCCTTGGACCACGGCCAAAACAGCGGCATTCCAAATCCGGTATGAGTCCACCCGATCCTCGTTCCGGTAAAGAAGTCGATCAAGAGATGTGAACTGTACGCCGTGAAGTAGAGAATGGTACTTCGCCAGAAACCTGGCACGATCCGCCACGCGCAGCTTAAAGCCAGCGATATCAAGATAGCGAATGTTAGACTGTGTGTGAAACTATGATGCAGATTCTTCGCGTTTTGGTCGAAGCAGTAAAAGAGAAAATCGAGATCGGGCAAATTGGCGACCAATATCAGCACGCCGAGTCGCGGAAGCCATTCGCGCCACTGTGCAGCGAGCCGAGTCTTCAATTGCGCTGCCAGGATGAGAAAGGTCCAGAATCCGGCAAAACTGTGCGCTATTGGCGAGGCCACGAAGTTTGTCAGCGTTTCGGCGTGGCAGACGCGGCGAACTCAGTGGTTTCATGCGGGTGGACTCTGGCGCCCTCCAGAAGCCTGTCGTAAATGCCCTCGATCTTCACGCAAATCTGTCGCCAATCAAAGTTGGCCAGGACCGTGGTTCGCGCGTTGGCCCCCAACTCGGCTGCGAGCTTTCGATCATTCAGGAGAGTGACAATTCCTCTGCCTAGCGCCTCACAATCATGATCAGGAACAATGAAAGCATCATGCAAGTGGTTGACACCCTTCGCACCGCCAGCGAAGGAAACCACAGGTTTTTCGGCGAGCATGTAGTTCAACAATTTTATCGGATGACCGGGGCATTCGGACCGTGGCACCACGCAAACATCAGCGAGGGCGAGATAGCTGGGCAAATCGTGGAGAGGGTGAGGCGAAATCCAGACGATCGAGTTGGAAATCCCGAGCTCGGCGGCGAGCTGTTTGTGTCGGTTTTCGGACGCTTCGGAAATCAGAGGACTAACCACCAAAAGCAACGCGTCCGGCTTTTCGCGTAAAGCGACAGCGAAGGCTCGCAAGAGACAATCGATCCGCTGATAGGCATCGAGCACGCCAGTATACATAACTATGGGGCGACCGTTTAGCTGGTATTTCTCGCGAAACTTTTCGGGCTGCCCGCGGTCGAACAAATCCGGCTCGATTCCTGCAGGGACCATATCCACCTTTCTTGCTGGAACTCCCCGTTTCAGAAACCAATCTCGTAGTTCAGGCGACACGGCGGTGATATGATTCGGAAAGATTGGCGTAAACCAATCCAAGCCATGAGCAATGCAGTGCGCCAGCCATGCAGGGCGAATGAAGTTATAACCGGCGAGCTCGTCACTCAGCAAATTGACCGCGTTATAGAGAAGCGGGCGGCGCGTAAGCCACTTCGCCAGAATGCCGATGAGCGTGGCTTCGTAATTATGGGCGTGAATGATGTCGATGTTCTCTTCGCGAATGACCCGGCAGAGTAATCGCAAGAGTTGAAAATCGAGATAGAATTTCTCATGTGATGGACCAACCTTCGGGTTCGTCTCAGGGTGAAAGGGTCCGGTACGATGCACTTTTGCCCGGCGCACCCGGATATCACCCTGACCAAACGGATAAGTTACAATATGAACGTTGTGGCCCATATCCGACAGCGTGTCGGACATTTCCCGAATACTCGCGGCCGAGCCGTAATTGGCCGGAAAAGGACAGGCCGCCACTACGGCGATCGAGTAACCGCCTTTCCGGCGGCGCTCCGTGGAAGCCAGTTTACTCACGAGACACCCGAAGTCGAAGCCGGCGTCGGGCTGGCCGGCTTGGAATCTTTTGCCGCCGCAGGACCAACCGGCATGATGGGGAACTTGAGATAGGGGCTGGTCGCTTCCCGCGAAATAACGCGCGCCGGCACGCCGAGAACGGTCGCGCCGCTCGGGACGTCGGTAATCACAACAGAATTAGGGCTCACCACCACGTTGTCGCCGATCGTGACCGCTCCGACGACCTTACAACCGGCCCCGAAATAGCAGTTGTTTCCAATCGTCGCACGACCGACGCCACGCACGTTCATAATACTGGCTCCCTGATTGAGGGTGCAGCTATGGCCGATCTTTTTCGCCAGGACGAGAATGCCACAAAAGTTATGAACAATCAAACCCGGCCCGATGTTGTTTTCGCGGGAGATGTGAATGCCGGTGATGATCATGCACGCGACATTGATGAAGAGATAAAGTGTGATGAGAATCTGCCGGATGACCGGGACTTTGATATTGTAGGTCCAGACGCCGAAACGATAGACGATCACGGCAAACGTGCCGAACTCGAGAAAAGGTGTGACTCGTTTACGAAAGAAGGTTTGATCTTCCGGGCGAACACCGTAAGCGATGGTCTTGCGGCGAAGATCGGCACGAATGTTTTCAAACATAGCAATATACTCCTAGTAGCTACTACTCCAGATAGCCAAGCGCCTGAAGGCGTTCCTCGACTTTGGCAGCCTCTTCATCCGTGTAACCACTTGATCTGTCCGTCGCGGACGTGCCGGAGGCAGCACCCGATTGGATCGGCCGCGCCAGGAGAAAATCTGGCTGAAAAGCGCTGACCAGCACTTTGCCGTCCATGTCTTCGGGTATAGGTACACCGAGCAAATGAAGAAACGTCGGAGCGATATCGATGAGTCGTGCATTTGCGATCTCCGCGCCACTTTTAAAGTCCGATCCACGTACGATCAGGATTCCATTGAGCCTGTGCGTGCCACCCCATTCGGAGGTCACCGATGGCCGATGTTCTCGAATGATAAGTGGTGGTTTACCGGTGTCTTCGGGAAAACTAGGCTCAGTCGAAAACAGGCTGTTTTCACTCCACCAATCGAGGACAAGGTCAGCGCCTTCATGGGCGAACGGACCGTGAAAGATTTCGTCGCGCCAGTAGACCCGGTTAATAACTGGTTTACCCGTGCGCGGGTCCTTTAGCTCAGCTAGTTTCTCGATGATAAATTCGACGAGACCCTTGTATTCTGCTGGATCCACGATGCCTTGTGGCTTTATCCCCTTAAGATTGATCCAGATGCTCGGAGGCGAAGCGAGGACTTCGCTGCAGTAAGCCTTGGTTCGACTCCAGTCGATGCTTGTGAAGGATGAATAAGCCATTTCGCTCTTCTGCCGGATTTTGGGAAAGAGCAGAGCGAGGCGGCTTTTCTGACGTGAACTGAGAGTGCTCCGTAGCACCGAAAAACTGACGTGCAGGAGCTTCTTGCCTAATTTCCTAATGCCGGATGTAGTTTTATCGTCGTAATGCAGGAGGCCAAGCTGTGCCAGGTAACGGTTGAGGAAAATCGTACGATCGACAACTGGACCGCCACCGTGGTCAGAAACAACAAAGAGAGTCGTTTCAGGTGGAAGTCGGTCGATGATCCGGCCAGTAGCGGTATCGAGGCGTTCATAGACCTTCTGCACCGCGTCGCCGAATTTCGGCGCCAATTTTGAGTCGTGCAGGAAATGACCCTTATCCATGTGCTGCCAGAAGTAATGCTGAACTGTGTCGATCGACATAAAGACAAACATCATCACGTCCTGCGGATGATTCTCCAGCAGATAGAGCGCGGCTTTGGTCCATTGGTTGTCCATCTGCTCCATCTCGGCCAGCACCTTGTTGCGGCGCTCATCGGTCGTCATCGCGCCTAGCCACCGGAGATCCAATTGGATTCCGCCGAGATGCTTCACCAGCTCCTCTCGTAACTCGGGAGGATGAATGAACGGACTCGTATCAGAAGGGGTGTCCATCCCGGAAATCTGGAATCCATTCAGTGGTTCAGGCGGGTACGTGAACGGAATATTCATCGTGCCGACCGAATAGCCGGCGTCATTCAAGAGCTTCCACACAGTGGGCGAACGGCGCGATGTAGCGTTCGCGTAGTTCGTCGCGTAACCGCCGTGTTCCGTTTCGACAAAATTAAAGATACCGTGCTTGCCTGGATTCTTGCCGGTCATAAAGGACGTCCAGGCCGGCGGAGTAATCGGCGGGAGAATGGACTCCAATGAGCCCGAGACACCGGCTTTCATCAGCTTCGCCAGATTCGGCATTTTGCCTTCTGCCATCCATGGCCGGATAAGTGTCCAAGTTGCGGCGTCCAGGCCGATCACGACTACTTTCGGAACCTTTTTCATGTGATGATTACGTTAAACTTCACGCCGGCTTCCGTAAAGTTACGCGAGTGCAAAGTCGCTCGACGCTCATTTGTAAACCCTCCAAGTCTGCATCCCGACCGGGTCGAATCGAAAATCGGTCACTGAAGTTCCGAGTGCGGTCAAACGCTCCCGAACGATGTGCCGCTTGTTAAATGGACAGTAGAGTAAAAGGTGGCCGCCCCCTCCGGCGCCGGTAATCTTGCCACCGATCGCCCCGGCTTTTCGCGCCTCCTCGTAGAGCTCGTCAATACGGGGCGTGGAAATGCCCTTGGCCATTTTCTTCTTCTGTAGCCAGCCTTCGTGCAGCATTTCACCAAAACGGTCGAGATCGCCTCCGAGCAACGCCTTTTTCATTTCGAGCGCGATAGTCTTCACTTGATCCATCGCTGCGAGCGGTTCCTCTTTATGCTTCTTCGCGCTCTCTATCTGACTGTCGATGATCGGCTGGGATTCTCGGCTCCCAGTGAAACAGAGGATGAGATTGTATTCGAGTTCGTTGATCAAGAACTCGCTAAGTCGCAGCGGAGTGACCATGACCTCTTCACCATTGAATTCCATAAAATTGAAGCCGCCGAAGGCCGCCGCATACTGATCCTGACGACCGCCTTTGATTCCCACATCGTTGCGTTCGATATCGAAGGCCAGGCGCGCCATGCCAGCAGAGGTGATTGGCAGGCCAAGCAACTCACGGAACAAGCCAATCAACGCGACGGTAAATGTCGAGGAACTTCCAAGCCCGGAGCCCGGCGGTGCGTCGGCATGGACGAACAGATCGAAACCCTCTGTACGGAACTTGTCGAGTTCGAAACGCTTCAATACCCCCTTAACGAGATCCATCTGGCCGTCGAACTGGAAGTGTTCCTCGTGGGTCCAGTAAACGACCGTTCCATAATCGAAGGAGCGAAAGCCGATCGAACGTTCGGACTTTGGCACCAACGTACCATAAACATAGCGCGAGATCGTGGCGTTGAGCACACAGCCGCCGCGCGTATCGGCGTAAGGTGAGACATCAGTACCGCCCCCGCCGAAGCTTAGCCGCAGGGGCGCACGAGCGCGCACCATTCTTATTTGCTTAAGGAAATTACGAGGCTGCGTAGTCATGATAGATCGACGGAGGCAAGTGGCTTCCCCTCCATATCTTCCGGAACGGGCAGACCAAACAACTGCAAAATCATGGGTGCAATATCGATTATACGAACCCCGTCTATTCGGCGTCCACCTGGCAGATTGCCGTTAGCCGGCCGGAAAAGGAAGATGCCGTTTTCAGCATGATTCGCCCCGTCTGGTCCCGTGTCATTTTCGAAAGTGTATATTTTTTCGCCGCCAACCGTCCCAACGGAGCGCCAGTACAGACCGCCAAAATAAACGATTAGATCTGGTGCCACACCGCGAACCTCTTTGTACAGTTCCTCCGGCCGGAAAACTTGCGTGCCGATTGCGTGCCCGTTTTCATCCGGAATTGCTTTCAGTCCCGCGCTCAGTTCGTCACGCACTTCTTCATAATCCGCTGGTGCGATCGTTCCGCTTGGCTCGCGGCCCGCAACGTTGAGAAAGACGCGCGCGTAGTATCCGCCGTCGCCCCACGCCTTCGTCTTGGACCAATCAACTTTGACTTTAGAGAGCGGCGTTGCGTGGGCAGGCTTTTCGGCAAGAGCCAGATAGCCATTTGCAATCAGCCATTCGTTAACGCAGATGCCGCCATCCATCCGCTTGGCGCCGTGATCAGAGACTACCAGCACGGCCGTCGTGTCATCGGCAAACGCGAGTAGCTCGCCGATTTCCCGGTCGATTTCTCGGTAGTAGTCACGAATCGCGTTCTCGAATTTGTTGCCGGGCACGTAGAAGCGATGAGCCGGGTCCATATTGTCCCACAACGCATGGTGAATACGGTCTACGCCCATCTCAACCATCATGAAATAATCCCAATTTTCTTTCGCCAGGAGATGCCGCGCCAGTTGGAAGCGTTTCCGGGTCATCTCATAAATATCAACTAGAATCTTCTCCTTGTTGCCGGATCGAAAATCACGCACATCCAAAATATATTCGCCAACTACCTGCTCGATCTCTTGTTTGAGTTCTGGCGGATGGGTGTAGTCGCAGGTCGTGTCGGGAGTCAGGAAGTCAGTCACCATCAAGCCATTCAGGGGGCGTGGGGGATAGGTTCCCGGCACGCCTATGACAATGCAGCGTTTTCCATTGCGCGAGAGGATGTCCCAGAGCCGGTCTTCTTTGATCGCCAGCGAGTTGGCGATGGAATAGCGGTCGTAGGAATAATCCGCACGGTTTCGAAACCCGTAAACTCCAAGCCGGCCAGGACTCTTGGAGGACATCATCACCGACCACGCCGGTACTGTAATAGGCGGATCGCACGAGCGAAGCGGTCCGTGCAGCCCACTCCGGCAGATCGACTTCAAGTTTGGCAAATCATCAAGCCAGCGATCGAAGATTAACTCAGGTGCTGCGCAGTCCAGTCCAATCACCATGACTCGCCTTCGCCCTTTTTTTGGGTCGGTCCCTGAGGTCGGGTTCCGTACGTCGCTCGAGGATTGATCTGAAAACATGTTTTCCAACATTATGCTCTGTAGTGCGCTCGCTTGCGATCTTCAATGTCGATGCTCGACCCGAACCATTTTACAATTTTCTCGTGTTCATGATGGAGCGATATCTTCCGGTGCAAAAACATTCGGTAAGTTCCGTTCGCAATCTGAACCCGAGCTTCCGCTTCGATGGATCTCCTTCATCTAATGACTTGCCGAGAATATCTAACCAACCGCGATTGAAATAATCTGAATAACCGTCAGGCCGACCCATATGGATAAACGCCGGCACCGTATCGACCGCGCGTCGAAGTGCATCTTCAGTCGCGGTTCATTGGTCGTTTACGAAGCCTGACTATGCCACAAGAACTCATACAATGATGTAGCCAAAAGAAAGCGAGTCAATGGGACGGATCCCTGGCACACATTCTAGTACAAACGTCGTCCGATCACGAACGTGGATCGCTTGACCTGGCATGCGCTCGCAAAAAATGGTAGGGACAGCGCGCTGTGCTGTCCGGACGCCGCGGCGCGGCGTCCCTACCTAATCCACATACTTTTGCGCGATGGGCATTTTGCGGCCGATGCCGAAGGCGCGGCTGGTGACTTTTAGTCCGGGCGCGGCTTGCTCGCGCTTGTATTCGTTGCGATCGACGCGGCGCTGTACCCAGCGCACCATTTTCTCGTCAAAGCCGCGCGCAATGATGTCGCGCGCGCTTAGATTTTCTTCTACGTAAAAGTACAGGATCTGATCCAGAATTTCGTACGACGGAAGTGTGTCCTGGTCTTTTTGATTTGGCTTAAGCTCGGCGCTGGGCGGTTTTTCGATTGTGGATTTTGGAACAATTTCCACCGCAGGCGGTTCGGGTGAACCGCCCCTACCTCGGTTGCCGGAAGGGTAGGGGCGATTGACCTCAATCGCCCATCGCGCGTAATCGGAATTGATCCAGCGCGACAGCTCGTAAATCATGGTCTTCGGCACATCGCTGATCACAGCCAGCCCGCCGGCCATGTCGCCATAAAGTGTGCAGTAACCGACAGCGAGTTCACTCTTGTTCCCGGTGCTAAGCACTAAGTGACCGAACTTGTTCGACAGCGCCATTAACGTCATGGCGCGCAGGCGCGGTTGCATATTTTCCTCTGTCTCGTTTTCAGGCAGGCCTTTGAAAATTTCTTTGAACTGCGCTTTGAAAACTTTGAACGCCTCGGTGATCGGAACCTCGAGGAAGTTGATCCCAAGATTACGCGCAAGCGCGCGCGCGTCGTCGATGCTGCCGCGCGACGAGTACGGGCTAGGCATTGATACGCCGGTTACATTCTCCGCGCCCAGCGCATCGGCTGCGATTACTGCCGTCACGGCGGAATCGACGCCTCCGCTCAGTCCGATCACCACCGAGTGGAAATTGCATTTGCGGCAGTAATCGCGCAGCCCCAGAGAAAGCGCGGCAAGAATTTGCTCCGGCGTTTTGCCCTCGTGAAATTCGATTGTCGAAGTCGAATCCGTATCGACGACGCATTCGTCTTCACGAAACGCGGCGAGTTGCGCGATCACATTCCCCGCGGAATTCACCGCGAAGGAATTACCGTCGAAGACTAGTTGATCGTTGCCGCCTACGAGATTGCAGTAGCAGATCGGGCGTTGGTGAGCGCGTGCGAGGCCCGCCACCATTTCGTAGCGGATCGCCGGCTTGTGCAAGCTGAATGGCGACGAGCTCAGATTGAAGATGATTTCCGCGTCTTGCTCCACCAGGCTGCGCACCGGTTCGCAATCGTACAGTGGTCGCGGCAGGTAATGTTCCGTCCAAATATCCTCGCAAATAGTTACGCCGATTTTTTTGCCGTGAACGACAAACGGCTCGACGCGATCGGCCGGCTGAAAATAGCGCTCCTCGTCGAAAACATCGTAGGTCGGCAAAAGCGATTTGTAAGTTTTACGAATCGGCTTGCCGCGTTCGAGCAAAGCAGCGGCGTTACGGAACGGTTTACCGCGCCCTTCGTTGCGATCAACAAACCCGACGAGCAAGGCCGCGTTCCCAATGCGAGCGTGGAGTTTTTGCAGCCATTCCAAATTTTCGGGAACAAAGCGCGATTTGAGTACCAAATCCTGCGGCGGATATCCGGTGATCGCCAGCTCCGGTGTCAGCACCAATTCCGCGCCCGCCGCCGTAAGGCGCTCGTATGCGCGACCGATCAATTCGCAATTTCCCCTCAAATCTCCCACTGTCGGGTTAATTTGAGCGAAACCGATTTTCATGTTGCCATTGAAGCGTCAGGCGCTGCCGTAATCCCGAACTGTAGGGCGTCTGCGCCGGACGCCAACTGATTTTGGACCGGCGTTTCACCGAATGGAGCCGGCGGGCGCTGAGCGACATTGACGGGGAGCCCGAAGGGTGAGCGCGCTGGCGCGAGCGAATCAAACGCCCTGCAATTTTGGCCGCTTGTAGCTGACGCGCCAGATAGTGCCGTTGCCATCTTCGCTGATGAGGAGGCTGCCGTCTTTGGCGACGGTGATTCCCACCGGGCGAGCCCAGACTTTGCCCTCGGGCGTGACGAAGCCAGTCACGAAATCTTCGTATTCGCCCAGCGGCTTTCCGGTCGCATGATCGAACGGTACGCGGACGACTTTGTAACCCGTGCGTTTCACTCGATTCCAGGAACCGTGGAACGTGGCGAAGATGTCGCCTTTATATTCGGGCGGAAATTGGTCGCCGTTGTAAAAGCACAGGTTTAGGCTGGCTGAGTGCGCCTGCACAAGCACATCGGGAACGATAACCTTGCTGGCGAGTTCACGGTGTTTCCTTTTGTGGCGCGGATCCTGGTGGTTGCCGATGTAAAACCACGGCCAGCCGTAGAACCCACCGGGGCGCACACTGCTGATGTAGTCGGGAGGCAAATCATCGCCGATGTCATCACGCTCGTTCGTGCTCATCCAAAGTTCGTTGCTACCAGGGCGAAATGCGATGCCGACGGCGTTGCGAATTCCCCACGCGTAAACCTTTTGCCCGGTGCCGTCAGGGTTAAACTCGAAGATGCGGGCGCGATCGGCTTCCGCGGCATCGTCTGAATCGTTCGAGCGCGAACCGATCGACACATACATCTTCTCACCGTCAGGGGAAAAAACGATGTCGCGTGTCCAATGTCCGCCGCTGATCAGGTGCCCTGCGCCGCCGGACAAGTGCACCGCCAATTGTTCGGCTGGTCCGCGCGCTTTGAGATCGCCATTGTGATAGGGAAATCGAATCACGCCGTCGGTATTCGCGACATACAAAAACTGTGGGTCGTCACCGGGTGGATAAAAAGCGATCCCGAACGGTTTGTTTAAGCCCTTTTGTGCAAAAATGTCAGTGACGTCGGGCTTGCCATCGCCGTTTGTATCGCGCAACACCTTGATTTGATTGGCCCGACTCTCCACAACAAAGATGTCGCCATTCGGAGCTGTGAGGAGGAACCGCGGGTCGCGAAACCCAGTGGCGTATAATTGGATCTTGAACCCCGGCGGAACTTTTGGTTGCGTGTCAGCTGGCCGGTCTACAACGTGCGCCCGGTAGATTGCCAGAACATTCGAACTGGGCGCCGGCAAATCACCCACAGTGATTTTGCGCCTGACTCCGGGCGCATCGCTTGTCCAATCGCCCATCGCGACTTTGCCGGTGAGTAGGGTGCTTTTTTCCGCGGTCGTGCCGGTTATAACGGCGAGAAAGAAAACGAACGCGGAAAAAATTGCGCGGGAAATTGCATAGCTCGGTCGGCGAGCTTTCATTTTTAGTTGAATCGTTCTGGCGCCAGATATCGCGCGGATGGGGGGAATCCGAACTGTAGTGGCAGGCGTGCCGCCTGTTAAGGATTGATCATGCAGCCGACACGGCTGCCTCTACAGAAAAACGCAGAGGAAAAAACTGATACTGCCGCGATTTTCCATTCACGTTTCAAATCGCTTCGGACCGAAAGATTGCGTGGATCGGGGGATCGTGTGCTGGGGAGCGCAGGCTGCCAGTCCGCCACAGGACGGATTCGCTGTGGCGAACCTGCAGGTCTCGGCAGCTTGCCGAGACCGGGGAACTGGTGGGACCCGAGATCCAAAACAATTCTTCCTCATAGAGGTCTCACCTAACGAAAAAGATTCTGCAACAAAGTTCGCGATCGCGAGGACGCGCTCGCCAGGTCGCCGCGGCGACCGCTCCTCGGAAAGGTGCAGCACGGCTTTTGTGTTTTCCACGGAGCGGCCGATTGAAAAGTCATGAGCAAAAAAATGCGTGTTGTCCAAATCCCGCGAGCTGGGGACCCGTTTGAGATAGACGAACGCAAATTCCCGACCCGCAGCCGCGGTGGGTGCGGATCAAGGTAGAGGCGTGTGTGGCGTTTACCACAGCGACTCGGTAGTCAAAGAAGGACTCCCGCCGGGTGTCCAGTATCCGCGCGTGCCGGGACACGAGGTAATTGGTGTCGTTGATGGCGTGGGCGAAGGGGTGAAGCCATGGAAAAATGGGCAGCGCGTTGGCGTTGGCTGGCACGGTGGCAACTGCGGTTATTGCGACCATTGCCGGCGGGGCGAGTTCTTTGCATGTGAAGTCGCCTTGCTAACGACCGGAATTTCATTCGACGGGAGTTACGCTGAATACTTGGTCGCGCCGGCTGAGGCCCTAGCCAGCGTGCCTAACGAATTTTCTGCGGTAGATGGCGCGCCGCTGATGTGTGCCGGCGTGACGACTTTCAACGCGCTGCGGAACAACGGCGCCCGTAGCGGCGACGTGGTTGCGGTGCTTGGGATCGGCGGACTCGGTCACCTCGGGTGCAGTACGCCGCAAAGATGGGATTTAAGACCGTGGCGATCGCGCGTGGAAAAGACAAGGGAGCGTTCGCTAAAAAACTAGGCGCGTTCCATTATATCGACAGCCAGGCATCCGATCCGGCAGCGGAACTAAACAAGCTCGGCGGAGCGAAAGTCGTGATCGCGACCGTAACGAATGCCGAAGCGATGACGGCGGTGCTAGGCGGGCTTGCGCCAAATGGCGTCTTCATCGTGATCGGGGCGGCCGGTCCGATTTCGGTTGATCCGATTTTGCTTATCAGCGGGTGCCGCTCAGTGAAGGGCTGGTACTCCGGAACATCGATCGATTCGCAGGACACGCTGAGCTTCAGCGCATTGAACGGTGTGCAATCGATGAACGAAGTTTTTCCATTGGAACGAGCCGCCGAGGCTTACGATAGAATGATGAGCGGCAAAGCGCGGTTTCGCGTGGTTCTTAACCTAGCGGCGAAAAGCTGAGTCTTCAGCTTCGCGACGTTGGCGTCCGTGCTTGTTCCGGTCCAAGAATGATCGTTACTGGTGTTCCCTTGCGAATGAGCAGCTCGATCTCGGCCACATCGTTTTTTAGCATGGCTATTCCTTGAACCGGGCGATGCGCGTCGCCTGAATTCGGTGTTCCCTCCTTAACGTCAGCTTCCACGGCAATCTGCGAAGTAATGGATTCACTCTGTTCTTCGACGCCATAAAGCACAAAACCCCTGCGCCCGAGATCGATGCGCGGAGTGCCTTCCTTCTGGAGTTCATGACCGGGGCGCACGGGCTTGCCATTTTCCAAAAACGATTTCGCCGTTACTTTCGTCTGAATGGTAGGGCGTCGCGCCGGCGGCAGCTCCGCAGATGCGATCGGGTACTGAGTAAAAAATCCGTGACTATCATGCACAACCACGCGGTTTCGCGGAAGGTCGATCGTGATGGTGAAATCAAGGTGTGGCACGAACAGCTTTTCTCCCGGCCGGATCAATGTGGAGTCGAGGCCGTTCACCCGAATAATCGCCTCAGCGCTGGACTGAAGCTTTCGCGCGATCGATGCCAGCGCGTCGCCGCGCTTCACGGTGTATTCTATTTTGCGAGGCGAAGGTTCTTTGGAGAAAAAGATTTGTGCGTTGACGTCACCGAGAAGATCGCGCAACTCACGGGTGACCGGTGATTTCGGTGCGGTAAGGAGCGCGTTTACCAGAATGGCGCGCGCTTCAATCAATTTCCCTTCGTTAACTAAATCTTGAGCCTGTTTCAGCTTCTTTACGTTCGGATGCACATAATTCACCCACGGAATGGACCGGTATTTCGCCAGTCCCTCCGGGCGAAAGACGATGCGCGCGATATAGGCCGCACCACCGAAGATGACGATGCCGAGCAGGGCAATCGTGCATTTTTGCCAGAGTGACATTCTCATTGCTCCACGGCGGAACGGATAATCCGTATCTATAATGACATCGTTTCGGCAAGGTGGTTCATACGTTTTTTTTTCGCCGCACATCCTGCGAAGCCAATGCTGGAATTGGGCTGCCAGCATTCGCTCTAGAGCGTTTTAACAAAATCGTAGCCGCATAGGCGCACAACGCCGTAGGCTCGGAGCAACGCAACCCTGAGCAATAAACTTTGTGTTTAGCGCCAAAGGCGCATTCTCAATATCAGCCTGGGGCAACCGCCCCAGGGATTAGAATAAAAATCACCAGAAGCGCTGAGGCGCGAATCAAGTTCGGAGCCCGTTATGATGCCGCAGCCAGGATTGTGCGTTGGGCATTCAATCGCGCCTTCAGCGCTGCTAAACGGGTATTCAAATGTCGCCGCAGCGAGCTTCAAGAATGACAGCGCGCCCTTGGCGCTGAACACAAGTCACGCCGGGCGGCCAATACGGGCCTGCAGCATTTCACCGACGCCTGCAAGAGCCCGCGTCATCCCTGATGCGAGAATGATTGAAATGAGAACCGAGAGATACTCGAAGGCGCCCATCGTCGCAGAAGATTCATAGTTTGCTTGCGGACTGCAAGCTTGTTGGTATTGCAACAAACGCCCAATACTCAACGCTCAACTTCGAATGCTCAATTCAGAACGAACTTCACCGCAATTTTACAGGCTCAATAGCTACTTGGGGCGCCCTTGCGCGGGATGCATTTCTGAGTTGGACGTTGAGCGTTGGACGTTGGACGTTGAGCGTTTGCTCCTGCCTTGACATGAAATCACAGTACGACGTAGTCATCCTTGGAGCCGGGCATAATGGCCTGGTGGCGGCGGCGTACCTCGGGCGCGCGGGGTTGAGCGTGCTGTTGTTGGAAAAAAATAATTACATCGGCGGAGCGGCAACTTCGCAGCAAATTTTCCCCGATTACGACGCGCGCTTGTCGCGGTATGCGTACCTTGTCAGTTTGCTCCCGCATAAGATTATCCGCGACCTCGGCCTGAAGCTGGAGCTGCGCCGCCGCGCCACGGCCTCGTGCACTCCATACGTAAGTCACGGACACCATAACGCATTGCTCTTGAGCAATGTCGACGAAGAGGTGAGCCGCCGGTCGATGTTTGAGCTCACTGGAAACGACACCGAACACGAGGCGCTCAAACGTTTTTACGCGTTGCCGCGCGCGTTCGCCGAGCGGGTGTGGGATTCGATGCTCGAGCCACTGGTCTCTAAAGCGGACATGGCGCGCTGGTTCAAAGATGATCCCGGAGGGGCGGGACGCGAGTCGTGGCACAGTTTGGTTGAGGAACCGCTGGGGAACGCAATCGAGCGCTACCTGCGAGACGATTTGGTGCGTGGCCTCGTATTCACGGATGCAAAAATCGGCGTGTTAACGCATCCGCACGATCCTTCGCTTCTGCAGAACCGTTGTTTTCTTTATCACCTCATAGGCAACAAAACAGGCGAATGGAAGGTGCCGGTCGGCGGGATGGGTGCAGTCTCGTCCGAACTGGAACGCGCAGCGCGCGGAGCGGGCGCCACAATGCTCACGAATGTTCACGTCCGCGCGCTGAACGTCACCGGTAAAAACCGCACGGTTGAGTTTCACGAGGACGGAAAAGAGAAGACCGTCGAGGCGCGATTTCTCCTGGTCAACTTCGGTCGCAACCTACTGGCAAAGTATACGGGTCGTTTCTTTCAGCCGGACCGCACTGACGAGGGTTCCGTTTTCAAGATCAACATGCTGCTAAGCCGGTTGCCAAAAATGAAGGCAAAAAAACTTTCCGCGAGTGAGGCGTTTTGCGGGACATTCCACAGCGACGAAGGATACGAACAAATGATTGGCAGCTACGACGACGCATCCGACAGCAGGCTGCCAGCAAAAACACCGTGCGAGATCTATTGCCACACTCTAACTGACGACAGCATTCTCGCGCCGGAGTTACGCGACCAGGGCTTTCACACGATGACACTCTTCGGACTGGACGCCCCATGGAGCTTATTTGTGCGGGACAATGAAGCGATGCGGCGGGAATGGGAGAAGAGGTACCTGGCTAGCATTAACCAATGGCTGGAAGAGCCAATCGAAAGTTGCCTGGCGGTTTCGCGTGACGGTCGGCCTTGTATCGAAAGCAAAAGCGCGGTCGACATCGAGGATGAGCTGGGAATGTATCATGGAAACATCTTCCAAACCGCGCCGACATTTCCCTTCGCTGAACGGAAAGAGCAGGTCAGCACGTGGGGCGTAGAAACTCAATACGAAAATGTCTTTCTTTGCGGTTCCAGCGCGTTGCGCGGCGGCGCCGTTAGCGGGATTCCCGGGCATAATGCCGCGATGAAGGTGCTGGAAATCACGAAGAAAACGTCCAACCCCCAACGCTCAACGTCCAACGTCGAACACGGACAGGCTGCATCATAAGCCGGTTACGATGGAAGGTCCCAAGGCAAATCATGGTGACGTGGAGTCGATCGACGCGATCATTGCGGCCGCGTACGATGTGATCTCCGGACCCGCCGGTAAGAAGCGCGATTGGAACCGCGAACGGTCGTTGTTTTATCCTGGCGCGCGCTTAATTCCAACCGCGAGCGTTCCTGGACGAAATGACGTCGCTATTGAGCCGCAAATTCTGGATGTCGAGAGTTACATCGTACGGGTAGGGCCACTTTTGCAGAAGGGCTTTTACGAGACGGAGATAGCGCGGCGAACAGAAGTGTTTGGCCGGATTGCGCATGTTTGGAGCACTTACGAATCGCATCACGATCCGAGCGACCCCGCGCCGTTCATGCGCGGTATTAATAGCTTCCAATTGTTCAATGACGGCCAGCGCTGGTGGATCCTGTCGGTCTATTGGCAGCACGAGACCACGGAACACCCGATTCCGGAAAAGTATTTATAGCCAGGCGGCGCCCGTCACTACCGATGTGCGGCGAAGGCGCTCACTTCTTTCGCGAACGCGTCGTGACCTATGCCAGCGGTTTGTGGCGAATAGCGCAGCGCAATATACGTCGTCGAAATTCGTCGAATGCGTTCTGATTCGTTAGGCAACAATTGACCGGCTCGCCGTGCAAAATCTGACGGGCCTTCCCATGGCTCGCGCCGCGCGCCCAGCCTGGCTGCCTTGCGACAAAAACGTTCGTACAACTCCTTGACTCGATCCAGGCGAGAGCGTGTGCGTAGTTGCAGCCAGACGGCATAAATCACCAACAGAGAGACCGCCACCAGCGCGATTCCAACGATGAGAACGAACGTTCCGCGGTTGCCGATGCCGATGGAGCTCAGAAATACGTCCTGTACGTCGGCATCGTAGGCCAAAAACGCGGTGTCCCACTCATAATTGATCGTTTCCCAGGCAAGGCGAATATTGGTAAATATTGCCGATCGCGCCAAGCGCATGATCAACCCGCTGCGGCGGCCTTCTATTTGCCCAGAAGCGGTGCGTGTCTCCAGAAACGAGCTTAGATCCAAACTGGAGCGGCCCGGTGCAACGACACTGGTTGGATCTATGCGTGTCCATCCGCTCTCCGGGAGCCAGACCTCGCACCAGGCATGAGTGTCCGCTTGGCGAATGAGAAAGAAATGACCAAGATCGTTGTACTCACCACCCAGATAGCCGACGACAAGACGCGCAGGAATTCCTGCCAATCGCATCAGGGCAGCAAAACTGGTCGCGTAATGTTCGCAGAAGCCAACGCGACGACGAAAGAGAAACTCTTCCAGATCGTTATTCCCATATTCGCCTGGCGATAACGAATAGCGAAACCCTTGCTCTCGGAAAAATTGAAGTGCGCTTTTTACTATACCGCGTGGATTGGAACTCTGCGCGACCCAGGATTGGGCCAGACCACGCACGGCCGGACTAATCGATGGCGGGAGCTTCAGCGCCTCTTCGCGTTCACGCGCCGACAATTCCCTCGGCGTACTCCTGAACGACGAAACGACTTCGTACTGGCGTGCCTTCCGAACTGGCTGAACGCTCCAGAGATAATTGCCATACGCGAGCATGGCGCCAGGCGTGCTTTGAAACGGCCGATCGAGCGCAAACATCCAGTGGGCACCATGCGGTGCGAGTGTAATCTTCTGTCGAATCAGATCGCCGGTGGGGGATTGCTTTTGTAAACGAGAGATTGAAGCCGGTGCGTAAGGAGCTCGCCAATCCATCCCATCGCACTGCCACATGACTACGCCGCGCCAATACATCGGACCTGGCGGTTGATTCTTGGTTCCCGGAAACTCCGCGCGGAAGGCGATCTCGGAAGAATTTGCAAGAGCCGCGATGCTTCCAGGAGAAAGTCGATCGGAAAAACCGGTGCTCGCCGAACGCAGAGCGCGCAATTCAAACCGGAACCCGGTGTTGATTCGTGGAAACAAAAGAAACAGGAGGACGACGAGCGGCGCCGCCTGAGCAAGAAGCCGGATTGTCGTGCTCAGCGCAGGCCAGAATACGCCAGGTGATGATCCACGATGAAACTGAATAAGTGCCACGAGCAGCAACGCGAATCCGGTCAGCAGGCAAAGCGCGATGGCGAAGTCCTGAGAAAGAAAAAATCCGCAAAGACAAAGCACCCATCCTATGAGGATCATGATCTGGAACTCTCGCGCGGTGTGCGCTTCCAAAACTTTGAGAGCCATGAGAACGACAAGAAGCGATATCCCTGCCTCAACGCCATTCAGGGAACCGTAGCTAACGAAGATCGCGACTAGCGCGACGCCCGTGAGCATCAGTTTTAAAGCCGCAAAGCGAAGATGGTAACCCCTTGGTTCCATCCAAAATTTCGCTGCGAGCGCGAATAGAAAGAGGCACGGGACCCAGGTCGCGAGGGAACCAAACATTGGCGGCAGCGTGAAGAGCAATGCCGCCGCCAGCCAAAGCAGTGGTCGCCGCGGAATACTGATGTCCCTTCTGGTCATGCTCTTACTCATGCTCTTTGCCTTAAAATAAACTGAGTGCTCGCAAGCACTGATGAAAATGCGATTGTCCGAAGCTTGGCTGAATGTAGGTGGCCGGAAGACGCAAACTATAGGGACGCCGCGCGCGTTCGGCTTCGATCACCCAAAGCGCCAGTTGGGACAATCTCTCTTCCACGTCAGCCAGGCGAAGAGTGGCAAAATCGAGATGCACGGCGGCCTCCGCTTCAGCGACAAATTGCTTGGTCATGAACGGCTGCCCGCGGGCCACCGCTTTCCAGTCGATGTGACGTTGCGATTCGCCGGGGATGTATGCCCGGACTCCAGAGAAATCATCGCCTTCTCCAAAGTCAGCCCGGGTCCAGCTTTCAGGCGAGTGCGTGCGGCTCGCCGGCAATTGAGGATGTCCGGCCGGTCTGGGATAGACAAGGTAAGTTTGAGAGGAGACAAATTTCTTCGAGGCGCGAATAAAACCGAGCGGGTAAGCACTCGTTAGGCGCAATACCCCTGTCTTATGTTCGCCTCGCTGCAGCGCGGGAAATCGAAGTGTCAGGCGAGCGGCCTTTCCAGGCGGAATGCGGTCGATACGTTCGCGCTGGTTGCCCGGGCCTGACAGTGCCAGCTCGATTCCATAGCGTGTCCGACGGGAAGTGTTCGCCATTTCGACGGGCAAAGAGACTTCTTGCCCTGCAAACGATGGCTTGGCCGATTCAAGCGTAATCGTGACGCCCGCGAGGTTGATCAAGGTGTGCGGAATAGAAACAAGAAAGACCGCCAGCAATGCGAACAAGAGCAGGTAAACTGCGGCACTATTTTGACTCGACGCCGCATACCACATCGCGGCCAGCACAAATAACAGCCCGGCAAAACCTGCGGTCGGGTAAAGCAGCGGAGGTTTCTTTGCCTTCACGGGACCGGCACGCTGTGTAACAGTTGGTCAGCGAGTGTGCGTCCGCTTTGTCCGGGCTGTTCGATATCGTGTCCTAATCGATGCGCCATGACCGGGACCCCTACAGCCTGGATGTCTTCGGGTAAAACCGTGTCGCGTCCATGCATCAGCGCCCATGCTTGGGAGGCGTGAAGCAAAGCCAAACCTGCGCGTGGCGATAACCCCGTGCTGTGGCGTTGCCGAGATGCATCCAGCAAGTCCTGCAGATAATCGAGTAATGCCGGAGAAGCGTGGACCTTTCGGACTTTATCTTGAATCTCGATCAACGTTCGCGGGCTGATCACTGGCTTCAATTCCTTTAGCATCTCACGTCGATCCATCCCCAAAAGCATTGCGCGTTCGCTGGCACGATCTGGCACGCCCAATTCGATCCGCATCAGAAAACGATCCAGTTGAGATTCAGGCAGCGGAAAAGTGCCCACTGCATGTTGCGGATTCTGCGTCGCGATTACAAAAAATGGCTCGGGCAAGTCATATGTCACGCCGTCGATCGAGATCCGCTGTTCCTCCATCGCTTCAAGCAGCGCACTCTGCGTCTTGGCGGTCGTGCGGTTGACCTCGTCGATGAGCACGACTTGCGAAAAGAGCGGGCCGCGATGGAACACAAAGCGCTGCTCACTGCGATCGAAGATGGAATTGCCAAGAATATCGGCCGGCAGCAGGTCACTCGTAAACTGGATGCGCTGGAAAGCCAGCGCCAGCGAGCGCGCCAGCGCCTGAGAGAGGGTAGTTTTCCCAACGCCCGGAATGTCTTCAATCAATAGATGGCCGCGCGCGAGCAAACAGGTGACCGCAAGCTTAACAGCCTGATTCTTGCCTACAATGACTTCACAAATCTGCTTCGTGAACGCGTCAACGTGATCGGTCACTGGGCAATGATGTGCGGGAACGATGGCCTTCGCAAACATGATATGCGGAAGATAACTCCCGCTCCTCTATTCTTGCTCTTGCTCGGACTCCAACGGCGGACCTGGCGACTTGAGTTTCTCTGTTCGTGCAGATTTCCGCGTTCCCTTTTGTCCCGAAGTGATCGATGAGGCGCGGGGTTTGTGTGTGTTAACCCCGGCGGAGGCTCGCAGCCTGTCCTGAGCCTGATGAGTCTTAGCTTGAGATGTAGCCGGTGACGGATGCGCGTCGCGGTAACATTTCGTGATCAACCCAAGCACGAATGCCGCGGCAACGAACACTGCTACTCGTTTCTCTGTGGCAGTGAGGCGGAATCTTTGCCTCACGTCATCAAATTTGAAACGCCGGCTCTTTTTGACCAATTACACGAATCTTTTGTTAATCGACTACTTAAACAAGAACGCCTTATTCGTAGCGCAACGCTTCGATGGGATCGAGATTGGCTGCGCGATAGGCGGGGTACAGGCCGAAGCCGATGCCGATGGCTGAGCAGACGAGAAGGCCAGCAATTGCCCAGCCGTACGGAAAGATGATGTCCACTTTCAGCCAAACAGCGAGCAGGTCCCCGGCGATGATTCCAAGAATAATCCCCAGGGTCCCGCCAGCCTCCGAGATGAACACTGCTTCGGTCAGGAATTGACGCAGAACGTCCCGACTGCGCGCGCCGATGGATTTCCGCACACCGATTTCTTTTGTCCGTTCCGTAACGCTGACGAGCATGATATTCATGATCCCGATTCCCGCAGCTACAAGCGCGATGAAGCTGACGACGAATGCACCGATGCGCACGATGCCGGCTATGGACGTGAACGCGCTTTTAAGGGAGTCATTCGAGTAAATCTCGAAGTCGTTTTCCTGGTCGGCGCGAAGTCCGCGCGCGATGCGCATGGCGCTTATGCCTTTGTCCAGCGTCTGATTGTAAGTCTCGGTGGAGAAAGCTTGCGTGGCAATGTTAACGGTCCGTTTCGCTTCACCGTAATCCTCGAAAAAGCGCGTGATCGGCATGATGCAAAGATCGTCCTGACTCTGGCCAAATGAGGTCCCTTTCTCGGCGAGAACGCCGACGATCGTGTACGTGTGACCGCTCACCCTGACGACTTTGCCGATCGGCGTTTCGTGCGGGAACAATCGTCTCTCGATTATCTTTCCGACGACGATTACCCGGCGCGAAAGCTCGACGTCTTCGTCGTTCAAATTGCGGCCGTAGCCCATGGTGTGTGCGTTGGCAGCCAAAAAGCTACGGTTCGTGCCGACGATTAGGAGACTTGGCGTCGTTTTTACGCCGTTGTAGACGGCTTGTCCTTTTACCTCGTAACCGAAACTTTTCAGACAAATCTCGCGAGCGTTGCCTTCCATTAATTTTGCGTAATGGAGGGCTTCTCGATACGTGACATTGCGGCGGTTCTGATATTTTTTCTTAATCTCACCTCCGACATTTACGTTCGCCGGGTATTTGGCGAACTGAAAAATATTGGAGCCGAGAAAACTAATGCCGCTTTCGATGGATGATTGCAGCGCCCCGATGGCAGTCATCACTGAAATCACTGAGAAGACGCCGATAGTAATGCCCATCATCGTTAGAGCAGCGCGCAGCTTGTTCGCGCCTAACGAGGCCAGGGCCATCTTAATTATTTCTTTAAATAACATGCAGCCAAAAACTGGAATGCTGGAGTAACGGAGTAATTGAGTAATGATTTCGCTTCGAAAGCCAACAGTCCACTACTCCAACACTCCATTACTCCATCATTCATAGCGGAGCGCAGCTACTGGATCGAGGCGCGAGGCTGACCAGGCGGGGGCGAAACCGGAAAACAAACCAGTGAAGATTGAGACGGCCATACTTACAAGTACCAGGTCGAGCGAGAAACGGACCGGAAAAGAGGGGAACGCCTTGCCGATACCGCTGCACATTACGTACGCAATTCCCAACCCGATCAATCCGCCCAATAAACAAAGCGAAGTGGATTCGATCAGGAATTGAAGAAGGATCGTGCGTCTTCGTGCACCAAGGGCTTTGCGCGTTCCAATTTCACGCGTGCGTTCTTTGACGCTCACAAAGGTGATGTTCATGATCCCAATCGCTCCGACGAAAAGCGACAGGCCAGTAACGAAAAGGCCGGCGATGGCGATGGAGTTCTTGATCGGATCCAGTGTGCTCTTGAGCGCCTGCTGTTCGTTAATGCTAAAGTCGTCCTTTTGCTCCGGCGCTAACCCGCGGACTCGCCGCATGACTCCAGTCAGCTCGTCTTTCGCTTCGGCCAGCCTTGTTTTGTCCTTCACTTTCACGAGAATGTCCGAGTCGCTCTTCGCGCTGAAATATTTTTGAAATGCCGGCAGCGGCATCACCACAATCGAATCAAGGCTGAACAAGCCGAGAAATGTGCCTTGGCGTGAAATGACGCCGATTACTCTGAAGGGTTGTCCGTTAATCAAAACGGATTTTTCGATCGGGCTTTCGGAAGGGAACAATGCGTCAGCCACATCGTAGCCGATTACGCACACATTGGCGCCGCCGCGAGATTCGATTTCGTTAAAGAAACGCCCTTCGCTGAAGTCGAACGTGGAAGTGATCAGATAATCCGATACGGTGCCTCTGATCAGAACATTGCTAACTTCGCTTTGTCCGTACTTCACGCTGCGCAGCAAACTGGAAGTCGGCACCGCGATTACGAGATTCGAATTCGGAGTGGCAGCGATGATGCGATTGATCGGCTCGGCATACTCTGTCTTGATCTTTTTACGGTCGCGATAATTCCACCAATCATCCACGGGCTTCCACGGCCATTGCGATACGTAGAGCACGTCATCGCCAAAAATGGCCATGCTTTTGTCAAATCCAACCTGGATTCCGGAAATGGCTGTGCCCATCAGGGTCACGGCGACAATCCCAATGATGACGCCGAGCGCGGTGAGTGTGGAACGCGTTTTGTTGGATCGCATCTGTGCCACGGCGATCTTCCAGCTTTCGCTTAGCTCGTAGGCGAACCGTTTCATTTGTAAGCCGTAACATCAGCTTCGAGCGGATCTTCGATCGGCGACACGTCAATTCCATTGAAGTCGCCGTCATCGCTTTCAATCAGCCCGTCGCGCAAGCGGACGGTACGCCGTGCATGCTGTGCAATGTCAGCTTCATGCGTGACGAGAATTATGGTGTGCCCGCGTCGATAGAGATTTTCGAAGAGCGCCATGATTTCTTCGCCCGTTTTGGAATCGAGATTACCGGTCGGTTCGTCGGCTAAAATGATCGATGGATCGTTTACCAAAGCCCGTGCAATCGCCACGCGCTGACGTTGGCCTCCTGAAAGTTCGTTAGGCTTGTGATGCAAACGATCGCCAAGTCCTACCTCCCGCAACACGGTCGCGGCGCGTTCCCAGCGCGTTTCAGAATCAATCCCGGCGTAAACAAGCGGAAGCTCGACATTCCGCAGGCTGTCAGCGCGGGGAAGAAGATTAAACGTTTGAAAAACAAATCCGATCTCGCGATTGCGAATGGCCGCAAGTTCATCGTCGCTCATTGCGGAGACGTCACGGCCATTGAATTCGTAGCGTCCGGAACTTGGGGTATCCAAACAGCCGAGCATGTTCATCAGCGTCGATTTGCCGCTGCCACTGGGTCCCATGATGGCGAGGTATTCGTTACTGCGAATTTGAAGTGACACACCGCGCAGCGCGTGAACGGTTTCTTCGCCCATCACGTAGTCCTTCGTGATGTTCTCGATGTCGATGATGATCGGCTCCGCCGATCCAGTGACGGATGACATGTGACGAGTGACGAGTTATTGCAGCGCGTGGAGTTTCCGACGCAAACCATTTGGCATCCGACGAATTTTGCTGGTTAGGGCAAAGACCGGTTCGAGTACCGTACCGCACTCGTCATTCATCACTTTGCCGCTTCCTTGTCGTAAGCGACCTTCGCACCTTCCTTTAATTTGCGGCTGATCGCGCTGTAACTACCCGCAATCACTTCGTCACCGGGTTTGATGCCGCTCTTGATTTCCATGTAGGAATCGTCGGCAATTCCTGTGGTCACCTTCACCATGTGCGCTTTGTTGCCATTCTTGACGAACACAACTTTGACCAGCTTTTCTCTTTCTTCTCTCTGCGTCTGTTTCTCAAGACGGTCATTGCTCAGTTCTGCCTTGTTGTCGTCCTTGTCGCGCGCCGCTATTTTTTGCTTCTGTTTTTCGATCTCCTCCGGGCTGAGGTTGGTGTCACCGGTGCGAATCGTCACGCTCTGCATCGGCACCGCGACGGCATCCTTGACCATGTTCGTCTCGATATCGGCAGTGCAGCTCAGAGCGGGGCGCAACGCCACGTCGTGATCGTCGATGCGAATTTTTACCTCGAAGTTTGTGACTTCCTCCTGTGTACCCGCGCCGGTGGTCTTTCCGGTGTTGGCGATTTGCTGCACGACACCGTGGAATTTGCGATCCGCATACGCATCGATTTTCACGTCGGCTTTATCGCCAATCTTGACGTTGACGACATCATTCTCGTTAACGTCAACGACGGCTTGCATGTGATTGAGGTCGGCTACGCGCAGGACTTCGGTTCCCGCAAATTGATTGGTCGCAACGAGACGTTCCCCCAGTTTGCTGTTCAAAACCGTTACCGTTCCATCCATTGGCGCATAGATCGTCGTTTTCTCCAGTTGATCGCGCGCCTGGCTGGAGCTGGCCTGTGCCCGCTCGATTTCGTGCAATGAGCTTTCGTAGGTATTTTTCGCGACGTCGTTAGCTGCTTCAGCCGCGTTGTATTCCTGCTCTGAAATCAGCTTTTTATCGAACAAATCCTTGGCGCGCTGGAAATCGTGCTGGGTCTTCAGCATCGTCGCTTTTTGCTGAAGGTTCGTCGCTTTCGCCGCGCTGATCGCCGCTTCCTGTTGTTCGAGCAGCGCCCTGTATGAGTCGGGCTTAATCTTTACAAGCAGGTCGCCTTTTTTTACCTGCATGCCATCTTCAATCGGCAGTTCGATAATTTCGCCGGCCACTTCCGGTGAAATTTTCACTTCGGTTTCAGGCTGTATCTTGCCAGTGGCGGAGACCGTCTGCAGAATCGTTCGGCGCACGGCCTTCTCGGTCGTTATTGGAATCGGTTTCTCACGTTTGCCTGCGACGATGAACGCAAGGATCACCAGGAGCGCTGCCCCTGCCGAACCGAAAAGAATCCAGCGCCTGCGGCGCAGTCGTCGCTTCTTCGCGGCGTCACGGACGAGTGGGGGGGTGGTCAACGCTTGGTGCATGCCAGGTTCGCTTATGGGCATCGAAATTAACTCTTTTTAGACTTTCGCCAAGGGCGCACGTTCAAGCCACTCAATCGTGAGATGCTGCTCGCGACGGAGTTGGATTCAAACACTTTCCGGCAGCGCCTGTCTTTGCCGGTCCTGAATCTGTTTGATCGCCCATGTCGCGTGCTCTGCGATCAGTGGCTCCGGATCTGTTGCCGCACGTTCCAGTGCGGGAAGGTTGGATCGGTCGCCCACGTTGCCCAGCGCGACACAAACATTGCGCACAAACCCGCGCCGCTTGATTCGTTTGATTGGCGAATTTTTGAAAAGGATCCGGAACTCGGCGTCGTTTAAGTTCAAATATTCCCTTAGCGACATGCCGGTTGTTGATCGGCGTGCGGAGAACGCGGTTTCCCGAGATTCCTGAGCGAACCGATTCCAAGGGCACGCTTCGAGACAATCATCGCAACCAAAGATCCGGTTACCGATAAGGGGACGAAGCTCCAGCGGGATCGGCCCTTTCAGTTCGATGGTGAGGTAGGAGATGCATCGGCGCGCGTCGAGTTGATGGGGCCCGGTAATTGCCCCAGTCGGACATGCCTGGATGCAGCGCTCGCACGTTCCACAACGATTCTGAACCGGGTCATCAGCCGGCAGTTCCAGTGTGGTCAAGATTTCTGCGAGAAAGAACCACGTTCCAAGCCGTTCATCGATGAGCATGGTACTTTTGCCGTGCCAACCAACGCCGGCTTGCGCGGCGTGATCGCGTTCCAACACCGGCCCGGTGTCGACATAACATTTTTGACGGCCACCAAAACTGCGAAGAAACTCGTCGATCCCGTCCAGCTTTGCCGCAACGACATCGTGATAATCGTCTCCCCAGGCGTAGCGCGCGATTTTTCCTGTTGCCACGCCGTTTTGAGTTTTGTTGCCTTGAAAATAATTTAACCCCAGAGCAACGATCGATCGCGCACCCGGTAGGATCTTCTCCGGATCGCACCGCTTCTCCTCGCCGCGTTGCATGTAATTCATTTCGCCATGAGCCCCCTGGTGCAGCCATTCACGAAACTCGGTTGCGTGCGCGGGTAGATTGCACATCGCAACGCGACAGGAATCAAAACCGGCGTCTCTGGCGAAAGAGACAAGCCGCCCTTTCAATTCTGCCGCCGGAATCTGCGTCATGATTTTATGACTGGAACGGTAACCCCTCTTTGGGATTTGCCCTCTTCAATTTGCTCAAGATCGCAATGGCGACTTCTTCACCTGTAAGCTCCGACGTGTCGATGCGGATATTGGTAATTTTCGCGTACAAAGGTCTGCGTTCATCATGGATTTGCGAGAACGCTTTTCTGGGATTTTTCGTTTGCAGCAATGGCCGATCTGTTCTTCGTGAGGCTCTTGCAAAGAGCGTTTCCTCGTTGCCGTCGAGCCACACGATCAAACCGAGTCGCTTCATAATTTCCACGTTTTGTTTGCGCAACACCATCCCGCCGCCTGTGGCGATGATTGCCCGTTTGGTTGTTGAGAGGATCCGAAGTACTTCCGTCTCCGCCTTGCGAAATTTCTTTTCGCCGTGCTTGGAAAAAATTTCTGGAATCGACAGTCCGAAGTTCGAAGCAACCATCTCGTCGGTTTCCAGGATAGCGAGACCCGTTCGTCGGTTCAGACAGCGTCCAACGGAAGACTTGCCGGAACCCATCATGCCAATGAGAACGATCGATTTGCCCGCTGGGTTCACTGCACAATATCTCATTAACACCTGGCTTCAGCCAGGTCCATCACGGCAGGAAAAGCAGGAAGCCGTTTAAACGGCTTTAAAGATGCAGCGCGTCTGTCACCGCGCTGAAGCGCGGTGTTAATGAAATGTGCCCGGCGAGTTGGCGTTTTGTTGAATGGAGCCGGCGGGCGCCGAGCGACATAGACGGGAAGCCCGAAGGGTGAGTTTGCTGGCGCAGACGAATCAAACGCCCTACAATTCGCCCATGCCTGAATCAAATCTTTTGGTTGCCGTAATTATGGGAAGCAAATCGGATTGGGATACGATGCGCAACGCCGTGGAAACTTTGAATGGACTTGGAATACCGAACGAAGCACGAGTGCTGTCCGCACACCGGACACCTGACGCAACTGCAGAGTTCGCACGAAGCGCAGCCGACCGCGGCCTGCGAGTGATCATTGCTGGCGCCGGCGGTGCGGCACACCTGGCTGGAGTCATTGCTGCTCACACATGGTTGCCGGTTCTCGGCGTTCCAATTCAATCAAAGCTTCAGGGACTCGATTCGCTGTTGTCCACAGCGCAAATGCCGGGCGGGATTCCCGTCGGCACCCTGGCCATAGGCGAGGCCGGCGCGAAAAACGCGGCGCTCCTCGCTGCGGCCATCCTCGGCCTTTCGGATGAAAAGATCCGAGAGAATCTTGAAGCTTTTCGCAGGAAACAGAGCGAGAGCGTGCTGGCCGCAAAATTGCCAACACAAACACAGTCATCCTGAGCGAAGTCGAAGGATCCAGTGGAGTTATGTTTTGGTTTCGCGGCGGGATTCCTCGACTTGGTTCGGAATGACACCGTGCGATGCGATGACCAATGCAAACCGATCTCCTCGCAACATCAACGGCGGCCCAACGCGAGAAGGCAGTCACACGTGCGGTTGAACTGCTGCGAAGAGGCGAGACTGTCGCGCTGCCGACCGAAACTGTTTACGGTCTCGCTGCCAATGCGCTGAATCCAATTGCGGTTGCGAAAATCTTTGAAGCAAAAGAGCGACCGCGGTTCAATCCACTGATCCTTCACATTCCTGACCGCCAGTGGCTGGAAAAGATTGCCGATATTTCAGTGGGTGATCGGCAACTGATTTTAAAACTGGCAGGCAAGTTTTGGCCCGGGCCGTTCACGATCCTTTTGCCAAGGCGCGAGATCGTTCCTGAGATCGTGACGGCAGGACTCGATACCGTCGCGGTCAGAATGAGCGCGCACCCTATTTTTGCTAAGATTATCTGCGTGTTTGGGGAACCGCTTGCCGCGCCGAGCGCAAATCGTTTCGGTCGAATCAGTCCCACAACTGCGCAACACGTGTTCGACGAACTCAAGGGACGCATTTCACTAATCGTCGATGCCGGACCGACAGAACATGGAATTGAATCGACAATCGTTACTGTTCGGAACGGGAGGATCGGGATCTTGCGGCGCGGTCCGATTACAACCGAACAGCTGTCCGAGTTTGCAGAAATCGTCCGCCCGACGCCGACATCAAAAATTTCCTCGCCCGGACAATTGCCATCGCATTATGCGCCTGGAACGCCGTTGCGTTTGATCGACAATGCTGAATCATTCTCGCTGCAGAGAAACCAGCGAGTTGGATTACTGGCATGGAATCCAACCAACTCGGAGAAGAAATTCGCAGCCGTTCGCCATCTAAGCGAACAACAAGATCTTCGCGAAGCGGCTGCCAGTCTTTTCCGTTATCTGCGCGAGCTCGATTCGCTCGGTCTCGATCTTATCGTTGCGGAACGAGTTCCCTCTCAAGGACTCGGCGCGGCGATTCTTGATCGCCTGCGACGCGCGGAGCACGGTCCGCGGAATGGGCGAGAGACGCCTGAATGAATCCTTTGAAGAGGGGATGCGGTTTGTTTGGTTTGCTTTGGAATTCGGGGTGATACTGGCAACCGACAAAGTACGGATGATCACGCAGTTCGATCAACTCGGCCAGCGTTCCATCCGGCGAGGTTCCCGAAATCACAAAGCCTTTGGCATTCATCCGGTCGCGGTATTTCATGTTGAACTCGTAGCGATGCCGGTGCCGCTCCGTTACTTCGGTGTCGCCGTAGATTTTTTCCGCGAGTGTGCCTGGAAGGATTTTTGTGGGCCATGTGCCCAGCCGCATACTCGCGCCTTTGTTAGATACGCCACGCTGCTCTTCCAGGAGCGAAATGACAGGGTCCAAAGTATCCTTGTCGAACTCGGTGCTATTGGCGTTCTTGATTCCACAGACGTTTCTCGCGAATTCAATCGTGGCCACCTGCATCCCAAGACACAAGCCGAGATAAGGGATTCTGTGCTCACGGGCGTAACGCGCCGCTTCGATTTTTCCTTCCGCGCCGCGCACGCCAAATCCTCCGGGAATAAGGATGCCGGCCACATCTTTGAATTGGGCATCGACGTTTTCGACGAGAAATTCGGCGTCAATCAGTTTTAGATCGATTCCGCAGTCTTCACTCGCCGCGGCGTGAGTTAACGACTCGTAAATACTCTTGTAGGCGTCGTGCACGTCCATGTACTTGCCGACGACCCCAATCGTAACCCGTTTGCTCGGACTAATGACGCGCTCAACGAATTTTCGCCAGTCTTTCAGATCGGGTTGAGGCGTTTCAAGATGCAGGAGATCGCAGACCAGTTGATCGAGTCCCTCCGCATGCAGAGTCAGCGGGACCTCGTAAATTGTGTGCTCGACGTCGCGCTCCTCGATCACCGCCTTTTCTGTAACGCTGCAAAACATTGACAATTTGCGACGCACATCGGAGTCGAGCGGTTTTTCCGTGCGACAAATCAATACCTGTGGTTGCAAACCGATCTCACGCAGCTTCGCCACGCTTTGTTGCGTCGGCTTTGTTTTCAATTCGTGCGCAGCTTTGATGTAGGGAACAAGGGTGACGTGCATGTTCACCACGTTTTGCGGGCCGACTTCGAGAATAAATTGACGAATCGCTTCGAGGAACGGCAGACCTTCAATGTCTCCCGTCGTACCTCCTATTTCAGTGATGACGACGTCATATTTGGTCTCGTCTGACAGTTCGCGAATTCGGTCCTTGATAATATCTGTCACGTGCGGAATTACCTGCACAGTCTTCCCCAAATAATCGCCGCGGCGTTCCTTTAGAATGATTGTCTCGTATACCTGGCCGCTGGTGAGGTTGTTGTGACGGGTGAGCACGCAATTCGTGAATCGTTCGTAATGGCCAAGATCGAGATCAGTTTCTGCGCCATCATCGAGCACATATACCTCGCCGTGCTGAGACGGATTCATCGTTCCGGGATCAACGTTGAGATACGGATCGAATTTTTGGAGAACAACGCGGAGCCGGCGCGCTTCGAGCAATGTGCCGAGAGAGGCTGCGGTCAAGCCTTTGCCTAACGAGCTAACAACGCCGCCTGTAACGAAAATGTACTTCATCGGGAGATCCTTCCTTCTGCGCGAGCAAGTTTTTGCTCCAGCGCTTCTGCGTCGGCCAACGTATCTATCCCAGGCGATCCCTTCGCAGTGATGAGCACATGAACCTTTACCCCATTTTCCAATGCGCGCAATTGCTCGAGCGACTCAGTGCGTTCAAGTGGAGTCGGCTTCCACTTTACAAATTGCAGCAGCATATTGCGCCGAAAACCATAGATGCCCTGATGCCGCAGAAACAAGGAGGGTTGGTTTCCAAACCGCCCTGAGTACTCGGCGATTTGGAAACCGCCGCTCCTTGAAGGTTCATATGGGATCGCCGCGCGAGAGAAATAAAGCGCGTTGCCATTGAGATCGACAACCACTTTGACCTGGTGGGGAGACAGCGCGTCCTCTGGATTTTCAAACGGATGCGCGGCAGTGACGATGTCGAGTTTGCGATCCGTGCGAAGTTTTCGAACCAGTTTATCGATTAGACGCGGATCGACCAAAGGTTCATCGCCCTGAATATTGATGACCAACCCGAACTGCTTCGCTTTGCGTGCGACTTCGGCTATCCGATCGGTTCCACTGCGGTGTCCGGGTGAGGTCAGCGCGACTTCAGCGCCCCAATCGAAAGCGGCCTGTGCGATGCGCATGTCGTCGGTAGCAACGATCAGGGAATCTAAATTTTTCGCTCGCCGGCATTGTTCCCAGACGCGCCTCAGAAGCTCCTTACCGAAAACAAGATGCAACGGTTTTCCCTGGAAACGTGTAGAACTCCAGCGCGCCGGGATAATCCCCACGGCCTTACTCACGTCAGTGTCATCCTGAGCGGAGTCGAAGGACCCCGTGGACTTACCTTTTGGTTTCGCTGCGGGATTCGTCGACTTCGCTCGGAATGACGGCAATATCATCCTCTAATTCCCAAGATCATTTCGACGGCCGCAGGGAGATCGTCGCCGACCCAATCGGCCTTACTTTCTGTGGTATCGCGTTCAATTCCGGTCTGCACCCGCATGGCCCGCACACCGGCGTTGTGGGCGCACTCGACGTCGATCTCTTTGTCGCCAATCAAAAACGACTTGGAAAGATCGAGTTGGTGATCTCGAGTGGCATCTATAATCATTCCGGGCTCGGGCTTTCGGCAATTTGAAGGCTGCCCGGGCACATCGGGGCAAAAGTAAGTCGCGTCGATCAATCCATCGCCGATCTGGCGCAAAACGTCCGCTTCCACTGCGCGATATTGATCGAGTGTGAAGAATCCGCGCCCGATGCCGCTTTGATTTGTGATGATGATTACTTTGAACCCTCGCGATTTCAAACGCGATAGCGCGTCGACTACACCAGGAAAAATCCGCACGTCTTTTGGATCGGAACAGTAATCGCAATCTTCCATGATCGTGCCATCGCGATCGATAAACACCGCGGGGGAGAGCCGATCACTCATTTCCATTGTCCTCTCGGAAACTGGCGATCAATTCGTCTCGCGTTACGGTCGCGGTCCCCAGTTTACTCACGACAACGGCGCTGCCGTAGTTCGCAATTTCGGCCGCTTCAATCGGAGTAGCGCCGCAGACCAGCCCAAGCGTGAAGAGGGCAATCGCCGTATCGCCTGCGCCGGAAACGTCGAAAACCTGACGCGCCTTGGTAGGAATATAGTGCGGCGTTTCGTTCTTCTGAAAAAGCATCATGCCGTGTTCGCCCAAGGTGATCAGGACGTATTTTGTTTCCCATTGCTTAAGAAGCGCTTCTCCGGCGCGCTCAAGATCAACATCTTTTTCCGGAGCTTCCTCGGGATCGCGCCAGGGAACGCCCGCCGCGAGGAACGCTTCCGTGCGGTTTGGTTTCACGACTGTGACGCCGTGCCAGTTAACGGAGTGTCGTGGGTTGGGATCGGCCGCTACGATTTTGCCAGCCGCGCGCGCCTCTCTTGAAATTTGCGTGACTAATTCCGATGTCACAAAGCCTTTGCCATAATCTTCGAAAATGATGGCATCAGTTTCTCGGATGCCGTCTCGAACCGCCGCCACTGCCTTTTCAATTTGCGCTGCAGAGGGAGCGACAATTTTTTCTCGATCGACGCGAACGACCTGTTGATGCAGCGCGATGATACGCGTCTTGACGATCGTGCGAAAGTCGTCATCCCCAACCACGTTCGACGTGTCGATGTCTTGCGCCGCCAAGAGTTCTCGCAGCTGACGGCCGCTGGGATCGTTGCCAATTATGCCGATTACGGAGACGCGGTCGACGAATTCACGCAGGTTACGAGCGACATTGGCTGCGCCTCCGGGGTAAAACGATTCGCCCGTTACCTCCACGACGGGGACCGGAGCTTCGGGCGAGATGCGGCCGACTTTTCCCCATACAAATTCATCCAGCATCAAATCGCCGATGACGGTGATCCGCCGGGCACCCGCTCGTTGAAGAATCTCCTGCAGACGGTTCAAATCCATGGCAATTTGAAATCGGGAGTTTGACGCATCAAATCATCTGCCGGTTCGCAATTTGACGGGACGAATAAAATCAGTGCTGACATGAGTTGTCTACGGCAATAGTTCCGGTTAAGGTTCGCTCCATTACAAGCTGAATACGTAGCCGAAATCAACCGTCGAAACTGCCAATGATGCCGTTTATCAGACATTTCAAGTTGAGCGTAGGTGTGCTCTGTGGACTTGCAGTCTACGCATATGGCACCCAGGCGCCGCAGCACATTAATATTAAGCAACTGTCCACAACCGTGGAAGACGTTGTCGTGCCGTTGCCGAACGAGATCTTTGGAGCGCTAAACAAGCTCGGCACGGTCAACTGGAGGGTACACGTCCGCAGTGACAAAGGACCAAACCTTACCGAGCGTCCGCGTATTGCGCTTTTGCTCGGGACAGTGATTGCGGATGGTTTCATTGCGGTCCAGGCAGAGGACGCAGAAGCGGTGAAAGATATTGGCCAGCGCGTCCTGGCGCTGGCCAAAGGGATTGGGGTGGGCAATTCGATCACGCCGCATGCAAAGGCGATCATCGAAGCAGCAGACAAGCGTAATTGGAACAATGTGCGGCGGGAACTGGATCGCACCCAGAACAGCGTCCAACAGGCGATGAACGAAGTGCATGATGAAAAATTGTCGCAACTGGTGAGCCTGGGCGGATGGCTGCGTGGAACGGAAGTGTTGACGTCAGTGGTGGATGAGCACTTTTCGGCCGATGGGGCGGAGTTATTGCACCAGCCCGATTTGCTTTCCTATTTTCAAAAAAGGCTCCAGGAAATGCCGGAGTTTGATCTTCCAATTATCCGCCAAATTCAGGATGCTCTAGGCCAAGTGAAACCTTTGATTGACGTCGGTGATCGCACTATTCCGCCTGAAACGGTGAAGAAGGTAAATGAGATCACTACGCGGCTTGACCAGGGAATCGTCACCAGGGACTGAACCTCGATGAATGGTTTCGCGAAGATTTTTCTCGGGGGAAGCTCTCTGCTGCTGGTTTTAACGGGACTGCAGCCTTCCGTTCTGGCGACGGTAGATGACGCCCAATCATTTGCTCTTCAGGCGGCCGAGCCGTACGTGAAGCAAGGGTTTCAAGTGCGCGAGGATTACTGGGGAGGTGACCTCGCTTCCGGAGAAAAGAAAGCGGTGCGGCAGCAGTTGTTCAAAGGAAACGAATACTGGTTCTGGATGGGAACGGAAGTCGACAAGGCAAAGGTAGCCGTTCACGTTTACGATTCGGACGGCAAGCTTGCAGAAGAAGCTGACAGCTGGGAGAAAGGCCATTTCGCGGCCGCCCACGTTATCCCCAAGGCTACAGGCAGTTACTTTATCATTGTGAGCGTAGAACAATCGCCAGAGGAACGGACGCACTGGGCGCTGGTGTATGGTTTCCGCTAGCTGTAGAATTCGTGGCGGCGGCATGCCACGATTATGACTGAATCGCGGACTTTGCAGTTCGAGAGCCCACGCGCTTTGCAGTCGCTCTACGCAAATGATATCAAGCTCTTGAAGAACCTCGAGGACTCGTTAGGCGTCAAAGTGACGACGCGCGAAGGCTGGGTGAAACTCGAGGGCGACCCCAGCGGCGTCGATAAAGCGCAGCAGGTGTTTCAACAGCTGGAAGAAGCGCGGCAACAAGGCGTGGAGATTCAAAAACACGAATTCAATTACACGCTAAAGGCTGTGACCGAAGAGCGCGATGAGTCTCTGCGCGACATTGTTTCCACTAAGATCATGACCTCTTCGCGCAAGCCTCCGGTCCTGGCGCGAAGCGCGAACCAAAGAGCTTACGTCGAAGCAATCCAGAACCATGACATTGTCTTTGGCATCGGACCGGCTGGAACGGGCAAAACTTTTCTTGCAGTCGCGATGGCAGTGGCAGCATTGAAGAAGGAACGGGTAGCCCGGATTATTTTGACTCGTCCGGCGGTGGAAGCGGGCGAAGCGCTTGGTTTTTTGCCGGGCGACCTGGAACAGAAGGTCCTTCCGTATCTCCGCCCGCTCTACGATGCCTTGCGGGAGATGCTTGAGCCGGAAGAAATGGAGCGGGCAATCGCGCGCCAGACAATCGAGGTGGCTCCGCTCGCGTACATGCGTGGCCGCACTTTATCCAACGCTTTTGTCATTCTTGATGAGGCCCAAAACACAACAACTGAGCAGATGTTCATGTTGCTGACGCGAATTGGTTTGAATTCCAAATGTGTCGTGACAGGGGATGTCACACAGATTGATTTGCCGGCCAACAAACGGTCAGGCGTGCTCGAGGCACTGCAGGCCTTGAAAAATGTACCCGGAATTGCCACCGTATATTTTACTGAGCGCGACGTTGTGCGGCACGAGCTTGTCCGCGCCATCATCGGCGCGTATCAAGCGCACCGCGCGCCCGCTCCATAATCTCACAAATAACCGATATGTTTGATTTCCTGAAACGCGGCCGCCTCGTTAAACGAGGTCTCGCCTCCCGGAAAAAGCGCCGCCGCCGGTCACACAGCGAACTGATTCGCAACCTGGAGTGCTCGCCTTATCTCAAGGTATTTATCTTTGCGCTTTTTGCTGGTGGTCTGGCGTTTCTCGTCTTCAGTGGTCAGCAAGCGGAGCCAACAAAAAACTTCGTCATTGCGCTCCTGGTTTTGGCAACTGCGATCACGCAGCTTTGGATCAACCAGCCCAGGAGTTTCGAGCAAAACTCGCGGCTTTTTCTTGTGTTCTGTGTTATTTTTGTCCAGTTGGCGGTCACCAAACTGTTACTGGTCGTTTGCAACAGTGGCAACTACAGCTTCCTGAAACCGGAAATGGGCGGTTTGATCACGCCCTACGCTCTTGCCCCGCTGGTGCTCAGCGCCTTACTGGGCCGGCAACATGGTCTCTACGCTGCATTCTTCGTGAGCTTATGGAGCAGCATGCTGTTTGGTCCCATCGATGCGCCTCTTTTGATCACCAGTCTGATCAGCGGATTTACAGCTGTCTCTCTCACGCTGCAGGTGCGCCGGCGCAGCAGGTTGATCCGGGCCGGTTTCTTCGTCGGGCTCGCTATCTGGTTGTTGTCGCTGACGTTTGGTCTAATCGGGCCAATCAATTGGTTCTATCCGACGGTCAACGACTGGGGCATGCTCGGGATGCAAAGCGCTCTCGCCATTGGCAATGGCATTATTACCGCAATGATCGTCGGTGGCGCGCTGCCGATGCTCGAGAATCTGTTTGGAATCACGACGGACATTTCCTGGCTGGAAGCGTCCGATCTAAATCATCCGCTCTTGCGCCGGATGACCATAGAAGCGCCAGGCACATATCATCACAGCCTTGTCGTGGCCAATCTCGCTGAAGCCGGCGCGGAAGCGATCGGTGCAAACGCCACGCTTTGCCGCGTCTGCGCGTACTTTCACGACATTGGCAAGCTGGTGAAACCGGAATACTTCACCGAGAACATGGGTTTTGGGCGCAACCCCCACGATGACCTCGCGCCAACCATGAGTGCGTTGATCATCATCGCGCATGTGAAAGAAGGGGTGGACCTCGCGCTGAAGCACCGGTTAAACCAGCGCATGATAGACATTATTCAAGAGCACCACGGCACATCCCTCGTCCGTTATTTTTATCAACGCGCGCTCCAGCAACATGAAGACGCACTCGCCGGAGGCAAGATCATGAGGCTGCGCGAGGACGACGTCCCTCAGGTGCACGAAGCAAGTTTTCGTTACAGCGGACCGAAACCGCAGACGAAAGAGAGTGCCATCGTAAGTTTGGCGGATACAGTCGAAAGCGCTTCGCGCAGTCTAGTGAAACCGACACCACAAAAAATAGAAACGCTCGTTAATGAGCTAATCGAGGAGCGCATTAGCGACCGGCAATTGGACGACTGCGATCTGACACTTGGCGAGCTCAAAATCATCGCCGAGCGTTTTCGATTTACTCTCATATCGATGTTGCACAGCCGAATTGCCTACCCAAAGCCGAGTGGAAAGACGACTACCATTCTGCGCGACGAACCCGTGCGCCCCGACATAATGGCCGCCACGGAAAAGCCCGAAACCGCCCCGCCCATCTCAGCCGCGTGATCTAATCGAGCGGCCGGTGTAAGTGCTCTATGATTGTTGCGGGCGCGCTCGAGGTTCGCGATCCTTCGAGCCAGCGGTGCTTGGGACGGTGACAAACGGGCCGCCTTCGAGCGGCGTGACTTTTGTGAACGCGACGTCGGGCATTTCGCTGGGCAAACCTGCGAGCGGAAAATCTTTTCGCAGCGGGAAATACGGATAACCGTCCCACATCAAAATGCGACGCAGATCGGGATGGCCATTAAACTTTATGCCCATCATGTCGTAAATCTCGCGCTCGTGCCAATTCGCGGTTGGCCAGATGTCCGACACGGTATCGACTGCGCCAACTTCCTCGGACAATTTGAATTTTAGTCGAAGATGGACACCGTTTGGCATCGAGTACAAGTGATGAAGAATCTCGAAGCGTGGTTCTTCGCCAAAGTTATCGATGCTGGTGATGTCGAGCAGATAATCGAACGTAAGTTCGTCGCGGCAGAATTTCGCGATCTCACGAAGATCGTCGGCAGCGATCGTGTAAGTCGTTTCGCCGCGAAATTCAGTTTTGTTGTGAAGCTTGCCTTCGAATGATTTTTCGAGCGAATCGAGTAGTTCTTGGTTAGTCATAACGATTCAGCGTGCGAGAGATCAGGGGTCCTTCAAGGAAGGGCGATCTCCAGATCGCCCCGGCGGTCTGGAGACCGCCGCTCCTTGGTCGGCTGCCGGATCGAGACTTCATCCGAATGCCTCTTCAAGTCGTTCGGCCAATTCTGGCTTCTGATTTCTAAATGCGGGTTCGTCCGAAATTTTCTCCTGCAACTTCATCAGACCAGCCAGCAAAGCTTCCGGACGTGGCGGGCAGCCGGAAATATAAACATCGACCGGCAACAGCTGATCGATCCCCTGCAGCACGGCGTAGGAGCGATACATTCCGCCAGTGGACGCACACGCGCCCATTGCAATCACCCATTTTGGCTCCGGCATTTGCTCATAGATCCGCTTTACCGCCAGCGCCATCTTATAAGTGACAGTGCCCGCGACAATCATCACGTCACATTGCCGCGGGGAGAAACGCATCACCTCCGCACCAAAACGCGCGATATCAAAGCGCGATGCAGCCGTGGCCATTAACTCGATTGCGCAACAGGCCAGTCCCATTGGCATTGGCCAAAGCGAGTTCTTGCGCACCCAGTTGAGCGCCGCATCGAACCGCGTAAAAATCACGTTGCCTTCGATTTTCGAATCGTAAGCTGTCGCGCGTGTTTCCATTATCGAGAAAAGACTAGGATGCGGCGCCGAGCGTGCAAGCCGAATCAAGGAATGACGGTTTCCCAGCCGTCAGCTTCGAAATTGACGACTGTCCCCGCCTACGCCAAGGCTACGGCGGGCTGTCCAAGGGGTCGTTTCTTGGCGGTTTTCTTTTTGGCATTCACTTCGTTGCAGCATGCGCCCTCCGATTGTATAGAACGGCTCTTACACCAATGAACATAGATAATCCACAATCTCACGGACACCTAACAGCCCCGCATGGCGGCGAACTGATCGAACTTACGCTTGAACCTGAAAACGCAGCCGCACTCAAAGCGCGCTCCAAAGACTTTCCGTCCTGGGACCTGACCAGTCGGCAGATTCGCGATCTCGAGCTTCTGCTGAGCGGCGGGTTCTCACCGCTACGCGGTTTCATGAATCGCGACGAATACGAGCGCGTCTGCCATGAGATGAGATTGAGCAGCGAGCTGATTTGGCCGATCCCGATTATGCTCGATGTGCCGGAGGAGTTTGCGAAATCACTGAAGCCCGGGAGCAGCAAGGTCGCGCTGCGGGATTCTGAGGGTGTCATGCTTGCGGTATTGTATGTGGAGGATGTCTGGCACCCGGACCGCAAGGCTGAAGCTCAAGCTGTTTTTGGAACCACGAGTACAGTCCATCCCGGTGTCGATTATCTTTTGAACAGGGGACACGGCTGGTACGTGGGTGGACGCGTCGAAGGTTTGCAACCGCCTACCCATTACGATTTCCGAACCCTTCGGCTCACACCGTCGGACCTGCGCGCGGACTTCGTCCGCCTGGGCTGGCGTCGGATCGTCGGGTTTCAGACGCGCAACCCGATGCATCGCGCGCACGTGGAATTGACGTTTCGCGCTGCCCGCCAGGTTGAAGCGAGCCTTCTGCTTCATCCATCCGTCGGCATGACCCGGCCCGGCGATGTAGACTATTTTACGCGTGTGCGTTGCTACCAACTCCTTATCTCAAAGTATCCGCTCGGCACGGCTAAGCTGGCCTTATTGCCGCTAGCCATGCGCATGGGCGGACCGCGGGAAGCGATCTGGCACGCGATCATTCGAAAAAATCATGGCTGCTCGCATTTTATCGTTGGCCGCGATCACGCGGGACCAGGCAACGATGCCGATGGCAAGCCATTCTACGGACCATATGAAGCGCAGGAACTGTTCCGCACGCACCAAGCCGAGATCGGCGTCGAGATGGTTCCCTTCCAAATGATGGTCTATGTCGAAGACCGGGATAAATATTTCCCCGAAAACGAAGTGCCACCGAATTCGCGCGTGCTCAATCTCTCGGGCACACAATTGCGGCAACGGCTCAACGACGGTCGCGAGATTCCGGGTTGGTTCACTTTTCCCGAAATCTCGCGCGAATTGCGACGTACCTTCCCGCCGCGGCACAAGCAGGGAATGAGTATATTTTTTACCGGTCTTTCCGGTGCAGGTAAATCGACGATAGCCAACGTACTCATGATTAAGCTCCTCGAAATGGGCGGCCGGCCGGTGACACTGCTTGATGGTGATCTCGTGCGCAAACATCTCTCCTCAGAGCTCGGTTTTTCGAAGGAACACCGCGACATCAACATCCGCCGCATTGGCTATGTCGCCTCCGAAATCACAAAGAACGGAGGTATTGCGATTTGCGCGCCTATTGCGCCGTATGACGCCACGCGCAAGGACGTGCGGGGTATGATCGAGCCATTTGGCGGCTTTATCCTGGTGCATCTTTCCACAACAGTGGAAGTGTGCGAGCAGCGTGACCGAAAAGGCCTCTACGCGAAAGCCCGTGCCGGGATCTTGAAGGAATTTACCGGAATATCGGATCCCTACGAAGAGCCGACTGACGCGGAAGTGACGGTGGACACAGGGCAGCTGTCACCCGAGGAAGCTGCCCAGGAAATCATTTTGCATTTGGAACGGGAGGGCTTCGTCGGAGTCAACGGCGCTACCGGCTAAATGAATCTCCACATTGCCGCCGGCGGGATGGTGAGCACGCTTTCCTCGATGAGAGGCCGACCCATCAATGCCGCTTGAAGGAAACGTCGATCTTACAGTTCGCCAGGCGCAGCCGGGCGACGCCGCGGCGCTGGCACAACTGATGTGCGAGCTTGGCTACGAAACAACAAAAGCGGAGATGCAGATGCGGGTAGAGCGGATCGCGACCGATGAGCGCTATCGCACGTTTGTGGCGGTGCGAGGTGGGAAAGTGTGCGGGATGATTGGCACGTTCGTCTACTACAACTATGAGCATAACGACATGTCCGGGCGAATCCTTTCCCTTGTCACGTCGAGTACTGCGCGCCGCCGCGGAGTTGGCCGCGCGCTGATGGGAACAGCCGAGAAAGATTTCGCCCAAAAAGGAATCACGCGTGTTGCCTTGAACACGATGCTCACTCGGAAAGATGCCCGCGCCTTTTACGAGTCGCTCGGTTACACTCGAAACGGCTGGCGATTTGTGAAGCAATTTCCGGTGAGCAATTGATAGCACTCAATGTGGCAACGTTGGAGCGTCCTTGCGATCACAGCAGTCGCAGTAATCGCGAGGCAAGAGGCGCAGACGGCCGACACGTCCAATAATCCGGTGGAAACGGAGGAAGTGACGGTCACAGCAGAAGCGACCGAGTCACTTACGTCGATGTCCCCCGAGGAATCTGCGAAGCAGAAGACACAAATTCCGGGAGCCTTCACAGTCAGGACAAACGACGATATGGAACTCGGTCGCGCGTCAAACTTTGAAGATTTGCTGCAACGAACCCCGGGCGTTTTCCTTCAATCGGAAAACGGCTCTGAAGTTTCCAAGATTTCAATTCGAGGGTCCGGAATCACATCTGGAGACGAGCCGCTCGGCGTGATGTTTTTAATGGACGGCCTGAGCTTCAACCAGGGGGATGGCGAGGCAACTCTGGAGGATCTTGATATTGCGACAATCAGCCACGCGGAAATCTTTCGGGGCGCCGATGCATTTAAATACGGTGCGCTGACCCTTGGCGGGGCAATCAATCTCGTGCCGTTTACCGGGTACGATGCGGCGCCATTCCAGATCCGGCTTGAAGGGGGGAGTTATGGCTTCTTCCGTGGCGACATGAGCGGCGGTGCGGTCCAAGGGAAGCTCGATGAATTTGGCGCGATTAGTTTCCGAGAGCGCGAGGGCTTTCGTGAGCATAGCCATGAGGACACAGAAATCCTTTTTTCCGATCTCGGTTACAAATTCAGCGACCACGTGGAGAATCGATTTTATTTCACGCTGGACCGGACCAATCGGAATCTGCCGGGCGGTTTAACCAAGTCACAACTGGAAAACGATCCGACCCAGGCTAATCCGCTGGCGATAGCCCAGGATTGGAACAAGGAGTTGTCGAACGTTCGCCTGGCAGACAGGCTAAGCTTTCGGACTGAAGACATTCGGCTTGATGTCGGTGCATTCTGGTTCCATCACGATATTGAGAACCGCGGATTCTTTTCGCCGGATTTTCGGGAAGGGATCGAGCAGTTTTATTCGGACAATTTTGGCGGGAACCTGAATTTCGTTACGCGTCGCGAACTTTTTGGCCATCGAAATATCCTTACAATTGGTGTGAGCCCACAGTACGAAAACGAGCCCACCCAAAATTATGAAAATATTTTCGGACACACAGGCGCAACGACTGCGCGAGGCATAGGCAGTTCGACAAACCTTCCAGCGTATCTCGAGGACCGGTTGTATGTCACACCGCGCTTCTCGATGCTCGCCGGAGCGCAGGCGATTTTCGCCGAGCGTCATTTCAAGGACGAGTTCTTGACCGACGCGGCAGGAAATCAATCAAATCGGCAAAATTTTTGGGGATTCAATCCCAAGCTGGGTGCGATTTACGAAATCAAAAGTAACACACAGGCGTTTGTGAATTTCAGCCGCAGTTGGCAACCGCCTTCGATAGACAACCTGGTCGATTTTGATGAAGGCCCGAATTCCAGCGTCGTTTATACGCCACTGTCACCGCAACACGCCTGGAGCATTGAAGTCGGAACCCGCGGACAGTATTCGCGTTTTGACTGGGAGTTGTCGCTGTACCGCTCGTGGTTTCGTGACGAATTGCTCGAAATCAATGACGCCTTCGGGAACGATCTTGGAACCAGGAACGTTCCGCGCACAATTCATCAAGGAATCGAGGCAAGTCTGGAAGTTGAATTGCTTCGCAGCATGTTCGTTCCAGAGCAGTCGAATCGCGCAGGCGATCGTCTCTCACTCGAACAGAGCTACACGCTAAATAATTTCCATATGGATCAGAATGCTGTCTACGGCGACAATCGGCTCCCGGGAATCCCGGTGCACGTTTACGAAGCGCAATTGCTTTACCAGAACCCGTCTGGTTTCTATGCGGGCCCAAACCTGCAGTGCAATCTCTCACGTTATCCAGTTGATGAGGCGAACGCGCTTTTTGCCAACCGTTATATGCTGCTTGGTTTTCGTGTGGGATTCAGACCATCCAATGGATTCTCGATCTTTATCGATTGCCGGAACCTGACAAATCAGACCTATGCGGCCTCCGTCGATGTGATCGCCAACGCGCGCACCGAGTCGGACCCCGAGATCTTTCATCCCGGTGACGGGCGCTCCTTCTACGGGGGAGTTTCCTGGACTTGGTAACGTGCCTCATCGCGATGCGTCGTTGCGTATCTCGTGTTAAAAAGGCGATGTTTGCGTCGGTATGACAATCTTGTAAGAATTTTCTGGACAGTCCTCACAACGAATCAGATAGGTCTTCGGTTCCGCGAAGTCCCAAAACCGATATGAAAAACCGAATGCTAGCTCAGTCTCCCAAGCGTAAGCGACATGTGGCTCTTGCAACTGCCGCCATTCTGGCTTCAACTATAGCGATATCCTCCAGCCGTGCGGGGGACGGCGTGGACGCGATCCGAATCGCGACTGGATTCAGTTACCCGCTTTACGTAGGTGCGCCGCCAGAGGATACCAGCCGGCTTTTTGTGGCAGAGCAGCATGGACTGATCAAGATCATCAATCTTCCATCGCGAACCATTAACGCGAAGCCATTTCTCGATATTTCCTTCGAAGTCGGACAAGGTCAGGGCGGCGGAATCCTCGGCATGACATTTGATCCGAACTACGCGACCAACGGTCATTTTTATGTTAGTTATACGACGGACAAAGGCGGAATTTACGATACGGGTGTTTCGCACATCGCACGGTTTACGGTTAGCGCAACAGATCCCAACTTCACCGATCCATCGACCGAGGTGACGGTGATCACTGTCGATCAGCCGTTCAACGATCATAATTTTGATTGGATCGGATTCAGCAACCGTTCAGGGGATGACGGCAATCTTTATATCTGCAGCGGCGATGGAGGAGGCTCCTGCGACAGGGGTGAGGGGCATGTGTCGGGGGGCAACGGCCAAAGTACCGAGACGCTGCTCGGGAAAATTCTGCGTATCCACATCGAGAACGACGGCAGTTACACCATCCCGCCCGACAATCCCTTTTCAGGACAGCCGCCCCCAGTTAAACAAGAGATTTTTTGTTATGGCTTCCGAAACCCTTTCCGGGCCAGCTTCGATTCCG
>DASYDV010000021.1:0-3842 GCA_036499375.1 Candidatus Udaeobacter sp.
ACACCGGCGCCTAACAAATGCTGACCTAAATTCCGGTCCTTATTAGTATCGATTTGGGTGCTGGTGTAATTGAGATATTTATACTCGATGAAGGCACTGAAGTTGGGGTTGAAGAAGTAATCGGAACCGGCAACCACATCCCACGCCAGGTCGGCGTGATTTTTCCCGCCACCAGTGTTGATCGGGACAGCGCCAGTTACGGGGTCTCGAACCTCGACCCCCGCAGATTCGGCATAGTAAACGCCGACACCCGCGCCGGCATACGGCTGGAACCTTTGATTTCCAGGCGCGAGTCGCAGGATGAAGTTCCCCAGGAACGCGCCTGTATTGATCCAGGTGGTCGCATCCCTCTGGTGAGTGCTAAGAAACGTCGCGCAGCTAGGGCACGGCGTGAACGCTTCATTCAGGGTGAGATTACCGCCGCCTCTGAAGCCATTGTAAAAGAAATCCCCTTCAAACGTTGGACGAAACACGCCTGTGCCCCAGACGTAACCGGCCTTGAGGCCGCCGAAGAAACCGACGTCATTTTTGGGCGAGACGGTGAGAGTGCTCCCGAAAAAAGGTGAATTCAGATTGTCATCCGAAAAAGTTTGGTCTCCGCCACGGTTCTGATAGATATTCGCGCCGGCGTCGATCGCGCCGTAAAAGCCGACGCCGTAAAGCGGCGGTGGCGGTGGCGCGACCTGTTTGTATTCGACTGCCGGCCCGGCTTTAAGCGAGGCGGCAGCAAGCGCTGTCAACGCAACGGTGGAGAATAGTAGTTTTTTCATATTAAGGCATTTCATTGGTTCGATATCATGCCCCATACGGGGGACACCAGTGATGTCAAGGGAAAGTGCAGGTTTGTGAACTTGTTCGAAATCGCTGATCACATCGTGCACCAAGCGCAAAATTGAGTCTATGGGACTTTGGTCGTAGGTCTTTGGCGGCAGGAAAATCATCAGCGTGCCTGCTTTTGCCGACCGAACTATTTGCCAGAATGTAACGCAGCCTTGAGTCCGGCGAGAAACTCGCCGCTCTGCACATCTTTCAGGAAGAAAGCAGACGCGCCGCCGTTGATGGCCGTCCGACGAACTGACGGATCATCTTTGGCAGTCAACATAATGACTCGGGTAGAAGGCGATACACCTCGCAGCCGCCTTTGCACTTCCAACCCATTCATGGCTGGCATTAGGATGTCGATTACGGCAACGTCGGGGCAATGGATCGCGGCATGGTCCAGAAATGCAATCGGATCCGTGAAGGCTTCCACCTTCCAACCCGCGGAATCGAGAAGCCGGCCCGTGGATTTGAGGACCGAAGAATCATCATCCAGCAGGTATACAGTCTCTTTGTTAAGCGCGACCATTTTTAATCTCCGTGATTACACTCAAAATCGCATCCGTACGGCTACATGGTTCTGCGCACGAAATCCGAACGGAAGAGTGTTCAGGCGCAACATCGGCCATGCGACCACGTTAGCGTGTCAGATCCGCAAAACGCAATTAGACCTTAGTCCCGGGTCTGGCCACTGGAGGCACTTCGGCTTTTTGCAGGACGCGCATGAGCTCGGCTACCGAGGTAATCCCTAACTTCTGCATCACATGAGCCCGATGAGTTTTGACCGTCTTTTCTGCCATCCCCAGCTCACCGCCGACTTGTTTATTGAGCATTCCCGTAGCCACGAGTTGCATCACTTCGTATTCGCGCGGCGTCAGTCGTTCAAGTAGTGCGCGCATGTGATTTTTCTCAGAGGCGCGGCGCCGCTGTTCTATCGAGCGAGTGAGGGCGCGTCCGACGCTTTCCAATAATTGCCTCGGTTTGAAAGGTTTTGGGAGAAAATCGATGGCGCCTGCCTTCATTGCCTGCGCGCACATCGGGACGTCGCCATGGCCGGTTATGAAAACAAGCTGCTCTTCGCGACCGTCTTCTAGGAGCGCTGTCTGCAGATCCATTCCGTTCAACCCGGGCATCCGCACGTCGACAATGACGCATGAAGCCCCGGGATGTGGTGCACGCGCGAGAAACTCGGAAGCGGACTTGAAGAGCTCCGTTGAATACTGGGCAGCATCTAACAATCGCTGCAGACTTTTTCTCATCGATGCATCGTCGTCGATTACGAACACGATCGCAGTTGAAGTAATCGTCATTGTACCGGTTCCTCCTTAACTGGCAGACGAAAATGAAAACGCGCTCCGCCTCCATCCGCATTCTCGCCTGCAATGCTTCCGCCGTGTGCCTCAACGATCGAGCGCACGATGGCAAGCCCCATTCCCAGGCCTTCCTCCTTCGTCGTGAAGAACTGCTCGAAAAGCCGTTCGCGCGTCATCTCCGAAATCCCGAAGCCATAGTCGCGCACGGCGACGCAGATCGTGCCATCGCCATCGCGGTTCGTGGCAACCTCGACGACCCGGCGGTTGGGGGGCGTGTCATGCATCGCGTCGACGGCGTTCCGCACAAGATTAATTAGCACCTGCTGGATCTGAATGGGATCGCCTTCGATTGCGGGCAAATCTTCCGCAAGAGATGTTTCCAGCTTACAGAACTGTGCAGCGGCGTCCGGCTGAACCATACGAGTGACGGCGTTTACCACGTCGTTTAAATTCATCGGCCCGCGAATCGCGCTGCCCTTCTTAATCGCGCTCCGCACATTGCGCATGATGTCATAGGCGCGGTGCCCGTCTCCCACGACATCGGTAAGAATTTCCTGTAATTGTTTCGAGTCGAGCCTGCCGTGCTCGAGATATTGCATCGCGGCAGTGGCGTTGTTCACGATGGCTGCCAGCGGTTGATTTAATTCGTGTGCGAGAGAGGCGGTCATCTCGCCCAGCAGGCTGACCCGGCTCAGAAGTTCGACCTGCTCGCGACTGCGCCGCGTTTCCTCTTCCGCTGCCTTGCGCGCGGAGATATCCACAACGTTCGCCAGAACAACAAGCCCGTGCGGCGTCTGAATCGGATTCAAACCGATTTCGACTGGAAACTCACTGCCGTCTTTTCGACGAGCGAACAGCTCACGGCCTGCACCCATCGCACGCGCTTCCGGCACAGTAAAAAAGTTGGTGCGGTCATCAGCATGGTTGCGTGCAAAGCGCTGTGGGACCAAAACATCAACCACTTGGCCAATCAGTTCATCACGCGGGTAGCCAAAGAGTTTTTCGGCATGCGCATTCACGAGCACGATTCGTCCTTTATCATCCACCAGCACCGTCCCGCTAGGCGACGCTTCGGTAGCAAGCTGAAACAGTTCCTGAGCTTGCTTTCGTTCGGTGATGTCCATCGAGACCCCTAGAAGTCGGTTTGATTTGCCGTCTCCTTCGGGCAAGCAGCGACCGCGTCCGCCGATCCAGCGGATCCGTCCATCAGGAAGCAGGATGCGGCACTCAATTTCGTAGGCGCCTTGAGCTCCTATCGCTCGCTGCACAGCGTGATGGCGTGCGGCCCGATCCTCCGGATGCACACGCTGTTCGAATTCGACGAAGGTGATATCACTTTCTCGTGATAGCTGAAATAGCTCGCGTAATTTGTCTGACACCCACATTCGTTCCATCGGAATGTCCACTTCCCAGACCCCGAGTTGTGCGGCATCGGCGGCGAGCGTGACGCGTTCCTCGACTCCACGCAGGGCCGTCTCGCTCGCGTGCAACTGCCGCACGAGCGTCGCAGAGCGACCCACATCGTAACTCAACTCCCAGGCCATCACCGCGACCAGTCCCTGAAAAAATAGACTCACCGTTAACGGCATTGGGATCATTTGCCACGTTACTGCCATTGCTTGCGCGCTCGCCATGACGGCGAAGAATACAATGCTGCCCCCCACAACCAGCGCCTGTCGCCGGTCGCCGCGTCGCCAGACGGTGATTGTG
>DASYDV010000022.1:0-103108 GCA_036499375.1 Candidatus Udaeobacter sp.
GACGGGGCGATTATACGCTTCGAGCGCTAACATGAACACTGTGCTCGTTTTTGATTTGAACGGAAACAGAATCGGAAGCTTGACCCCAAAGCCACCTGATAAGCTTGATGGGCCATCGGCGTTGGTCTTGGCGAAGGGGAAGCTCTACGTTCTAAACATGACTGGAAACCGCGTAAGCGTGATCGACCTATAAACAGACAGCAAAAGTGGCACCAGATAGGCATTATTGTTCGAGCCGGGCGTGTTTAGTCATTCGTCATTCGAGCTTCGTCATTAAATTAACAGGTAAAGGCAGCCAAAACCACTGAGGTTCGGCCATGTTAGCTCTGATTTATCTGGGGTTGGCGGTTGCTTGGGGGTTTTTGAAGGAGATCGCTTTCGTGAACCAGCCATAACTGCTTTCGCCATCGGGATAGTCGTGGTTCTATTAATCTTTCTGGTTGATCAGTATCGCCAAGAAGGTCGCCGACAGCGCGGTGCCGTGCTCGCGCGACACAGTCGCGGCCATCCACCAGAAGAGCGCGAGCAACGCGCCTGCTACGAACGATCGTTGCCGCCGTGCCGCGCATGATCAGTCGGACACGCGCGGCGGCTTCACGAGATAAACCGGGCGTTGTTTCACCTCGTCGTAGATGCGGCCGAGATATTCGCCGAGCACACCGATCGCGATGAGTTGCACGCCGCCGAGAAACAGCACAAGCGCGGCGAGCGTGGTGAAGCCGGTCGGCGCCGTCTCGATCTTCATGAGGCGTTTCACGACGTAGTAGAGGCCAAGACAGAAGCCGACGAAGCCGACGAAAATTCCCGAGTAGGTCAGCAGCCGTAACGGCAGCCGCGAAAAGCTGAATACGCCGTCGAGCGCGTAGCGCGCGAGGCGGCGGAACGTCTGCTGCGGCGTGCCTGCGGCGCGCTCGCGGCGGTCGTAAGGTACGTCAGCCGTCGGGAACCCGATCCACGCCCGCAGGCCCGGAAAGAAACGGTTGCGCTCGGGCAGTTGGTGAAACGCGTCGACCGCGGCACGCCCGAGCACACCAAAGGTGCCAGTGTTCGGCTCGATCGGGTAATCGGACAGCCGCCCGAGAATTGTGTGAAACAAATCGAAGCCCGCGCGACGCAGCCCAGTGTCGGCGCGCGTGCGGCGCGTCGCGCGCACTACTTCGGCGCCGTCGCGCCATGCAGCGACGAGCGCGGGGATGACTTCGGGCGGGTCTTGCAGATCCGCGTCCATCGTCACGACGGCATCTGCGCTGCGCGCGTGTGCGAGGCCAGCGGCGAGCGCGGCTTGGAAGCCGAAGTTGCGCGAGAGCTCGACGAGCTCGAAGCGCGCGTCGCGCGCCGCCTGCGCGCGGACGAGCGCGGCGGAATCATCGCGACTGCCGTCATCGACGAGCACGGCGCGCCAGGCGCACTCGTGTTGCGCATCGAACACCGCAGCGAGCCGCGCGAACAGTTTGGGCAACACAGCGTGCTCGTTGAATACCGGGATGACGACAGCGATGACGGGGGCGGGCATAGTTAATCGGCGTGGGCGGCGCTTGCGAGCGCCAGCATGAGTCTGACGAGCGCAGGAACCGCGGCACGAGCATGTCCAAAAAGTTGAGCGCGATTTTCGCAAGCTGGTAGCCCTGCTGCACGTCGCGTGACGTCGCGCTGCTGTGGGTAAAAAACGGCTGTGCTAGTGAGTTTGGCGAGAATCTCCGGCTCAACGCCGAAACGGTGTTCCTCGATCTGAATGGACTTCATCACGGAAGCTTTGAACGCTTTATAGCCCATTTCCATATCGGGTTAGACCGACAGACCTAGTAACAGCCGTCTTAAAGGCCAAAGGCTGCGTTCTCTATCGGGCATATCCATACGCAGGCGACAACGGAGTACAAATAACAAAACAGCCTTCACAATCGCCGCGCCCGAACCAGTTACGGCGCGACTCGAGACCAAGATTCAGCACTAATCACTTGGACGCCAAACCGATTGCAAATCCATCATCTTTTAACGTAGTAAACCTTGTACCCGCGAGGGGAAATCTTGGCTTCCATAGCCTTTGTTTCCGGGAGAATGTGTTCTAGCTGGTCAGGATAAGCCGATACAACGATGTCGAAATATCCTTGCTTCAACAGTCTATGCATTGAGGCACGGTTGTCGTTTGTCAAAAACACCAGCTTTCCCTCGTCTTTCATTGTCTGGACGCGATTGCCACCAAGCCAACGGACCACAACGTAGCTCCACTCATCAAATGGACCAAATTCATGATAAAGTATTCGACTGTTTGGATGACCGGCTATGTAAGGCTTCAGAAACTCATTATACGTCACCATGGCAGCGTCGTTCTTGCCTCCCTGTATTGTATCCTTTTCGTAATGGAAATAGTTATTGACCTGATACGCAGATACAAGGCCAACGAACAAGGCAAATAGTCCCGAGAAAGCAACCCCAAGCCTGTCACTGCTTATGGTACAGATTGAGCAGAATACACTGTAAGCTCCATATGTTATCAAGAAATATATCGGTACGAGCAGCGTGATGCTCCTCGTTAGGTTGGGAATACCCGCTCCCGACATCATATTGGCCCCCAGACCTGGGAGGAGCAACAATACTGGCATCGCAAGAATGAACCGCTTCTGCTTATAGGCGTGCGCCAGAGAACATACCAGGCCGACGATAAACAAGGGTACAAGGAACTTGGGATATAGTACCACGCCGGCGATAGGCGTCAGAGTGCTAGCCACGTTGACGTTCCAGAAAGTTTTCTCGTTTAGTCCCATTATCATCTTGAACAGGACGTGGAAATTCTCGTTCAGTTTGTGCGCGATGAAAGCAAAGTCATAGCTGCCATGTGGAAGCCTCCTCCCCATCGAAATAAGGTTTTCTCCTCTGGCAAAAAAGTACATTTTGAGAGAGCGAGGAAAATCGCCGATCTGAATAGCACAGATTGCAAGGATCGTGCCCAAATAGGCAAGAAGGTTGTATTTTTCAATTCTTCTAAAACAGACGATTGCCAACAGTACTAATGAGGGCAGAAGCAGTCGGATCCCTGCGTAGCCATATGGGATAGTGGCTGCGCTTATTCCCGCCAGTATTGCAAGTCCCACGGAGCGTTTTCTGTCAATAAGCAGGACAAACATGGACAATGCGATTAGATACAGGCTCAAGCTGAACCCCTGAATCCCGCCGGACCGCGCGACCAGCAAATGCCATGGCGACAGCGCCATCAGCAGTATGAAACTGAGCAGAAGGTACTGCGGAAAGTATTTCCTGAAAGCGAAAAATGTAAGGATCAGAGCCCCAAATTCGATCAAGGCAGGAAAGAAACGAACGCCGAACAAGGTGAGCCCGAAGAGCCGTAGCCCAAGCTCTATGACCATGCCATAGAGCGGCGACTCATAAGCGCCGAGCGTGTGCATGTCTTTCCAGTACCAATTCACTTTGTTAGATATGTCCGCGTGATCAAAGACCTTGTTCACTTCCATGTGAATCCCGTGGTCAACCGCGTCGTTGAAGTAGGGTGGATAGCTCCCAAGCCTCCAGAACATGACTAAGAGCACGACGGCGAAGACCAGTGCTGGCGGGGGCCACCTTCTCAAAGACTCCGTTGCATCGTCCGCCCGCGAGCCCGCGTTCTTCTCAGTCATGGTTCGGGGGGGGCAGAAGGCGCGTTTTTCCGTCAGCTAAATCGATCGATTCACTTACTATGTAACGTGGACGTCCTTTAACCTCTTCGTAAATGCGTGCGAGATATTCGCCAATAATACCGAGGCTGATCATCAAAAGGCTGCCAATGATGAGTTCCAGAAGAATTACGGTGGCGAAACCAGTGAAAGCCCGGCCAGCCAGTTTAAGGTAGAGCGTCTGGATCCCCAAACCCACCGCAAAGAGAAAAAAGGTTACGCCAGCAAATGTGACCAGATGCAATGGGAACGAAGAAAACGTCGTTATCCCAATCAAGGCAAGCTTGGCTCGTCTAAGGTAGGACCAGCCCGACTTCCCCGCACGACGCAAACCTACTTCAAAAGGAACATGGATAGTCCTAAACCCCATCCAGGCGGTCATCCCCCGGAAGAACACGTTGCGTTCACGCATGGCCAGCCACGTATCGAGTACCCGGCGATCTATAAGTTTAAAATCTGACGCTCCTTTCAAATCAAAGCCTGAAAGTTTGTTTAAAATAACGTAAAACGTCAGCGCACCAACTTTACTACCCAAGGATTCGCGTCCGCGTCTGGACTTAACTGCTTCAACAATATCTGCTCCGGAAGTCGTCCACTTCTCAATCAGGAGCGGCAAAAGGGACGGGGGATGTTGCCCATCTCCATCCATCACTATAACGGCATTGCCCCGGGCACGTTCCAAGCCCGCGCACAGCGCCAACTCTTTTCCGAAATTTCTACTCAGCCGGATCGCGCGCAGGTCCGGCCACATCCGTGCCTCATCCTTAATCTTTGCCCACGTATCATCGGACGAGCCGTCATCGACGAGAACAACTTCAAATCGGCATCCGGTCCCTTGCAATGCGGTCTTCAAATCCGCCAAAAGCTCTCTTAAGTGCGAGCCTTCGTTGTAAAGTGGAATGACCACTGAAATCAGCGGGCTATTCGGTGAGACATTATCCATTGAATCAAATTATCGTTCGCGCTGACTTACACTAATGCCCCGGGAAATGTTTTGTCACGGATTTTGGCCAGCGTGAAACACCCAATTACTAGCAAGTTAAAATTAGCGCCGGACTAGAGAACACCATTCCTTGAACCCGCTTCGCTCGGGCAACCGATTGGACTTGCACGGCGCGTTGGAAACGCCTATTAGCTTTACCCTCATGGTTCACCATATCGATCTCTACAAATTGAACGCCGAGGTCACCCCCGCCCGTGTGGAGGAGATGATGATGAACGCCCGGATGCAGCTCCTCAAAATTCCGGAGGTCCTCAGCATCAAATGCGGCAAGCGGATCGAGCCGGAGATGGAGTGGCCATTCTTCATCGCCATCGATTTTGAATCGATGGATAAATATGCAATTTTCCGCGAAGACTCAATCTACGTGAAATTCATGGAGGAAGTGATCAAGCCAAACACGGAAGATTCGCTAGCGCTCGATTTCGAGATGGATCCGGGCAAGGACGTTCGGTTTTCATAGGTGTAGCGGCAGCCGTGTCGGCTGCGGATTTCTGCAAAAGCAGGCGGCACGCCTGCCACCACAGGTCATTGCTATTCGGCGCGGTGCGCGTAATCATCCGGTCTGAATGCGACTCGGTTATCTCTATTCCCGCTATCCCGTGATCTCGCAGACGTTTTGCGATGCGGAGATGCTGGCACTGGAACGGCGCGGCACGGAGCTTGTAATCGGCTCGGTTTATCCGCCGCTTACGAGTTTGCGCCATGAACATATCGCCAGGCTGGAGGCAGCGATTCACTACGCGCCGCCCCAGAAAGTTCTGACGATCTGGGAAAAAAATGCGAAGAGGGGCCGGATCCGGTCACCGCGGAACAAATGGCCAGAGAAGCTCGTCCAGCAGCACGAGCAAAAATACGGACCCGCGGTGAAAGCGGATCTGCGCGCGCGCAACGCTTTGTATTTCGCGGATTTTTTCGCGCGCAGCGGCGTGGATCATGTGCATGTCCATTTTGCGAATCGTGCAGCGCACACCGCGCTTTTCCTCAGGGAAATTTCCGGGATTCCATTCAGCGTCACGGCGCACGGCCAGGATTTTATGAAGGACCTCGGCAGCGACGATCTACTCCGCGAAATCTGCGCCGCCGCGGAATTTGTCGCCGCCGAGACTGATTACAGTCGCGATCTGCTTCGCCAGCGTTGTCCAGATTCGGCGCCGAAAATTCACCGCGTTTACAACGGCATCGATCTCGAGCGTTTTCCGAGTGGCGCCTCGACAGAGCGAGGCGGCTACAGCTCGCCAAAGACAACACCGCGGATCCTCAGCGTCGGACGCCTGGTTACATTTAAGGGTTTTGAGGATCTTATCGACGCCTGCTCCGAGCTTGCGCAGCGCGGGGTCGATTTTGCCTGTGATATCATTGGCGATGGCCCGCTGCGTGACGCGCTCCAGGCGAAAATCGAAAAGTTCGATCTTTCCTCGCGAGTGAATCTGCTTGGTTCGCTGTCGCAAAACGCAGTTCTCGAAAAACTTCAAGCGACTGACATTTTCGCGTTGGCTTCGACTACCGACGCGCAAGGAGCGACTGACGTATTTCCGACGGTGATTCTCGAAGCGATGGCGTCAGCGCGGCCGGTAATCTCCACACGGTTGGCGGGGATTCCAGAACTGGTCGTCGCCGGCGAGACCGGTATTTTGATTTCACCGAGCGATACTTCTGCTCTGACTAACGCGCTTGAGCAATTGCTGCGTGACCCCGATTTGCGATTGCGGTACGGCAGCGCTGCGCGTCTGCGAATTGAGCAGCATTTCCGAATTGAAACTACAGTCGTGCCGCTAATCGAGATGTTCGAAGGAGGTTGTAGTCGTCGCCCTGCGGGCGACGCGAGCGTTTCCGGATCGTCATTACTAGCCGGGACAAAATCCAGTCATTGCCCCGATCGCGCTTCGCGCAGCGAAGCGGCTACAAACATCGCTTACTTGATCGATCGCTGGCCCGATCGCGAATTGCCGCTCTTGGAACGCGAGCTTAAGGAGATGAAACGCCGCAACGTGCCCATCGTCCCCTTTGTATGTGAATTGAATCCCTCTGTGCGACTGAATCGCGACATGCAAGAAATTGCGACGTCGCTCGAATTTCTGCCGGATGCGATGGTGTTGGAAGCGGAATGGCGGGCAAACCGCGCTCTTGGACAGAAATTGGAAGAAGGCCGTGCACAACAGAGCAGCCGCGCGCCAGACACAATCTTTTTGCGGCAGGCCCGTTTTGCGCTCGTACTCCGAAAATTGCTTCAAGAACAAAATGTATCGCACGTTCACGCTACGAGTTCGCGTGCACTCGTCTGCGCGCTCATGCTAAAGAAGCTCTCGGACGTGACAGTAAGCGCTACAATCGAGGCGCGGTCAGAATTATCTCGTAACTGGGTTCAGAACGCGCTGGCCGAATGCGTGGGCGGCCGCGTAAGCAGTCGGAAGTTGGTTGAGCAGTTCGGCAGTTCGTTCATGGTTGATAAGACCACGTTCCGATCTGCTCCCAGGAAGGCGCTCGGACTAGTCACGAAAAAGACCAGGATCGATTTGACCACGGGCGCACGTTTCTGGCAGCAGTGGGCGGAGTTGCTTTTGCGCTGGAGCTGTAGCGATCGAAAATCGAAAATCGAAAATCGAAAATGAAAAAAGCCATTCTGCTCGCCGGCGGCGCGGGAACACGTCTGTTCCCTTTGACCAAGATCATGTGCAAACAGCTGCTGCCGATTTACGACAAGCCAATGATCTGCTATCCGCTCGCGACTCTAATGCTCGGCGGCTTGCGCGAGGTGTTGATCATCTCGACTCCAAAAGATTTGCCGATGCTGAAAGATTATCTGGGCGATGGCACCCAGCTTGGGATTCGCATCGAATACGCCGAGCAACCGAAGCCGGAAGGGATCGCCCAAGCGTTTCTGATCGGCGCAAAATTCATCGGCGATTCCGGCGCGTCGCTCATTCTGGGCGACAACATTTTCTATGGAAAACTCGACTTCTACCGGGACGCGCTCACCATCGAACGCGGCGCGTGCATTTTTGCCTATCAAGTTCGCGACCCGGAACGCTACGGCGTGGTTGAGTTCGATAGCGACGGCAAAGCGATTAGCCTTGAAGAAAAACCGAAGCAACCGAAAAGCCCTTTCGCTGTGCCCGGGCTTTACGTTTACGACGATCAAGTTGTTGATCTTTGCAGGACATTGCGCCCATCAGCGCGTAACGAACTGGAGATTACGGATCTGAACCTCCTTTATCTGAAGCAGAACCGGCTGCACGTGAAGCTGCTCAGCCGCGGCATGGCCTGGCTCGACACCGGGACCACAAGCGCCTTGCTCGAAGCCGGCAATTACATCGCGACAATCGAACACCGCCAGGGGTTGAAAATTGCATGCCTCGAGGAGGTAGCCCTGCGAATGGGTTTCATTAGCCAATCCGATCTTGCCAGGATTATCGAAGGGCTACCGAAAAACGAATACAGCGATTATCTGCGCATGGTCTGTGATGAAGGACCCAACGCGGGGCTCGAACCGGTGGGCTAAGCTTCAATCTCTTCTGTAGAGGCAGCCGTGTCGGCTGCAATCTCGGATACCCGCAGGCGACACGCCTGCCTCTACAGGAGCCCGGGTCATCGCCCCCGCCTACAGCTATTTGGGCTGCTCGCGCAGCAAATGGTTCGTATCCGCGAGCAGTTTGGTGATCGCTTCTGGTTCCGTCGCGTTGTAGTACCCACGGATTTGGCCATGCCGATCTACCAGCACCATGCGCGTGCTGTGGACGGGAATTCCTTGCTCCCCGCTCCCGTCAGAAACCGCAAGTTTAAAATCGTCATGCGAAAGTTTGTAGATCGCGGATTTCGCTCCGGTAAGAAAATCCCACCGTCCCGGTTCAGCTTGCAATTTCTCGGCGTAACCGCGCAACACACTCGGTGTGTCTTTGTCCGGATCGACACTGAACGAAACCAGATGCACGTCTGTTTTTTCCAACGGCTTTTGCAATTCGCTCATGCGGCCGCTAATCATCGGGCATGGCCCCGGGCACGTTGTATAGATAAAATCTGCTATCCAGATTTTACCCGTTAACTGCGCCGACCCAAAAGATTGTCCATTTTGATTCGTTAGCTGAAAACTGGGCACCGTGCCGTAAGAGGAAACGGTTCGGTGACGCAGCGCTGAAACTTCGATGTTACGCAACCACAGCAAAGCCCCCAACGTGACAAGCGGAATAAGAATCAGGATTACCTTCCAAACGATGCCGCTGCGTACCGGCACACGATTCATTGTGGCAGAAGTCGTGTTCATAACTCTGTTCCTTCCTGCATGCTGTAGCGTGCGCTATCCTCGGCACGTCGGCACAGGGCCGATAACCGCTTAAAGTGTTCTCCGCTGAGGACAGCGGACACTACAGGATTTGCCTGCAGCTTCGCAAAGTAGTTCGACACCAGATCCGAAGTCGCGTTCATGCTTTCGTTAGAACTAAAGCTGCCAATAGCAACGGAAGATAGGCGATCGACACAATGAATAGTAAACGCGCTGCGCTCTGCGTACGCAGACGCAAAAAACGCATCGCCACCCCGACGAATAACGCCCCAAGCAGAAGCTCGATTATTTCGTAAGTGTAAGTGACAATTCCAACAAACGCGGGCAGGCCCGCCAGGATCAGAAGCAGAATGCAGAAAAACACACTTTGGCTGGCGCTGCGTTCGCCGCTGGAATCGTCGCTCGAAATCATGCGGAACCCAGCGCGCGAATAATCTTCCCGGCATATCCACGCGATCGCAAAGAAGTGCGGGAGTTGCCATAAGAACACGATCACGAAAAGACTCCACGCGCCGGCACTAATGTCCCCGCGCGCAGCCACCCAGCCGATCATTGGGGGAATAGCGCCCGGAATCGCCCCGACAGCCGTATTCGCGGTGCTGGCACGTTTGAGAGGTGTGTAAGCAAAGATGTAGATCGCGATCGTGATCGCCGTCAAAACCGCGCTGAGCGCATTACAAATAATCGCCAGGTATACGACTCCAAAGACTGACAGTGCCGCACCAAGCGCGAGCGCTTGCAGCGGCGACATGCGTCCCGCCGGAATTGGGCGAGTCATGGTGCGGCGCATAAGCGCGTCGGCTCTGCGTTCCCACCATTGATTCAGCGCGGCAGCACCCGCTGCTGCCGCGGCGGTCCCAAAGACGGTGTGGAACAGCGCGCGATAATCAATGGGCGATTCCGATCCGAGATAAAAACCCACCGCCGTCGTGAGCAGAACCAGCAACGTGAGTCGCGCTTTGACGAGCTCAGCGAGATCGCTCACAAAGGTGTGGCGCTCCGATGCGAGAGTTGGATTGTCGATGGCGGCTGTTTTCATGCGGGTTGCGTCCCTTGGTAGGGACGCCGCGCTGCGGCGTCCGGTCGGCGCAGCGCGCCGTCCCTACCAGTCTCCGCATCTGAAATTCGCCAGCAAATCGCGCTGATGCTCACACCAAAAGATAGCATGACCGCACCGAGCGCGACATGTGTCGTGGCGACATCAGCGGCTTTGTTGCTCCAGATTACCCAGCCACCAAGCGCAATCTGGCAAAGGACCAAAGCGACCCACAGCGTTGACAACCCCGACAAAATCGGGGCTCGCGAAGAATTTCGGAGTCGCCTTGCGCGCAAACAAAATACAATCACGCCAATTGCGATCATAAGCGCAAGAAAGCGATGCGCCATTTGCAGCCAGATTTGGAACGCAGTCACGTCCGACAACGCCCCTGCGTCGCGCTGCGCATTGATCTTCGCCAGGGCCGTCACGCTAGTATCGGGGAACCATGCGCCGTTTGCAGTAGGAAAATCGAGAATCGCCAGATCACGGTGCTGATGACGCATGGTCGCGCCAAGCGCCAGCTGGATGTAAACCGCAACCGTGATTGCAACCGCCAGCGTTTTGATTGGCGAAAATCCTTGTGAATCAACGAGGCGATTTGGAAGCAAGCGCCAGAATTGCGTCGTCACGAGCGCGATGAAAACCAGCAGCCCGAGAAAAGCCTGGGCGACGCAGGCATGGAAAATCCCGATTTGATCTTTCATCATGGTGACGCGAAGGCCTCCCAGAATTCCCTGCAAAATCACGCCGACAACCGCGATCATTCCCAGGTTGCGGACCCAGCGCCGATCTTCGCTTAGCCAGAGCCATACCGCGAGGATGATGGTAAGAAATCCAACCAGCGATCCCATCAATCGGTGCGTGTGCTCGAACAAAATTCCGCCGACCCATTTCGAGACTGGGAAGAGAAACATGTTGTAACCGAATGTGGTCGGCCAATCCGGCACAGCGAGGCCAACGTTTTTACTGGTCACCATCCCGCCGCTGCAAATGAGCAGAAGCGTGGCCACGCATGTAAGCCATGCGAATCGGTTCAGCCATGGAGTCGATCTTCTCACACGAGAAGATACGATGAATGAGTCAGAGGGGACAAATCCGCCGCGCGAAGAGTTTTTATCTGCCGGGACTCGGCGAAGCCGCAGGGACAGACGGACTTTGCGGTTGCTGCTGCGTAGCCGGTGCTCGCGGCTCCTCGCCAGGATTCTTGGGTTGGGGGCCGCCTGGCGGCGGAATTGTGCCGGGGGTAGGCCCGATAGGCGGTTCGCCGGGCGGCCGCTGTGCCGGCGCGGGCGGCGTTGCTTGTGTTCCGGCGAGTTCGGCGCGTTCTTTCAGCCACGCCTGATAATCCTGCGGTGTATCGACCACCAGTGTGCCTTTCATTCCGTAATGGCCGAGCCCGCACAATTGCGCGCAAATCACTTCGTATGTCCCAGTTTTAACTGGTGTGAACCAGATCGGAATAAGCGAGCCGGGGATTGCGTCGCCGGCGATGCGCATGTCGGTCAGAAAGAAATCGTGGATGACATCTTTAGAGGAGAGCTCTGCAATTACTGGCCGATCGACCGGCACATGAAGTTCGCCGGTCGTAATGATGTCGTCCTTGCCAGCCGGATCATTTGGATCAAGGCCGAGGGGGTTTGAATTGGAGACCAAATTCGCATCGCGCCGGCCAAACTGGCCGTCTGCTCCCGGCAAATGATAATTGAAGCTGAATTGCTGCGCCACGACGTGGACAAGCAACGCCTCTTTGCCGGGCGGAAACTGATTGACGCGCTTTCCCCAGAGCGGAATCGCGAATCCCAGCAGCAGCACTGCTTCAATCAGAACAACTGAAAATTCCAAATGCGTCGAAATGGGAGTCGTCACGCCCAGATAATTCGCACGGGGCTGTCGGCGTCTGCGAAAACGAATCAGGACGAAAATAAAAAAAAACGACCAGCCGATAAACAGCGCGGCCATGAACCAATGACAGAATTCGAGAATGTGGTCGATCTGAAGCCCGTGCGACGAGGCGTTCGGCGGCTGACCGAGAAATTCGTTGATCAGCGCCAGGCTATTCATACTTGGTCAGGTCTTCCTGAGTAAGCTCCTGATGAGGCTCGATGGGCGCGCGGCCATGGCGCCAAAGATGAAAACTGAATGCGCCGATTCCGCCCATGACCGACATCACCGCGCCGAAAAGAAACCAGATCGCTACGGCCATGTGCTCGGTCGACTTCCCGTCCTTGGCGCCGTAGCAAAACGGACACGCCGCAGCTTGCTGTACGACGAACAGCGTTGATACAAACAGTAAAGACGCAATTCTTTTCATGTGATGATCCGTAGCCGTTTCATTTTCCTGTAGAACCAGACGCCGTACACCATCAGCGCAATGGCGACCACGAACGAGGCCACTGCGCCAGCAACGTATGTTGGTGCGCCTTCGACGAAGTTGACCCAGAGGCACCAAACGCCAGTGCCCAACGCAAGCAGCGTCGAGAAAATGATGAAAACGATATGGAAAGCTTTAAGCGACATTTAGCGAAAGATCGGGTAGTCGTACCACGCTAGGAAAATAAGCCAGAACATTCCAAACACAAAAAACCCGGTGAAAATCAGGATCCGATAGATCAGCCGTTTTTCCGCGGCGAGGTGCATGAAAATTGCCGCGACCAGCCCAGCCTTTACGGTGGCAACCAGCATTGCCACGGCGATGTTCGCCTTTTGCGTACCAAAATGAACGTAGGACAGCGCGACGGTAATGCCGGTGAACACCAGCAGGAGAGCGCCGACCATCAAATATCCCCGAACGTGCTTGCGAATGCCGTGTGCGTATTCTTCGTATTCCTTCGAGTCCTGGGAAATATCAGGCGGATTATTCATAGTTACAGCAGGTAAAAAAGTGGGAACACGAAAATCCAAATCAGATCGACAAAGTGCCAGAAAAGTCCACTAACCTCGACACGGTTGGCCAGGTGTTCGGGATTGCGCTGGTAAAGGCGCTTGCTGACAGGGAGCCACATGTAGATGAACACCAGCACGCCGCCGAGGACGTGCAGACCGTGTAATCCGGTGATGGTAAAATAGCTGGCAAAATACGCGCTGTGCCTTGGCTCAAACATCGTGGCGTACTGCACATCCTCCTTTTCAATAGTAGCGATCTTTTCCGTCGCGGGACGCGGCCAGAAGTGTGGCCGGTCCATATCGGGATTCGTTGGGTCTGCGTTTAGTGGGTCGAGTGCCACTTCGTATTCTTTGATGTTGGGATCTTTCAACGCGGCGCGATTGTGCAGATGTCCAGTAATCTCGAGCCGCGGCGGCAGTCCTTTCTCTGCGGCATACTCGTTGCCCAGATACTGTTCATATTTCCCCAGTGCTTCCGTTTTAATGTAAATGCCGAAGTGATCGAACTTCTGCGGCCATTCATAAGCGAGTTTGACCGTAAGGAAGATCAGACCGCAGATGATGGTGGCCAGCATGTACCACCAATAAGCGTTATACTTTCGCATCTTCAGTGACGCCCATGCCAGAACGACCGTCACGGACGACATGATCAGAATCGCGGTGTTCATCGTGCCGACCGGGACATTGAGCAATCCGTGCGGCCACATTCCTGGTGGCGAATCGATTCGTAGAAAGATGTATGCGGAAAAAAGTCCGCCGAACAGCATGACTTCCGACGCCAGGAAAAGCCAAATCCCAATCTTGGCATTCCAAAGACCGGTGTCGGGACGTGTGGAAATTGTGTACGGGATTTCCATATTTCAGAAGATCAAGGAACGACGGCTTCCGAGCCGTCGAGGGAACGTGACGGCTGGGAAGCCGTCACTCCTTGTCGCGTGGCGAGGTTGGAGTGGATTTCCATAATTCAGTAGATCCTGCACCGGCTTACGCACTGACGAGCTCTGCGGGAGGTTTACGTGGCGTTCGCTCAGCGGGTTCTACGGGCTCATTTTGCATGGTGAAATCGCGTTCACGACCCGGCAAGCTGTATTCATAGGGCCCGCGGTAGGCAACGGGCGTCGTCACAAAATTTCCGTGCGGCGGCGGCGAAGGCGCAGTCCACTCCAACGTGGTCGCCTCCCAGGGATTGTCGTTCACTTTTTCGCCATGCTTGATGCTCCAGAAGAAATTGATGATAAACGGAATCTGGGCGAGCCCCATGATCCACGCTGCCCATGAGATCGGCTTGTTCCATTCAAACCCGGTCAGTCCCCAGATCGTGTGATCATTCGACACGTTCCATCCCTGTCCGCCGTCATACCAGCGGCGATGCATTCCGGCCATTCCCTGCAAAAACATCGGCAGAAAAATCAAGTTCATGCAGATCAGCGTCGGCCAGAAATGCACTTTCCCCCAGAAATCGTTCATCTTTCGGCCGGTTGCTTTGGGAAACCAGAAATAGACGCCCGCGAAGAGCCCGAAAAGAGTGCCCGGCGCGACGATATAATGGAAATGCGCGATAACGTAATAGGTATCGTGCAGATAAAGATCGGCTGAATTAAACGCCAGTGGAATTCCTGTTAGCCCGCCGATTCCAAACATCGGCAGAAACGCCGTGGCGAAAAGCATCGGCACCGTGAACCGGATCGAACCGCCCCACAGTGAAATAAAGAACGCGCTCAGAATGATCACCGACGGGATCGAAATTAACAATGTCGTCGTTTGGAAAAATGCGCTGACCGCTGCGCCCATCCCGGTGAGCCACATGTGATGCGCCCAAACGACGAACGATAGAAAACCAATCACGAGCACCGAGAACACCAGCGACTTATAGCCCCAAAGCGGTTTGCGTGAATTGTTGGCTAGAATTTCGGCCACAATGCCGAATGCAGGCAAAATCAACACGTAAACTTCGGGGTGCCCAAGAAACCAGAAAAGATGTTGCCACAAAAGCGGGCTGCCTCCGCCGCTGATATACGCCGGCACGCCATTCACAACCAGGCCGGCCGGGAGGAAGAAGCTGGTATGCGCCAGGCGATCCATTAACTGCATGACGATTGCCGCTTCGAGTGGCGGGAACGCCAGCAACAACAAAAATGCGGTGACGAATTGCGACCAGACGAAAAATGGCAAGCGCATCCAGGTCAGTCCCTTGGCGCGCAATTGAATGATGGTGGTGATGAAATTGACCGCTCCAAGCAGCGACGAGCTGATCAGAAAAATAAATCCGATCAACCAGAGCGTCTGCCCATTAAACAAAGGATTGTGACCGGGACCAGTATCTGCGATGTCCGACAACGGCGTATAGGACGTCCAGCCGCTCTTGGCCGGTCCACCCGGCACGAAGAAGCTGACCAACATGATCACTCCGCCTACTGCGAACGCCCAAAAGCTCGCCGCGTTCACCTTCGGGAACGTCATATCGGGCGCGCCGATTTGCAGCGGCACGACAAAGTTGCCGAAAGCAGCAAAGGCAAGCGGCACGACGCCGGCAAAAATCATGATCGTGCCGTGCATGGCGCCCAAGGAGTTGTAGAAATCCGGGGTCATTTTCCCGTCCGGGATCGAACCCGGCCCGAAGATCTGCGGGAGCCACTTGCCGAGCACGGGCAGCGCCTGCCCGGGATATGCCAGTTGCCACCGCATTAGCATCATCAGGCAAAAGCCGAGGAACAGGAATGAGAGGCCGCACAGACCATACTGAATCCCGATCACCTTGTGATCGGTGGAGAAAATGTATTTTCGCCACCATCCGAGCTCGTGATGCTCGTGACCGGCGTCGTGTGCGCGCGACTCGTGATGCGTATCCACGAAAGTATGAGTATCCATTTCAGGAGAAAGTTACAGCGGCTAATATCGAAAAAGAAGCGCTCATTGCAAAGCGAGAAATTAAGATCCCGGATGAGAAAACGCTGGATGGTTTCTGCCTTGCGTTATGCGAAAATTCCATGTGGGCGATGAACAGAAGCCGCGAGCGATCATTCACCTGGACATGGACTGCTTTTACGCGGCGATCGAGGTGCGGGATCGCCCTTCGTTGCGCGGCAAACCTGTCGGCGTCGGCGGCGCGCGAGACAGGCGCGGCGTTTTGACCACGTGCAACTATGAGGCACGCAAATTTGGAGTCCGCTCGGCTATGCCAACGTTCATGGCGCTGCAACGCTGCCCGAATCTCATTGTTCTGCCGACGCGGTTCGATCTCTATCGGCGCGAAGCCGCAGTGATCCGCGGAATTCTTTACCGCTTCACTTCGATAATCGAACCGCTGTCGCTCGACGAAGCTTATCTCGATGTGTCCGCTCACCCGACTGCTCCGGGAGCGCTGGCGCAGGAAATCCGCATGGAAATTTATCAGGAAACCAAGCTGACATCTTCCGCGGGAATTGGACCGAACAAATTGATCGCAAAAATCGCCAGTGAAATTGAGAAACCGAACGGGCAATTCGAAGTGAGGGAGGAACAGGTGCCGGAATTCATGAAAGACCTGCACGTCCGCAAAATTTGGGGGATCGGCGAGAAGAGCGAGCGAAAACTAGAAGAACTCGATGTCAAAACGTGCGGCGAGCTACAGCGGTTTTCGCGTGCCGAACTTGTCGATGTTTTCGGGAAATTTGGCCTCGAACTCCACGAACTTTGTAGGGGAATCGACGAGCGACCGGTCGACCCCGATCGTCCGCGCAAATCGCTCAGTACTGAGGAAACCTTCGCCGCCGATCTGACGACGCTCGAGCAATGCGACGAAAAACTCGAGGAACTGTTCCAGGATTTGATGGCTGATCTTGCGCAAAAAGAATCAGCACGCGAAATCACAAAAATTTTTGTGAAACTGAAATTTAGCGATTTTACGCGCACAACTGCGGAACGCGCCGGGCTCGCGCCAAACTTGCAGGATTTTCGAGCGCTCCTCACCGAAGCGTTCGGCCGCACGGGAAAACCGGTACGCCTTATCGGTGTTGGCATTCGTTTCGCCGATACAATGCCAGAAGATGCACAACTCAATTTGCTGTAGGGGGAAGCTGACAGCTTCCCCTACAAGGGATGCCCATTCTTCCTGGAGCTGTGATGTTGAGCGAAGCGAAACATCTCTGATTATTATTAGAGCCGGCGTTCTTCGCTTCGTCGGGAATGACAAAGATGACTTCTGCACAGGAACGCAAGATCAAGCAAACCGGATGCGACGTGCGGTTTGATAATCTCACTCGTCAACTTTATTCCACTGACGCGTCGATTTATCAGGTATACCCGGTCGGTGCGGCCTTTCCAAAAACTTCCGAGCAGGCAAGTCTTGTCATCAGCGCCGCGGCCGATGCAAGTCTCTCCGTCACTCCCCGAGGCGCCGGCACAAGTCTGGTGGGCAACGCAATTGGCGAAGGACTCGTCGTCGATTTCTCGCGTTACAATGGGCAAATCACCGGTCTCGATCTGGAGAAACTCAGCGTTCACGTCGGCGCGGGAGTCGTCCTGGATCAACTGAACGATTTCTTAAAACCGCACGGATTTTGTTTCGGCCCCGATGTGGCAACGAGTTCGCGCGCCACGCTCGGCGGAATGATCGCGAACAATTCTTCCGGCGCGCGTTGCCCGATTTACGGCACAACAGCCGATCATGTGATCTCGCTCGAAATCGTGATGGCAGAAGGTCGCGTAGAAAAGATCGGGCCGACCTATGAATCATTGAGCGGTAAACGTGCGGAAATTGAGAAGCTTGTTTGCGCGGCGAGCGCGGAGATGGCCGAGCGCTGGCCGCCGGGTTTAATCAAGCGCTGGCCCGGGTACGGCATTGAACGATTCCTGCGCGCTCCCAATGATCTGACGAACATTCTCGCTGGCAGCGAAGGAACCCTCGCGGCCATCTTCTCCGCTGAACTCAAAATTTCTCCCCTGCCCCACCAGAAAGGTTTGGTTCTGATCTTTTTCGCGTCGGTAGCGGAAGCCATGCAGGCCACGGTTGAACTTCTCGATCTTAAGCCAGCCGCGATCGAACACATTGATCGCCCTTTACTGGATCAAACCAAAGGCCAGCTGCATTTTCAGGCTGCGCGTGATTTGCTCGAATTGGATACGAAACCGTGCGAGTCAATGTTGATCGTCGAATTTTACGATGACGCGACAAGGAACGATGCCTTGGGCAGCCGTCGAAACATGACGGCTGGGAAGCCGTCATTCCTTGGTTCGTCTGTCGCCGAAAAATTGTCGATCTTGCAATCGAGAAAAATCGGACTGCGCACAAAGATCGTGACCGATCCGGCGCAAATGAACCTGGTCTGGTCCGTTCGCAAATCCGGTCTGTCACTTTTGACCGGATGCGTTGGACCTGCGAAACCGGTTGCGTTCATCGAAGACGCCGCTGTTCGTCCCGCACAACTGCCCGAGTACGTGCGGGGTTTGCAAGCAATAATGAAACCGCTCGCGCTCGAGGCAAGCTACTACGGCCATGCGGCCAGCGGACTCTTGCATGTCCGGCCAGTTCTCAATCTGCATAGCCCGGCCGATCTGAAAAAATTCCGGCAAGTGGCCGATCAAACTTCTGCGCTGGTGCGTCAGTTCAAAGGTTCGCTCTCCGCCGAGCACGGCGTGGGCGTCGCGCGCACCGAATACATGCGCGAGCAGCTTGGCGATCACTTGTTAGGCGTTATGCGCGAAATAAAGCACACGTTCGATCCAAAAAACATTTTCAATCCAGGCAAAATTTTTGCCTGTAGCCATGGCGCTGTGTCGCCGTGTCCGGACCATGACGAACGCCACGACACAGCGAGGGGGCTACACACAATCGACAATCATTTGCGCGAGAATTTCACTCGCTCGCTCGAGCTTCCATTTCAGCCGGTGCTCGCCTTTGCGTTCAAGGACAGGTCGTTTGTCGGCAACCTCGAGCAATGCAATGGCTGCGGCGGCTGCCTTAAACAGAGCGGCATCATGTGTCCGACGTTCATCGCGACACATGACGAAGTCATGTCCACGCGTGGCCGGGCAAACATCATTCGCGCGGCGCTAGAACTGCGATTAAACGGACATGACCCGTTGGAATCCGCTGAGCTCGATGCCGCGCTGAGCAACTGTCTCTCCTGTAAAGGTTGCACACCCGAATGCCCATCAAATGTGAACCTTGCATTGATCAAGGCGGAAATGCTTCACGCTCGATGGTGCCGCGACGGCCTGCCGCTGCGCGAGCGAATTTTAAGCAACGTCGATTTGTTAGGCAAACTCGGCTGCCTTATGCCGACGCTGGCGAATCGTCTTCTCGATTCGAAGGCCGTGCGCATCGCCATGGAGAAAACAATTGGAATCTCAGCGGGACGCTCGTTGCCGCATTATGCGACCGAACGATTCGATCACTGGTTCGCAAAACATTGCATGGCGTCTGTGCCAGACGCGAACAACAAGGAAGGGCGATCTCCAGATCGCCCCGGCGGTTACAAACCGCCGCTCCTTGGAAAACGCAGCCATGTCATCCTGTGGGACGACACTTTCGTGCGTTATCACGAACCGCACATCGGCATCGCCGCGGTGAAAGTGCTGGAAGCACTCGGCTTTGAAGTGTCGCTGTTAAAAAATCGAAAATGCTGCGGTCGACCGGCATTCAGCCAGGGAAACCTCGACGCCGCAGCAAAGCTCGCCAACCATAACGTCAAAATTCTCTCATCACTTCAAAACTCCCTTGGCCGACGTAGCCTCGCCGAAGGAGGCAGCACTCCAATCCTCTTCCTCGAACCCTCCTGTTGGTCGATGTTCGTCGAAGATTACCGGGAGCTAAAGATCGAGAACGCGGAAAACATCGCGACGCGCTGTTTTTTGTTCGAGAAATTCGTGGACGATTTGCTTGAGCGCGATCCACAAGCGTTGGCGCTCCAAAACTCGACGGCTCTAAGCCGTCAAGTTTCACGACAGCGCGACGAATACGAGGATCCATGCGTCAACGTGGCGATTCATCCGCATTGCCATGCCAAATCGATTCTCAATCCGGCATTCATGGCAAGATTGGCCGAACGTCTGCCCGGAAGAAAAGCCACCGTCCTGGACACGGCCTGCTGCGGAATGGCAGGAGCATTCGGCGCGCTCGCAGAGAAATACGATCTTTCAGTGCAGGTTGCCGACCGTTTACTGCATCAAATCGACAACCAACCACCCGGCACAGAAATCATCGCCTCAGGCACAAGTTGCCGGCATCAGATTACGGACCTAACGAACGCGCGACCAAAACACATGGCGGAGTTGATCGCAGACGCAATCGCATAATCGCGTCTGACTTCGGAACCAGCGCAAAATTCGAAATTCGAATATCGCGAAAATCCAAATGCTCAAAAGATCCGCGAGTGACATCGACTCTCCTTCGACAATTTTGTCATTCGGAATTGTTTCGAGCTTCGACATTCGTGCTTCTGAATTTTCGTTGCAGATGCCGCAAGTTTTCGTCGAAGCATTGGTCTAGCGCGGCCGCTGACGACGATTGACGCACCTGTCGTAGGAACGTAGCCTCCGCACATGAATCCAGTTGTTGCATCCGATAAACTCAAGCGCACCGAAGTCTGGGCGGAAGATGATCAATCCGTACATTGGGCCGGCGCATTTGCGGCCTACGGCGGACACGGCACGACAGCATCCTCAACGATCGTGTACGAGATTGAGCCTGGGAAACGGCTCGGATGGCATACTGACGCAACCGAAGAGACGCAGTACATCATCGCCGGCAACGGCGAATTACACATGGAAGATGGCTCGAAACATTCGGTTGGACCCGGTAGCGTTTTTGTCCTCCCCACACCGGTGAAACACGATCTCGTCAACGTCGGTAATGAAACATTGCGAGCCGTCGCATTTTTCGCCGCGGCAATGTTCACGCAAAATTTCGACAACGTGATGATGCCGCCGAAGACTCACATCCTTGGCTCGCCTAATCGCGAAGGCTAGAGTCGAACGCTACGGTTTCGGTGGCGCAGCGGGTTTTGACGCTTCGCCGGGTTTAGGCGGCGCGCCGCCGGGAATATCTTCGTCAGGGGCTGCGAGGATATCGTGTTCCGTGTATGATTCGTGATGACTGGCCAGTTCTTTGCGTAATGCGGCGATTTGTTCCGCTGTAACCGGACTGGCGTTGTTGCCCCACTCGCTTCGCTCGTATGTCATGACGTCGGCAATTTTTTGGTCGGTCAATGTTTTGTCCCACGGTTGCATCACCGCAGCGCCGAATTGTTGACCTTTCACCGTGACCGGGCCTTGCAAACCTTTGAGCACGATCATGCCCATCCGCCGCGAGCCCCCATTCGTAAATTCAGAACCGGCCAGCGGCGGATATTGACCAGGCACGCCGAGACCGTTTGCCTGGTGACAAGTCTGACAATTTGCCGCGAAAATCTTTTTGCCCCGATCGCGCGGCGATAGTTCAACTTGCTCACCGCCGGCAGGTCCGCCTGCCACTGCCTTCTTTGGCGCAGGCGGCGCGCCCATGGGATCGAGTCCGCCGCCGCTGAAGTTTCCTGAATAACGGCCGAGGTACGCACCGCCAAAGAAAATCGCCAGTCCATAAATGGCGATGAGCCAGATTGAAAGCGGCTCGGCGCCAACACGTGGTTCGCGTTTTTCGCGTTGCACAGCTGCATGCACCTCCAGCACGTCGGCCTGTTCGCCGTAATCCATTCCCTGCCCTGTGCGCGGCGGCATTTTTGGCTCGTCGTCCATAAAGTTATTTTTTGGCTGCGGCAGGCGATGGCGCGGGTGACGCACCCTGCGACGCTGCGGCGGGTGATGGGCCAGGCGCCGAGGCACCTCCGGTCGATCTAAGCCCTTTCAATGGATGAGATTGATTCAGCGCCATTAAATAGGCGACGAGGCATTTTGCATCGTAACTCGGAACAACCTCCCACCCCTCGGGCGGCACGTCCGAACCTGAAAGTTGCAACGCATCTGCCGAACGCTCTCCGGAGATACGTCGCTTTTCGTAAAGGAACCGGTATGACGGCATGTTCGAATCGAGATTGATGCTACGTGGCGAATACAGATGTACATGATGCCAAGCTGCAGAATACATCGGCGGCAAACCTTCTGTCTGGATCGGCCACGGCGCGCCCGGAGTCTGCGCGGTGGCTGCCACCGGGCTGTTTCCACCCGAAGTGGCGTTCGCCATTTGTCCGGGTGACGGTGAAGCAACACCCGTTCGTTGCCCGGGTGGCGGTGATGTATTTGGTGAAGACGAACCGGCAGGCGAGCTCTGCGCAGGTGAAGTTGTCGGCGATCCGCCGGCTGTTGCGGGCGACGGCTGTGACGATGGCGAAGTGGCCGGTGCGGGAGAAGTGGCAGATGCACCTGGCGAAGCCACAGGACTAGCGGCTCCGGCTGGAGCAGGGCTCTCCTGTTGTGCTGGTGCGCGCGCGCCGATGTTTGCGAGGTCCTGTCCCATTCGCATTTTTCCAAGGAATACCGGGCGCTCGAAAAGGTAATCACTTGGTGCGCTGCGGCGATTTCCCCAGCCTCGCTCTATATCGTTCGCGGCGTAATCGGCGCGGACCTGCTGACTGTGGCAATAAACGCAGCCGTTGGCAGCATAAACATGCGCGCCGCGCTCGAACATTCCCGATTGGGGTTGCGGATAAATGTCTGTTCCTTCTTCGTCTGATTCCGGATTGAGATGTCCGATTTGCCAGTTCGGAATGACAGTGAGGCCTATCCACGAAAACGCGAACGTGCCGAAAATTCCAAGGAAGAGAGGAGCTAGACCTTTCATCAGTGGCCTCCCGACGGCTCAGCATCAACTGGGTTGAGAAACGTGGGCACAGTCGATGTGCGACCCAACCCCAAAAGCATCAGACCGAAGTGATACGCGAAAATAAAATTCGCCACGGTCAGCAAAATCCCGGCCAGACTGCGTCCACGAAGATAGGGCAACACCGTTTCGATGCTCTCGCTGAAGGGCAGTGCCGGGTTTTGCATATCGGCACCTTGTAGAAAACCGCCGGCGAGCAGCATCAGTGTCATCAATCCAATGCCGTAAGCCGAGGCCCAGAAATGCAGCTTAATCAGCGATGCGTAACGCCATTCACGGCCAACGAGTCGCGGGACGATGTAGTACATCGCACCGAAAATCACCATGGTGAAAAATGCATAAAGACCCAGATGCGAATATGCGATGCTGGCCTGAGTAAAATTGACGTATCTCGCCACGGACCGCAGCGAGATCAACACCCCGATCACACTAAAGATGGTGTAAGACATCGCGCCGAAAACGGTGAACCGCAGAGTCGGGCTGTAGCGCAGCAGCGGAAAATATCCCTTCATGGTTAAATGATGATTCAGTCCTACCGTTGCGACAGGAATCATTGTTAGAATCGTCGCGGAAATACTCGCTGTGATCATCCATGCCGGAAACGGGCCGTCCACGAGTCGGGTCATTCCGGTCCAGCTGGAGAAAAGCGCAAATGTCCAGAAACCAATCGTTGCTAAATGGTAACTGTAAACCGGACGCCCGATCACTTTGGGGATCATGTAATAGGCCGTGCCGAGAGCGATGGCGCCGAACCAGAGAAAAAGCAGGTTGTTCGCGTACCACCAGCCTACTGCCGCTTGCAAAACACCCTGCACCGGGACGACAAAAAGCATCAATTGTCCGGCCGCATACAACCACGGAAACCAAAGGAACGCGCCGAGCAAATACCATTGTGTGATGTAAATTTGGTCGCCGCGTCGATGCCGGAACATGAGCACTGCCCACGACGCCATGAGCGTGTAAGCGACGAAGAGAATAACGGCTACGTAACGCGGAAACTCGAGCCATTGAAAACCGGTGCTATCTCCGAGAAGAATTGCGCCTATGCCTATCAGCACGCCAATGTTCCAGAACCCTGCGCCCGCGACGAGCAACAGCGGAAATCGCAATGTCGTCCGACACAATCTCGCCATCAACCATACCGCGGTCCCCATCCCGGCCATTGATGCCCAGCCGTAAACCATCACGTTCATGTGAACCGGGCGCAGCCGGCCCCACGTCAGAAAACTGATATTTCCAAGCAGATCGGGCGAGTGCAGCTTGAACGACACCACTCCTGCCAGCACGGTGCCCAGGAGCAACCACGCAATCGCCGACGTATAAAACATCAGCACCGGTACACGCGTTGATGCGTCAATATACGCGCGTTCTAACTGCTCCATATCGCCGGCAGCACTGGCGATAGCTGGTTCTTTGAGTGGAATTCCGGTGGCGTTCATTCAGAAGCTGAACAGTTGAAACGTTGAAGCATAAACGGTCGACTCATGGAGTGCTGGCTGGTGCGGGAGAAGCCGGTGATGGTGATGGTTGCCGAGCTGCTGGAGAAGGTGAGACCGCGCCTGTCACCCGAGGCGACGCTTGCGCGGTACCCGAAGATGGCGAACCAGCCGGTGCGGGCGAAGGATTCACCGCAGCCGCAGGCGATACTTGCGCCGGAGGTGGCGTGGCAATTGGACCGGCTGGCGCTGGCTTTTTTTTCGCCAACTCAGCGGTAGTCACTTCCATCGCGCGGTCGATCGGAATCCGAGCAATACCTTTGCTCTTATCGACCCACGCATAACTTGTTAACTCCTTCTGGTTGTCTTCACGCAACGCTTTCAGTCGTTCCATACGCTTTTGCGCACGGGTCCGTTCGTAATCGCTTCCGCGCGGGGAAGGCCCAATCACCGCCAGCACAATCAGGCCAAACACAGCGAAAAGACATACGATACCCAGCCATGTGGAAAATGGTGTAGGCGAGTAGGGAATGCTGCGACCTGATTGGGTGTTGGCCATTTCAGTTGACGGTGGTGAGAGATTCAATCAGACGCGGGTCCCGGACAGGAAACAGCGAAGTCCTGGGCACGAGTCGCAGATAGACGAAACTGAGGGTGGCAGCCATCGCGATCGGGCATATCAAATCCCAGATGCTCACGTGCACGCCTGTTCCGTGTAACGCAGGTAAAACGATCAGATACATATCCAGCATTTGCATAAAGATCATCCAACCGGCAAGGATGCTAAGCTGGTGCGGATTTTTCTTAATCGAACGCAACAGCAAAATCCCGAACGGTACAAAGAACCGACCGATCACCAGAAGCATGCTAAGTGCCCACCACGATTGCGTATTTCGCGTGAGGAAAAATTGGGTTTCCTCGGGGATATTCGCATACCAGATGAGCATGTACTGGCCAAAACCGATGTAGGCCCAGAAGACGCAGAACGCGAGCATCCATTTCCCCATGATGTGATAGTGCTCGAGCGTGACGATGCCCTTCAGGTAGCCGGCTTGTTGCAAAGCGGTAATCACCAGCACGAGCAATGCCATCGAGCTGCCCGCTGCCCCAGCAAAGATGTACACGCCGAACATGGTTGAAAACCAGTGATAGTTGAGGCTCATCATCCAATCGAACGCGCCAAACGTGAGACAAAGGGCAAACAGCGGCAGGCTGATGAACGACACCCGGCGCATCCAAATCGTGAACAGCGGATTTCCGTCTTTGTCCTGGCGCGCGGAAAATCGCCGGAGCAATTGTGATGCGATGATCCAGAAAGCAAAAAAGATAATCGCGCGGATGAGAAACCACTGGAGGTTGAGATACGCGCGCTTGGAATCCAGGTTCGCCTCGTGCCCCGGCGGGATGTCCATCCATGAATAGAGGTGGCGGCGCAGCAGGAGGATTGGAATGAAAAGAAGTGCCAGTACCCCTAACAACACAGCGATGTTTTCCAATTGACGCCGCACAACTACGGACCAGTCGGCATCGACGGCGTGGTGAACGATCGTCCAGAAGAAGCAGCCGGCGCAGAGCGTAAAGAAGAACACGAACGCAAACAGCCAAGAGTAACTGAACTGATGCGGATTCACGAACGCACCGACAAGACACAGCACCAGGCTTACGACGGCAATTACGCCGAGGAGAGTTGAGAGTCCTGTAAATCGACGGCTGTCGAAATATTCGCCTTCCGGCATCGGTGCTGTATGTAAACGCTCGCTCATTTTGCTGGAGTCGCCGTAGTCGGAGGCGGGGAGGCGGGTTTGTCGAGTTCAGCACGATGATCTTCCGGGACGTCGGCAACCGTTGCATGCTGGCTCCGTTGCAAGGCGCGCAGGTAAGCAATAATCGCCCACCTGTCGGCGACCAGAACATTCGGGCCGTAAGGCATCATTGTGTTTTTACCGTTCGTGATTGTGTTAAAAATCTCACCGTCAGACATTTTGCGGATCCGGTCGTCCTGAAGTGAAACCACTGTCGCAAGCCCATATTGTTTGGTAATGCCATTGCCTTCAGCGGCGGCGCCGTGGCACATTGCGCAGGTGATGTTGAACCGCTGCTGCCCGCGCTCCATCAAGTCATGCGTCACTGGCAACGGAATTCCAGTTCCCCATTGGTTGCCCATTTTGCCGGTGTTGAAGTAGTCAGTGCCGGCACTGAAAGCGATCCGTGCGTGCGCTTCCTCTGGCGCGTCTACTGCCATGCCGGGCGGCATGCCCTCGCTCTTCGGTTTCGGCATTTCGTAGCCGACGGGGACCGTGCCAGTTACTGGCAAACGCGGGCCGCGTCCATCAGCAAAAAAATCCAGCGGCGCCTGCGCGCGCACTTTCATCTGACGCACCATATCGGGGAAAATTTCCGACGGCGGCTGTGTGCTTTTCTGCCCGCGAAAGCCGAAGACGGCGACCATCGCGATCATGCACAGCACAAAAATAACGAAGAATCCCCGGAGCATATTCAGTCCTCGTGCACGATGGTGATGTGCTGCCCGCCGGTTTGCTCCAACAGTTGGTACACGCCGTTTTCCGTAAACCGCGGGTCGCGAGCTTCGATTGCCAGGAAAAATCCGTCGTTGGTCACGCGGCTGAAACGCTCCCAGTTGAACATGGGATGGTTCCAGCGCGGCAAGCGATTCATGCCTTGCCAGGCAAAAAACGCTGCGAATGAAGAGAAGAGAATTGTAAGCTCAAACATGATAGGGAAGAATGCTGGAACGGTGAAGAAACCCTTTGGTTTCCCGTGCACATCGAGCGGGTAAAGAATCGATGACGGACCAAACTGGATCAGCGCGGCGGTAAGAAAACCCGAAATTCCGCCAAACAAAACCCAGCCGCTCAGCCAAGATTTGCCGAGCCCCATCGCGTCGTCCATTCCATGAATCGGAAATGGCGAATACACGTCCCACCGCCGGAAGCCAGCATCGCGCACGCGCTTTGCGGCTTCGTAAAGGGCGGCGGCACTGGGATATTCCGCTGCCATGGCATAAACTTTATGACCGTACGGAGTGGTTATCATCGGCTGCGCTCCTTTCCGCCTGCAGACACCGGTTCGATTCCCGGCGACTCGCCATAATGCGGGTCCGCCTCAGGCACCGCGGTCTTGACTTCCGACATCGCGATCATCGGCAGAAAACGAATGAAAAGCAGGAACAGCGAAGTGAAAATTCCGAGCGTGCCGATGTACGTCCAAATGTCCACCCAGGTCGGGTGAAACATTCGCCATGACGATGGCAGGAAGTCGCGGTGCAATCCGCCGACGATAATGATGAAGCGCTCAAACCACATGCCGGCGTTCACGCACATCGCGACAAAGAAAACGACCAGCACGTTGCGACGGCACCAGCGGAACCAGAAAAGCTGCGGCGACAGGCAATTGCAAAAGAGCATGCCGAACCACCAGTACCACCAGTACGGACCGAAAATGCGGTTCCAAAACGCGAACCGCTCGTAATGATCGCCGCTATACCAGGCAATGAAGAACTCCATCGTGTAGGCGTAAGCGACGAACGAGCCCGTCAACAAAATAATCTTCGCCATTTTGTCGACGTGCTGCGGCGTAATGACATCCTGCAGCTTGAAGATCGCGCGCGCCGGCAATAGCAGAGTCAGCACCATTGCAAAGCCGCCGAAGATCGCGCCCGCAACGAAGTAGGGCGGAAAGATCGTCGTGTGCCACGTCGGTATAACCGTCGAGGCGAAGTCGAAGGATACCACGCTGTGCACCGAGAGAACCAGTGGCGTGGAAAGACCGGCCAGAAGCAGATACGCCATTTCATAATGACGCCAGTTGCGGTTGGAGCCCCGCCAGCCAAGAGCAAAAATTCCGAAAAGGAATTTCCGGACCCGCGTGGTTGCTCGATCGCGTAAGCTCGCCAGGTCCGGAACTAAACCGGTGTACCAGAACAAGACGGAAACGGTAAAATAGGTTGACACCGCGAACACGTCCCACATCAGCGCGCTGCGGAAATTCTGCCAGATCGCCCAGTTGTTAGGCACAGGCGCCAGATACCACGCCATCCAAAACCGGCCGACGTGGATCCCTGGGAAAATCGCAGCGCAAATCACTGCAAAAAGCGTCATTGCTTCCGCGGAGCGGTTGATGGAAGTACGCCATTTCTGACGGAGCAGGAACAAGATCGCCGAGATCAGCGTGCCGGCGTGACCGATACCGATCCAGAATACGAAGTTGGTAATTTCCCACGCCCAGCCGACCGGGATATTGTTTCCCCACGTGCCAATGCCGGTGGAAATCAGGTAGCCAATGCAAAAAAGTCCAAATGTTGCAACGCTCGCAGTAGTCACGAAACACACCCACCACCACCGGGGCGCGGGTTGTTCGACGACACTGGAAATGCGCTGCGTGAGCCAGTTGAAATTGCGCCGGTTCAGGACCAACGGCACATGCGCAATTCGCCGCCTGGCTTCTTCGACGCTTTCAGGTGCTGCCGCTGGTGCTCCGTTCATTTTAAGTCGTACTCACTCCGGTAACGCCTCGACCAGGCTCGCAATCCCGACGTCCTTCGCGTCAGGCATTTTCGGATTTGGATTGCGAAGGCGCGCGAGATAACTCGTTCGCGGAACAACGTTCAAATATTCGAGGATTCGGTAATTGCGGTCCTGCTGTTTCATCTTTGAGACGCGACTCTCCGGGTCCTTGATATCGCCGAAAACAATCGCTTCGGTTGGGCAAGCTTGCGCGCACGCGGTGGTAAATGAGTCCCGCGGAATCCGCGTATCCGGCGAAGCGCCTGCGCGCGCGAGCGCCAGGATCTTTGCTTCTTCGATGCGTTGGACACAGTAGGTACATTTCTCCATCACACCGCGCATGCGCACTGTGACGTTAGGATTTTTCTGCATCTTGATTGTGTCCGGCGCGCCCTTGGTCGTGAGCGGCGCAAAGTATTCTTCGTAGATGTTCAATGCGCCTACGAGCTTCCTCTTGCCAACCGGTCGCTGGTTGTAATCGAAATAATTAAACCGCCGGACCTTGTACGGACAGTTGTTCGAACAGAATCGTGTGCCGACGCAGCGATTGTAAACCATGACGTTCAGCCCGTCCTCGCTATGAACGGTCGCGTTAACCGGGCAAACCGTTTCGCATGGCGCGTTTTCGCAGTGCTGGCAGGGCATCGGTTGGAATACCATCTCGGGATGCTCCGGCCACACACCTCGGTCCTGATTGAAGGGCTCGGGGCTGGCATAATAACGATCGATGCGCAGCCAGTGCATGATGCGGCCATGCGCCACCTGTAGCTTGCCGACGACCGGAATGTTGTTTTCCGCCTGGCAGGCGATCACGCAGGCATTGCATCCTGTGCATACATTCAAATCGATGCTCATTCCCCACTGCTGTGGCGCGTCGAGCGGCGGATGGGTGTAAAGACTCGGCGGCGGATGCGGCAATTCTTCTTCGCCAGGAATCTTTTTCGCGAAATCGTTGTTTTTGCGGTACCCTTCCAACGTTGCTTCACGAATAAGACCGCGACCTTCGATGCTGAAGTGTTCCTGCGTGATTGAGAACGGGTAACTGCGACCGACTTTGGTCACCTGCACGCTTTCAATCCCTTTCGCGCCGGCCACGGCTACATGAGGATTCGACGCCGTTCGCAAAAAGTACCCGTTAAACCCGCCCTGCTCCGTAAGGCCCGGCTTTTCTTTCAGGTCGCTGCCTGCATATGGAAGCTCGACAAACTGCGGCATCTTCCGCCCCCACCCCAGCGTGACAGTGACGGAATTATCGGCGTGCCCCGGGGATACCAGCGCTGCGATGACGAGTTCACGTTTCATCATTGTTCCGCCAGCGCTCTTTTCGTTGATAACGATCTGCAATAAATCGCCCGTCTCTACACCGAGCCTTTTTGCGTACGCAGGACTAATTAACGCTGCGTTGTCCCAGCTCAACTTCGTGACTGGATCGGGCAATTCCTGGAGCCACCCATTGTTTGCGTAGCGTCCGTCGTCCATTGTATAACTGGCGGTCAACACAATTTCCGGCGACTCTAGCGTAGGCACAGACGAAAGGGATGAAGAGTCGAGCGGCGGAGTTGCAGCTGCACCGGAGTTGAACGCGGCAGGCTGATCAGGGTTTTGAACGTGCGTAGCAGAACCGTCATGCAAAAACTGCGACCACACAGTTTGGAAATCGCCGGGCGGATTCGTTGAGCGAAAAGTTTCCTGCACCAGCTCGGGACCTTGCGTCTTCGCTCCGCCAAGGAGCATGTTCATCAGCTCGATCTCACTGAGCCCACCGAAAAGTGGCAGGATCATCGGTTGAATCGACAGGTAGTCGCCGCCAACTGTGAGCGTGTCGCCCCACGATTCGAGGTAATGCGCGAGTGGCACATGCCACTGGCTCAACGCCGATGTAGCGTCCTCGTGATAACCGAGCCGGACAATATTCGGCACTTTCTTTTGCAAGTCTGCCCAATCGAGTGGCGTTTTTGTTTGCGGATCCTCTACCAGCCCGCGCGGCGCGTTATAGGCAGGGTCACCGCCAAAAATGAACAACTGTTTGACGCGCCCTTCATTGATGTCCGTCGCGAGCTGGGAGATATCGATCGTTTTCGGATTGCGCGGAACCTGACGCACAATGAGCGTTTGTCCGACATTTTTCAGCGCGGAGTTAATTGCATACACCAACATTTGCACGGCCACTGGTTGCGTCGGGCCGGCGAGCACCAGGCTCGCCCCCGGTTTTGCCATCAAATCACTGGCAAGGCCGTCGATCCATTGCTGGTCGAAAGTGTTCGACGCATCTTTGGAACTTCCCAGCAAAGAGCTCAGAGTGGAATCATTCGTTCCCGCGAGAATTTTGCTCGCGAGCGCCTGCGCAAATGCGGGAATCTGGCTGGCCGGGCAACGCAATCGATGATCGGCCATCGCGCCGGTAAGCGTGAACCGTTGCTCGACCACGTACAGCCGATTCATGCTGTCCTTCGGCGCGCTAACGCGCCGGCGCGAAGTGAACGCGCGAATTGTTTCCAAATCGCCCCGACCGCAATCGAGAAAATCGCTATCCAGCGCAAGAATCACGTCGGCCCGATCCAATTTCGGCAACACTCTCGCGTTGGGGCCGAAAGCGGATTGCATCGCAACGTTTGCTTCCTGCGAAAGGCGCGGTTCGTAAACGCACCAGCGCATGCCGGAGAATTTTGTTTCCAATTCTGCTCGAAGCCGCTCTCGCGTAGGCGAATTAGTCTCCTCGACCAGGAATGCCAGCCCATCGCCGTTATCGCTCAGGATGTTGTTGCGAAGTTCGCCAAGGAACTTCTCAAACTCGTCGTGTGTGCTTCCCTTACCTTTCTGAACAACTCGTCTCGAGCGGGTCGGGTCGTAAAGATCAAGAATCGACGCTTGAACAAAAGTGTCTGTGCCGCCACGGCTCGCCGGATGCAGCGGATTGCCTTCCAGCTTTATCGGCCGCCCGTCAACCGTTGTGGCGATCAGTGGAATACCGCCGGTGGGCCGCGGCATCGCTGTAGCGTAGTAAAGGAATTTTCCTGGGATCGTCCACTCGACGTTTTTCGTAAACGGGACAAGATGCAATTCGGGACGACGACAACTCGTCAAGCCAACCCCTGCCAGCGCCATCGATGCGCTCATCAATTTCACGAAGTCGCGCCGGGACCATTCCGCACCGTTCAACTCCGCAACGCCGGCGGGAAATTCATGTTCTAACCACTGACGAAATTCGGGCGTATCGTTTAACTCGCCCAGACTGCGCCAATATTTCGTGCCGTTGGCCGGCTCAGGTGGATGGTGGAACACGCGTTTCATGGTTTTCTCCGGGGAGCGCACGCGCCTCGCGTACTGGCGATCACGCGCTCGTGATCGCGAACTTTTCCTTCGGCAGTGATGCTGGGTAAATGGCGGAAAATTTCGGCGAGGGCGCCGAAATCAGCATGGGAGGGCGCGTGCGCTCTCCAGAGGTTCCGTTGCCGAATTATGCCTGATTCGATCGTCATCGGTGGCACCCCTGGCAATTCGTTGGCGGACTAATCTTCCAGCGCTCTTTCAACGTCTGGCCGATTTCGGACTGGGTTAGTTTTTTCTTCTTTGAAAAATCTTCACCCGTTGGCTGCCCGTACTTGGAGACGAATTCCGGTGGCTGAACGTCCTCGGGTTTCCAATCGAGATTGAAAACCTGATCCTCGGGCCGCAGATAATTTTCGGGGTGGCGATGGCAATCCAAGCACCACCCCATGCTGTGTGGCTTGGCGATGTAAACCGTCGACATATGGTTCACCGGACCGTGGCAACTGAAACAACTGATGCCGCGGTTTACGTGCGCCGAGTGATTGTAATAAACATAATCAACCGTGCGATACAGCCACACCCATTCGACCGGTTGACCGCTTTTCCAGCTCTCGTGCACCGGCTGCAGCTTGGGATTGTCCTTTGCCACCTGGGTGTGGCAGTTCATACACGTCGCGGTATTCGGCACATTCGATTGCGCGGCCATTTCCACGAAGCTATGACAATACCGGCAATCCATCCCCAATTGTGTGACGTGAATATCATGCGGAAACGGAACGGGCTGGGTGGGTTCGTATCCAATTTTCGTGTATTTTGGCGTGGCGTAATACCAGGTGGCGGCGGTCAATCCACACGCGATCACAATGCCGCAGACGATCAGCTTGAGCGGTAGCCAATTCGTCCAGCGTGGAAAGAAATTAGCCATGGCGCTTACACGGCCTCCGCGCAAACGCAGCGCAGCCGCCAAGCCCGCCACGGCAGATTCGTCCCGTGGCGAACTACCAATGGATGAAAACTGTGCTCAGGATATACTTCGTTCAGACGGCGCAAAGGGTTAAGGTTTCGTTTCTCCGGAAGGCAAATGAGGATTCTATGAATGCAAGGCCGAAGGGCAAAACAAAAATTCTTTTTTCGATTTCGATTCTCGCCCGCTCCTTACGATCGCGAGAAAAATTTCGGCCTGAAAACGGCGAAGGTCTTCACAGAAATGGAAGCGAAACGACTTCGACTGGAATCGCGTCAGGTGAATCCGGCGAAAGCGCTTCTAATTTCGCGCCAGGATTATTGAAACCGCGTTTCACGTAACCGAGCGCGATCTCTTTTCCGAGGCGTTGGCTTCGTGTGGCACTCGTGATCCAGCCGGCGTCCTTTCCCGACGCTGAAGGAGCGGCAAGTGTCATTCCCCGCTGGAGCGGCTTGTCATTCAGCGAAATCAATCCGCACAATCGCTTGTTTGTTTGTCCCGACATTTTTATCCGCGAGATCACTTCTTGGCCGATGTAGCAACCCTTTTCATAATCAATAGCGCGTTGCTCAAGGTTCGCTTCGACCGGGATAATCTGTTCCGTGAGTTCCCGGCCCCAGCGCGGCAGCCCCTGTTCGATTCGCATCACCTCCGCGGCATCGGAATCGATAAACTCTGACGCTGACGACAATTCATTTCCCAGAATATCGTGACGTGCAGTGTCGCTCCAGATGTCCCAGCCCGGTTTGGCGAAACGGTGCACGGAAATAATTCGGCTGGCTTCGAGCGTCGGCGACTCGTTTCCCACCACGTGAAAGAGCGAGAATTGGTGCGTGACATCCTCAATCTCCACGTCATCGGCGATGACGTAACGATCGAGGCGCTCGCGGAGTGTTTCATGCAGGTCCGGATCGGTATCGACCAGAAAAGTTTCGCCAAACGCTGCGACGAAAATGTGCGCGTTCAATTTGCCTTTGGCATTGAGAACGCAGGCTTCGATCGCGACGGTGTCGCTCGCTTTGCGCAAATCGTTTGTGATTTGCCCATTGAGAAATCGGAATCGATCAGCCCCCGTAACCCGAAACTTTGCGCGCGCGGAGAGATCGACAACGATGGCTCGCCCCGTTTCTGATCCCTGCATCATTCTTGTTCGGACGAAAAACGGCTGAGCAGTTGTCTAAAAAACCCACGTCGCAATGGGGCTGCAGCAGGAACGGTTGCGCTCACGGCTCCACTGAAGCTGAGCAAAGGCTCCGACGACGGCACGATGTCTCCCTCTTGAGCTTCGAGCTTTGGCGTTTCAGCCTCTATGGAATCGGCAACTGATTCCTCGGCGGCAGATTGTTCGTCCGGCTGTTGGAGTTGTGGCTCTTCGTAAAAACCCGACGCAGGCTCATGTAAATATTTCCGCATAACGGCGGTATAATCGTCCTCGCCGTGACCCCATTGCATTTGCTCGACCAACTGATCGCGCGCTGCAGCAGTTACCCCCAGATCGAGGTAATGCGACAAAGCGATTTGGCTCGCGATCTGCATGTCTTTTAACATGTGTTTGACGGAAAAGTGCGGCTCAAAGTCGCGAGCGAGCATTTTTGGCAGCTTCATTGCCAGCGTGCCTGAATAACTTGCATTGGCGCACATTGCTTCGACGAATCTCTCCGAAGGTAAGCCCTGCGATTGGACGAGCGCCAGAGCTTCGGCTGCGGCCTGCACGTTTGCAGCGGTGATCATATTGGTTGCAATTTTGATGGCGCTGGCCTGACCAATCGCTCCAATAGGCACGATCTGTTTGCCGGTCGCCTCAAGAATGAGCCGGGCTTCACGCAGCGCTTCCTCTGTTCCGCCGACATAGTAAACGAGTTCACCTTTTTCTGCCGCACCTTTGCTGCCGGTGAAACACGCCTCGACGAACCGCGCGCCTCGGCGTTCCACAATTTCCGCCGCAGCGCGCATCGAATCCGGAGCGACCGTTGAATGCGCTAAAACAACGTGACGCTGCGTGAGCTTTTCGCTGAGCTGATCGACAGTTTGCAGGAGAGCATTGTCATCAGACACAAAAATCTGGATGTAATTGCACAAGCTCGCCAGTTCCCCCAACGAACCAACAAAATTTGGAATCGGCCGCGGCGACCGGTTCCAAACAAACACGGTAAAGCCTTTGCGACGGAGATGTGCGGCGATTGAGCGACCGATAATCCCAAGTCCGACTACACCAATACTGGTATGCTTTGGCTGGGACGTAGAGGCGGGACGCTCCATTGGATCGGCGATTAGAAATGAAACTGACGAGAAAAACGCCGAGAGGCAATGGAGAAATTACACGGCACGTCCGGTACTTCATTAAAACGTTGAAGGGTTAACGGGCCGAACAGAGTCATCCTGACCGCAGCCAGGCGGAGTCGAAGGATCCCATGGCGCTACCCCAAATAATGCAACGGGATTCCTCAACTTCGCTCGGAATGACCTGATTTATGGTTTACGTTTCAACCCTTCAACGCGAGTTCAGAAAGATAATACAGCGCAACCGAGCCGACGATTTGGAGACTCTGAGCGCTGATCTTATCCATTGTGTCACCCGCGGTGTGCCACGGCGGATAGTCGAAATCAATGACATCGATCGTCGGAATCCCGATCGCATTCAGCGGCGCGTGATCGTCGAGCATGTCACGGTCGAGGTAACTGAAATAATTTCGCACCTTCAGCGCTTCCGCGGCGGCAAAAATGTCGCGCGCCATTGCTGCGGGTGAATCTGCGGGAAGCGTAATGCCGAGAGAACGGTCACCAACCATGTCGAACAATATTCCTCCGCGAAATTGCTTCGCGCCTGCGGTTTGAAGTTGTTTAGCGAAATAACGGCTTCCATACAGACCGTCGGTGTCAGAAAAATTTTCGTATGCCTCTTCCCCATCGAAAAACACCAGCTCAATTTTTCTGGCGAGGTTCGGATGATTTCCAAGAACGCGGGCCAATTCCAACAGCAAACCCGTGCTGGAGCCGCCATCGTTCGCGCCGACAAACTGGATGGTGTTGAACAACTTCGTATCGTAGTGCGAGGCCAACAAAAACGACGGAGAGACGCCTTTCCCATCGCCGGAAAATCGGGCAATCAGATTGACGAAGTGAGCTTTGCCTCGCGGCGTATCGTCGGTGAAAGCTTGACGTGTTACGTGCCAGCCCGACTGCTGAAGCTGCTCCTCTATATAATCCCTGGCTTTTTCGATCGCCTGCGAACCGACCGGGTGCGGCCCCAAATCAACGAGGCGTTGAACATGATCCAGAGCCTTCTTGCCCGAAAATTCCTCCCAAATGTTTGGCGTTGCGCCCGTCGTTACTGACGTCTCGAGCAGGAGCGTCAGAAGCAACGCTGCAAATCCAATCGCTGTGCGACTATTCATCGCGTGGAGGCTTCGGCATTTCCCTATTAGGTTTCAACTCGCAACGCGCAACACTCAATTCAAATACTTGGACGTAGGGCGTTTTCCTCATCATTTGACGGCCGGCATTCCCGCTCAGCCTTCAGCCGGCGGTAGGCCCAAAGCAGTGACAATACGCTGCAGATCGTCCGCTCCGTAATAGTCGATCTCGATTCGACCCCGTTTGTCTGTGTGATGAATGGTGACATGCGTCGCGAGGTGTTGTTGCAAGCGGTTTTGTAAATCTTCTACTGCCGTTGCCATAGCCCCGGGGTCGGGGACAGAGCGCCTTGATTTGCGTCGCCCGCGCCCAACGCTGAGCAGTCGGGCGACCATTCGTTCTGTGGAACGCACCGTGGCGTTGCGCCGCAAAACTGTTTCGGCCGCGAGCAATTGTTCTTCGGACGCTTTCAAGGCCAGCAGCACTTTCGCGTGGCCAACTGAAATTAAATTCTGCGCCAACCAGATCTGCACCTGCGGATGCAGGTCCAAAAGCCGCAGTGCATTGGCGACGGCGGCCCGGCTACGACCAACTTTAAGCGCGATGTCTTCCTGCCGCATTGCAAATTCATTGGCTAATCTCGCGTAGCCCTGGGCTTCCTCGATTGGGTTGAGATCGGCGCGTTGCAGGTTTTCGATCAACGAAAGCTCAAGCACCTCCAGGTCGTTAGCCTTGCGAATTATTGCCGGCACGGTGGTGAGGCCGATTTCTTGCGCCGCGCGCCACCGGCGCTCGCCGGCGATCAATTCAAATCGTGTACCGGATTGCCGAACGATGAGCGGCTGAATGATCCCGTGCTGCCGGATCGAGTCGATCAGTTCCTGTAGTGCTTCGCGTGCAAAATCCTTCCGTGGCTGTAATGCGCTCGGAACAATACTCGTCAACTCGATCCGATGCACTCTTTCGCCCGCTTCGGCGCCGTCTCTGGGCGCGGCGACTGCAGGCGCGCCTATTAGCGCCCCAAGACCTTTACCCAAACCAGAACGTGCCATGCGCCTGAGGCTACCGGAACAGACTTGTCAACGCAAACAGCAATCCGCAACGAGGGAGGATGTCAGGTCGTGGAATGGCGGAACTTCTTCTTCGGAGCGAAGAAACCGAACCGCCCCCTCGAAAAAGACTTTAAAAAAAGTATTGACACTCCAAAGCAAAATTCAGTATCACGTCGGGAGGTTCCAAAACAGACAAAGGACTTTTGCCCGGTAGGGTTCTTTGTCTGTTAGGACTAAAGTAATACAGACAAAAAAACAAAAAAACGACCGGGAAAGAGAAAGAACACATCCATGTATTCATTGAATCAAGTTAAAACGTTAGTCTCATGCGGACGAGATCCGGCTCGCTCGCTGCCGTTACGGCGCGGGTTCCTTCTCATCCCGCTCATCCTGGTGTGCTTTGCGCTTTCGCCGCAAGCGCAAGCGCAGTGTGTAGACGGTTGCAACGCGAACTTCGGCACCTTCCAAGGTAATGGTGCACTCCCTAGCAGCGCCGGCGCTGGAAATTCAGCGTTTGGTTGGAAGTCGCTCGCGTTTAATGACACGGGCAGCTTCAATACGGCTATGGGTCCGTCGCTGATCCTCAACACCACTGGCAATTCCAACACGGCAGTCGGCGCTGCGGCGCTCCTGCTGAGTAGCACCGGCGATGAGAACACAGCCGTTGGAACAGATGCCATGGTGTTTAACGGAGACGGCGACTTCAACGATGCGTTCGGCGGCTTCGCGCTGTTTAACAACGTTGACGGATTCGAGAACAACGCCGTTGGCGATTCGGCGCTCTTTTTCAATATTACCGGCGTGGACAACACTGCCGTTGGCGATCTGGCGCTCGAGTTTAATGACTCGGATGGAGCCGGACTTGGCAATAACAACGTGGCAGTTGGCGCCGGGGCGCTCGTTTCCGCCGACGGCTCTACAGGCAACATTGATGGCAGTGAGAACACAGCCGTGGGTACAGGGGCAGGAGCAAATGTGGTCAATGGCTTCAATAACACTTACCTCGGCAACTTCGTTGGTTCCACCGTCGGCGACGAAAGCAGTACGATCCGCATCGGCGACCTCTCGGGGGGCAATTCCCAAGAGTGCTACATCGGTGGTATCTTCAATAACCTCCAGCCTGTTAATGGCACCACCGTTGTTCAAGTTACTATAGACCTTACGAACGACCACCTTGGCTATGATTTTGGCCCGAACCAGGGTGCACCTGCTTTGCCAACTCGTGCCGCACCTCAACGTCGGAGCGCACCTCTACCTCGCGAGCGCCGCCAGTCCCAGCACCAAGCCATGCTAAATGACAAAGTTGAGAACTTGCAAGCAACGGTCGCACAGCAACAGAAACAAATAGATACTCAACATCAACAAATAAACGCTCTCACGGCACAGCTCCAGGAGCAGGCCGCACAAATCCAGAAAGTGAGCGCCCAGCTTGAGATAATCCGGCCGACGCCACGAGTCGTGAACAATCGATAAACTGTTATTAAGGAGCGCTGTTAGAGAAGTCAGCGCCTCTTGGATACAATTCAGCCGCCGCGCGGATTCGCGCGGCGGCTGTTTTATTTTTCCGTAGCACCGGGGGAAGGATTCAAGGAGTGGCGGCCTGGGAAGCCGTCGTTCCTTGCGAGACACGGTTGCCTGGAGACCACCGCTCTAGTGGGGCCTTGTGGATTGCGAGCCGATTGAATGTGTGCAGGGTAAGCCATGCGTTTCCATCGCCCGAGCGTGTCGATTGCTTCCCCCTTTACTCTGGGGCATTCGCCAGATCCAGACGACGCGTTCATGTTCTACGCGATGGCAAAGAACAAGATCGATCTGCGCGGTTATCGCTTCGAACATCGGCTCGAAGACATTCAGACCTTGAATGAACGAGCGCGCCGCGGCGAGCTGCATATTTCCGCGGTCTCAATTCATGCGTATGCCTGTGTCTCGGACAAATACGCTCTTCTGCCTTGTGGAGCGAGCATGGGCGATGGATACGGACCAGTCGTTGTACAAAAACACTCGACGCGCCTTCGCAAGGCTCCGGCGCGACAGGCGCCCAATTCCGAATCTTTTGCGCGCGCAGCGCGCTTTGGAGTGCGGCGGCTTGACGCCGCTTTTGAACGCCCCACGCCCAACGCTCAACGCCCAACGCCCAGTTGGGATGCAACGCGAGATTTCTTGAACGGCAAGAAAATCGCGGTCCCCGGCGAGATGACAAGCGCCTTTCTCGCTCTTCAGCTTTTTCTCGATGAATTCGAGTTCACAGTAGTTCCCTTCGATAAAATTTTTGAGGCGGTAGAAAACGGCGCCGCCGATGCCGGTTTGATCATTCACGAGGGGCAACTCACTTACGCCCGATCCGGTTTTGAGAAGATTGTCGATCTTGGCGAATGGTGGAAGAATGAGACTGGACTGCCTTTGCCGCTTGGCGGAAATGTTGTGCGCAAAGACATTCCGCCGGCGGTGCGCCGCGATCTCAGCGCGATCATTCGCAAAAGCATCGACTACGGTCTCACGCACCGCGACGAAGCCGTGGCTTACTCACTGGCGTACGCGCGCGACATGAACGCGCAACTTGCCAGCGAGTTCATCGGTATGTACGTGAATGAATTTACTCGCGATTACGGTGAGATCGGACGCGCGGCTATCCGAAAATTTCTGGCCGAAGCGCACGACAAGGGATATATCGACACTCCGCTCGAACTGGAATTCGTCGGATAAATCAAGGAGCGACGGCTTGGACAGCCCCGTAAGCTTTCGCGGCTGGGAAGCCGTCCGATACCGGACGGTCCCGTTACCGGCAACTTCACGATCCCTGGCGCTGGGACTTTGCGGCAGCGCGTGTCCAGCCTGCCACAATTCGTCACGCTGCGCGGCGGCGCCTATTTCTTTCTAGCAAGTCGGCACGCTTTACGCTACTTCGCTGGAGCTTGAAATTAGATGCGTTGTGCCGACAACCTCTGACCGCCTCATACCGCCGCGATTTCCAAGAGCCGATCCGCAAATAGTCGGCCCGATCCCCGCTTTAAAACGTCAACGGTTTAACGGTCCTGTCCGTAGCGACGGGACTCCCCGGCGAAAAGCGCTTGTGCGGGCGGCGGTTCTCCGGCAGTTTCGTCTGGTATGGCAGCAGATCGCAGGCTGGGTTGTCTCAGTATCTTTTTGTTCATCGCGTTATGCGCCAGTCTGTTCGTGAACCTTGTCCTAATGATCGCCGCCTTTCAGCGCCTCGGCGGCATCCGGGAGCCGGAGCCGATCCCGCGTTTCCGCGAGATCCTGCTTCAAAAAGGCGCGCGCGCGGCCACGGACAAGATCGCAGTCATCACAATGCGGGGCTTGATCAGTTCTTCCATTCCGGGAAGCGTCACCGACTCGATGGTGGACGACTTGCGCACGGCACTTCAACAGGCGCGGGAAGACAGTCACGTGAAAGCCATTGTGCTGGAGATCGATTCCCCCGGCGGAGAAGTCACCGCTTCTGACGAGATCTACAGCGCGGTCGTAAAGACGCGCGCAAGGAAACCGGTAGTCGTCTACATGGATTCATTGGCGGCCTCCGGCGGATACTATGTTTCCTGCGGCGGTAAATTTTTGATGGCGAATGAAACGACGATCACCGGGAGCATCGGCGTGATCATTCAAACGCTGAATTACGAGCAGCTGTTTAACAAAATCGGGCTGGCATCCGTGGTTTTTAAAAGCGGCAAATTTAAAGACATGCTCAATGGAGCGCGACCGATCACTCCAGAGGAACGAGCGCTCGTGCAGAATTTTATTATGAACACTTACGACAAGTTTCTCGGCATCGTGGCGAAGGAGCGAAATCTGCCGGCTGATCTTCTCCGCAACACCATCGCCGATGGCCGAATCCTCTCGGGCAAGGAAGCATTGCAGAACAAACTAATCGATGGTCTTGGTGAATTGGACGACGCCTTCACCAAGGCGAAGCAGCTGGGGAACGCCCCGGACGCCAAGGTGGTAAAGTACGGTCCGCCGTTTAGCCTCTCCCGGTTGTTTCGGGTATTTGGACAATCGGAATCAAAGATCGAACTGCAACTTCCGAAGCAATTCGTACCGCAACTGGAATCTGGACGCGCGTATTTCCTGCCGAGTTACTACGCTCCGTAGGGCTGAGTGTAACGCACACTACAGCACATCCTCGATGCCATACGGGAACGCTTTCGCCGCATTCGGAGCCGCCCCGAGTCTCGCGTTGGGTTTGCTCTCCTTCGTTTACGTCATTGGCAGTATCTGCGTCTATTTATCGCTGAGTTATCAGATCAGCACACGGACGCGAAGCGCTGGCGAAACTGACGGTCCGGCACGGGCCTTCGGACTGCCGGAAGCAATTCTCGCCGGGTTGTTGACCCTTTTCCTTTTGCTCACCATCAACTCAGCCGTTTCGCAACCCTCGATTCAGTTTAGCGCGCGCAATCTTTTGGCAAATTTCCTTTTCACCGCTTTCGTGGTGCTCGTCATAGTCACACTTCTCCAGTTTCGCGGCTTTGATGTAGGCTCATTGGCCGGATTTTCCAGAATCAGTTTTTTTCGAGCCCTGAGTACCGGAGTAATTCTCCTGTTTTTTGCCTATCCACTGATCGGTTTGTCTGAGGCAATCAATCAACGGTTATTCGGGGGCGACTCAAGCAAACAGAGCATTGTCGAATTCTTCAGTGGATCGCGCACGATCGACCAGCGAATCATGATCATTGTTTTCGCGGTGGCGATCGCGCCAGTGTTCGAGGAATTCCTTTTTCGATTTTTCATCTACGGCGTAATCAAGCGGTACTTTGGCTGCCTCGCCGGAGTGATACTTAGTGCGCTATTGTTCTCTGCAGCCCACGCACACTTTCCATCATTCGTACCGTTGTTCGTTCTGGGGAGCTGTTTCGCGATTGCCTACGAGTGGAGCGGCTCCATTCTCGTCTCGATGACAATGCATTCGCTTTTCAATTCGCTCACTCTCACCGTGCTCGCGTTTCCGGAACTTTTTCCTCAATGAATGTCGGCGCTCTGGGCGAAGACCGGCTGCTCGATCAAATCTTACTTCATTTTCCGGCGGCGAAAGGGCGGAAAATCCTCGCCCGGCCCGGTGACGATTGTGCGGTGGTACAGATTCCGGGTGGCAACAAAAATCTCGTGCTCAAAACCGACTGTGTCGTGGAAAGCGTGCATTTTGTGCGGGGCACGAGTGCGTCGGACGTTGGATGGAAAGCAATGATGCGGCCGTTGAGCGATTTTGCTGCGACCTCAGCCCTGCCTCGGTTCGCGCTGATTACGCTCATCGTCCCGCAGAAAACGGACGCCGCCTGGGTAAAAAACCTCTATCGCGGGCTCCGACGGGCTGCCAATCGCTTTGAAGTTCGCATAGTGGGCGGCGAAACAAGCAGCACACCGGGGCCGATCGCGATTTCGGTGACTGTAATCGGGTCTGTGGAGAGGACGCGTGGGCTGTCGCGCCGTGGCGGAAAATCGGGTGACGACCTCTTCGTTACAGGACGGCTCGGAGGCGCCCTGAAGCAAAAGCATTTGAAATTCATTCCGCGCATTGCGGAGTCGCGTTGGCTTACAAAACATTTTTCTGTTCACGCGATAATGGATTTAAGCGACGGACTCGGAGCCGATCTTCCCCGACTCGCCTGCGCCAGCAAAGTCGGATTCAATGTCGAGTTGGAAAATCTGCCGCTTGCGCGTGGCACCACGATGAGGCAGGCAATTTGCGAAGGCGAGGACTACGAATTGCTCTTCGCCATTTCGACGCGTGACAGAAATCGATTGGAACGAGAGTGGCGGCGAAAATATCCGAAAGTACTGCTCACTCGAATTGGCCAGTTAACTCCGCAATCCGCAACACACAACACTCGATTGCCCTGTGGCTACGTTCATTTCCAACAGTCCCGCTGAAACGAAAGCAATGGGGCAGGAACTTGCGAAGGAAGTCCATGCCGGTTCGGTGCTGGCTCTCAAAGGCGAGCTGGGCAGTGGCAAGACCTTCCTCACAAAAGGTCTCGTCGCCGGACTGGGAAGCAGCGCGCCAGTCAGCAGTCCCACGTTTACGATCGTGCACGAGTATCAGGGAGGGCGATTGCCCGTTTATCATTTTGATTTCTTTCGGCTGGAAAACGTGAAAGCAGCAGTGCGTCTTGGCCTTGAAGATTACTTTCTTGGCGATGGCGTTTCGGTGATCGAATGGGCCGATCGCTTTCCGGACTTGATTCCCGAGCAGACGCGCTGGATTTCGTTTGAAATAAAATCGGAACGTCAGCGAACGATCACTCTAAACGATAGCGATGAAAATCCTTGCGCTTGAACTTTCTACTACGCTCGGCAGCCTTGCTTGGCGGGACACGGAAATCGAGTTCGTGCGTGACTGGCCTAACGATAGAAAAAATTCTGCGGCATTTTTCGAGAATCTTCAAGCTACGAGAAGACAATTTGGCGCTCCGGAGACGATCATTGTCGGTCTTGGTCCGGGGTCGTATGCGGGAACACGCATTGCGATCTCGGCTGCGATTGGGATGCAACTTTCTTGTGACGCGCGTCTGATTGGCTGGCCGTCGATTTGTGCAATGGAATCCGGTACGGAGGAATATTGCGTCGTTGGCGATGCGCGGAGGAAATCTTTTTTCTTCGCGCGCATCTTCAAGAATGAACTGATCGAAGGCCCAAACTTATTTTCTAGCCCTGACCTGAAACCGAAGCTCGAATCGTTCGGACGGGCGATGCCGGTCTTTTCTTCAGAGGTGCTCCCGCAATTTGACCGTCCCATCGTTCATTTTCCATCCGCTCTCGTACTGGCCAGACTTGCGGAGGAGCCGGGACACAGCTTTTTTCTGCCACCATTGGAACCAATTTATATGCGCGAACCACACATCACGCTCCGAAAATGAAACAAACTTATCGTTGCTGGGCTGAAATCGATCGCCCCGCCTTGCGACATAACGCGAAGGTTGTGCGGGATCGAATTGGGTCCGCCGACATGCTCGCTGTGGTTAAAGCAAATGCTTACGGGCACGGATTAGTCGGTGTAGCGCAGGCGCTGGCCGACGACGCGCAATTATTCGGCGTGGCTAATCTTGAAGAGGCCCTAACGCTACGTGAGTCGCTATCACATCCTATTGTCATTCTCGGCCCGGCAACTCCAGAGGAACGCCCGATAATCGCCGAGCGCGGATTCATTCCCACCATTTCAAGTTTTGAGGAAGCACACCGCTTCAGCCGTCTGGCGAGCGACCCTCACCTCAATCCTCTCCCTGGCCAGGGAGAGGCGGACGCGACAGCCCCGGGTGAGGGTCGAACGCTCGAGATCAATTTCAAAATTGACACCGGTATGGGCCGAATGGGCGTCGTGGTGAGTGAGGCGGGCCAGGTTTTCAAACGTGTGGCAGCGCTGCCAAATATTCAAATCCACAGCATATCGACCCATATGCCGGTATCGAACGAAGATGCAGAATACACGCGCGATCAGCTCGTCCGTTTCCGGAAAATCGTGGAGCAAATCCGAGCGGAAGTTCCCGGAACTTACAAGGCGCACGTGTTGCAAAGCGCCGGGACACTCGCCTTCAATCAGCCTACATTCGAGATAGTGCGCGCCGGGATCATGCTTTACGGGATTTCGCCACTCCCGGAATTTCAGGAGTTGCTCATGCCTGTGATGAAGTGGAAAACAAAAATTTGCCTGGTACGCGACGTGCCAAAAGGTAGCTCAATCAGTTATGGCCGCACCTTTATCGCGCCGCGAAATATGCGGGTCGCAACGTTATCAGCCGGCTACGCTGATGGTTATCCCTGGCATCTTTCCAATCGCGGTGCCGCTGCTTTGGTGCACGGAAAGCGTTGTCCCCTTCTCGGCCGGGTGACGATGGACTTAATCGTGATCGATGTGAGCGGGGTCCCCGATGTGCAGGTGGGCGACGATGTTGTTCTCATGGGACGCGATGGGAACGAAGAAATCTCGTGTGCTGAATTGGGGGAGCGAGCTGGGACCATCACGTGGGAAATTATTACGCGCATTGGCGCGCGAGTGAGGCGAGTTTACCTTTAGTCGTTGTAGTGTCTTTGGTCCTAGGCAAGGGGGAAAGAAGCGACCAAGTCCTTTAGCATTAAACGATGTTCCAAATCATCTTCAATGAGCTGAGCGCAGCCGAGATTTCGGGGTTGCCCAAACGATTGCAGCTTGAGCTACTGGCCGAGTTCCAAATTCTACCCGAAGATCTGGACCAGCTCGACTCCGAGCGCTTCGGCGTGATTGAGCGCGAGGGGAGAAAACTCTATCGGTATCGCGCCAAGAATTACCGAATTTATTTCGCCAAAACCGATGAAGGCATCAAGGTCCATCGGGTTTTGCATAAAAACACGCTTCGCGACTTCCTTTTCCGTAGCAAACTGCCTGTTTCCGAGGATGCGCAACTGGGCGAAACGCGCGAGTTCTGGAACTTGATCGAGGAAGGCGAGCGAACGCCTAAGCCGTAATCAGGTCTGTCACACGAGTGCGCGTGTTCAGAACATCGCGCTATTTCATTAAGAGCACGGAGCGGCTACGCTTGATCTCCCGGGTGATTTTCCGGTGCATGTATGCTGGCATCCCGGTGATGCGACGGGGAAGAATTTTGCCGCTCTCGGTGACGAATTTCTTCAGCAGATCAGGATTCTTGTAATCGATCGCCTCCATCGCGATGTCGATCCGGCGTCGTGGCATCGGCCGATTGGCGCGGCGGAATGCGGAACGGCGTTTTGGAGTTTTCGGTTGCATTGTAAGGTTACTTAGTCTCGCGGTGTAAGGTGCGACGCTTTAAAAACGGATTATATTTTTTTTTCTCCAGACGGTTCGGCGTGCGCGGGCTTTTCTTGTTGCGGCTCGTCATGTAACGCGAAACCGGTTTCCCAAGCGCTTTAGCTTCGGTGCATTCGAGTGTGACAATTTCCTGGGCCATGACTCGGTTATTCTTTCGTTTCCGGCGGAGTGGTTTCCTCCTCCTCAGACTCAGCCCCATCCTCTTCGGTTAAGCCAAACAGGGAAGTGACTGATGGACGAATCCGCGACGCTTTGCTCTGCTTTTCCAATTGCGACTGACACTCCACCGTAAAACGGGCGAAGGGAATCGCTTCGAGACGTGCATGCGGAATTGGTTTACCCGACATTTCACACTTCCCGTACGTTCCGATCTCAATCCGCTTCAGCGCCTCATCGATTTCGTAAAGCGCATCCTGCTCCTGCGAGAGCAAACTGAGAGCGAAATCCCGGTCGTATGCGTCGGATCCGGCATCAGCCTGGTGCATTCCGAAAGCCGAAGCTTCGCTACCTTCAGCGCGCGAACGAAGCGTACCCTCAGCCACACCCGCCATCGAATCCACTACCGCATCGCGAAGCTGAAGAAGGTTTTGTTTTTGTTTGCGAACGAACGGATCCAACTTTTTTTCACGATGATTTAATCCCAGCAGCACCGCGGCAGGCGACTCGGTGATTTTCGAGTTTCTTTTCAGAGAGCGGCGCGTGCTCTTCTTTCCACGAGCAGCATTTTTTGCCGGCGCTTTCTTGACGTGAAGCTTGCTGGCTGGCCGCGGCTTTCGTACAGCCGATTTCGCCGAAGAACGACTCTTTTTCTTTGATTTGGCCATGGTAAGTGTTCTAATCGACTGGCGTGGGGAAAATGGACGCTTAATTAAGAACATTTATCTCGGCGCGCAAGCGGATTCGGCCAAAAAGAAGTTTGAGTGTCTGACGAAAGACCTTGAGCTGTAAGTCCATCCCACCAGGGGGATTGATTACGTAGCTAGTCCAACGAAATTTGTTGCGCCTGTCACCGGGATTGCCAGTCGCAAACCTGCCGCTTGCTGATTAAGTCCGCAGCTTAAAACAATTGCGCGCTGCGCGTTCGGAATCGGCGTGCGCGAGCGTGAAAGCCGTAACGAAACGCTTGAGTCGGCGTGAAGGACCGGCGGAATCTCTGCTGAATTCAGAGCTTGTGCCGCAGCGATGACCTGCCACAGTCCTGCTGCGCCAACGCTCTCGCCCAAAGCCGGTTTCGCCGTGTACACTAATGCATTTGGAATGAGCTCCTGAAGTGCGCGGGATTCTACTCCATCGATAAACGTCCCGTTCGCGCTTGAAATCACAGAATCGATTTCTGCCTGGCGAAGATCGCGCAGAATGGCTTTTAAGATTTTTCCCGCTTCGCTTCGCTTGAAAAAATATCCGCCCGGATGCGCGCGTTCGATAGTAATTGGGCCGTATCGTGCGAGAAGAACCGCGCCTGCGCCTTCGCTTAAGATCATTCCGCGGTTTTGATTACGGTACGGCTCAATCGGAGACTCTGCACGAAGCAAACGCCATCGCCTGTATGCATCGCATAATATCCAATCGACCTCTTCGGTTCCCACTACCAGGCAATAGTCGAGAGCCTCATTCTTCATCAGCTCATTGGCCATGTTTATCGCTGCAATACCGACCGCCCCGTCTCCAACGAGCGTGTAAGTAGCGCCCGTCACGCCGAGAATTGCAGCAATGTGGCTAGCCGGGGCGTTGAACACAGTTTCTGGGAACAGGAGTGGACTCGCTGTGTGCGCACCCGTGCTGACGATTTCGCGGTAAAAACGTTTTGTGTAAACGACACCGCCATTTGAGATGGCGAAGATCAGCGCAATTCGTTCGGCGGTCTGCGCGTCGAGCTTTACTCCTGCAGATTTCAACGCATCCAGCCCGGCTACTGCGGCAAAACGCGAAATAGCACTGGCGCGGCGCAGGCGGGGATGCGCAAAGCCCTTCATCGCCTCTTCCGGTACGCGGAAGACGCTGTAACTCCGCTCTGAGAAATCTTCCGAAATCGGTGTGGCGGAGGCCTCCTCTCCGTTGAGCAACCGCTCCCAAACCGAATCAATGCCGGTTCCAAGAGGCGTCACCCACCCAATGCCGGCAATCGCCAGACTCATGCTTCAAATTTTCGCACTAGTATCGAAGCATTCGTCCCGCCGAATCCAAACGAGTTCGAAAGCGCTGTGCGCAGGACGGCTGGTCGCGGCTCGTTTGCAACGATGGTGAGAGCGAGATCGTCATCTGGAGTGGTGAAATTGATACTGGCTGGAAGAAACTGATGCTGAAGCGCAAGCAAACATACGACCGCCTCGATGGCGCCGGCGGCTCCCAGGGAATGGCCCATCATGCTTTTCGTTGAGCTAACCGGCACGCCATTGAACAACGCGCTGATTGCTTTGCCCTCGGCTGCATCGTTAAACACCGTGGCTGTTCCGTGTGCGTTGATGTAATCGACATCGGCTGCTGATACGTGCGCGGTTTGGAGAGCCATCTCCATCGCTTGTCGCGCTCCGACGCCGGATGGCTCTGGTTGTGTGATGTGAAAGTTGTCGGTAGAAATGCCGTAGCCGATCATTTCCGCGAGGATGGGCGCGCCGCGTTCACGGGCAAGATCGAGATTTTCCAACGCCAGGACAGCAGCGCCTTCACCGAGCACCATACCAGACCGATGGCGATCAAACGGCCGGCATTTCTCCGGCGTCGAGGCCTGAAGCGAATCGAAGCCGACAAAGACCATTTCGGCAAGTGCGTCATAACCGCCGGTTAACACGCGTAGGTAGGAACCCGAGCGCACGCATTCAAACGCGTGGCCGATTGCATTTGTGCCTGACGCACAGGCATTCGCAATCACTCGGCAAGGCGCTGAAATTTCGAACGCCGCCTGCGCATCGATTACAGGTTTTTGCGCGGGATAGTTTGCGATCCAAGTCGGCGCATGCAGCAAATCCCCTGCTCGGTTCAATGAGCGGTAATAGCGTTCCCCGTAAGACATGCCACCGCTCGTTGTTCCAATTACCGTCAACTGTGGTTCAAATGCAGGCTGTTGCGTTACAACCTCCTGGAGCGCGCAGATCATCATGTGCGACGCGCGATGGAGCCGTCCCGACCGAGGTGTTTGGGCGCAACTGGCTAGCAGCCGCGCGTCAGCGATTTGACCAGCGGTTTTGCATCGGCAATGCGCGACTGAAAAGCGCATTACCGGCGTCACGCAATCTCGTGCGCTCCGCAAAGACTCAAGCGTTTCGGCCAAACCAAACCCGAGCGGGCTGACCACGCCGGCGGCCGTAACCGCCACGCGGGCTGGAGCCTTCGCGGTTCGTTCTTTACCTGGTCGACCCATAAATCGAGTGCGGAAAATTGATCTTTGATTTCTATTGCTTTCTTACAGGAAGCATTTTACAAGTGACCGCAAAACGGGAAACGGAAGCCCGGAAGGTTGGTGGATTGTCAGTTGAGTTTATTCAATGGCGATTTGAAATCCGATAAGCGGAAACAGTTACCTGGCTGCGTTTTCTAGAATAAACTCAATGGGAACCAAATTATACGTAGGCAATCTCCCCTTCAACACTACGGAGAACGAACTGCAGGAACTTTTTTCGCAAGCTGGAGCTGTGCAGGAAGTGACTCTCATGCAAGACAGATTCACTGGCAAATCACGTGGATTTGCTTTTGTGACCATGAGCTCGGACGAAGAAGCACAGAACGCTATCTCCAAACTCAACGGCCAAACCATGGAAGGCCGGCCGATGACTGTAAACGAGGCGCGTCCGCGCGAGCAGCGGCCGCCGGGTGGCGGCGGTGGCGGTGGCGGTGGACGCTACGGCGGCGGCGGATACGGCGGCCGGCGTGAAGGTGGCCAGCGAAGAGGCTACTAGATTCGCCAAGTAGCAACTCCAGGGAAATTTGGGCAGGGCTGGATTCGAACCAGCGAAGGCGTAAAGCCAGCAGATTTACAGTCTGCCCCGTTTGGCCACTTCGGTACCTACCCGTCTGGTGCGGGCGATTCATATATCCTCGCGTCTCGCTGCTTGCAACTAGCATCGAGTTTCACCGCTGTTGATACCACCTTTCGCAACCGCTATTTTTTGAGATGGCGCTTTTGCGTGGCGTGTTTTGGTTGGCCCTGTTCATCGTACTGACGTTTTGCTTCGTCGTTCTGTTCGAGCATGGGCCGCACAATTTTGCCACCGGAGCTCAAAAAGAATATTCCCGAGTGAAATCATTCGTCGTGAAGCAAACGCAAGAAATCGGGAAAACCAAAAAGAACCGCTGAGCAGCGGGGCCGCCCAATCTATGTTCCAGCAATGGCGAGAGTTTCTATTGGCAGAGGCCCAAGGAATTCTCTAGCATTTTCGATCTGTAATACTGGCCGGGCCATGTGTGCTGCGAGAAAACTGGTATGAGGCGTCGGCGCAATCGCGGCTTGACCATGAATTTCGCACTCGCGCAATTGCTCGATAACGCGACACATCTTCTCAGTTAAATTGCGACGGCGTTTAAATTGAATCGTGCAAATACCCGGCGCAGTATCTTCCACAAACGGGGTGAGGGTGAACGCGTGGTGAAGTAAGACTTCCTGTATCGATTTTTCCTGCGTGGATGCACGAACTTTGATGACCACCCGCAACGATCGCGCCAGAGCTTGACTGGGCGTCATCCCTTTTCGAATGCCTGCTTTTTCTGCCGCATCGTTCAGTTGAATGATCAGCGGTTTCCTTTGCTGTTCTTCGATCAACGCTAGTGGTTTTTCGCACAGTTCCCGCTGATGCCGCGTGGCGGCCTGCAAATAGAAATTCGGCAAATAAATAGTAGCGAACATCGGTTCAATTGTTCACTGACTACTCATCGCTGATCTGAGATGGGATCGTTTCACAACGATTCGCATCCATGAAAGTGCCTCCTGCGTTTCCAAAGTTTCCAGGGTCCAGGAATTTTCGAAAATAAGTTTCAGTTGCGCGCTGCCGACCATTTCATATCGCGTGAGAACCAGACAGGCGGTGGGAATCATCTCGACCAACCGCTGCAAGCGATACCAATTCATTTGCGGAATTTTGCGCAATTCTTCCGGTGCGTTCAGCACCAGATCGACAATCACCAGTGGGAAATTGCCGTCGCGTAAAAGGAGATCAGCCGTTTTGATGGTTTCATCTGCTTTGCTACACCGGAGCCAAAGCAGCTGTCGCAGTGAGGGATTATCCAACCCGCATGGGTCAAACGAATCGCGGCCATCAATCAACGCCAGGAAATAATTATTGCGACATGCGCTGTGGATGAGGGCATGAATAAGTAACGCACTGCCCGCGCTTGTTTGCGGGCTGATCAATTCGGTGATCGCTCCGCGCGGCAATCCGCCACCAATCGGTTCATCAAGAACAGGTAAGCCGGTAGTTAAACGCGTCGCCGCTGTCAGCGATGGACGTGGAAAACGTTCCGCCAGCAGGTTGCGAAGATCGATAATCGTGGCGCTCGCAGCCATGGAATATAAGCATGGCGCGTCTCACCAATATGTTCAAGAGAACATTTATACGTTCTTCCGTTTTCTACCCTCTGTCTCAATGTCTTTTCCGACGCTCTTGTTTACGGATCAGCGACACCATCACACCTTGAATCTTGAGTTCTCGAGCCGGAACCAGATCCGGATAGCGCGGGTTTTCCGCCTTCAGATATGGCCTGCCACGCTCGACCACATACCGCTTCAATGACGTTTCGCCGTCGATTAACGCCGCAACGATGTCACCGTCATGGACTTCTTTGGTGTCTTCCAGAATCACGATGTCGCCATCTACAATGTGCGCCCCGACCATTGAGTCACCCCGAACGCGCAACGCAAACGTGCCGCGATTTTTCACCACGTTCGCCGACCGCATATCCAGCGACACGTGTCCTTCGATGCTCTGCTCCGTCAATGCTGACATGCCAGCCGGAATCTGACCGTAAATTGGAATATCGGTAATCCGGACCTTCATGGCTGGAGTGATCAATGCCCGAGCCTTGCGTGCGTGCCGATTGAGAAAGCCTTTTCGTTCCAGCGCCGCGATGTATTGCATCACCGACGTCTGGCTGGCGAACCCGAAATGATTCTGGATCTCGCGCGTACTCGGCGTGACGCCTTTCTCGCGTTGCTCGCGCTGAATAAAATCAAGCACGCTCCTCTGCCTGTCAGTCAGCATACCGGATGATGCTTCAAGTCGCTGCAGCGCGCAAGTTCAAATGAACATTGCACACGTTCTTGTCATTCCGAGCGAGGTCGAGAATGGAGCGGCTGGGGAAGCCGCAACATAGACGGGAAGGCCGCAGGCCGAGCGAACGGGAAGTGAGCGAGTCAAATCCCGCGGAACAGCTTTCAGCTAACGCAACGGGATCCTTCGACTCAGCTGCGCTCCGCTCAGGATGACAATAACAAATTTACAGCCGCACCAAATCCACCAGAAACTGGCACCAAAGGTAAAGCATCCCGCGCCAGGAATACTTTACGTCACCCGCGGCGGTTTGTTTCAGAACGCCTTTGTGAATGTTGTGCGCGATTTGGTCGCGCAAGTCTCTTTCGATGTCCGTCTGAATCTGCTCTTCATCGAGTGGCTCAATATCCGCAGCATCGACTCTTTTTCGCTGGAGAAACTGGCGATGACTTTGGTCAAGCTGCCAGAATGATCGGTCCGCCCGCTGCCGATTAATGCGGAATGCGGGAGAAAGTTTTAGCCCGTATGACAAGGGGTAATTCCAAGTGGTCCAAACTATGCCGTCCTTGGTGCGCGAAGAAATGCGCAGGTAATAGAACGAAAAATCACTTTGCTCATTCAAACAAATCGCGGCCTGGGCGCGATCTTCTTCTCTGTAAAACAAGCGGAAAAACTGCCGGTAATCTTCCCAATCCCAGCCAGCATCGCTCACGTGAACGAATCCTTCCTCCTCGATTTCGCGTGTGATTTCGCTGAGCGCCGGAAACGTGTCCGAAGACGGCGGACTTTTCGGCCGAAGCTGTTTTTCCCTGGGAAGCCGCAGCGCACGAATCCGTGTGAGAATTTCCAGCCACGGCAGAAACAGCCAGGCTGCCGCGGCGATAGAGCCCCACAGCCAGTTATTTGTAGCAAAGTAAACGGCGAGAAATGTGGCGACGAGAATCCCGAGTGCGCCGGCCTTTTGCGCATACGAATTATGAAAAGTGCGAAGACCAATGCTGAGCACGGCCACGCCGAGCGTAAGGAGGAAACCGAAAAGCATCACAAAGCAAAGTGCCTATGGACTAATCTGGTGCTCGCTCAGAAATTTTTGGAGCTGTTCCGTGTCGAAATTTGCCAACACTTTATCGCCCGCCACAAACGTCGGTACGTACGTCTGAGCAGAAAGCTGCTTCATCTCCTCGTACGCCTGTCGGTCTCTGCCGACGTCGATCTCCTGGAACTGATAGCCTTTTCCATAGAGGTAATCCTTCGCATCAATGCACCAGGAACACCATTCGCGACTGTAGAGCTTCAATTGCATCGGCGGGCGGAAATAAACAAGTCACCGTTGCACAGTCAACTCACACATTCCATGCGTCACTTCCGAGCCTGTCGTTAATAGGATTTCGCCCAAACCACCCGGCGCGCGCTCGGTTCGCCGGTGAAAATGCATTGCCCGGGCTCCGCCGACTCATCTAGCGGAACAACGCGAATGGTAACTTTCAGATCGTTCTTAATCTGTTCCTCGATTTGCCGTGACCCGTTCCAGTGCGCCAGCGCAAACCCGCCATGGATCTCCGGTCTAGCCGAATTTTTTGGTGTGAAGAAATCGTAGAAATCTTTCTTCGAATTGATCACCTGGGTATTCGCGTCCCGGAATTTTTGCGCGCGGGCATATAGCGAATCCTGGATCGACGCCAGGATTTCCGGAGCGCACGCGGCGAATTCATCGATCGGCATCGACTCTTTCGATTTCACCGGCAAGTCACGCCGGCTCACTACAACAGAATTTCCTTCCATATCGCGCGGCCCGATCTCGACGCGCAGCGGTACGCCCTTCTTGATCCACTCCCAATTTTTGACGCCGCCGCCGAGATCGCGCCGATCGACTTCTACCTCTATGGGAAGGTCGGCGTACCGACTCTCGCGCAAGCGGGTCGCCAGCTTGTCACAGGCTTCCAAGACTTTTGCGCGGCTTTCCTCTTTAGGCGTAATCGGCAGGATCACGATCTGCGTCGGTGCAACCCGCGGTGGCAGAACGGCACCATCATCGTCGCCATGCATCATCACGGCGGTACCGATCAGACGCGTCGTCATGCCCCAGCTCGTGGTCCAGCCGAATTCCTGTTTGCCATCGCGATTTTGAAATTGGATACCGCTCGCACGCGCGAAATTTTGCCCAAGAAAATGCGACGTCCCAGCCTGGATCGCTTTGCGGTCCTGCACCATCGCTTCAATCGTCAAAGTCTGCACTGCCCCTGGGAAACGTTCGCTCTCGGATTTTTCGCCGCTGAAAACGGGGATCGCCAAATGCTCGCGGGCGAAGCGTTCATAAATGTCCAGGATCAACCTCGTTTCCGCGCGCGCTTCTGCCTCCGTCTCGTGGACGGTGTGGCCTTCCTGCCAAAGGAATTCCGTCGTACGCAAGAACAGACGCGGCCGCATTTCCCAGCGAACCACGTTCGCCCATTGGTTGATGAGAATTGGCAGGTCGCGATACGATTGCACCCATTTCGCGTAGCTAGCTCCGATGATGGTTTCCGAAGTGGGTCTGATCACAAGCGGTTCTGCTAACGCGCTGCCGGGCTTCAGTTTCCCATCGGAATCAGCCTCCAGCCGTGTGTGCGTGACGACGGCGCATTCTTTGGCGAAGCCCTGTACGTGTTCCGCTTCCTTCGCGAAATAACTCAGCGGGATGAAAAGCGGGAAGTAAGCGTTACGATGCCCGGTCGCGCGAAACATCCCGTCGAGTTGACGTTGCATGTTTTCCCAGATCCCGTAGCCCCACGGTCGAATCACCATGCAACCGCGGACGTCCGAAGGCTCGGCCAACTCCGCCGCGCGGATCACTTGCTGATACCATTCGGGAAAATCTTCGTCGCGCCGGGGCGTGATCGCAGTCTTTGGGTTTGGTGAAGTTGCCATTGTGAAATCGGCGTTTCACAGAAACGCCCTACAATTGTAGGGCGGCTGTGTCAGCCGCCAAGGGCTGTTTTGCCACCCTACTAGAAGGAACTGTCGGCTCAATCAGTCATTCCCTGGGTTGACAGACGCTTGCGTTACCCATACTTTTTCTGCCCTTTTTCTTCTGGAATGAAAACGTTTTCTGCCAAAGCCAGCGAAGTGCCGCAAAAGTGGTGGGTAATCGATGCGCAAGAACAAGTCCTTGGCCGCGTTGCGGTGAAGGCGGCCAACCTGCTGCGTGGAAAGGGCAAGACCATCTTCACGCCACACGTGAACACCGGGGATTTTGTCATCGTCATCAACGCAGAAAAAGTTCGACTTACAGGAAAGAAAGAAGAACAGAAAAGTTACATGAGTTTTTCCGGTTACGTCGGCGGACATAAATCTGAAAACGTCCGTGGGCGACGGGGACGCCATCCCGAACTGCTGATCGAACGCGCCGTGCGCGGAATGATTCCGCACAACCGACTTGGTCGGCACGTTTATCGGAAACTAAAGGTCTATCGCGGCACCTCGCATCCACACGCCGCGCAACAGCCTGAGGCCGTCAAAGTTTAGAAGTCCAGATCTTATGCCAGAAACTGAGGAATTCATCGCCACGGGCCGCCGCAAGACGTCGGTGGCACGCATTCGTATGATGGCCGGCAGCGGCAAAATCGATATCAATGGCCGCAGCTTCGAGGATTATTTCCCCACTGTGCCGTTGCAGAACGTCGTGTTGCAACCGCTTCAAACAGTCAAGGCGGTAAATACGTACGATTTATTTATTCACGCCAGCGGAGGCGGCATTATGGGACAGGCCGGCGCGGCGCAACTAGCGATCGCGCGCGCCCTTCTTCAAGTGGATGTAAATTTGCGCGCCCCACTCAAAGCCGAGGGGTTACTGCGTCGCGATCCGCGAATGAAAGAGCGAAAAAAATCCGGGCAACCCGGCGCTCGAAAGCGCTTCCAGTTCTCGAAACGATAGACAAATCCCCTCCGCGACCAGCAAGCGGTAGGGACGGATCGCCAAGCTGTCTGGTCGTCGGGGTTCTCGGCGCGCCCGGCGGTCGCGCCCTACCATCTAAGGTTTTTTGGGCGGTGGCACGCCCTGCGACTGATTTGGCGCAGGCGGGGCTTGCGGCGCAGGCGCGGAAGGAATCGACAACATCGGCGGGATAGTTGGCACGGCTTTCGGAGGCGGCGTGGATGCGGTAATCGGTTTTAACAAACGCAATTGCTGCATCGCTTCCCCCGCCGAAAAACTCGTCCGGTATTGAGTGAGGATGGTTTCGCAGATGTGTCGCGCGTCATCGTTCCGATTCTTTGCCTTCAGAATGTACACCTGTGAAAGCATGGCCAGTGGCGCGGTATAACTGTTTGGATAAGCCGATGCGATCTGCTGATACATCGCCAATGCTTCATCCACTTTGCCCATGGACTCCAGATTAGCCGCAACCGCCATCTTCGCGGTGCTCAAAAGCTCATGGTTCGGATATTTCGCGATGAAGGTTTCGAGTGTCTTTTTAGCCTCCTCGAATTTCTTTTCCTTCCGCTGCGCTTCGGCGAGTAAGATGTATGCGTCCGCGGCGGCAGGCGTACTCGAGAAACGGGTGATGACCTCCTGGTACTCCTGTGCGCTCTTGGCACCCGCCAATGCCGTGGATGCAGCGGCCGCACGGTGATCGGAATAAAACCGATAAGCAGTAAAGGCAAAGACCGCGAGCAACGCAATGATCAACACCCCGATGATTGGTTTTTGGAAACGCTCCCAAAACACAACCGTTTCCAGTGCGACATCGCGAGATGGAGGCGGAGCTGTTGCCATAAACGTTGTTTGCCGGATCAATTTGAACCGAGTGAGCGTCGTCTTATGCCACGCGAAGGTTTCTCGCGCAAGCTAAGAGAAATTCAGCCGCGTAACGAACAATTCTGCTCTGATGGCGGCCCGATGGAACGAAAATGGTATCGGAATCTGAACAAGGACCTGTTGGAACGCACTACCAACGAAAAACTGCATGACTGGGCCGAAGAGTTTGGCGACAGGCCATCTAATTGGATGATTGTGAAAGCATCATGTAGATGATGAGCACAATGGCAGAAATGACGACCACGATTGTAACCAGGGACACCAAGCGCGGATCGGATTTGATTTCGCCGTGCTCGATTGCACGGTTCAGAACATGATAGCGCCACGCAGCAAGTAAGGTCAGCAGCGCCCCGAAGCCTATCATACCTTCGCCAAGCGGCATCGATAGCCCTGTGTGTTGCAACGGCACGTGAGGATTGATCTGCAGAGCCAGCTCTCGCAGCCACAGTCCGAAGCGGGCGACAACAAAACCAAGGCTCATCACTGCTATACTCGTCCGCAGCCAGGCGAGAAATGTTCGCTCGTTGGCGAGAAGGTCGTTTTCGAATTTCGATGCCGACCCCTTATTTAATTCGCTCATTTTAGTAATTCGCCTCTTCTTGTTTGGTCACAAATAAACGGCTCTCCTCCGACTTCTGGAGTCCAGTTCGCACCGCGCCAAATCGACAAGGCTCGCCAGAGAATTTTTTGCCGATAAGATTTTCAATATGAATGCATTTTTCAATTTTTTAGGACCTTTGCTTGGGTTGGGTTTTGAAGCAAAAGATCTGACGTTCACGCAGATCTCGCTGCGTGCCGTAATTATCTTTCTCGCGACCTTGATCATGGTTCGCCTCGGTCACAAGCGTTCGCTCGCACGTAAAAGCGCGTTCGACGCAATTCTCCTCGTCATCCTCGCATCCTTCCTGGCGCGCTCGATTAACGGCACCGCTCCTCTCTTTGCCACAATCGGCGCTGGCTTTGTCATCGTGCTGCTCAATCGGCTGCTTGCGTTAATCGCCTTTCGTTCACATTGGTTTGGCATTCTCATCAAAGGCCGACCGGAAATCATCGTGGAAAATGGGAATCTAATTCTATCTACCATGTACCGGAACCATATTTCCACACATGACCTTCAAGAGGATCTGCGGCTGAATGCTCAGCTCGAGGACGTTGCCAATATTCGAGTCGCCCGCGTGGAACGCAGCGGCGACATCAGCTTTATCAAGAAATAATTTGACCTATACAACGCATCTCGCTATCAACCCTACGGGATTTATGAAACGCACCAAAAAGCGATGGATTAAACCGGTGATGAAAACCGTGCCGATCTTTTTCGAATGCACCTGCTACGCGGGCGCGGTTTGATCGGCGGGATTAATCACGGCTAAAACTCCGGTTGATTCGGGTTCACATTCTCGGTAGCGCGGCGGGCGGCGGCTTGCCGCAGTGGAATTGTGCTTGTGCGAATTGCGTTGCGGCACGCAGCGGAAAAATTGCGTCCCGGGCGCAATCCAGCATCGCCGTGTGCGGCGAATCTAAGGATTTTCAGAGTTGGTGGTTAATCAACGCGTCGCCCGATGGGCCCCGGCAAATCGAAAGGACGCCCAGACTTCAGCCAAGTAATGATTCGCTGCGCAACACTCCGGTCGCAGGCGTTTTTTTGACCAACGCCGATATCGATCATGCGCTCGGGCTATTGCTAATGCGCGAACAGGAGAAGCCGATCCTGGTCTATGCAGCAGATGAAACCCGAGCGGCGCTCGAGTGGCTTAATGGCGTTCTGATTCGGTTCTGCGCAATCGAATGGCGAAATATCAGTGGTGATTTCCAACCGCTGGACGGCGCACTTAATTTTCGTGCCATCGAATTGCCACAGAGTGTGGCCTTTCAATTTCGCAGCGACGCGTCGGGAGTAACCGCTTTATTCGCGCCGACTGTTGGTGAAATAACTGGGCAATTGCGCGATGCAGTTCAGGCTTCCGATGTCGTTTTCTTCGACGGCACGTTCTGGAGTGACGGCGAACTCGCAACTGTCCGGCCGGGCGCCCGCAGCGCGCGAGAGATGAATCATTTGCCCATCAAGGACGTTAGCCTTGATTTGTTGCGACAATCGCCAGCGCGCCGGAAGATTTATACACACATAAACAACACAAACCCGATTCTGATGCCCGGTAGTTCCGAACGCGCGAAAGTCGAGACGGCCGGAATTGAGATCGCGCACGACGGATTAGAAATCGTCTTGTGATACCCCCTGCCATGTTGAGCGAAGCGATACGTCTCTGGCCTATTTCACCTAGAATCCATGCCAATTTGATCCGAGATTCTTCGGTTCGCTCAGAATGACATTGTGGGATGGTTTGTAGAAATCGTTTTATGACTACGGGGCTTTGGGATCGAGAAACGTTTGTCGAAAACCTGCGTGCGGTCGGCACGCGCGCTTACCACGACAAACACCCGTTCCATGTTGCGATGAACGAAGGACAGTTGTCGCCGGAAGCATTGCGCGGGTGGGTAGCGAACCGGTTTTATTATCAGCGAAATATTCCGATCAAAGACGCGGCGATTCTTTCCAACTGTCCGGTGCGCGAGGTGCGCCGAATCTGGATACATCGCATTCTCGATCATGACGGCGATGCTACAAGGAGGGGCGGTCTCCAATCCGCCCAACCGGGGGAAATTTCGGCGGCTGGGAAGCCGCCGCTCCTTGACGAGGGCGGCATCGAAGCCTGGCTACGACTCGGCGAATCATGCGGACTCTCGCGCGCCGAGCTCGTGGATAATCGCCACCTGCAACCCGGCGTTCGATTCGCGGTGGATGCGTACGTGAATCTTGCGCGCACTCGGGCATGGCCAATCGCAATCGCCTCCTCGTTGACGGAACTTTTTGCACCTGATCTGATGGCAACACGGCTCGTTGCCTTCGAAAAATTTTATCCTTGGATCGATCCGCGCGGTCTCGATTATTTCCGCCGGCGCACGAGTCAGGCACGGCGCGATTCCGACGAGGCGCTCGCGATTGTTTTGGAATATTGCAGCACGCCCGAGCTTCAGGGCGAAGCCGTGCGCGCGCTTGAATTCAAGTGCGATGTGCTCTGGGCCATGCTCGATGCGATCCATCATGCCTACGGGAACAAGGAGGGACGGCTTCCCAGCCGTCCTACGAAGAACCCCGGCGGTTTGGAAACCGCCGCTCCTTGGTCCGATTCAGCTCGGCCGCGCCTTGCGAAAGGAGTTCGGTTAGAAGTCGATTCTGCCACCGGCAAAGGCGTCTTGCTTTACCCGGAAGGGATCGTCGAACTCAACGAAACCGCGCACGAAATCCTTGCATGCTGCGATGGCCGAGCGTTGGGGGAGATCGTTCAGGTATTGGCCGAAAAATATGACGCCGATGTGGCCGCGCTTGCCGTCGACGTGCGCGAAACCTTGGCCGATTTGCAGCAACGCAAGCTTATCGAGATCAAATGACCATCCCGCGTCCATACGCATTGCTCGCCGAACTCACGTATCGCTGTCCCCTGCATTGCCCGTACTGTTCAAACCCGACACATTACTGTAGGGCAACCGCATCGGTTGCCGATCCAGAATTTGGCAGGCGAAGCGCCCGCCCTACAAATACTGCGGCTGTAGCATCCACCGACCTCAACGGCGAGCTCGCCACAAACGAGTGGACACGCGTAATTCGTGAAGCCGCCGCGCTCGGTGTGTTGCAAATCGGCTTTTCAGGCGGCGAACCGCTTGCCCGGTACGATTTGTCCCACCTCATCCGCACTGCGCGCGAGGCAAACCTTTACACGAATCTCATCACGAGTGGCATAGGCCTGGATGACGATCGAATGCACAAGTTGCGCGACGCAGGTCTCGATTCCGTCCAGCTAAGTTTTCAATCGGATGACGCCGATCTCGCCGACGAAATTGCGGGCGCGCACGCGCATCAACGCAAGCTCGCTGTCGCTCAGAAAATTCGCGAAGCGGGAATTCCGCTGAGCCTCAATTTCGTGATTCACAGACGCAACATCGATCGCCTGTCGCAAATGATTGAATTAGCTGAAGCGCTTGGCGCCGAGAGGGTCGAACTGGCAAACGTGCAATTTTACGGTTGGGCATTTCGTAATCGTGCAGCGTTGCTCCCGACGCGCGACCAAGTCGATCGCGCACGCGACATCGCGACCGCAGCCAAGGCGCGGCTCGCGGGCAAGATCGACATCTTCTATGTGCTGCCCGACTACTATGAGACGCGTCCCAAACCGTGTCTCAACGGCTGGGGCCAGCGTTATCTCACGGTGAATCCAAATGGCGATGTGCTCCCCTGCCCGACTGCTTCATCGGCAATTCCGGATTTGCGCTTTGAAAATGTCCGGGCACGCGATCTCGAATGGATCTGGCGAGAATCGGAAAGCTTTAACCGCTTCCGCGGAACCGAATGGATGCCGGAGCCGTGTCAGAGTTGCCCGCAACGCGAAATCGATTTTGGCGGCTGCCGTTGTCAGGCCGCGTTGCTGACCCGAAATGCTGCGAACACCGACCCGGTTTGCACATTGTCGCCAAATCGCGCGGTTGTGGACGCTGTGCTGGGCGAGATAAATTCTTCCAGCGAGCTTGCGCGTGACTGGACCTATCGCGCCAATGCGCACGTTACATCGTCGATTCGCTCATGATATTGCCACCTCGCGCTGCAGACTTCTGGGGAGCACAGGCTGCCAGCCTGTAGTTGCCGGCAGCCCTGCCGGCAACATCTTCAACACTGCAATCTGGGATGATTCCAATTTCCCATCTCGGCAAGCTGCCGAGATATGCAGGCTGGCAGCCTGCGCTCCCCAGATCGTCTGCGCCTCTTGGTCCTAACAACCGGTCCTCAACTACGGCATCGGACGCGGCGCTGGAGTCGGGCGCGGCCTCGGGGTTACGTGCGGCCTGGGTGTAGGCGTTGGTCTGGTTGTAGCGGTAGGACTCGCCGTCGGAGTTGGCGTGGATGGCTGGTAAGTGAAGGTGCAGTGGAAACCCTCGAAGGAGCGCCCGCTGTTGGAGCACGTGAAAGCGCCAGGGGGGATATCCATCGTATTTTGCCCCGGTATCACAGGCGAGGCATTGAAGTGGAACTCTATCGTCGATCCACCACCACTGACGCTGTCCGCCGGGATCCCGTTAACGGTGAAAACGCTCGGGGGCGGGAGAGAACTGACAAAGCCGGTAATGTAAACGATAAAATCAGTCAGTTGGGTAAAGACAGTGCTGTTACAGGCTGGCTGCGAATCGAATGCGGCACAAGGCGCCTCACTGGGCGTAGGTGTCGCCGTCGCGGTTGCAGTGGCCGTGACAGTTGCGGTAGCAGTTGGCGTAACCATCGCAGTCGCTGTCGGACTAGCAGTCGGCGTAGGCGTAGGTGTCCCAGTCGGCAGCCTGAACGCATAGATTTTGTTATCGGCACCGAAATAGATTCGACCACGAGCAACCATGCCGGTGTTCCACTGGCGAGTGCCCGTCATCAGTTCGTTGGCGCCGCCCCCTGCGTAGATCATTACGCCCGTATCGCCATCGTAGCCGTGCAGGCGCTGGTCGCCGGCAACACCGGCCACCCAAACAATCGTGTTGTTCGTTCCATCAGTCGTAGTGACCCAGGGCGAGCCTCGACCGGTCTGAGCCATGCTCCACGCGAAGGTTATGGCGGGCGGATTTGTCGCGGTAATTTTGTGGGCCCTGATCGTGCCGGCGTCGTTATGAAAAGCAATATACGTTCCCAGACTGGTGTGATATGTGACAGCCGATGTCCCTCTGTTAATCCCAGAGACATTCGCCTGGGCTACAGGTGGGTTGATCCCACCGAGATTGTTGCGATCAACCAGGTACCCATTCGAATCTTTGCCGAGCGCAAGCACTAGCTGCGAAGGCGTAGCACCGGGCACATCGACCACCGTGGCGCTGACGCCGCCCAGATCGGTATCGCCGTTATCGAGCGAAAGCCAATTTGTAGGCGCCCAGCAATCAGTCGACTGACCAGTCCAAGTCGGTCCAGCTTGCAAGCGGATAATCGCTTCACCACCCATCCAGTTGCCGCCCGTGTTGAACGTATTGCCCGTGACCACAAACATGTTGGTGCCGTCGCTGGCAACTCCGCCGTGACCCCAAATTCCGCCCCCCATGGCTGTCGTCGCCCACCCTCCAACGGCTGAAGGATTATTGATGTCAACACCGACCACCCAGCCGTGATAGATGCCGCAGTCGCCCAGGTATCCAGAGTAAGATATGTAAACGATCCCGTTCACCAGCGCGAGTCCACCGCGTTCTTCCTGTGCCGCGGAAACAAAGTTGATGCCGCTATAACTTGCGGTGGCATTCAGGTCCACCGGCCAACCCGGCGTTGTGACACCGGTGTCCACGTCTACGGAGTAAATAAAATGCTTATTGGGACTGCCCTGGATCAATGCGTCGAAGAAAAGTCTTCGGGAGGCGAGATCGACAACGGGCGTCCCGGTGATGCCAGTGGGATTAAAACCTCCACACGGAGTGTTTTGGACGGGCGGACCAATATCGGTGCGCGACCAGATCACCGTGCCCGTCGTGGCGTTGAGCGCATAAACATTATTCGCTTCCGTCACTGCAATGATCATCGGTCCGTTCGGACCGCCCTCGATGTAAAGCGGCTGGGCGTAAACGGCCCCGGAGATCGTGCCGTCGAAGCCAAGATCGCGCGTCAGGTTCGCGGCCGCCGAAGGCGTAAATGCCGGATCGATGTAAACGCCATCGCGGGAGGGATTGTTATGCTCTTGGATGACGTTGACCTGTGTGCCCGCACGCGCAACCACACCGCACAGGCAGGCAACAAAAATTGCGACGATGGAAATCAAACGCCTCATACACCGCGAACCAATGGTCCCGCGCCCCTTTTACAACAGGACATCAGATGTTTGTCAAGCACTACGGCAAGAGAACGTCGAAAGAAAAGTAACGGCGTCGTCATTAAAGCAAGCGGTCGCCGCGGCGACCTGGCGATCGCGCCCTCGCGGTCGCGGACTTTCTCTTGTCGGCATGCGGTTGCGGAGTGATCCGGTTTCGGCGAGGGCGCCGAAACGTGGTCACCGGGGCGACCGCTCCCCAGAATTCACCGGCGCCGCGAAAGCAGACATTCCTGGCGGGTTGCGTAATGGCCAGGTTCTGCTAAATACACGCTTCAGTTTTTCACGCTAAATCCGTGCCTAATTACCGTTTGCTTTTGGCTGGCGCAGCCATGTTCACTTCCATATTCGCGCTCGGAGCCGAGCCTGCGGTGCAGCCGGCAAAGGCAGTGCGAGAAAAAACGCAAGCTCCGCCGAAGGAACCACCGATCACATTTAGTTCAGTGCACGTGGATGGTCCTTACATCGCGATGACCTTTGATGATGGACCGAGCGCAAAGCTTACCCCGAAATTGCTCGACCTACTCGCCGCGCGTCATATCAAAGCCACGTTCTTCGTGCTTGGCGAAAATGTCGCTGAGCATCCCGACATTATCGCGCGGGCCGCCCGGGAAGGACACGAAATTGCGAGCCACAGTTGGTCGCATCCCAACTTCGCGAAGATGTCACTGGAGGGTATTCGCAGCCAGTTACAGCGGACCGATGATGCAATTGCAAGCGCTGCAGGAAAACGTCCGACTTTGTTTCGGCCGCCATACGGATCAATTACGCCACACGAAAAGGAATGGATTCACGATCAATTTGGATACGACATTATTCTTTGGGACGTTGACCCAGACGACTGGAAAAATCCCGGACCTACTGTAGTCCGAAGCCGGATTCTGAAGGAGACGCGCCCCGGTTCGATCGTCTTGTCCCACGACATTCACGCCGGCACAATTGAAGCGATGCCTTCCACACTCGATGACCTCGAAGCCAAGGGTTTCAAATTCGTCACCGTCTCCGAACTGATCAACATGTCGACGCCGGTAACGCCGATTCCGAAGGCGCAGCCGGTTGCAAAGACTGTGCCAAAGGTCGCTCCGCCCGCTGCTCCGGTATCTTCTCCCGGCGGCCAACCAAAGAGGGATGGCTTCCCATCCGTCAATTTGCAACCGACCTCTGCCCAAGCCGTCGCACCTTGAAAAGCGACACCGCTGAACTGCTCCTATTTCTTCGCGGCGCCGCCACCGCCCGCGGCTACGCGCTGCTCGTTTTGCCGTCGCGCGAGAACGAAGTGATTGTTATCGCCGTAGCTTCGCCAAGGACCCGGCGGCACGTCGCGAACTTCCACAAATTGCCAATCGGTCACATCGGTTGGCGCTAGCCCGAGATAATCCCGAACGGCGGGGGACACATCCAGTCCGGCGCCATGGTTAAGATTCGGCTTCGGCCGCTCGTTTCCGAAAACGTATTGAAAATGATCGGTGCGAAACGGGCCGCAATCCTCCCATTGTGCGTAACAGACGCGATTACCTTTGCGAATAGAGATCCAACGGTGGCGACATACGGACTGTCCCGGCCCGGTATAGGATTGCTTGAACCATGGGATCACGAGCGGCGCTTCCGGCTTGAACTGCCCATGCGTCACGTCGTTATACGGCAGCGCGAAATAGAATGGATTCTGCCTCGGGACGAAGGCTATCGGAATGTAGTTCCGCCGTGCGCTCGAATCGGGGGTGTCCGTGCCGCCATAATTCGCTGTCCAATTAAGATCCCACGAACTCTTGTAGTTAGGTACCGGATTGTTTCCGCTGGCCTGTTCCCCCACCCAGAATACGGTCGTGACAATGTTCATTTTCCACGGATAACGCTGGATCGCCGGGCGAGAACTGGTCGGGATTAAAACCTGCGGTTCTACCTTGAGCATTGCTTGCTCCCGCAATTTCATGGCGTATTTGGCGAAGTCCGCCGCCGTCGCGTAAGGAGAAGTCGATTGTTCGTCCCCGAAGACTTTCGGAGCGCCAGCAATCGCCAGACTGAGACAGGCCACAAGAAGTCTCCTCATCACAAACGCCGTCATCTTCTATCCGATCCCCGCTCGTAGGCAAGATGAATCTTCCCAAGGCAGATAATCTTGAGGCGATTCCGGAGTCCGATTTTGCCCTCCAGCAAGATTGTTTAGCCTGACGGCGCTTGCGTCTAATGCTATAAAGCCGAAGGCTTTGGGACACAGACTTCGCAGAAGCGGTCTTTCTTCACTTCAAGCGGATGTTGTCGATCAAACGAGTCTTACCGAAGAACGCCGCGACCAGGACCACCGTGTCCGGTCCGGGTATTTCAACCGGTTGCAACGTTTCGGCATCAACCAGTTCGGCGTAATCGATCCGCGCCAACGGAGCTTCATTGATCACCTTTTGCGCAAGCGCGACGATGTCGTAGGCGGATTTTTTACCGGCATTTGCCGCAGCCTGCAGCGCTTTGTATAAAACAGATGCCTGTTTCCGTTCTTCCGCATTCAGATACAAATTGCGCGAGCTACATGCCAGGCCGTCTTCTTCCCGAATCGTAGGCACGGCCATGACTTCGACGTTGAAATTGAGGTCCCGCACCATGCGCCGAACGACCGCCAGTTGCTGAAAATCTTTCTCGCCAAACACCGCCGCGTCCGGCGTAAGAATATTGAACAACTTCGTGACGACCGTGCAAACGCCGCGAAAATGCCCGGGCCGTGATGCTCCCTCCAGCGTGCGTGACAACGAAGTCTCTTCTACGAATGTGGAACGATCGTCTGCATAGATCTCTTCAGCTGACGGACGATACAGAAGATTCACCTCGGCATGGCGACAGAATTCTTCGTCTGCCTTTTCAGGGCGCGGGTACCGCTCGTAATCGCTCCCCGGTTGAAACTGGAGCGGATTTACAAAAATGCTGACGACGACCTCGCCGTCTTTTCCGGCTGCCTGGTGAGCGACCCGAATCAGCTCACCGTGCGCCTTATGCAGCGCGCCCATGGTGGGCACAAGCACTCGCCGCGTTGCATGCAGCTGCGCCTGCGCATCCGCGATCGTGGTCAGAATTTTCACTTAGCCAGTCACATCAAATCGCTAGTCGCGACCGAATCAAGAACGAATCACCGCGAGAAAGCGGCGCAGCAGGACCGCACTCCAAAACGCAAGCGCGTACGAAAGGCGTTAGGGGAACGGCCACGTTGTGGAGTGCGGCAGTGCTCTGCCGCTTTACAGACATCGATCCGACTCCAAGCGTCAGAAAAACAGGATAAACAGGCCGGTTATCGTGAGTGCGACCATCCATACCAGATCGATGTTGAACCACGCGCGGCGCAATATTGCGACCCCAAGTTTTTCATAAACCAAAATCGCTACCAACGCGGTCGTTAAAAGATATCCCAACGTGTGGACTGTGACGGCAGCCGCGAGCAGAGAAGGCGCGCTAAAATTCGCGAATGCAGCGCCGTGGTGGGCACCGTCGTGATGCGCGTCAGGCGCAGCAGGTGATCCCAGGAAGAACGGGACGAGCATCAACCCTGCGCCATGTGCTGATGCCATAACAAAGGACCAAAGCGTCAAATCGCCAAAACCCACCCGCATGCCGACCCAGTTCGGATGACGCGAACGCAATAAGCGATAGAATCCGAAGACAAACAGGACAGCGGCAGCGGCGATTTTTAAAGCGCCGTATGCTAGGCTAACACGGGCCAGCAGCACTGCGGCAATGATGATACCTACGGACAGCGCGTGTCCGACCACCATCGGCGGCAGCGCGCGGAACACCGCCGCGCGTTTCTGTTCCTGCAGCCCAAGGGCGACGGCGAACAACCATCCCATCGCTGGGTTGATTCCGTGAAAAAGACCGAGCCCAAAGACCGCCAGCCACGGCCAAAGGTCGCTCACGGAAAGCAAAAGGAGTCGCTCGAGGAGTCGCCTCCTTCGAGGCGGATTTGATGAACCCGATAATCATTGCTCTCGACGAAAAAGTTGTTGTCGAACGCCATGCCGCCGTTGGGACCGGCATCAAGTTTCACCATCCAACTGCCGACCCCTTCGGGATAAAATTGCTCGTCCCACGCCGCATATAGCGAGTTGGTGAAATAGATTCGTTTGCCGTCACGGCTCACTTCCACCATTTGCGGGCCGCCCGCGAGCGGTTGATCCGGCTTCTTCGGATGCGGCGTGCGATTGGCGATCCCGCCGATGCGCACCGACCCGGTCTTCTTCGGATTGAACGGGTCGGAAACGTCGTATTGCAAAAACTCGCCCGTTCCCCAGCAGGAGACATAAAGAAATTTGTCGTCGAGGGACAAATTAATGTCGGAAACCAACGGAGGCACCGCTTCAAAGCCCTTCAGCAGCTCCGGGAGCTTCTCCGGCTCGGCTGGTTCGGCGGGAATTTCGACGACTTTCTGCACGCCCCAGGCGCCGTTGTCGCGATACCACAGCCAAACCGACGCGGACAAGTCCTTCAGCGAGACGACCACACCGACAAAGCCGTACGCTTTAGTCGGGTCATGTGCGGGACGCATCTCGAGAACCATTTGTTGCTCGCTGCCCAGATCCAGCGCCTGAAGGTGTCGCCGCCGGCGCAGGTCCCAGACATGCATTTGATGTCCGTATTTACCGCCTAACAACAGGTCGGGCTGCACGCCATTTTCGATCATGTTCGGCGTTCCCCATTCGCTGCTCAGCAAGGTGTCGAAGCCCAGGTGCCACCAAAAATCATAATGTAAAAACTGCGGGCCGCGGTCGACTTCCCACCGCCCGAGCACTTCGAACGTTTCGCAGTCGAGCATGAAGATGCCGCCTGGCCCGTCGCCCTTGGGATCTCCCAGCGCGCTAACGTAAATGGCTTCCGGTCCGCAATGAATGGTATGCGGACGGGAATAATTCGTGCGCGCAAAAATTTCCTCCGGCTCGATCACTTTGACGATCTCGGGTTTCCGTGGATCGGGCTTGGTGTCGATGACGTGAATCCGCGATGAGCGGATACCGGGCACAACCAGGTAACGACGCTCGACATGCGGATGTGGCGCATACGGGCAGAGCGCAGAGCTGCATGCGTTCCAACCGAAGTGATGCAGTTCATCCCCAAAGTTTGGCAACTTCACTTCGCCGACGCGTTGGCCGTACGTGGACGACTTGGGATCAACATCCACAACCAGCAGTGCGTCGTTAAGCTTGCTGCCGGGCGGACTTAACGCGGCGACAAATGCGTGCTTTTCCGCAGGAGCCTGCATCGCCAGCCGCGGTGACGGATAAAACGTCGGATCTGGTTTCAGTAGCGGCATAAATCTTTGCGTGTTTGGTGATTCAGTCCATTAGCCTCCGAGACCGAAGTTTCAAGGCAATTTGAAACCGACTGAAACAAACGCTGAGTAAAATTTCACTCCAACCAGATTGCCTGCCGGGCGAATCGAAATCTTTTGTGGCCGAAATCTTTCCAACCGGCGCGCACCGCGAGATCGCGCATTTCGGAAAATGAGAAGGCGCGTTCTGCCGAAAGACGCGCGTCGTAGCGCGTCATTGGTTCACGAAAAATCAGCGCGGTCAAAAGATGAACGCCGATCCGGGCGAGAAATCCGCGCCGCAAATCTGACACCAGAACAAATCTCTTCGACAATTCGCGGCATCGGAACAGGACTTTCACAGCGTCTTCATCGCTGAAATGATGAAGCGTTAACGAACAAAGCACGATGTCGTACGCTTCGGCCCAATCCCATTCCAGAATATTTGCTTCGCGATAAGAAATTTCCGAATAGCCGGAGCTCAATTTCGTGGCGATTTCCAGCGTCGCAGCTTGCCGATCCACGGCATGGATCTCGACTTGCGCTCCAATCTTCCTGGCATAATCGACAATCAACCGCGGAATATCGCCCGAGCCTGTGGCAACATCCGCTACGCGCATCCGCACGCCGGGCTTGATCCAGCGGCGCATAAAACTCAAGACAAGACGATAACTGCCGAACCAGCGGTTGAGTTGCCGAATACGTTTCAGGTCGCGCTCCAGCTCCGGAGAGACCGGCTGCGGCCGGTCCATTATCTCCAAAATGGCCGGATCGAACCTGCGCTTCATTTGCGAACTGTAGCGGCAGTCTATGACCGCCGAAATTAAAGTGGCGCAATTTTCTAAGTTGCGCGTTCAACATCGCAAGTTACAAACTTGCGCCATATTTTCAGGCGGTCGTAGACCGCCGCTACAAGCGGAGAAATTCCTGCCACCCCGTTGGCAGCTCCGCTGTTTCCACTTCGCTCGCGATGCGTCCCTCGAATTCGGGATGGAAAATCGTGCTCGTTCCGTAAACCATGATCACATCTTCCGAGCCTTCGACGCGAATAGCGTGCGCCACGCCCGGCGGAATGACCACGCCCGCGTTGTTGTTACTGGGATGATTGTCTCCGTCGACAAAGAACCGCATAACTCGTCGCGGTAACCCAGCCCGGATGTCGCACAAAATCATCTCAACTCGTCCCTGCAAAAAAAACATCACGTCCCATTGCTCGTCCTCGTATCGGCGCAGTGAATAGTTATCCGGTTCATCGAGGAATAATCGGCGCAACCAATCCGCCGCAGCGCTGCCTTCGGGTATGCTGGGCGGATGCACATGGAAACCTTTCGCAGTGCGCGCAAACATCCGCGCAGCCGACCATTGCTTCGGCCAGAGATCAATCCGCGCGAGAATCCCTTCGTCGCGCCGCACAAATTCACCAAAGAACCCCCGGTGACGCTGTCGGTGATTCTTTCGTAGGAAAATTTCCACACCCGGAATCCATGGGTCCTTAACTTCGCTGGCGCGCGGCCAGTCTTTGACGGTAGATAGCGTGCCGTCGGGATTTAGCGGAACGCCGACGTTCGCAAATTTAACGTTGGCCGTCTTGCCCGTAGCATCGCGTACGATAGCGAATTTAGAATCTGGTGTTGCCCCGACGAGCGTGACCGGACTAGACAGCCCGGTTGAGTCCACCGTTGGGCCGCCCAGCGTGTATTGCGATCCTGTGATATAGGCGAGTGTGCGATGGCCGCCGACGTTTTTGCCCTGTTTGTGGTCTGCGATAATGAGTTCCCCGGCCTCCACGCCTCGTTGCGCAAGCTCCTCCGCGAAAGATGCCGTGCGATAATTACGAGGGGTAAGCGCGCTGTGAACGCCCGAGTCGATGCCCTGCCAGAGATCCTTTTCGCGTTTGTTCATTTCGTTTTCAATTTGTTGCTCTACTTGCCTAGCGAGAAATCGGCGCGTTCGCGAGAAAGATTTGGGTTGTAGTAAGGATCGTAGTCAAGAACCTCCATCCAGCGCTCGCGCAATATCGTCTCGCTGCCATCCTCCATTTTTTCGTGCTGCGTTTCATGCCAGTAAAGCTTCGCAAAAGGAGTGTAAACAATCAGGTAACCCGCGCGTCGCATCTTAAGGCAAAGGTCAACGTCTGCGAGGGTGCCTGACAGGCTCTCGTCAAATCCCCCGACCTGTTGGAAGACGTCACGTCGCGTCAACATGCAGGCACTCGATACCGCGCTGCAATTGCGGGTCACCTGTAACTGCCGATTGGCCCCTGGATGTTCCGCTGGGAAGCCGCGAAAAGCCAGTTGCGCAGTTCCATTCACGCCGACCACAATTCCCGCGTGCTCAACCGTACCCTCCGGGTTCAATAAACGCGCGCCTGCCGCCCCGACTTCCCCCGAAAGCTTTCGGGGTTGGACATGCTCGGCCATAATCGTGAGCCACTCCGGATCGATCACTTCGATCGTGTCGTCGAGGAAAAGAAGCCATGGAGCATCCGTTTGGTTGACCGCATAGTTTTTGGTTGCGGAACCTTTGCCTGAGAAATTCAGCAAACGATGCGGGAAATGCGAAAGACAAGCCGGCGCGTGCTGGGATTTGTCGCTCTGGACGATAAGAATCTCGTAATCCGGGTAGTCTGCCTTACTCGTTAGGCTTTGAACGCATCGTTCGAGCGTCTCCTCGCCGTGATGATTCGGAATGATGATGGAAATTCTCTTCGTTTGTGACAGCTCGCGTCTCACGCGAAACGCGTGAGTGCGCCAGTCCACGGCAACATGCGCTGCCTCACCGCGACGCTTCAAATGCTCTTCAATTGCGTGCTGGGAGGCGTCGAGCTGTCCCGGTTTTTGCCTGATACTGCTCGCGCTGGAGCTTTCGGTTCGCCGCCAATGATACAGGACGCGCGGAACATGATGAATTCGGTTGGAGAGTTCGATCACGCGAAAGAACAGATCGTAATCCTGTGCCGTATCGAATTCCGAACGGAACCCGCCTGCTTTTCGTGCGAGATCGCGGCGAATTGCGGTTAGGTGACCCACGTAATTGTAGGAGAGAAAAAACTCGGGCGACCAATCCGGCTTGAACACCGCCGCCTCGAATCCATTTTCGCCCAGCTTGTCTTCGTCAGTGTAAATGAGATCGGCATCAGCATGCGTCTGCAAAAGCTGCACAATTTGGAAGAGCGCATCCGGCTCGAGGATATCGTCGTGATCAAGAAAGGTCACCCATTCCCCGCGAGCGAGCTCCAGTCCACGATTCGACGCAGCAGAAATGCCTTCATGTTTTTCGAGGCTTGCCAGGACGATGCGCCGGTCGCGCGCGGCAAACTGAGGCAGGATTCGGAGCAGACTGGCGTCAGTCGATCCATCATCAATCAGCACGAGTTCCCAGTTTTCGTAGGCTTGCGCTAGTACCGATTCGAGAGCTTCCTCAAGACGTTGGACAGGCGTATCGAAAACTGGCGTGATGATGCTGACGAGCGGCCGGTATTCGAACGTGCGCGCCTGGTCCCGCATTCGCTGTAAATCCTGCGCCCCTGCGCGATGCTGCTCGAACCACTTCTGATATTCGGTTGTAGCACGCCTTTCACGCTCGGGACTAAATTTTTTCCAGAGTGTTTTCGCCAGCCCCGTTGGAAGACGATAAGGCGCCAGCAATACCTGGCCAACCCTGCGCTCGGCGGACTTGCGCAGACGCCGCCTCTCCTCGTTCAGCCGCTTCAGTTCACGCTGATACTCCTTTAGCTTCGCCAGTTTTTCTTCCAGGGCAGCGATATGACGATGCGCTTCTTTCAATTCCGCATCGCGGAGTTCAAGCTTTCGCTGTACTGCATTTAACTGATTATCCGGCTGCGACACCGCGACATTATATTGGTTGAAGCAAGCTGCAGGCAAATCTACCCTGCCCGCAGTCGCATAATGTGGGAGGGACCTTAGTGTCCCGATCATCGCGGCGCTAAGGCCGCTCCCACATTTTCAGAGGCCGCAATGCTTGATTTTGTCGTTTATGTTTTTTATCGCGCCGGCTCGGCCGTTGCCGCCGCGCTGCCGTTGCCGGTTCTCTTCGTTTTCGGTCAATTCCTCGGTGAGTGCGCGTGGATATTTTCCGGGAAATATCGGCGGCTGGCAAAACGCAACGTGGCAATTGCTTTTGCGAATGAAAAATCGCCGCGCGAATTGTGCCGCCTTGTTCGTCAGCATTTTCGACGGCTCGGCGCGAACCTGCTTTGCAGCGCAAAACTCACGAAGATGTCACCGGAAAAAATCCTCGAGCGCGTGGAGGTCGAAAACATCGAGGCCATGGCGCGCGAATTTCGAGCGGGCGTTCCTGTGGTGCTCATCTTGAGTCATCTCGGAACGTGGGAACTATTCGCGCAACTGATGCCGAAGTTCGTCGGGTTTGTGCGAAACGCGAGCGTTTATCAGGGACTCGGCAACCGTTTCATTGACGAACATGTGCGGCGGACACGCAGCCAGACCGGCTTGGAATTGTTTGATCGTCATGACGGATTCGAGCCGGTGATCGAGTTACTGCGTTCCGGCGGGGGCGTCGGCGTCTTGTCCGATCAGCATGCGGGTGATCATGGCATTTGGACGCCATTCTTTGGGCGGCTGGCGTCCACGTCTCCGCTGCCAGCTTTGCTGGCCAAACGCACTCGCGCGGCGATGATCGCCGCTGCGGTTTACACCACGGGACCAGCGCGGTGGCGATTGGTGTTCACGGAACGGTTCGATCAAACTGGCGCTTCTGTTGCAGCGCTCACGTCGAAAATAAACGAAGTCATTGAGAAACAAATACGACATGCGCCGGAAGACTGGTTTTGGGTGCACAATCGTTGGAAAACGCCTGATCCGAATTTTCTGCTCGCGCACTACAAACGCGGTATTTATCTGCCGCCCGGCATTTCAGCTCGCGATCTGAAGCCATTCCGAATTCTCATTCGTTCAAGCAACTGGTTGGGGGACGCCGTCATGAGTGTCCCGGCGGTGCGCGCGATCAAGGTTGGGCGTCCAGACGCTCACCTAACAATCGCCGCGCCGGCGAAGATCGCGCCGATGTGGACGCTCATTCCGGAAGTAGATGCAATCATTCCTTTGCCAGCTGATTCACTTCTTTCAGTTGTTAGGCTGTTGAGCCAACAACTGCCTTTTGACGTCGCGATTCTTTTCCCGAATTCGTTGCGTGTCGCGCTCGAGTCCTGGTTGAGCGGAATTCCGCACAGAGTCGGCTATCGCGGTCACTGGCGAAGTTGGCTTATGAACCAAATCGTTCGTGGGCCACGAAAGCCCGGTCCGCCCGAACATCATTCGCTGCGTTTTCTTCGCATCGCGCGCGACTGCGGAGCAGAAACATCGAACAGCCAACTTCCGAATCTCAATCAAACCTCAAACCTCAAACATCAACCCTCCAAGATCGGTCTTTGCCCCGGCGCTGAGTACGGGGCGGCCAAACGATGGTTGCCCGAGCGATTCGCCGAGGCGGCGGCAAAGATCAGCGAGCAATCACCGGCGCAATGGATCTTGTTCGGCACGAAAAACGACGCCGCAATAGGCGCTGAGATAGCCACCGCGCTTGGCGAACATTGCATTAACCGGATTGGCCAGACCACGCTCGATCAACTTATTGACGAACTGCGGCAGTGTCATCTCCTGCTCACCAACGACACCGGCACCATGCATCTGGCCTCTCTGCTCGGAGTGCCAGTGGTCGCGATTTTTGGATCGACCGAACCGCTCTTGACGGGGCCGCTCGGCAACGGGCACATTGTTTTGCGCCATCACGTGGAATGCAGCCCCTGTTTTCTCCGCGAATGCCCGATTGATTTCCGCTGCATGAAAGCTGTCACCGCGCATGAGGCGGGCGGTGCCGTGCTATCGATGCTGGCGAAGTGAATTTCCCTTTTGAAATCCCCGAGCGCCGCCCGCTCGTAATTCGCCGCTTTGCTTCCCCGAGATACGTTCCATCGATTTCGAATCCGACAAATTTTCTCACGCCGCAGCGCTGCGCCGCGACCGCGGAATTTCCGATGCCGAGAAACGGATCGAGCATTCTGTGGGCGCGCGGCGCTCCATGCAGTTTGATGCACCATTCGACGAGCTGGACTGGAAACGTCGCGGGATGCGGACGTTCTTTCTCGCGGCTCTGAATTGTCTCATACGGAATGAACCACGTATTCCCGCGGCAACGCCGGTCGGTTCCGCGAGTATGCGACCAGCGCGAAATGTTGCTTTTATCCTGATACGGAACGCCAATGGCAAGCCGGTCCAGTTCGACGCGGCCGGACTTCGTGAAATGAAAAACGTATTCGTGGCAATCGTTGAGAAACCGTTTTGAATTGATCGGCTTGAAATGGCCGAATGAGCGCACATTTGTAGCCGCCTCCCTCTGGGAAGCCCGACCGTCGCCCGCACGGCGATGGCTACAGTGATCTTCGATCGCGATCGATTTGATCCAGTGAATCGTGTTTTGCAGCACGAATAGATCGCGCAAGCTCATCACAATCTCATGCGGCAGCATCGGGTTCGATGGCGCTGCGCCAATGTTCAGAAAAAATGAGCCGTTCGATTTTAATAGCCGCCGGATTTGTTCTGCCCATTCACGACACCAGTCCAAATATGATCGCCGGTCCTGACGGTCGGAATACTTCCCGTAGCTGATTCCGAGATTGTACGGCGGCGACGTTACCACAAGATCGATACTTCCATCCGCCAGTCGCGACATTCCTGCGACGCAATCTTGGCCGCGCAGGTCAAACTTCGTCACGAAGGGAATGTTGCGTCGCCAGGCTCATCGTACAAGCGGAAAATAATAGGCGTGTTCTGTTTCCGGGAGCGAGGGCTGATAACTTATTTCTGGCGCTTTTCGCCACTTTTATGCGATCACGAAGGCAATTCGAAGCGAAAGGGATTTAGCCAGTTAAAATCGCCCTTGTGAACGCTATTAATCACGTTATCTCACGTTTTCTCAAAATCAGAAGTGCAGTATCACACGGCAGTGACAACGGACTTTCGGCGAGCGTCCGTGAGGATCGAGTGGAAACAGCCGCGCAATCGCCCAGATCGCCCTAGAATCGTTTTGATTGCCCGGACCACGCCAACAGCCACACTGAATGTTCTTATCGCAATTTAGGCTCTCTTTTTTTGCGCCCATACCGTATCACCTCACCCTGGGGCGTTCCGGTCTGCGCATTATTCTTGTGTGCGTCTGTACGACGGGTTTGCCTAAGCGCGTGAAATAGGCAAATTGCGGGCGGCCTTATCTTAATCCTAATCGCGAGCCAGAACACATTTCTTCTTTCACATCATCCTATGACAGAAAAAATTATTCTATCCCTGACACTCAGCGGTCTGTTTGCATTAACAAGAATATGCCCGGCGCAAACGCTCACGCCGCTTGTTCATCAATCGCCTGGCGGAGCAAACCTCGCCTTTCAGTTAACCGACGGAACGGTGATGTGTCAGGCCGATAGCTCACAGAATTGGTATAAACTGACGCCGGATAATACGGGCAGTTATGTCAATGGAACCTGGACGCAATTGGCTTCTCTCCAGCCGGGTTACGTACCCGATGATTTTGCTTCGGCGGTCCTCGCCGACGGCCGCCTCGTCATAACTGGCGGTGAATACAACAACGGGGAGTTTGCCCTTACGAATCTCGGTGCAGTCTATGACCCTGTCGCAAATAGCTGGACTCCACTCGCGGCGCCTCCAGGTTGGGATTTTATTGGTGATTCTCCATCCGTCGTTTTACCCGATGGTCGATTCGTGGTTGGGCGCAAGCTGGACATGCAAGTCGCAGCATTAGACCCGGCAACGTTGACGTGGACCTTGCTCGGCAGCGCAGGAAAGAGCGATTTTAATGCGGAGGAAGGATGGACCCTCTTGCCAGATGGCACGGTCCTCACTTTCGATGTATTGAACGCGCCCAATTCAGAGATTTACAATCCGTCCACGCAGACTTGGCAAACTGCCGGCAGCACGATAGTCGATTTGCATTCGCCTTCTCCTTTCGGCTGCATTCCCTATGGGCCAAACGGTGAGTTTTGCTACTTCCCACCTGGTGAAGTCGGACCCGGGATCTTATTGGCCGACGGCCGAGTATTCTGCACCGGGTCCAATTCTCAGGCTGGCCCAGGACATACCGCGATCTACGCGCCCTCAACCGCCACCTGGGCTGTCGGTCCCGATTTTCCCAATGGTGATAACGCAGGAGATTCTTTCGCGGCCCTTCTGCCCAATGGGAACGCCCTGGTCGAAGGCGTAGGCGGTACACTTTACGAATTTGATGGAACGCATCTCAACACCACACTCAGCGCCTTCGGTGCATTGATGGTCCTTCCGACCGGCCAGGTCCTCGTCAGCAACGGTACGTTCGCGCAAGTCTACACCCCAGCCAACACAAAGTTCCCGCCAAAATGGGCGCCCATGATTACGCAATTCCCGGCCACGGTGGTGCTCGGATCGACTTACCAAATTTCCGGACAACAGTTTAACGGTCTGTCTCAGGCGGCCTCATTCGGTGACGAATTAGAAACGGCTACCAACTATCCGTTGGTCAGGATCACCAACAACGCAACGGGCCATGTCTTCTACGCTCGGACGCATGGACATAGTACGATGGGAGTTGCGACTGGTGGGGAAGAAGTTTCTACGAACTTTGATGTTCCGGCGGCAGCAGAGACCGGCAGCAGTTCTCTCGAAGTGGTGGCGAACGGAATTGCTTCTGAGCCGGTAACGATCACCGTGAACACTCAAACCGCGACACCAACGCCGACACCTACCCCAACTCCAACGCCGACACCTACCCCAACAACAACGGCGACGCCTAGCCCAACACCCAGGCCTACGCCCATGCCAAGATTAGCGCCGACACCGCGACCGCGCCCCACGCCGGCGCCCCGCCCATAAGCCTGTCCGGCTGTTAACAGAAGTGGCAGCCGTGTCGGCTGCGAATCCGAGGGACACGCAGCCGGCACGCCTGCCTCCACAGGGGACCTGCCCAGATCGAGACATTCGCGCCCGTCCGTGAATTCGATTATCCTGTCCCATGGCTGACAAGCCTTCGAAACTGAAGATTGCTGATCGCGAGTTCACCTCGCGCCTGCTGGTTGGCACGGGAAAATTCGCGTCCAACGAGCTGATGCGCGACGCGCTTATTGCCAGCGGCACGGAGCTCGTCACCGTGGCGCTGCGTCGCGCTGATCTTTCAGGCAAACACGATCCGTTTGCGAACATTCTCGAGTTCATCGATCCCAAACGCTTTCTTCTCCTGCCAAACACCAGCGGCGCGCGGAATGCGGAAGAGGCAGTGCGCCTCGCGCGATTAGCGGCAAGCGCAGGTTTGCCAACCTGGGTGAAGCTCGAGATTCATCCGGACCCGCGTTATTTGCTCCCCGATCCGGTCGAGACACTCTCAGCTGCGGAAATTTTGGTGAAGGAAGGATTCACCGTGCTTCCCTACATCAACGCGGATCCCGTGCTGGCGAAACGATTGCAGGATATCGGCACGGCCACAGTGATGCCCCTCGGTTCGCCTATCGGCAGCAATCGCGGCATCGAAACGCGCGCGCAGATCGAGATCATTATCGAACAGGCCACCGTTCCGGTGGTAGTGGACGCCGGGCTCGGCGTCCCGAGTCACGCCGCCGAAGCGATGGAGATGGGCGCCGATGCCGTGCTCGTCAACACGGCAATCGCAATCGCGTCCGATCCAGTTCGCATGGCAAAAGCATTCAAAAAAGCCATCGAAGCCGGACGCGAAGCGCGGGAGATTGGGTTAACCGATAAACTCAACGCGGCGTCAGCCACAAGTCCCTTAACTGGATTTCTGTCTTAATGGACCTCCAGCGGATTAGACGGGAAAAACCCGTAATTAAAGGCGGGATTTTCCCGTCTACTTCTCGTTAGGCGGCTTGAGCGCCATGTGCATTACATCATCATACGAGGAGCGAGCGATACAAGCACTCCGAGATTTGGGCATTTCGACTTCCTTTGTGACGCAACGCCGCCGACCACTTCGTGAGGAGTGCTGTGATTTGGTTTCTATCGGCTTTGATATGTTCGGGCGGGAACAGCGGTTAGAGCGCAGAGCCGCGTCGCAATGGGCGGCTATGCGCTTGGCCGCAGACGGCGATGGAGTCGTCTTGGCCGTCGTGTCTGCCTTCCGAAGTTTTGATTATCAGCAGCAGATTATTGCGCGCAAGCTCGCTGCGGGATTATCCATCGAGCAGATTATCACCGTTAGTGCGTTACCGGGTTTTAGTGAGCATCACACAGGACGGGCCATTGACATTGGGACGCCGGGATGTCTGCCAGTGACCGAAGTATTCGAGCAGACGCCCGCATTTGATTGGTTGACCCGGAGAGGACAGGATTTTAGTTTTTGCATGAGTTATCCGAGAGGGAACGAGTTCGGAGTGATTTACGAGCCGTGGCATTGGGTATTCGACGAAGCAGCCGCCTAACACCGCGCTGGAGCCAACGGCACGCCTTGAGTTTCGACGCTGATATGAAATTTGATCGTCACCATTGCATTTGGGAGTCACGCTCCGGTGACCGTGGCTCAGCTTTGGATCGTTAGGCCACTTCCATGCGCTTGGTCGTATTCGACATTGACGGCACTTTGACGCAGACCATGAAGGCAGATGAAGAGTGCTTTGTGCGTTCGCTCGCTGAAGTGTGCGGTTTCCGTGATGTGGATACGCATTGGTCGCGGTACAAGCACGCGACGGATTCCGGTGTTTTCCGTGAGATTCACGAGGCGCGCACCGGGCGACTGCCATCACCAATCGAGATTTCCAGGTTTTGCCAGCACTTCGTTGAGTTGCTTGCACAGGTTTCGTCCGACGCTCCTTTCGCAGCAGTTGAAGGAGCGCCTGTGTTACTTTCGCGCCTAGCCGATAGCGCGGAGCATCGGGTTGCACTTGCTACCGGGGCGTGGCGTGACTCGGCGCGTCTCAAGATGGCAAGTGCCGGCCTGTGCTATGACAATTACCCTGCGGCGTCGAGTGACGATGCGTTTGACAGAGAGTCTATCATCAGGCTGTCCACGCAAAGGGCAACCGAACGATATGGCAGATGTGGCAGCACTGTTTACGTTGGCGATGATGTTTGGGATGCTCGTGCGTGTCGCAACGTTGGCGTTCCGTTTATTGGAGTTGCCGCGGACGGGCGTGCCTCGCGGCTGTCCGAGGAGGGTGCGGTTTGCGTGTTCCCCGATTTCGGTGACGCGGATTTATTTTTGAGCCGCTTGTATGAGATTACGAACGTGGCCTAACAAATCACTGCAGCCAACGCCGGGGAGCGGTTCTAGTTCCGCTACGCGGTTCACGTCTGTTGGCCCGGCGTGACTGAGCTCTGGTCGTCAGATGATTAGCCGCTGCGTGACTTTGTAATGGGCAAAGAAAAAATGAAAAAGGTTAAAGGCGATAAAGAGAGGTTATCTTCAGAGCAACGGGAGGAGTTGCTCAGGACCTTGGAAGCCCGTTTTGGGAAGAATATGAAGCACCACAAAGGTCTTGATTGGAGCAAGGTGAGAGCAAGGCTGCTGGAGTCCCAGCCCAAAAAGCTGTGGTCGCTCGATAAGATGGAAGAAACGGGCGGTGAACCTGACGTTGTCGGTCAGGACACGAAGACAGGCGAATACATCTTTTCCGACTGTTCAGCGCAAACTCCCAGTGGCCGGACAAGTCTCTGCTACGACGATGAGGCGCTGGAGGCGAGGAAGGAACACAAGCCGAAGGACAGCGCCGTTGGCATGGCGACGGCCATGGGCGTCGAGCTTCTGACCGAACAAGAATATTTCGAACTACAGAAGCTGGGAGAATTCGATACGAAAAGATCGAGCTGGATAAAGACGCCTGCTGAGATCAGAAAGCTCGGTGGCGCGCTCTACTGTGATCGACGCTACGGACGCGTCTTCGTCGGGCACAACGGCGCGGACTCCTACTACAGCGACAGGGCATTCCGCAGCTCGCTAAGAGTCTAGGTTTGCGCTTCATGACGACGCAGGCCGAGTCGTTGAGCAGTCTCGCCACAACACGCTACCGTGGCTTATACCTTTCTCGTTGGGCCGCATGAAAGTCCTCGTCTTCGGCAACTCTGGGTCTGGAAAGAGCACCTATGCTCGAGCCCTCGCTGCGCGGGAGGGCTTGGCGCACCTCGATCTGGATTCCATCGTTTGGGAACCCGGCAAGATCGCCGTAGCTCGCTCCTCTGAGTCGGTTGCAGCTTTCCTTCGAAGCTTCACTGATTCGCATACTGCTTGGATTATCGAAGGCTGCTACGGCGAGCTTATTCAGGCGGCAGCGGTTCATTGCACGCTTCTGGTTTTCCTTAACCCAGGGATCGAAGCGTGTCTCGCAAACAATCTTAGGCGCCCATGGGAACCACAAAAGTACTCTTCGCACCAGCAACAGGATGCCATGCTCACCAAACTGCAAGAGTGGGTGACAGGGTATTACGAGCGAGACGATGCATGGTCATACCGAACCCATCGTGAAATCTTCGATGCCTTTACGGGACCAAAGATTGAGCATCGCCAGGCCGCCGCCTATGCGACGTAGTCGGACTGCCATAGTCTCGATGATCGTCGGCGCATTACTGACAATTGCTCCTGTTTTTGGCCCGCTCGGGTACACCTTGCATTATCTCGCTGACTTCTTCGCTGTACGGCCACAGTCAATGCGCGGACCGAATCCCTCATTTTTCGTCGAGCTGCTGGCTCTGCTCGTTTGCCCTATCGGGCTGCTCATCTTTTTCATCTCGCTGGTTTTATTTATCCGAAGTGGCAGGCCAACGCCGCCGCAGGCATGATACGATCTAGTTTTGCTATTACCGAGCATTCCGACAAGGAACGCTTCGCAAATATGAATCCGCTGCGCCAATCTAGTCGAAATCAGCAGGCAAATCCGGGTCTCGCTCGAAAAAGAACGCACGTTTTAGCTGCCGCAATAATACGCGAGACTCGGAAAGAGCAGGTAATTCGTCCTCGCGGAAAAAGCAGACCGCGTCAGTCTCAAGACTCGTCTTCGCCGCACCTCCCACAAGATTGCACAGGAAAATGAGCTTATAGACGTGAAAAGGACACGGTGGATGGCCTTGTCTATCGCGATCGTAAATCGCCATTAGTCTAACGGCACTCACGTCATACCCGGATTCCTCCTTTGTTTCACGCACAGCCGCTTCGCTTGGAGTCTCTCCGGGATCTACCCATCCGCCAGGCAATGTCCAACCGTTGCCTCGCTCCTTCACAAGCAATATTTTGTCTTCGGAGATAACGGCCGCTCGAACATCGATTTTTGGAGTTGCCGGTCCGACCTCCTGTTTAAACATCGCCTGGATTGTCTGCAGTTCACTATCAGAGTATTTGGCAGCGATCTCAGCAGCCACATCTTCAACCTGTTGATATCGCTGCAGGTCGAATTCGTTTTTGCAATAGCTTCGTCCATTCTGCGCGATTGATTGAAGTCTGCGAACCCAGTTGACCCAAATGCTACTCATCGGCGGAATTTCCAACACGCGTCGTTAGAAGCTAACTTGCTATAACGTCGTCTCGCTTACCAGCGCTTCGCGATGCCTGATGCCGCGTCTGGTTTCCCTTTGTAATCGTTTCAGTCGACTCGACAACGCGGCTTTTGCCGCGGAGCTCATTCGATCGATGAACAGGATACCATGCAGATGATCGTGCTCGTGTTGGATCGCGCGCGCGAGAAGTCCGCTCGCCTCGATTTGAAACATCTCGCCTTCCACTGTCTGCGCGCGGATCAGCACCCCTTGCGCCCGTTCGATGTCGCCGGTGATCTCGGGAAAGCTTAAGCAACCTTCCACTCCCACTTCGGTTTCGCCGCGCAGCTCGACCTCAGGATTGATCAATACGATCGGCATCGCTGTCTTCGGATCGACATCTTTGCCACTTAGCTTCAGCGTGCTTGGCCGGTCTTCGACTGCCGAAACGTCGAGCACAGTAACCTGCAATGCTTCACCAACCTGCTGTGCTGCCAGCCCTACGCCGTGCGCATCGTGCATTGTGTCAATCATGTTCGCCACCAGCTCGCGGATTCGCCCGTCGATTTTCTCGATGCGTTCACCTTTGGCCCGCAGAATCGGGTCGCCATACTGAAAGATCGGCAGGATCATTGTCCTTCTTCCCGGGTGAACGCCGGCAAATTTTTCACGCCCGCGAGCTTCAACGCGTCCATCACCTTAATGATCGTGCCGAACGACGCTTTCTTGTCCGCTTGCAACGCGAGCGTGGATTTGCGCTGCTCAGGCAACCCGCGCACAGCGGCTTCAAGTTCATCCACGTTTATGACCCGTCCATCCAGTTTGACCTCGTCATTTTTATCGATGCTCACGATCGCGTGATCGAGTTCAGATGGCCGTTTCTGTGCCGTCTTGGATTCCGGCAGATTAATCTGAACCTCCGGCTGATCTTTTTTGAACGTCGTCGAGACCACGAAAAAGATAAGCAGAATGATGAGAATATCGACCAGCGAAACGATGATGATGATGGGCGCCCGCCGTTTTCGCACTGAAAACTTCATCTGATCAAATGCGCCCTGCGCTTCACGCGACCGACGTCGGAATCTGCGCTGTCTTGGGTTCGCGCGCGGCGCGGCCGTAATAGAGTTTGTTGATCAACTCGACCACGAGCGTTTCCATCTCGACGGACATCACTTCGACCTTTCTGGAAAAATAAGTGAACCCCACGAGTGTCGGCACCGCAATGGAAAGTCCGAACACGGTTGCGTTCAATGCTTCGGCGATGCCGAGCGCGATCTGCCGCGTATCAGATGCCCCGGAGCTCAAACCCAGATTCGAAAAAACGTGCACCAACCCGGAGACCGCGCCAATTAACCCGAGCAGCGGCGCGATACCGACGATCACTTCGAGAATAATAAGGCCGCGTTCCAGTCGCACCATCTCGTGGCGCGCGCGGGTTTGAGTGACTTCAACGTTTTCCGAACGCGGCCCACGCACGTGCTGCAGCGCGACTCGCGCGATTCGTGCCAGTGACGAAGGATCATGATACACCAGGCGCGATAATCGTTCGGGACTTTCCCCGGGCGCCATGCGCTCTATTTCCGCTTCGATCGCAGCCGGCATGACAATTTTTCGTCGCAACGCGAGCCCGCGCAAAATCATCACCGTTACCGAGACAATCGAGCAGGCCAGCAACGGCCACATGAAAAGGCCGCCCCTCGCGAAAAATCCAAACACGACATCCACGACTCCCGATGTCGCGGCAATGATCCAGGCGATGATCATCCGTTAGGAAAAATGATGAACCCCAGTCCTTCCACTTCCAAGCCCTCAGGCGGCAAACTCTTCACCACGTCCTCGGGAATCGGCGGAAGATGGGCTTCCATTACCGACTGCACGCAAACGCTGGCAAATGCCTCGTTCGAACTGTTCTCAGTGATTTTAAGATTTTTCACTCGTCCGCTTGGATCGACAACAAATTGAAGACGCAGCGTGCCAATACTAATTAAATCACGTTTCTGCTCCACATAATTATACCAGCGGGAACCGATTGAATCGGACACAATCTTCTGGTAACGGCCAAGCGGTGTACCGAGGGCATTTACGGAGGAAATGCCGCGGTTGGTAATGTTTCCCGCGATATGCGTGCGCTCCTTTTGGCGACGATACGCCGACCGTGCTTGCGATGCAGCCGCAGCGTCCAATGCCGCCGCCGATTTTTGTGTCAGCAATGCAAACTGCTCCGCAGCGGTAATCGGTTCCGGCTGGGCAGGGGGCTGCGCGCTTTTCTGTTGCGCGGCTGGGTTCTGCTGCGCCTGCGCGCCGTTCGTTTCAAGCGAGCGCGGATTTGTTTCAAAATCCATTAACGGGCGATCTTTTCCTGCCTGCGACGGCAACGGCATTTGGCCGGCGGCGGCCAGCTCGCTCGCTCCGATCGAATTGGCGTTCGATTCAAATGTTTTATCTTTTGGCTCCGGTGCTTTTTTAGATTCGTCCGTCTCGATAAACGCGGAATTTTTCGGAGTCATCGATGCAGGCGATAAATCCATGAATGTCAGCTCGACCGGTTTCTCCGGCGCCGGAAGACTGGGCGAAAAAAAGCCGCTGAAGGCAGCGAGCAAAAACGCTACCACCAGATGAATTAGAATCGCCACGAGCAGCGCCCAGAAAACCGTTCGCGTATCTTGTTCGTAATCCCGTAGCTTGTCGGGATTGCCGGGCTGGGCAAAAACAAAGTCAGCCGTCGTCATGAAGCAATGATCGCTTGGTAAGGAAGCATTCGGGCGCAGACGCTCTTATAAGGCTGGAACATTATCTCAGGCCACAGGCGCTGACAACTTGCGCCGCCTGCCTCGGGCGGTTCGGGTGAACTGCCCCTACCTCCGTTCATCGCGCCGGTGGTAGCGGCGATTGACCTCAATCGCCTGATCGATGCGTCGACCGGCCCTCGCATGATGAAACAAATACTGCTGCGCATGGCCCTGGGCGGTTCAGGTGAACCGCCCCTACCTCCGTTCATCGCGCTCGAGGTAGCGGCGATTGACCTCAATCGCCCGATCGCCGCGTCGGCCGGTCCTTGCATGATGAAACAAGTATTGCTGAGCGTACCCGCCATGTTGACCAAAATAACTCTCGGAAAAATCGCGGAGCCGTTGTGCCGTCATTTTCTTTCGACGCGACAAATATTGCTGCGTCAGCACGCGCTCGATCCAGACATCAATCGGGAATGCGCGCAGCCGTTCGTACGCAAACAGCATGACGCAGTTCGCGATTTTTGGCCCCACTCCCGGCAACGCACAGAGTTGTTTTCGAAGCTCGGCATCAGAAAGCGCCGACCACGCCTCGAGGTCCGCTTCGCCCGAGCGGACCAGCCGCGCCGTCGCGCGCAGGTTTTTCGCACGGTAACCGAGCGCACATTGGCGCAGCGCTGAGTCCGAAGCCTCCGCAATTCGCTGCGCCGACGGAAAGGTATAAACCACGTGATTGCCAACTTTCCGTGATTCTCCAAACCGTTTCCGAAGCGCCAGCGAAATTTGTCGAATGTGCGCCACTTGTTTCATTGATGAACAGATAAATGTGGCCAGACATTCCCACTTCGGCTGCCGAATGATGCGTAGCCCTCGACAAAAATCGCGAGCAGCATTCATGACCGGATCCTTCGGGAACGAATCGCAAATCTCCGCCAGCGGATGATCGAGCGCGAAGTAACGCGCAACCGTTCCGGGGAGCGCGCGCGGCCCGCGTGCTGGCTTTAGCGGCCCGCCAAAACGAACTTTCAAGACGTCATTGTCCTGTTCGACACACACCGCCGAATCCCCAATCGCTCCCACAAATCCGCCGCCCGCTTTTTCCCAATGAAACACCTGACCGGAATCGAGCGTCATCGCCAGATCGAACTCAGGCGCAGGAATCTCAATCACATTCGTGAAGATAATGACGAATGACGAATGTCTAATGACGAAGGAATGACGAAGCACGAATTGGAGGGCGTTTCTGCGAAACGCCGTGGCGTCTGAAACAGACGCCCTACAATTTCGACATTCGGATTTGTTTCGTCATTCGACATTCGTCGTTCGTGATTCAAAATACCCGCCGACATGGACAGCCGACTCGCCATCGACAGTACGGTTTTGCTGCTCTATTTCGTCCTCATTATCTCCATCGGCCTTTACATGGGCCGGAAGGAGGAAAGTCTCAAAGACTTCGCCCTCGGTGGCCGAAGAATTCCGTGGTGGGCCGTGCTGGCTTCCCTCGTCGCCGCGGAGACCAGCGCCGGCACATTTTTCGGAACGCCCGGGGAAGGCTTCAGCCATCGCGACTACACCTATTTACAGCTCGCCTTTGGCACCATCATCGGGCGCGTTCTCGTCAGCTACATCTTCATCAAGCCGTATTACGATTACAAAGTCTATTCGATCTACGAATACCTGACCGCGCGCTTCGGAATTCCGACAAAAAATGCGGCTTCCGCAGTGTTCATGATCACGCGACTGCTCGCTTCCGGCGCGCGGTTGTATGTAGCGGCCATCGCCCTGGCGCTGGCCTATGAAATGATCAGCGGCACTCGACCAAACCAAACTCAAACTTTGTGGATATACCTCGGGGCGACAATTGCCATCGTCATTCTGACGGCTATTTACACTACGTTCGGTGGAATTAAGGCCGTCATCTGGACCGATTTAATTCAGGCTTCAATCATGATTGGGAGCGCGTTAATCGCGCTTGGTTTGCTTTACTTCGCGATTCCAGGCGGCTGGCATGAAATCGTCCAACGCCACGGTCCATTCCGAATTTCGGATCTTCTAACAACTGGTCTCGATCCGGCCAGCCATGGCTGGGAAAAAGTGAAGGGAATGTTCGAGACCGAGTACACCATATTCGCCGGTCTCATCGCGTCCGTGTTCATCACGATGGGCACGCACGGCACCGACCAGGACATGGTGCAACGCATGTTGACCGCACCCGATATTCGTCGCAGCCGCCGTTCCCTGATTTTCTCCGGGCTTGCCGACCTCCCGCTCGCGTTCACGTTCCTCAGCATTGGATTACTGCTGTGGGTCTATTACCAGGCGCATCCGGATCCAACGCTGCCAAAAACGCCTAACGAGACCTTCTGTCACTTCATCTTGTATGAGATGCCGGTTGGCCTGCGCGGGCTGCTCATCGCCGGCATTTTCGCAACGGCAATGGGTTCGCTCAGCACAGCGATCAACGCGCTGGCGACTAGTTTTACTCGGGATTGGTACGAGCCCTATATCAATCCGGCAGCAACAACTGAACAAAGTCTTCGCGCCGTGCGCTGGGCCACGGTCTGGTTCTCGATCCTGATGATCGTTGTGGCGTCGGTGACGTCCTATCTCGTCATCGTACATCCCAATGTGCGGATCATTCCGATAGTGCTGAGCGTCTTTGGCTATACCTACGGCTCGCTACTCGGGGTCTTTCTCTGCGGAATTTTTACCAAGCGCCGGGGCAATGATCGAGGCAACATCATCGCAATGATCATCGGTTTCATCGTCGTTGCGATCCTGAGCGGATTGCCAAACAGCATCGCCGGAATTTTAGGCGGCAAACTTTACACCCAACCCAGCTGGCTGCCGGTGATGGCATTTCCCTGGTGGATCTGCTTCGGCACCATCGTCACCTTTTCCGTGGCGATTTTATTCAACACAGGACGTGAACATCAGCCGCCGTCATCCTGAGCGAAGTCGAAGGATCCCGTGGAATGGCTGATCAGTTTCGCAACGGGATTTGATTCGCTCACTTCCCGTTCCCTCAGCCCGCGGCCTTCCCGTCCATGTCGCGGCTTCCCCAGCCGCTCCGTTCTCGACTCCGCTCGGAATGACGGCGCTTTTCACCGCTATCGCTCCATCGAGTCACTTACGGTAGATGAATTGCTGACGGTGCGTTTGCTGACGATCACGCCTCGTTGACATTTAACCAGGAATTTGACTCGCGATCATCGCTCCATACTCGTAACGGAGTTTTTTCACTCAACCTTGAATTACTGAAACACTATGGCCCACGTTGTGACCGAGAAATGTAACGGATGCAAATTCACCGACTGCGTAGAAGTCTGTCCCGTCGCGTGCTTCTACGAAATGGAAAATCAGGTGGTGATTCACGCCGACGACTGCATCGATTGCATGGCATGCGTGGAAGTCTGCCCCGTGCACGCGATCTACGCCGATGCGGACGTTCCTGCGGAATACACCAAAGACATCGAGTTCAACTTGGTCGAGGCGAACCAGATCAAGGATTCCGGAGCGCCGGCAATCACGGTGAAAAAGGATGCGCTGCCGGGCGCGGACGAACGAAAAAAAGCCCTGGGTTATTAAGCAATCAGGGCTGACACACATACAGGCGGTTGTTACTGCGGAGCGGTGGAGATTGAGATGCGCGGCGAACCGTTGGAGATGGGTTACTGTCATTGCGAGAACTGCCGGCGTTATTCCGCCGCGCCGGTGAGCGCGTTCACGTTGTGGAAAAAGGAGAACGTGACCGTCACCAAAGGTGCCGAGTTCCTCGGCAATTTAAGAGCAGCGACATCGGCGACCGCGGTTATTGCACAAAATGCGCCGGACACATCATCGTCGAACATCCGACGCTCGGTTTAATGGATGTTCGCATCGGCGCTCTCCGGAATTTTCTGTTCAAACCGAAGGTGCACCTCAACTACGCTGAATACGGTCCGGCTGGGAGCCGGCGGATAGATGGTGACCTGCGGGGGCCGCAGGTGAGCTGCGCGGGAGCGCACGAATCAAACGATTCTTCCGATTCGAGACGGACTACCCAAGCTTAAAGACTTTCCAGCCGCCATCGGTGGATCGGGCGAGACCATGCCCGAATGACGGGTCCAATCTCTCAACAAAAGCGAAGCGTTCTTTCAACCATCAACTTCTGCCCCGAATCAGCCCAGCTTGTAGATGCGAACCGGCGCGTTTCGGCCGCGGATTGGAAGTGAAACCGAAGATTCAACGCCTTCGAGTTTACCGACGGTTTCCTGCACCGATTCGGAAACGAGAAAGCTCGAGTTCAGTTCCTTGTTCAATTGCTCGATGCGAAATGCCACGTTAACAACATCGCCGATCACAGTGTATTCACGGCGCTCAGTCGAACCGATATTGCCCACCAACGCCTCGCCCGAATGCAGTCCGATGCCGATTCGTGTCGGCGGAATTTCGCCCGCGTCGGTCGCACGCTTGATTTCGGCGACCAGTTCTCGCGCGGCGTTGATGGCGTTCTGGCAATGGTTCCCCACGACAAGCGGCGCGCCGAACACAGCCATGAATCCATCGCCGAGAAACTTATTCACCATGCCGTGATGCCGATTGACGATTCCCACGGCCTTGCCCCAAAGCTGGTTCAAAAAATTGACGATCGAATCCGGCGCCGTCGTTTCAGCAAATGTGGTAAAATTGCGAATATCCAGGACAAGAACACAGACTTCCCGCAGCTCCGTTCGAAGCTAGGTGGGTTGGGCAAGCAGCTGGTTCACGACCGCTGGCGAAACGTGTTGTCCAAACATCTGTACAATGCGCCGGCGTTCCTCCGCAGCGTGAAGCGACCGTAGAATACCGGCACGAATGCGTGCCGCGACCAGCCCAGCGGTCACGCCGCCAAGCAAAAGAATCACCGGGCGCATGATATACGCGACTCTGCTTTCCGGCGGTTGGCCGGGCCCAAATGGCAATTGTTCCCGAAAGATCAGGGTCAGCGCGACGTAACCGGCGGCCGCGACTACTCCCCCGAAGACACTGAGTCGAAAGTCCAGTGAAAGCGCGGACAAAATGATGAAGAAGAAATAAGCGAGCACGGTTGCGCTGGTCAGCGCGACATCGGCCCGCATGACATGAACGAACGCAGCCAGGAGAATCGTCGGAAAACTCGTTTCGATGGCAACGTTCAGATAACGGGCCACTAGCGGCAATTGTCGATCCTGGCGAAGATATCGACGAAACAGCTGCCGCATGGCCAACTCGTAGACAATGACGCTCGCGACCACCAGCAGAGCGGCATTTAACGCCGGCAACGTGTTCGCCGTGACGACGTGAATGGCGTTGAGGACACCGATGATCAGCAAAAGCGCCACGCCGATCAGCGCCTGCAGGCTGGCGCGCTCTTTTTCGCTCACCAGGATTTGTCGGCCAAGTTCAGCTTCAAATAAGTTTGAACCCGGGGCTGTGTTCTCTGGATCGCTCACCCGAGGATTCTACCGCGTGCCGAGCGCCCGACTAGGCTTAACCGTCAATCGCCGTCGCCCCGCCCATTAGTGGATCGAGTACGCAATGCCGGAATGGCGATCCAACCTCTAAACCAAATCGAAGCGTTCTCTCAACCATCAACTTTTCTGAAAAAGATTTCTGCGCCGCAATCGGCGGCTCCTCCGAAACACTGCCTGAGTAGCCGCGACGAGCTGCGCTTCTCGTCGCTTCTCACACGTCATTTCTCTTGCAATCCGCTCGGTAATCGCGGCGAGGAAAGGAGTTTGGCGAATTCGCTCCACTGTTTCTCGGGATCGGCGCCGCTTCGTTTCTCGATGTACCGGCGCACCATGTCTTCCCCGAGATTGTAGTTGATCACATAACTTCGGTAACGCTTGATGAATTTCACCCCGTGTTGCGCGCGGGCTGGTTCCATCACCGCATATTTTTGCAACCATTTCACCGCGGCGCTCTCGTCGATCTCGCCGTTGATCAATCGTCGCGCGGCCTCGTTGCCAGCATAATTGAGCTGCTTCATCAAATCCTGCACGGCGTAATATTCGTCTGCTCGTGATGCATCGATTCCCGCGGCGGGAAACAAGACTTCTTTCTCGAATTTCATGCGCTCGGTCTTGGTCGGGAATACAACGTCCCGGCCGAAATTCGCCGTCCCTTCTGCGATGAGCGATTGCGGCGAGAACAGTGCGTAAACCGAAAACTCCACCCAGCCGCGATCGCGGACCAGGTTCTTTTCCAGCAGCGAATTGTAAACGTGATGACCGGGATAACCTTCGTGCGCTGCGAGATCGACCGCGCGATCGATGTAGGTGGGCAGATCTGTATTCACCTGAATCACGCTGTGGAAATTGCCTTTGTACCAATTGTATCCGCCCCACGGTTTATTGGTCACGTACTCGACGGTGAAACTCTCGTTAGGCGGAAGCGTAACGTGCGCCAGCGTCCGGGCTCGGCATTCCTTGATCGCGAGTTGAAACACGGCATCGAGTTTTTCCTTCGGAATCACAAACGGCTTCCGCCATTCCTCGTAGCGCTTCCACAACGGGTCCGAGCCGGACTGGCGGTTTGCGCCGGGAATTTTCTTTTCAAGCTGCGCGATGATCTGGTCAAAATGCGAATCCGAATATGTCGGCGCCACGGCGTCGTAAAGAGCACGCGACTCGTCGTCGAACTTTAATTTTCCCCCCTTCAACATCCGCACCCGCGCAGCCAGCGCGGCAATCTGTTTCTGCAAATATTCGTGGCGCAATTGATCCAAGTCGTCGCCAGCGCTGGGAATTTTCGCCAGCGTCGTGATTAGTTCGGCAGCCTCGGTGCCGATCGCATCCAGCGTTTTCTTTTCTTTCTCCGCCTGTGTCTTCCACTCCAGCGGTCCGTAAAACGCGTCGACGTAATCCGGATCATGTTGCCCGACCACGAGCACAAGATGCGCGTACCGTTCGGCGACGGCGTTTATATTGCTCGCCGTTTGAGCACCGACGGCCGACATCACCAAACCGCAGAGAACGCAAAATGAAAATACCCGGGACATAAAAGTACGGCTGACTCGTTTACTCAAGATCGACCTCGATGTATTCGCCGGCTCGAAGACTTGGGATACGCGAAACGATCTTCTGTGTGTGCGATTCCAACCTTGGCCAGCTCGCGAACGGTAAAACCAGAATTGCCAACTTTCGGCCGGACAGATTCTGCTGGCTGCGCAGCTTTTGGTCAGTTGTGATGAGCAAGTCGAATTCGCGCTCGGCCGCGTCGAGCAATTGGCCGTTCGAAAGCGTTGACCAACCCATTTCGCTAGCAGTGATGACCTGGTGGTCCTTCAGGAACGCTCGAAGCGGCACAGGAGTTCCTTGATCAAAGAGAATCCGCACAGATTAAGTGGCGGCGAGACTCTTTTCCGCGAACGCGAGCACGGCCAGCGCTTGTTCGCGCGTGACCCCCGGGAACCATTCGAGAAATTGATCAACCGTCGCACCGGACTCGAGATTTTCGAACAGTGCCTTCACCGGCACGCGGGTTTTCTTAAAGCGCCACGCGCCGCTCAACGTATCTGCCGAACGCTCAACCGCCGGGCATGCGCTCCAATCGATCATGTGTCGATCTTACCACCGCTCGATTGCTCTTCCAAGTTTGCTGCATTCGCTCAGATGAGTGTCGATAGGCAGCTCTGACCCCCTTCCGTGAGAAAGATACGTGCGGCCGTAGCACAAAAAAGATGCTGCGGCGACATCGTGGTCGAGCATCAGACGATCGACTTAGTCGATGTTCGCATCGGCGCTCTGCGGAGCTTTCCGTTCAAGCCAAAGGTGCACCTCAATTATGAGGAGACCATTCTTCCCGATGAAGGACGGATTACCTAAGCTCAAGGACTTTCTCGCGGCGATAGGAGGTTCCGGTGAACCACTGCCTGAGTAACGGCAACCAGTCTCGGAGCTGTCGACGATCAATCTCTAGTTTGGCCACGTACGTGATCGATATACCACTCGACCAAGTGAATGGCTAAGTCGCCTGTGAGGAATAGGCGCCGATTTTCGTCATCGGCTAGCCAAATAACTTTCCCATCACGAAAGCTCGGCTTGTAAGTAACTTCGTCGATGTCACGCCCGCCCCTCTCAGGACCACCAAACGCTCCGAACTCTCGCTGAAATACCCTTGTTTCAAGCACGGCGTTGTTCACGTAATTCATCGCAAAATTCTGCAATGCGATTCCGAGATACATACCACCAACGGTGTTGACGTACAGGAGGTGTTCCATCGGGCGGCCGAATCCAAACTTCACAGTAGTTGAGTCGCCGACTCCGCTTTTAATAATTCGTTCAATTTCATCGAACAGATGCCTAATGCTACTCATCACGAGTTGAGCGCCTTCTTCCGAGTTTCCGAGTCGTTCTGCTTCCCGCTTTTCAGCCATCGTCTGAACGAGAGCCCGGACTTTCCCGGTTGCTGCGTCGCGTGCGATCTCATCTTTTCGCTGTGCAACAGCGACGGCGATTTTGATTTCGTGAACTATGCTTGGTATTCCTGCTGAGGCGGAGATTGCCAACCGATCGGCCAAAATCGGTGAATACGCCTTCACGTCGGCCTCGGTCACATCTTTCCAAATGGGTAAAATGATTTTCCGTGTCGTAGTCTCTAGCGCAAACAGGCCGGCCAGTTCATTCTCCGCCCACTTCTTTCTCCTGAAGAAAGCCTTGCTCAAAACAACGACGCCAAAGTCGCAGGAGTTAAGGCCTTCACTGATTTTTTGGAGCAAGCTGTCGCCCAGCGTTAGCTGAAACTTATCGTACCAAACATCGAATCCTGTCTGTCGAAGAGCGTGTGCTAACGGCTCAACGAAGTCGTCTTTGTCCTCTCAGACGTGGCAAATGAACAGCCTCATTTAATATGCCAAGCTAATACAAAACAGCCGGAGCCTTTCGACTCCGGCTGTTCGAATTCATACTGTCATTCGGCTTAGTAGTCCATGCCGCCCATACCGCCTGGAGGCATTGGAGGACCGGCTTTTTCCTTTTCAGGAATCTCCGTGACCAATGCTTCGGTGGTGAGCAACAAGCCCGCGATGGACGCGGCGTTTTGCAGCGCCGTGCGCGTAACCTTGGTTGGATCGACAATGCCCGCCTTCACCAGATCGGTGTATTCGTCATTGGCGACGTCGTAACCTTCGTTGCCTTTACGCTTCTTCACTTCCTCGACGACGAGCGCGCCTTCGCGGCCCGCGTTGTCGGCAAGTTGACGCGTGGGCTCTTCGATCGCGCGGCGCACAATCGCCACGCCCACTTTCTCATCGGGTTCGAGGTCCTTGATGTTATCGAGCGCTTTCTGCGTGCGCAGGAATGCGACACCGCCACCTGGGACGATGCCTTCCTCAACGGCCGCACGCGTGGCGTGCAACGCGTCTTCGACGCGCGCCTTCTTCTCTTTCATCTCGGTCTCAGTCGCAGCGCCGACGTTGATGACTGCAACACCGCCCGCGAGTTTCGCCAGGCGCTCCTGCAATTTCTCTTTGTCGTAATCGCTGGTCGTCTCTTCAATCTGACGACGGATCTGGGCGACGCGGCCCTTGATATCGACCTGTTTGCCTTCGCCTTCGACGATGGTGGTGTTTTCCTTGTCGATCGTGGCGCGCTTGGTACGGCCGAGGTCTTCCAGCTTGATGTTCTCGAGCTTGATACCGAGGTCTTCGCTGATGAGACGTCCGCCGGTGAGCACCGCGATGTCTTCCAGCATCGCCTTACGACGATCGCCGAAGCCCGGCGCTTTTACCGCGCATACCTGCAACGTGCCGCGCAATTTGTTCACGACCAAAGTCGCGAGCGCTTCGCCTTCCACGTCTTCCGAAATGATAAGGAGCGGACGACCGGCTTTCGCGACTTTCTCGAGTAAAGGAAGCATGTCCTTCAAGCTCGAGATTTTTTTCTCGTAAATCAGGATGTACGGATTTTCGAGCACGGCTTCCATCGCCTCCGCGTTGGTGACGAAGTAGGGCGACAGATAACCTTTGTCGAACTGCATGCCCTCGACCACTTCCAGCGTGGTCTCGATCGATTTCGCTTCCTCGACCGTGATCGTGCCGTCCTTGCCAACTTTGTCCATGGCGTCGGCAATGATCTCGCCGATCGTCTTGTCCCAGTTGGCCGAAACGGTCGCGACCTGCGCGATCTCGCTGCGATCGCTGACTTTCTTCGAGAGCTTTTTAAGCTCCTCGACGATTGCCTCGACACCTTTCATGATGCCGCGCTGCAATGAAGTCGGGTTCGCGCCGGCAGTGACGTTGCGCAGACCTTCGCGGTAAATGGATTCCGCGAGGATCGTCGCCGTAGTCGTGCCGTCGCCGGCCACGTCGGACGTTTTGGATGCGACTTCGCGCACGAGCTGGGCGCCCATATTTTCATACGGGTCCTCGAGCTCGATCTCTTTCGCGACCGTCACCCCGTCCTTCGTGATCGTGGGGCTGCCGAATTTTTTGTCGAGAATCACATTGCGACCGCTCGGTCCGAGCGTGGCCTTCACGGCCCTCGCCAGTTTCTCGACACCGCGCAGCAACGTGTGCCGCGCATTTTCATCGAATTGTAGTTGTTTAGCTGCCATAATTTAGTTTGTAGTTGTTAGTTGAGAGTTGAGAGCTAACCGATGATGCCGAGGATGTCGTCCTCGCGCATGATCAGGTAATTCTGATCGTCGATTTTGATTTCGGTGCCGCCGTATTTGGAAATCAGCACCTTGTCGCCCTTCTTCACCGTGAAATCGATTTTCTTACCGTTTTCATCGATTTTTCCGGTGCCTAAAGCGACCACTTTCCCCTCTTGTGGTTTTTCCTTGGCGGTATCGGGGATTATGATCCCGCCTTTTTTTACTTCCTGCTCTTCAAGCGGCTGCACCAGCACCCGATCTCCGAGCGGTTTTACGTTAACTGCTGCCATAGGCTGTTTGGTTACTCCTTTTGGTTTTGTTTTTTGGGTTGAGCCAGCAACCGCTGATCCGTGTGATCAACGATCGCTGGCAAATTGTTCGATTATTTTTTCTTGTCTTCGTCGACGACTTCGAACTCGGCGTCGACAACATCGCCTTCGCGTTTACCGGCGCCTTCTTCGGCGCCACCGCGCGGTTGCGCTTCAGGTCCGGGTTGTGGGCCAGGGCGCGGACCCGCCTGCGCTGACGCCTGCTTGTAAAGCTCGGCGCTGATTTCCTGGAATTTGTTCTGCAAATCGTCATAGGTCCGTTTCATCGCGTCGGTGTCGTTGCGATTGATCGCGTCGCGCACCGCGGCAATGGCGTCTTCGACTTGCTTCTTCTTGTCGGCGGAAATCTTGTCGCCCAGCTCTTGCAACTGCTTCTCGCTCTGATAAGCGAGCATGTCAGCGTTATTCTTGATCTCGATCCCTTCCTTCGCCTTTTTGTCCTCTTCAGCGTGCGCTTCAGCTTCGCGCTGCATTTTCTCGACTTCCTCTTTCGAAAGTCCTGAGCTGCCCGTGATGGAAATCTTCTGTTCCTTCCCGGTGCCGAGATCTTTCGCCGAGACGTGCAAGATCCCGTTGGCGTCGATGTCGAAGGTAACTTCGATCTGCGGAACGCCGCGCGGCGCCGGTGGGATCCCATCGAGATGGAATGTGCCGAGCGTCTTGTTGTCGCGGCTCAACGGACGCTCACCCTGGAGCACTTTGATTTCCACACCCGGCTGATTATCGCTGTAAGTCGAAAAGATTTGCGACTTCCGCGTTGGGATCGTGGTGTTGCGCGGAATCATCGAGGTCGCCACGCCACCCGCCGTCTCGATCGACAGCGTTAACGGCGTCACGTCTAGCAGGAGGACGTCTTTGACTTCGCCCTTGAGCACGCCGCCCTGGATGGCTGCGCCGACCGCAACGACTTCGTCCGGATTCACACCCTTGTGTGGTTCCTTGCCAATTAGATCGCGCGCGACCTGTTGCACTTTTGGCATGCGCGTCATGCCGCCGACCAGCACCAGCTCGTTAATGTCCTTCTCAGTGACCTGCGAATCCTTGAGACACGCCTTCACAGGCGGAACGGTTCGCTGAACCAGATCATCAGTAAGCTGTTCCAGCTTTGCGCGGGTCAATTTCTTCTGGATATGCTTTGGCCCGCTCGCATCCGCCGTGACAAACGGCAGGTTGATCTCGTATTCCTGCGAACTCGAAAGTGCGATTTTTGCTTTTTCAGCTTCCTCCTTGATGCGCTGGATCGCGTCCGGTTGCTTCGTCAAATCGATGCCACTGTCCTTTTTAAATTCGGCGACGATCCAATCCATGATCTTCGCGTCCCAGTCGTCACCGCCGAGGTGCGTATCGCCATTGGTCGCTTTCACCTCGAAAACGCCATCGCCGATTTCAAGAACCGAAATGTCGAACGTGCCACCGCCCAAATCGTAAACTGCGATCTCCTCGTCTTTTTTCTTGTCGAGACCGTAAGCGAGCGACGCGGCCGTGGGCTCATTAATGATGCGCAGCACTTCCAAACCTGCGATCTTGCCTGCGTCCTTGGTCGCGTTGCGCTGCGAATCGTTGAAATACGCCGGCACAGTGATGACGACTTGCGTGATTTTTTCGCCCAGCTTCGCTTCGGCGTCGGCTTTCATCTTGGACAAAATCATTGCCGAGATTTCCGGCGGCGAAAAAGCCTTGAGCTGTCCGTTTACTTCCACCTGGACGTGGGCGTCGCCATTCGCAGCCTTCACAATCTTGTAAGGCACTCGTTTCTGTTCCTCGTGCACCTCATCGAACTTGCGGCCCATGAACCGCTTGATTGAGAAAATTGTATTCTGCGGATTCGTGATCGCCTGACGCTTTGCGGCCTGGCCGACCACTCGCTCGCCGCTTTTTGTGAATGCGACGATAGAAGGCGTCGTGCGCGCGCCTTCGCTGTTTTCCAAAACTACCGGGTCGCCACCCTCCATAACGGCCATGCAGGAGTTAGTGGTCCCCAAATCGATACCTAAAACTTTAGCCATAAATTGAAAATCCTTTCTGAGCCGAGTCGGGCCGACGGACGAATGTGCCGCGGCGAGACTTTAACCCAAGACAATCATCAGCAAGCAACGGGCCAATGGCGCGCGCTGCGCCCTAAGCCCCTGTTGTAAGAGAAATTAGCGCGAATCAGAGATGAAAGCAACCCGCCTCAACTGAGCCAATTCATCTCGATCCAAGCCTCGTCACAACAGCAGCTCGCGCCAATCCGGCACGCTCTCTCGGATTATTTAAGCAGCGTGAACACTACACGGCGCGCAATCACAAAAATCGCGATAGAAACAAATTATGTTTCGCGAATGCATTCGGCGCGATAAAATTTTGGCGTGCGACAATATCACGATCTACTCCGGCTCGTGCTTGATCGCGGTCGACCTCGCGATGATCGCACCGGCACGGGAACGTTATCAGTTTTCGGCGCGCAGACTCGGTTTGACTTGCGCCCTGACGGGCCGGGGTTTCCGCTGCTCACGACGAAAAAGCTCCATATCAAATCCATCATTTATGAGCTCCTTTGGTTTTTGCGCGGCGAAACCAATGTTCGTTATCTCAACGAACACGGGGTGACGATCTGGGATGAATGGGCCGATGAAAACGGGGAGCTTGGTCGTGTTTATGGAGCGCAGTGGCGCGATTGGCGCGGGGCAAACGGCGCGCGAGTGGATCAGATCGATAATTTGATCGCGCAGATCAAATCGAATCCGCAAAGCCGGCGGCTCATCGTGAGCGCATGGAATCCGGCCGAGATCGACAAGATGGCCCTGCCACCATGTCACGTGCTCTTCCAATTCTATGTCCAAAACGGCGAATTAAGTTGCCAGTTGTATCAGCGTAGCTGCGATCTTTTCCTCGGTGTTCCGTTCAACATCGCAAGCTACGCACTTCTCACGATGATGGTGGCGCGGGTTGTCGATCTTACGCCGGGCGATTTCGTCCACACATTTGGCGACTTGCACCTCTACAACAATCATCTTGAGCAGGCGCGCGAGCAGCTTTCACGCGATTGCCGAACGTTGCCGCGGATGAAGCTGGATCCGGACGTCCAAAACATTCACGACTTCAAGTTCGAAGATTTCGAGCTGGTTGGTTACGACCCGCATCCATCAATCAAAGCGCCAATCGCGGTGTAGCTTCTGGGGAGCATCCCGCGACCGCGGGAGCCTGTAGGTCGCGGCAGCTTGCCGCGAACCGGATGGTTCTCGCATTGCGCTGCGTTAGGCAGTTTGCGCCACGCGCAAACTGCATTTGGCCGGCGGCCAAATGCTACATGCTGGCAGCCTGTGCTTCCCAGGAATCATACTCGCGACTTTCGCGCAGTGCGTGGGTTAAAAAACAGTATGAAGATCGCTCTTGGGATATCGATCTTTTTCTGCGCAGCCGTTTCGTTGCACGCAGAGACTTCGGTCGAGATCGATTTGCAGCAACAGATGGCTTACCTCCTCGATAATGGCCGCCCAGTGTTGGCGTCGCCGATTTCCAGCGGCCGTTACGGGCATCTAACCAAAGCGGGCTCGTTCAAAGTTCTGGAGAAGGAAAGGACTCACTATTCGAGCATGTACGGGAAAATTGTGGATGCGCGCGGGAACACTATTGTGGCCGATGCCGACGCCGACATGTCGGTTCCACCGGGAGGAAAATTCATTCCTGCGCCGATGAATTATTTTATGCGATTTGACGGGGCCGATGGAATGCACGCCGGATATTTGCCGGGCTATCCTGCGTCGCATGGGTGTGTTCGCATGCCCCAACAGTTAGCAATCGCCTTCTTCAATTCCATCAATGTCGGTACTCCGGTGACCGTGTTTGGCAGGACACCGGTTGATCGCAACTCGGACCAATCGCAATCTGCTTTTCTGCGACATCCTCGCTTCGGACCGCCGATGGGTCCGCGGTTTGCGCCGCCGCCTCCGTTTCCCTGGTGGCGGTAAGATCAGAAGTGAACTGAGCGACTGGTCAACAGAACAGGTCTGACGCAGACGCCCTACAGTGAATTGCTTAATGATTCGCGCTGGCGGTCTTCGGACCGCGCGAAAAAGCGGCAAGATCAGCGAGGATATTTAGTGACTCGTCCCGCTCCGGATCGATAGCCGGTTCTTTGTTGTCACTGTCGGAACCGGCGCTGCCGATCAAATCCGAATCCGCATCGGGAGCGGCTTCGGGATCGACTTTCGGGGCGACACCATTCTTTTTCGCCTCGGCCAATTTCCCCGGATACATGACCAATTGCAGATTTGGCTTATCAACTGTGTCGAGAGTCACCCGATAAATGCGCGGCTCTTCCTGGTTGCGCGCCAGACGCTCTTTCGAGCGCGTTTCTTTGCGCAATTTATCGTCAGCCAGTTCCTTCTTTCGGACATCTTCGTTCAGCGAAATTCGGTTCTCATCGATTTTGTGACGCAAACGATCCATGTCTTCGATGACGTAATGAAATTCAGGATCGTTCTTCACGCGCTCTTCCGAGCGGCGCCGCAATTGATCAATGAACAGCGAATGCGTATCGGACCATTTGGTATATTTCGCCTTGGGCACTTCGTCGTAGGGCAACGCGTTCTTGAGCGCGCCTTCGCCGAACTCCGGAAGATCGCTCAAGCTCGGCAGGACAATATCGGCAGTCACGCCATGCAGCTGCGTAGAGCCGCCTGCGACCCGATAAAATTTCTGGATGGTTAACTTCAATGCACCGTCTTCGTCGGAATGGCTGCCCAGCAGCGAAGCGAACCGGCCGATGGGCAGGATTGTCTGCACAGTGCCTTTGCCAAATGTATTCTTGTCACCGACGATCACCGCTCGACCGTAGTCTTGGAGCGCAGCCGCGAAAATTTCGCTGGCGGACGCGCTTTGCCGGCTGGTCAAAACCAAGAGCGGACCAGTATAAGCGATGCCGTTGTCGGGATCAGACGAAATTCTGATGTAACCATTGTAATCTTTTGTCTGGACGATCGGGCCCGACTTCAAAAACAAGCCGGTGAGCGACAGCGCCTCTTCCAGTGAGCCGCCTCCATTTCGCCGCAGATCCACGACCAGCCCGGCGATGTTTTCTTTCTTCAGCCGTTTGAGCAGCGCCAAGACATCACGCGTGGTGCTCTTCTGGTGCTTGTCCATGTCGGCATAAAAAGAGGGCAGCGTAAGCCAACCGAGTTTTACCGGCTCGCCGTTCTCATCTTTTTTAATAATGATATCGGCGCGGGCTTCCTGATCTTTCAGTTTAATTTCATCCCGCACCAGCTCGACATTTTTCCGGCGCGACGGGTCGGTAGCATCCGAAGGAATGGCAAGCAACCTTACACGCGTGCCTTTTTTCCCGCGAATCATCTCGACAACTTTGTCCAATCGCATCTCCCGGACATCGACAAAATCCGCCGGGCCCTGTGCCACCGCGCTAATCCGATCGCCCACCTTGAGTCGTCCATCCATTTGCGCAGGTCCGCCCGGCACCAGGCTCTCAATTTTCGCATAGCCGTCTTCCGACCGCAGCATCGCCCCGATGCCTACGAGCGAGAGGCCCATGTTGATGCTGAAATTCTTCATGTCGGCTTTGCTCAGGTATTCGGAATGCGGGTCGTACGCCTGGGCGAGCGCATCCAGATAAAGCTTCATTTGCTCGTCCTTATCCTGCTCGTGGACGTTGCGGGCGAGGCGATCATAACGGCGAGTAACCAGTTGTGGGGCGGGCTCAATCGGATGTTCGCTCAGATGCTCCTGCAACAGCTCGTTTGCGATACGACCGCGCCAGAGTTGGTCGGCTTCTGCTTCATCTTTTGGCCAAGCCGCTTTTTGCCGGCTCAGCTCGACTGTCGCATTGCTTTTGAAATCGATCGGCTGCTTCAACAGCTCCTTTATCTTGGCGACCCGCTCGTCAACGCGTTTCGTGTAGAGCGCGTAAATGTCGTAAGCGGGCTTGAGCGCGCCAAGCAAAACGTCCCCCGCCATCGAACTGCCGTATTTGGCGTTCAGTTCATCGACATCTTTTTGAGTGAAAAAAAGGTGACTGAAATCGAGCATCTCTAGATACGTCTGCAGGAATTTGTTCGAAACTTCCTCATTGAGCTTTTGACGGGTGTAATGGCCTTCCTCCAGGAGCCGGCCAACGGCACCGGCGATCGTTTCCTTCGAGCTCGCCAAGGCCGGCGGAGCCGCGATTGTGGCCGTAAAAAGAATGGCGCAAAGCGCCAGTGATCGTTGCAAAGATAATCTCATAGGTGCAAAAGACGGTTTAGCACATTCGCAGATTTCAGTGTGAAGCGCAAGAATGAGCGGACAGGATCGGCCATGCGAGTAGAAATCAGACAATCAAAAAGAGGGAACATTCAATTATTCGTAAACCGGCGCGCCTGCAGCCGTAGTCACGTTTCAGGTGCTGGAGCACGGTAGCGAACTATTGAACCACGAGCTTTTCTCAAACGTTGCGAGTTCCACGTTTACGCGGCTTCGATGCAAAACCGACCGCCTGAAGGCGGAACTCCAAAACCAGCTGCACCAGTTTTTGAATAGTTTCCTAGCCGGGTGAACGCGCCCGGCTAGAATGCGGAGAGAATGAATTACGAGAGCTTTTGCGGCGGCATCTTTGAAACGAATTGCTATCTGCTTCAGGCGCTAGAGGGTTGGATTCTGTTCGACGCACCGGAGGGCGCTTGCGAATGGGTGCGTTCGCGTGCGATCGATCTCAAACTTTTGCTTCTGACGCACGGGCATATCGATCACGTCCAGGATCTTGCCAGGATCAAGCGCCAGTTCGGTTGTCCCATCGGCTGTCACCC
>DASYDV010000023.1:0-106149 GCA_036499375.1 Candidatus Udaeobacter sp.
GGATATTACAACGGCTCGCGGTCGGCTCCAGCGATTGGTTAGGTCTTTTTGGTGTCATACCGCTATGGGTGTTCTGTTGGGTGTGGGCTAGCGGCCTCCTCGTGATATGCCAGTGTGTGCGTATCCTTGTAGAGGAATACCGTGAAGCCAAGCAACGCCGCCGTGAATACGAGCAATACTGCCGTAAGCACGACCAAGCGGCGACTGTGCTTGTCGGCAGTGAGGCTGACCACGGCGAGAACTCCAGCAAACTTGTGGAGAGCTTGCATTGCGAGTCGTGTGTTGAAGGCCGGGTTTTGCGAGCCCGTGATCAATGTCTCCATCTCGTCGAGAAGTTCTTGCGCGCTCTTTTGGAGATCGTGCTTCGATGGCGCGCTCATAGACCTAACGAGAATTCGACCCAATTTTTGGGCATTTCAAGAGAAATACCCAAGATTTGGGTCTAATCCGGCTTGAGTTTGAGACTTGAGATGACAAAATCGCTGTCATGGCACAGAGCGTAGTGAGAACGCCGCTCCCGGGCAAACCAAAACTGCTCGATCAGGTGCGGGACGTCATCCGTCGCAAACATTATAGTATTCGCACCGAGCAGGCTTACGTCGACTGGATCAAGCGGTTTATCATCTACCACGGCAAACGGCATCCTGGAGAAATGGCGGAAGAGGAAGTCGCGGAATTTCTTACTCATCTGGCACGTGATCTCAATGTCGCAGCCTCGACCCAGAACCAGGCGTTGAGCGCGCTGCTCTTTCTCTACAAAGAAGTGCTGCGGCATGAGATCGGCTGGCTGGAAAAGGTCGAGCGCGCGAAAAAACCGCCTAAGCTGCCGGTGGTTTTATCGCGCGGCGAGGTGAAGCAACTTTTCGCGCACCTTCACGGCATGCCCAAACTGATGGCCGGCCTGCTCTATGGCAGCGGTTTGCGCCTGATGGAATGCGTTCGGCTGCGGGTAAAAGACATCGATTTTGCGCTTGCACAAATCAACGTGCGCGACGCGAAAGGCGGGAAGGATCGCATTACGATGCTTCCGTTGAATCTAGCTGAACCGCTGCGCCGTCATTTGGTGCGAGTCAAAGCACAGCACGAACAGGATCTCGAAGATGGATTTGGCAGTGTTCATCTTCCGTTCGCCCTGGCGCGGAAGCTTCCCAATGCAGCGCGCGAGTGGGCGTGGCAATACGTTTTTCCTTCGTCCCGCCTTTCCATCGATCCGCGCAGGGGCTGCAAACAGCGGCACCACATTGCCGAAGGAGTGTTGCAAAGCGCACTGAAACGAGCTGTGGATGCGGCGCGCATTGTGAAGCGGGCCAACTGCCACAGTTTACGTCATTCTTTTGCCACGCATTTACTGTCGAAGGGCTACGATATTCGGACCGTGCAGGAGTTGTTGGGTCACAAGGATGTCAGCACCACGATGATTTACACGCACGTGCTCAACCGTCCCGGAATCGGCGTGAAGAGTCCGCTGGATTGAGGACGGAAAAAGCTTTCAACACTCAACCGGGAATCTTTGCTTCCTTAGTTGTCTTCTGTTCGAATAAGCCCCGCCGGTGAGCAAAGAGGACGGCGGACTGGAGACCGCCGCTCCTTGCGTGTTAGGCCGGGGCGCCCCCGAGGGCACCGGGGAGAGGCGGGACGACGTCGGGAGCGACGACTTGCTTGGGCGGTTTTTCTGGGGCTGGTTTTTTACTGGGCGATCCTCCAACGCCGGGCGGCGGATTGATCAGGCGACCGTGCTCGATGATTTCTTTGATTTGCGAGCCGTCCAGGGTCTCGTACTCGAGCAGCGCTTTTGCGATGGTTTCGAGTGTGTTCCGGTTCGCGATGAGTGTGCGCTTGGCCAGTTGATAGGCCTCGTCGAGCAATCGACGCACCTCCTGATCGATTTGTTCGGCGGTCGCTTCGCTGTAGTCGCGTGCGCGGGAAATGTCGCGTCCGAGGAAAACGTAATCTTCGTGCTCGCCGTATTCGACCATGCCCATTTTCTCGCTCATGCCCCATTCGCAAACCATTCGGCGCGCGATACCGGTCGCGCCTTTGATGTCGCCGCGAGCGCCATTAGTGATGTCGCCGAAGATAATTTCTTCGGCCACGCGGCCGCCCATGGCGACTGCGAGACTGGCCAGCAACTCGTTTTTGCGATTGGTGTATTTGTCTTCCTCCGGCAACCACATCGTCGAACCAAGCGACGGTCCGCGCGGGATAATCGTGACCTTGTGCAACGGCTCAGTGTGCGGGAGAAGGACGAGCAACAACGCGTGGCCGGCTTCGTGATAAGCGGTGTTCTGTTTTTCTTTCTCGCTCAGCGCGAGGCTCCGGCGCTCTTTGCCCCAGCGAACCTTGTCGCGCGATTCTTCAAGTTCCGCGAGCGTGATTCCTTTTAATCCGCGACGCGCGGCGAGCAGCGCCGCTTCATTGATGACATTGGCGAGCTCCGCACCGGAATAACCAGGCGTGCCGCGCGCGATCACGGCAAGATCGACGCCTTCGGCCAGCTTCACTTTCTTGGCGTGCACACGGAGGATTTCTTCGCGGCCTTTGACGTCCGGCAAATTGACTGTGATCTGGCGATCGAAGCGGCCCGGTCGCAACAACGCCGGGTCGAGAACATCCGGCCGGTTCGTGGCTGCGATGATGATCACGCCTTCCTGCGTATCAAAGCCGTCCATCTCTACGAGCAGCGCATTTAGGGTTTGCTCGCGCTCATCATGTCCGCCGCCGACGCCATGTCCGCGGTGACGGCCTACCGCGTCGATTTCGTCGATGAAAATGATGCACGGCGCCGATTTCTTTCCTTGCTCAAACATGTCGCGCACGCGCGACGCGCCGACGCCCACGAACATCTCAACAAAGTCCGAACCGCTAATTGAAAAGAATGGCACGTCAGCTTCACCCGCGATTGCGCGGGCGAGCAGGGTCTTGCCCGTGCCGGGCGGGCCGACCATCAACACGCCCTTGGGAATACGGCCACCAAGTTTCTGAAATTTTTTCGGATCGCGCAGGAACTCGACCAGTTCCTGCACTTCGTCCTTGGCTTCCTCAACGCCCGCCACGTCACGAAACGTGATCTTGTTTTTGTCTCGGGCGAGCATGCGCGCCTTGGACTTACCGAAGTTCAGCGCCCCTTTCCCCGCCATGCGGATTTGCTGGCGGAAAAGGAAATACAAGACCAAAAGGAAAAGCGCGATGGGCAGGAAACCAACCAGGGTCTGCGCCAACATGTTTGATTCTGTCTTGATGGCGGGCTGCATGCCGGCGTCAGAAAGTTTTTTTTGCAGATCGTTGGTGAAATTCAAATAGACGGTTGTACGGAAGGGGATCGGCTGCGAGGGCGCTGCGCCTGCGCCCTGGCGAACGTATGCCCCGCGCAATGTCTGCGTTGGCCGGCCGTCCTCGACCACCAACTGGAGGGGATAGTTTTTGTCGCTCACGATCTGCTTGTTTTCCAGCAGCTCGAGAAAACGGTTATACGGCACGTCTTCAACCGCTTGCATCCCGCCCCGGTAAAAAAGCATTGCCATCGCGATCAGACTGAAAGCGATCACGATGAGAACGACACCGCGCCAATTGAAATTTGGTTCGCTCCCGCGGTTTTTGTTCTCTTTTTGAGAGTTTCGGTCAAACTGTGGCATAGGCTAATTTTACGATGGGAAAAGTTATCATGAACAACTGGCAATGCAAAACGAGGAAGCCCAGCCGGCGCTCGGCTGGCCGTAGTCTCATCCCATATTTCGAACTTCCAAGTCCACCCGGACTTACCCCTGCGCTTGTGGCCTCGTTGATTGAAACAAGGTGCGTGGTTTCCGGTCGCTTAGGTCAGCTCTCGCAGCATTTCCTCGAGTTCCGGCAATTCACCGATTTCCGCTACGACACATTGCAATGATTTCATCGCGGCAGGGACGTGTTTCAGGAAATGTTTATGGCCTTTCACCAGGCCGAGGAAACCGTAGGCGCCCAGTGCCTGCATCAGACGTTGCATGGCGCACAGCCGCAACTTGAGGTCGAACCCACCGTTGTTCGCAATTCCACGTTCGAACTGACGCGCGCGATAGTATGCGGCCAGCTCTGCGCGTTCTGTTTCTGGAAGATTGACGTAGGGATCGTAGAGCAACGACGCGAGATCGTACTCGGCGAGGCCGGGTCGCATTCCCTGGAAATCGATCAGGTAAGCCTGGCCATTTCGGATGATGATGTTTTGCGATTGGAAATCGCGGTGCACCAAAACTCTCGGGAAAGACGTCAGTCGCTTCGCGATTTCCTGTAACGCCGGAAGCGCCGAAAGCTGCGCGAGTTTTGCCTTCTCGATTTTGAAGTAACGGCCAAGGCAATTTTCGAAGAAATAATTCTGCTCCCACAAGTAAAGCTCTGAATTGAACTCCGCTGGCAAATGCTCCTTCATCTCGACGCAAACCGATTCGGGCAAAGAGTGCAAGGTTGCGATTTGATCGAGAGCGGATTCGTAGAATGCGCGGCGAACCAGCCAGGTTTCGTCGCGATAACTGTAGAGGTCGCGCTCGCCAAGGTCTTCCAGCCAGATCAAGCCTTCGTTAGGGTCGTGAAAGTAAATCTCCGGCGCGCGAACCCGCTGTTCGCTGAGAAAGTTTGCGATTGTGACGTAATGCCGGTTTTCTTCTCGCTCCAAATTGTACTTCACCAGGATTAGGGCCTGCTCGGGCGAGCACTGGATGCGGTAGAACTTTCGGTCTGAGCCGCCTTTTTGGATCGGGCTGATTTTTATCTCGGCGACATCCAATCGCGGGAAGTGCATCCGCGTTCGTCGAAGAAGCAGCGCCGTTTTCATAAATTCAGATGTCGATATTGCGATGAGTACCGCTGACCTTTTTTCGGGAGCGGACAATACAAGCCTCTAACCGGCTTTGGGAAGCAATTTCTGCGTCCGGCCATAAAATTGTGTCCTCCAGAATCGCTTCGGCGCCGACGCGACAATTTGCTCCGACGACTGTGCAACCGCGCAACTGTGCGCTCGGCTCCACGATTGCGCTGACCGCGATGCGCTCTGGCCATTGCTGCGTCTTGACGAAATGCGGCTTCCAGTTTTCTCGCAAGATCGTGCGGTGCACTTCGAGATATTCAGCGCGCGAAGAGATATTGAACCATTTTCCATCATCAATGACCACGCCACCGATCTTGCCGCCCTCACCGATCCAATCCGCAATGATCGGAATAAAAGAGGTCTTTTTGTGTGGTGGAATTCGCTGGAAAATCGCTTGGTTCCAGACGGCGATATTCGCAAAATCAAAATTGCCGGCGATGCCGTAGCGGTTGGCGATGTCCACTACGCGGTGCTCGCGTAAGGACACGCCTGAAGCCAAACCGGTACGGCGGAGGGCGAGCGTCACGTCGTTGCCGCGACGGAAATGTTCCTCGATCAAAGGTTGCAGATTGATGTCGGCCAAAATATCGCCGCTGTAAGTCAGGAACGGATCACTGCCGAGATGAGCTTCCGCGTTTTTGATGCCGCCGCCAGTTTCGAGCAGGTCCGGCTCGTGAATCAGCGAGAGGGGAGCGCCCGCATATTCATTGGTAGCAAAGAAATTTTGGAATGATTCCGGGTGCCGATGCGTGTTGATGACGAATCTGTTCATTCCCAAGGCTAGCAAATGATCGAGCGCAAAAGTGATGAGAGGTTTCTGAAAAATCGGGATGAGCGGTTTCGGCAGCTCGTCCGTTACCGGGCGCAGGCGCTTGCCAAGTCCCGCAGCTAAAACAAACGCCTGTGTGATATCGTTCATGAGCAGAAAATCGAGAGATTCCTCCCGCCTACGCTAAAGCTACGGACGCGGCAAGCGACTTCGCTTGGAATGACAAGGGAAGTGTTCCGTACCGTCCGCTTACCTCAAATAAAGTGTGCGGGTACCGAAATCGATGATGCCGTGATGGTGTCGCAGGGTTTCCGCGCCAAGTAATCCGGCCACGGGCGGGGAACCTTGCAGTAGCCCGTTGTGAATGAGTCCTTCCAGATCGATGACGCCTACTTCCCTACCGACAATGTTTACCGAACCGACCGACAGCTTGCGAATGCGCGCTACGCGCACGCCGCGCTCTTTCAAGTTCACGGCGGAGGAGCTATATGCCGTCTCGCGAGTGGCAATTCGCATCCGCTGCACGAAAGATCGATGCAACAGCGTGGTGAACGATCCGGTGTCGACCATGAGTTTTGCCGGCGTTCCATTCACCGATCCATTTACATAGAGATTGAAACCGTCGCTGACCTGAATTGGAACAGCGCGCAACCCGCGCCGATTGAATCCGGGGAACATGCCGTGGACGCTGGGCTCGGACTTGAGAATGAGTAACTGCCGTTCGCAATCCAGAACCGCTTGAGTCGGGAAAAGGATGTCTGCTCCTATAATTCCATCGATCTGCGGTTCGTGCGCCATTCGCGCAGCGCGTGCAGAACCGCCAAGGTCAACCGTAACCACCGGTTCATCCACGAGAGTTAAACCTCCAATTCGCAGTTCGCGCGCGATGGCCACGTTGTTGAATGCACCGTTGATTTGGACGCGTGCCGGCAAACTTGATTTTGCGGTGATCGGTTTGAGTCGAAAATATTTGCGGCGATTGAGAGCAATCGCGCTTACGGGCGCACCGCTGTCGACCGTCAGCCACGCGGGTCTGCCATTAATGAACGCACGCAGCAACAAATGATTTTGTTGCGAACGGACCAGCGGCAATGCTTCGAACTGTGGGGTTGTCCGCGCGAACGCGCAATGCGGCGTAGCAGCCAGTTCGATGACCAAAGCCAGAGCAGCGCAACAAATCCACAGCAAGCGTCGCGGACGCGGCAGATGATTTGAGGTCATCACGGTGGGCGAGCAGATTACACTCTAATTTTTCCAGGTAAACAATTTTGAATGGCTTTTTTGGCATTGCGCCGCAGAGATGGCTGATGATTAATTCCTCCGGCAAGTCCAGCCTAAGATGAGAACTGCGGTAACCGAGATACCACCAACGAATCAAAAGTTCGTTCGCGGGCTTGGGCTGCTCGACTCAACCATGCTTGTCGCCGGCTCGATGATCGGGTCGGGAATTTTCATCGTTTCAGCCGACATTGGGCGCCTCGTTGGTTCCCCCGGGTGGCTGCTTGTGGTGTGGGCGGTCACCGGCATGCTCACCATCGTCGCTGCGCTGACCTACGGCGAGCTCGCCGCGATGATGCCGCGTGCGGGGGGTCAATATGTTTACCTGCGCGAGGCGTACAGTCCGCTATGGGGATTCCTCTACGGCTGGACGCTTTTCCTCGTGATACAGACTGGAACGATCGCCGCCGTCGCCGTGGCGTTCGCGCGGTTCCTCGGCGTGCTGACCAATGCAGTTTCACCGACGCACTGGATCGTTCCACCCATCATGCTCTCGCAGCGCTATGCGCTTAGCCTTTCTACACAGCAGTTGGTCGCGATCCTGATTATCGTTTTTCTTACGCTTGTAAATACGCGCGGGTTGGAGCTGGGCAAATTAATCCAGAACGTGTTTACCTCTGCGAAGACATTGTCGCTGATGGCGCTGATCGCACTCGGCATCTTCGTTGGACGCAACGCCGAAGCCCTGCATGCTAATTTCACGAATTTCTGGACTCCTGCTTCGGCTTCGCCGATCAGATCGGATCTGCCGTTCATTGGCGCTGTTTCTGCGACTGACGGCGCGCTGGGGTTGCTGATCGCGATTTGCGTCGGACAAGTGGGCTCGCTGTTTTCCTCAGATGCATGGAACAACATCACGTTTACGGCCGGTGAGGTGCGCGATCCGCGGCGAAACATTCCGCTGTCGCTCTTGTTCGGCACTGGCTTGGTAATCACGTTGTATCTGCTCGCCAACGTGGCTTACCTCTGCGTGCTGCCATTGAACACAATTCAACACGCGTCCGACGACCGCGTCGGCACTGCCGCCATGCAAGTGATGTTCGGGGGTGCCGGCGCTGGCATCATGGCGGTGGCCATCATGATCTCAACATTCGGCTGTTGTAATGGTCTGATTCTTGCCGGGGCGCGTGTGTATTACGCAATGGCGCAGGATAGATTGTTCTTTAAAGCGACAGCGCGACTCAATTCGAAACACGTCCCAGCCGTCGCGCTCGTGTTGCAGGGACTTTGGACTTCCGTGCTTGTGCTCCCTCGTACGCGAAATGTTGATGCGACAAGCGGCGCCGTCACTTACGGGAATCTGTATAGCAATCTGTTGGATTACATTATTTTCGCCGCTCTGATTTTTTACGTGCTGACAATTGCAGGCGTATTCGTGCTTCGTCATACGCGGCCAGAGGTTGAGCGTCCGTATCGGGCATTGGGTTACCCAATTCTGCCGGCGCTTTATATGGTGGGCGCGACGGTGATCATGATCGTTCTGCTCGCCTACAGGGCACAAACCACGTGGCCGGGCCTCGTGATCGTACTTACGGGCGTGCCGATTTATTTTCTCTGGAAATTCTTCGGGCAAAAATCAACGCCTGCTCGCCAAAGGACGAGTCCGTCCCAACGGCGAACTTGACTTTCCAACGCTATCGCGATTAGCACAGCACAAAGCACCTTCGTCCCATGAACCTATTTCGACGGAAGAGCATCACGCAATTGCAAGCCGATGCGCTGACGGATCAACGGCTGAAGCGCGCACTGGGAGCGACAAACCTCACTATGCTCGGCATCGGCGCGATTATTGGGACGGGCATCTTTGTGTTGACGGGCACCGTCGCCGCGCAGAACGCCGGACCCGCAGTGATTCTATCCTTCGTGCTCGCCGGCGTAGCCTCAATTTTCGCGGCGCTCTGTTACAGCGAATTCGCGTCGCTCGTTCCCATGGCCGGCAGCGCTTACACCTACGGCTACGCTACGCTGGGTGAGCTTTTTGCGTGGATCATCGGCTGGGACCTGATTCTGGAATACGCTTTGGGCGCGGTCACAGTTTCTATCGGTTGGTCCGGGTATGTTGTGTCGTTTCTACGAGATATCGGTATTCACATCCCCGGCCAATTATCGGCCGCTCGCGGGACGCTCGTTACTTTGGCGGACGGCACGCAGGTGACTGCCATCTTCAATCTGCCAGCGGTCATCATCATCGCTATCGTGACGTTGCTGCTGGTAATCGGCATTCGCGAGTCGGCGAATGTGAATAACGTCATTGTATTTGTGAAAGTCGCAGTCGTGCTGCTCTTCATCGTCGGCGCTGCTCACGCCGTCAATCCTGCTAACTGGCATCCCTTCATCCCCTCGAACACCGGTGTGCGCGGGCATTTCGGGTGGAGCGGCGTCATGCAGGGCGCTGGCATTGTGTTCTTCGCCTACATTGGTTTTGACGCTGTCAGCACAGCGGCACAGGAGGCAAAGAATCCCCAGCGCGACATGCCGGTCAGCATCATCGGCTCGCTGTTGATCTGCACAGTTCTCTACATCGCAGTGTCGGCGGTGGCGACGGGCATCGTTCCCTACCTGCAATTAGACGTGCCAGATCCGATTGCTGTCGCTGCCGACCACGCAGGCGTCGGCTGGATGGCCTCGCTAATCAAACTGGGCGCGATAGCAGGTCTTAGCTCCGTTATTCTCGTGATGCTGTTGGGTCAGTCGCGGATTTTCTGGACGATGGCTGACGACGGCTTGCTACCGAAGTTTGTGAGCAGGGTTCATCCAAAATTCCAGACCCCATGGATCACGACGATAGTGACAGGAATTGTTGTCGCCTGCTTCGCGGCGATTTTCACCGTGCGCGAAGCTGGTAGCCTCGTTTCCATCGGTACGCTGCTGGCGTTTATAATTGTCTCGATTGGCGTTCTTGTGCTGCGAATTCGCGAGCCGAACTTGCCTCGCACATTCAAGACGCCGGCTGTGTGGTTCGTCGCCCCCATGGGCGCACTGTCCGCGCTTGCTCTTATGATCTCGCTGCCATGGATAACCTGGGAGCGGCTGATTTATTGGTTCGCGTTCGGGATCGTTATTTATTTCGGCTACAGCGTTTACAATTCCAAACTCGGCCCGCGCAAAGTCGCCGGCGAAACCGGATGGTCGCGCGCGCTCAAAATTGCTGGTGTGATCTGGATTGTGTTTGGGTCGCTCGGTTCTCTTCTCTGGCTGGCCCGATATCGGATGGACTTCATCCCTGGTCCGCTCGGCATTGTTATCGGTTTAGGGGGATTCGTCCTGGCGTGGAGTCTCGGTGCGCTGTTAAACTTGGTTGCCCAGGTTTCCGACCACACGCACTCGCGTCACTTGATGATGGAATCCCCGGGCGACTTGCGGAAGTAGCAGCGCGAGTTACGAGCCGGCATTCCCTTCAAATCCGCGAGATGGACTGGTCCCTGCAAATCGGAGCAGCGCTCGCCTGCGTCGTGGGAACCTTGCGCTATCGGTCTTTTCAAAATCGCGGCGCGCGGCGGCTATCGCAGGCAGCGACAGATTTAACTTACGTAGAATCTGGGTCGCAGCCGGCGGCAACTCGTTAGGCCGATGGCGATTCAATACTTGGGTTTGAAATCTCGAGACTACATTTACTAACGGAGTCTCGTTGGTCGCTCCGAACAATTTAACAAGCTGTTCGAACCCGAGATGAAACGGAATCGTCGCCACGTCCACCGGCGCCATTCCGGGGCTTCCCTGCGGCGTCGTCTTAACCTCATCCGAGATCGCCACTGAATGCCACGTGCCGGCCGGCTGATAATAACCGATCTCAACGCGATACGGATCGGGCAGCCCCCATGTCGTTAGGTAGTGCATGGCGAGCATTGGTTCGACAGCGACCCTCTTTCCTTTGGAACCATCGCCGCCAATGACTCGAAGATAAACTTGTCGATCCGCGGGTATGATTTTTCGAAAGACGGACGGCCAATCGATATTCCAGCAGGCGAAAATGGTGCGCTCATCCCGGGCGACGGCGGACAAGATTGGGCGATCATAGACACGCGGTAGCAGCATCCTCTCGCCGAGATGAGGTGATCGAGCTTCTCCGGCAAGATGTAGAATTGGTTCGCTGCAAACCCGAAAATCGCCGTGCCTTTTCGATCGTCCCGCATTGCGTTTCGCTTTTCTTTCCGCCATTTTGGACCAACCGTCGTGCAAATCAGGGAAACGCCAACCGCGAATTGATGTAGGATCTCAAAATCCTGTAAAATGAGCCCGAAAATTGTGAAGCTCGAACAGCTTTCGAATGACTGCGATAAGTTGCGCAGTGATGGCAAGAAGATTGTAGCCACGAACGGATGTTTCGATCTGCTGCACGTCGGGCATGTGCATTACTTGCAAGCCGCGCGAGCAATTGGTGATGTCCTGGCAGTCGGCTTGAATGGTGATCGATCGGTACACGAGTTAAAAGGAGCAGGGCGCCCTATCACGACTGAGACCGATCGTGCGGAGATCCTTGCAGCTTTGGAATGCGTGGATCTCGTCACGATTTTTCCACAAAATCGTGCAACGCAGTTTATCGCAGCAGTGCGCCCTGCTGTCTATGTTAAGGGCGGTGATTACAGCTCCGAGACCCTGGACGAACAAGAACGTACACTCTTGGACGAAATCGGAGCAGACATTCGCCTGATTCCATTTGAAACAGGCTATTCGACTTCCGCACTGGTCGAACAAATCTGTGGAACCGCGGTTAAGAAAGATCAAGGACTCAGATGAAACGGCTACCAATCGGGATTCTCGGCTCCGGCAAAGGCAGCAACTGCCGGACGATACTTGAGCGCATCCATTCCCGCGAGCTGGCTGCCGAAGCGCGTTTGGTGGTTTCAGACGTGCTGAATGCGCCTATCCTCGATATCGCCCGAGAGTTTGGTGTCGCGAATGCGTATTTACCACCGGGCAGATTTCGCACGCGTTTGGAGCCGGAAACAGAAGAGCAGCTTGTCAAGATGTTGCGCGATGCGGGGGTGGAACTTGTTGTGCTTGCGGGTTTTATGCGAGTATTGCATGAACCGACGCTCAGGGCGTTTCCCCGTCGCATTATCAACATTCATCCTTCCCTTCTCCCTAAATTTCCAGGGCTCGAAGCATGGAAACAAGCTCTTGCTGCGAGGGAAGCTGTGGCCGGCTGCACGGTCCATTACGTCGACGAGAAAATCGATCACGGGCAAATCCTTGCACAGAGGGAAGTGACGATCTTGCCTAACGACACACCCGACAGTTTGCATGCGCGAATTCAAGCGCTTGAACACGAGCTATACCCCGCAGTGATCGCCGAACTCTGCGAGAAGTATCGCCGGGAAAATCCGTAAGTCCCGGCGCGAACGCACCGATAGCGTTGTCAGAGTTGCTCCGGCTTCGGCTCCCGGCTCAGCAGTTCTTCCAACGCAACAATCGGTTTTTTTCGCTCATAAAGAACCGCATAGACCTGATCAATGATAGGTGTGGCAACGTTCAACCGCCGGGCGCATTCCCAGGCGCTGCGCGCGGTCGGGATGCCTTCGGCCACCATTTTTTCAGACGCGATGATTTCCGCCAGCGATTCACCTTTCCCAAGCCGTTTCCCGACGGTGTGATTTCGGCTGCGTTCGCTGTAGCACGTCAAAATCAGGTCACCCGCGCCGCTCAGTCCATAAAAAGCATTCGCCTTCCCGCCCATGATTTGCCCCAGCCGGACGAGTTCGGCCAGAGATCTAGTTACCAATGCCGCCTTCGAATTATTGCCTAATCCAAGTCCATCGCTGATCCCTGCGGCAATGGCGAATACGTTTTTCAACGCGCCACCCAACTCGATCGAGATAACATCAGAGCTGGTATAAATGCGAAAGCGCGGACTGCCCAGCGTACGCTGCAGAATCGCAGCGCAATCGGCGTCCTCACAGCCGATAACAGTCGCGGTAGGGAGGTCGCTCGCCACTTCGGCCGCAAGGTTTGGCCCGGATAAGACCGCGGCTTTATTATCAGGGAAAATTTCGCGCAGGATCTCGCTCATCCTCATTCCGCTACGGTGTTCTATCCCCTTTGTGCAACTCAACAGGATTGCACCTGTGTTGCCAACTGCTTTCCGAAGGCGGATCGTGATCTCGCGGAAAGCGGTCGATGGTGTCACTAGCACGAGTAGGTCCGCGCCGGCGCAATCCTCCAGATCGGAAGTAATCTGGACTGAGCGGGGCAGCACAATTCCCGGAAGGTAATCGCAGTTTTCTCGGGTCTTTTGCATGCGCGCGATCCGATCCGCGTTATGGCCCCAAAGCAAAACTTCTCGTAGGTCGTTTGCCCACAAATGGGCTAGCGCTGTTCCCCAGCCGCCGGCACCTATGATGACTGTCTTTGCAATTGTCACTTTCGAGTAAAACGTGGTTCGGTGCCGTTTAGTAGCCGCGAAAGATTTGAACGATGACGCCAAATCACAACTGCCGCGACGCAAACCGAAAAGTAAAATATTGCCTTTGCGTTTCCGTTGCGCCAGCTAACGGCCAAAATCACGATAGGCAGCGCCACGGCAGCTGTCACTGAAGCCAGTGAGACGTAGCGTGTTACCCAAAAGATCACCATCCAAATCGCAACACCGATAAAACCCGCTATTGGCGCCAAAGCGAAAAGGGTCCCGGCGGATGTCGCAACGCCTTTTCCACCCTTGAATTTCAGCCAGGGAGGATAGGAGTGCCCGATGACGCAAGAGATCGCGGCGGCAATTCCAAATATCTCGGGCGAATTCCACCCCGGCGGCGGGCCTGATGCCATCAGCATTGAAATCCTGACCGCACCGAAGCCCTTCAGAAAATCGAGCGCAAATACTGGGTAGCCATATTTTTTGCCCAAGACACGAACGGCGTTGGTAGCGCCAATATTACCGCTACCGAACTTTCGGATATCGATTCCCGCCAATCGGCCGGCCAGATATCCGAAAGGAATCGATCCCAGCATATAGCTCCCGACTAAAATCACAGCCAATGTGGCCATCGGACATTCAATTTAGCCTGGGCAAAGTCCCTGTAGCTTCGCCGGGCAGCTAGATAAGCCTTTCTGGGACAGCCAGATGGAAATAATAGCAATATCAGCTGGAGTAATTCCACTGATACGCGCAGCCTGACCAAGCGAGGTAGGTCGTACGGTTGACAGCTTTTGTCTCGTCTCGGATCGCAATCCGACAATTTTGCCGTAATCGAGTCCGTCCGGAATACGCTGGTTCACCTTTCGGGCAAGCTGGTGGTTCTGCTCTGACTGACGTGCCAGGTATCCCTCGTATTTCAAGTCGGTCTCGATCAGTTCCCACACTGAAAAAGGCACATGCGTTAACAGCTCTGGCGGCAAATTGTTCACCCTAAAATCCGGTCGCTTAAGATGTTGCGAAATTGGGATTCCTTGCACCTTGGTGCCTAGAGCTATCGCTCGGGTTTGCTCCAGTAACTGCATCTTCTCTTGGAGACGACGATAGCTGGCTACGCTGACCAACCCGGAGCCATAGGCTATAGCCGTCAAACGTTGATCGGCGTTATCGTGTCTGAGAGACAAGCGGTCCTCGGCGCGGCTGGTGAACATTCGATATGGCTCTTCTGTTCCCTTGGTAACAAGATCGTCGATCAGAACGCCGATGTACGATTCTCTCCTGTTCAATACGAATGGCTGACGGCCTTGAACCCGCAAAGCAGCGTTCGCTCCGGCGACCAGCCCTTGAGCTGCCGCCTCTTCGTAGCCGGAGGTGCCATTTACCTGTCCGGCAAAATATAGCCCGCTGACGAGCTTGGTTTCCAACGTCGGCAGCAGTTGCGTCGGCGGGAAATAGTCGTATTCCACGGCATATCCTGGCCGCATAATCTCGGCGCGCTCAAGTCCGGGGATCGAATGCACAAACTCTAGCTGAACCTCATACGGCAGACTGGTCGAAATTCCGTTTACGTAGTACTCGCTGGTGTGTCGTCCCTCGGGCTCGAGAAAGAGTTGGTGTGAAGTTTTATCAGCGAATTTGACCACTTTGTCTTCGATCGAGGGGCAATATCGAGGACCGACGCCGTGAATTCGACCAGCATAAAGGGGAGATCGATGCAGGTTAGATTGGATAATGTCATGCGTCTTTGAGGTGGTGTGGGTAATCCAGCAGGGCAATTGTTCCACGTGGAACGTGCCGTCGCGCATATGATTTAATGTGAAAAATTCGCCATCACCCATGCCGATCTCATCAAGATTAAAGGAAAACACGGGGGGCGGTTCATCTCCGAGTTGGATTGAGCACCTCGAAAAATCAATCGATCCCGCGTTCAGCCGACAAGGGGTTCCCGTCTTGAACCGCCCTACCTGGAACCCTAGCTCTTGAAGACTTGCGCTAAGGCTCGAGCTAGTATCAGCCATTCGTCCTCCCGGTCTGCTATTCTCGCCTACATGTAAGAGAGCGCGCAAGAATGTCCCGGATGTAATGACGACAGTGCGGGCGGCGACTTCAACCCCGAGATCGGTTTCAACCCCAACTACCGCTCCATGCTTCACGACGATGCGTGAAACAGTCGCTTGTTTGACGTCGAGATTACTCGTCTTCTCCAAAATTGCTTTCATTCGAAATTGGTAGGCCTTTTTGTCGCACTGAACTCGAGGTGCACGTACTGACGGCCCCTTCCGTTGGTTCAGAAGCCGAAACTGTATTCCAGTTGCATCTGCGTTGGCCCCCATCGCTCCTCCCATGGCATCGATTTCCCGCACAATGTGTCCTTTGGCTAGACCTCCGATTGCAGGATTGCACGACATTTGACCAATCGTGTCCAAATTCTGCGTCAGCATCAACGTGCGGCAACCAATTCGAGCGGCGGCCAGTCCAGCTTCAATCCCAGCGTGACCGCTGCCTACGATCACAACGTCATAATCGATGGGTAATTTAAACATAATATACTCGACCCAAGATATTTATCTTGATAATATTCTATGTTCCAAGGGGTCCTTTTGCGTCTGAGCAGAGGCCGTACCCGGAGAAGTTTGAATAGCCCGGTAGGCGACGCGACCCAGCACGCCTAATAGCAGCACCGTCGTGATGAATGCCCCTCCCCAAATCCAGTACTCGACAATTCTCGGGTAACTTCTGTCGCGCATAATACGCACTGCGAATTGCCCGAGCGTGCCGATGTATACGTAAAAGAAAAGTCCCGGCGCTCTTCCGATTGAAGCCCAAAGCATGTACGTGCCAAATCGAATTCGCGTCAGGCCGTAAAAGTAGTTGAGCAAGCTCGTAGGAAAAAGCGGATGCAACTGGCTTAGAAGAATAATTTTCCAGCTTTCGCGTTCCACGGCCGGACCGAGTGCCTTCAAGGTTGAGTTCTGTGACAGCTTTCGCTGAAACCAATGTCTTGCGACGAAGCGACTCAGCGCGAAGGACATCGCCGTCGCGACCACATTGCCAACAAGCACGATTAAAAATCCCCACCACAAACCGAAGAAAAAACCGCTACCCACTGCGAGTATGCCGCCCGGTAATAGAAGGATATTACAAGCGGCAAAAAGCAACGGATAACAAATCGCAGCCCATACGCCCCAGCTCATCACATGTTCCTGCAACGCGGAGATAAAACTGACGACCGGAAAAAAGCGGGAAAGCGCTACCGCAAGCGCAGTTGCGCACACGACCGCGGCGGCCTGCCAGAAAATCATGCGCCGGACACTCAGCATCTCTAAATTGTGCGCGCGTCACCCAATCTGCGCAAATTTCGCCAGCTTCTGTAAACGATCTGAATGATGCAAAAGAAGGCACGCAGTTGAAAATGCGACGGCATGTTGTTGCTCCAGCTACGCATTCGAGGCTCGTGCTTTCCGATCCGGAGCAATGCCGAGACTGTCGAAAATTACCCGCGTAGCATCCGAGCGATTGAGCGTATAAAAATGAATACCGGCAACATTATTTTCGAGAAGGCCATGACCTTGCTCCGACGCGTATTGGATGCCGATACGCCTGACCATTTCGGGGTCGTCCTGGCAGGCTTGGAGAGTACGCAGAAGCTTCGCCGGAAAACGCGCGCCGCCCGCGAGCTCAGCCATGCGTTTCAGTCCGCCAATCGAGGTAATCGGCATAATGCCGGCGATGATCGGGATGCGAATACCAGCAAGTGCACAGCGTTCGCGAAAATCGAGGAAGTCGTCGTTCTCGAAAAATAGCTGTGTGATGATGTAGTCGGCTCCCGCGTCCACCTTCGCTTTGAAATAATCCATCTCCACCAATCGGTTTGGGGTCGCAGGATGCCCCTCAGGGAAACCAGCGACGCCGATTCCGAAACCACGGCGGTCGGGATGCGCGCCGGAGTCATTAAAGCGACGAATAAATTTCACCAAATCGATTGCGTGCTGGAACGCATCCTGCGACGTATCCGCAGGCGTTCCAACCGGCCGGTCGCCGCCGAGCGCAAAAATGTTGGCGATGCCGGATCTGCCGTATCGAAGCAGAATCGCTTCAATCTCTTGTTCGTTATGGCAGACACAGGTCAGATGTGGGATCGGATCCAGCTTAGTCGTCTGTTGGATTCGTTCGACAAGTTCGTGGGTTAACTCCCGCGTCGACCCGCCGGCGCCGTAAGTCACGCTGACAAAGTCTGGCATGTACGCTTCGAGGTCGCGAATCGTGCGGTAAAGGGTGTCGGCTGCTTCCGGCGTTTTTGGAGGGAAAAACTCGAACGAAAAGGTGGGAGAATTCCCCCGCATGATGTCGGTGATGTGCATGACTCAGCGCCTATATTCGTTCCTGTGGCGAGTTTCGGTCAACTCAATGGACACGCTTTCGCCGAGCGAGCGCGCAATAGACCGCAACCACAAAGCTCATATCGCCGCTCCGGTAAGCGAACAAAGAAACTGAAAGTCTGGAATCGCCAGCTGTCACCGGAAAAAGAGTCGATATTCCGTGTAGCCAGCAGGACAAGTCTCGGTAAAAGGCCATGATTTCAATTGGATGGACATCTTGCAGGTCTATCCCAATCCCTTCTTCGGTAAAATGCACGCTCCAGCCCAGTCCGTCGGAGAGAGCGGTTAGGGTTTCGCACGACCGCTTAGGCTTATGCCTGATATCATTGACGGAAAACTTGCAGCTGACGACAACACGGCGATTCGGCTCGCTTCCCAGTGGCAAACCTGCTTCGACTTGTGAAAGTCGAGATTATTTAGGTGAACGCGCGTTGGCGTGCGTTTTGATTTCGCGCCTTTGCTTCTCTACGACGCGGATTAGCTCGCGCTCCATGGTTTTGAACGCGTCGTGAATTACTTTTTTCAGCAGTTCATGAGCGCCGTTATCCATTTGCTTTTCATCCGCAACCAGCTCGTGCCTCGGCGCCACGGTCAGATCGATACGGCAGCGGTAAGGATTTCCTTTCTGATGCGTGTGATTTGTTTGTTCGATCGCGACATCGCAGCGGTTGATGTGATCACAAAACTTCTCGAGTCGTGCTGCATACTCGAAAACAAGATTGTCAATCTCGTCAGATTTTTCCAGACCCCGATACGATATCTTAACAGGCAATTGCATAATTATTTTGATACTATGGTGGTGGTTGCGATTGAGGAGCAAAAACTTCGATTCCGCTTCCGGCTTTCAAATCTGCTGTAATGAGCGGAAGCGGCTGATCAATTTTGCTGGTTCCACCTTTACCAAATCCGATTTTACATGTTCGACGATTCGTTCGCGAACGGCCACAGGTAAAAGATCCACGATAGCCGCGTGAATCTCCGCGGGCGCGGCAAATGACCATCCTTCCTTTCCGTTTTGTGAAGCAATGTTGGCGATCTGGTCGGCCAGCCCTTTTTGAATCCGGCGGTCCATTTCCGTGGCCAGTTGCGGGCGCTCGGCAATTGACGCCGGCCCGCGGTGCGCGCCTGCACCTTCGGTCACGGGAAACCTGCCCGCCGAGTCACTCAGTTTATCCACGAGCCTGCCGTGCGCATCCGTGATATCGAACGCCTGCACGAGCTGCAGGCTGGGTCCGCGCGTTGGCGTCTCAGTCACTCGATATGCTTTTAAGCTGCCGCGATCAGTGACGATCACAAGTGAACTCGGTATCATGACAAACTACTGACCAACGGATTGGTCACGCACGACAACACGCGCTTACTATCTCTATAGACTAATTCGCATGGCGCCACAAGATTGCGTTGGCCGATTTCTATTCTGCAGCCTGATCCAGCCTCGCTGAAAATCGACTTCGGGGATTGCACCGCGAAGTTTGCCACACAATTCGCGGGATGCCTGTGACCGGGATCAGCCATTCCAGCTACAGACCTGCGCGTTCCTGCTCCGCGCTCAACGGAGGAAATTCGACATGCCGCTTTTTCCAAGACTCCTCGCGAGCCTGCGCTTGCGTGCCGCTGATCAGTTGAAGCAAACAAGAAGCGCGCCCGCCAAGATAGATGTCATCTCCTGAAGCGAATTTTTTTGGTTCCGCCAGGAAACCGCTGGGCTCTGTGGTGTCGAGAATCAATTGCCACTGGAGATTCTCCTGACCGGGCAGAACAAAGGGAATTGCCTCGTGATGAGCGTTGATCAGCAGCAGAAACGTGTTGTCGCGGATCGATTCACCTTCAAAATTGAGCACATCGGTGGCATCCCCGCTTAACAGCATACCCAAACACCGTACGAATGGCGATGTCCATTCCTCCTCGCTCATCTGATTGCCGCCTGGATTGAACCACATCACATCGCGAATCTCGGAACCAGGGATGGGGCGACCCTTTAGAAATTTTGGGCGACGAAAAACTGGATGTTCCTTTCGCAGCTGAATCAACTTTCGCGTAAACTCAAGAAGCTGATTCTGATTGTCGTCACGTTCCCAATTGAACCAGCTGATCTCGTTATCCTGGCAATAAGCGTTGTTATTGCCATTTTGCGTGCGGCCCCACTCGTCTCCGCCGCAGAGCATCGGCACTCCCTGGGAAAGAAAGAGCGTGGTAAGGAAATTGCGGCGCTGCCGGTCGCGCAATGCGTTGATCTGAGGATCATCGGTTGGCCCTTCGACTCCGCAATTCCACGACTGATTATTGTTATCCCCGTCGCGGTTCTCGTCGTCGTTCAACTCGTTGTGTTTTTCATTGTAGCTGACCAAATCAGTCAGAGTAAATCCGTCATGCGCTGTGACGAAGTTGATGCTGGCGTAAGGACGCCTGCCGTTGTGTTCGTACAGATCCGGGCTCCCAGTAAGCCGATAGGCCATCTCGCCAATGCGACCCTCGTCTCCTTTCCAAAAACTGCGGACCGTGTCGCGATATTTGCCGTTCCATTCCGACCAGAGGCCGGGAAAGTTGCCAACCTGATAGCCGCTCTCTCCGACATCCCATGGCTCCGCGATTAATTTCACCTGCGACAGCACTGGATCCTGCTCGATCACCTGGAAGAAAGCATGCGACAAGTTTACACCTGCGTGATTTCGCACCAGCGCGGATGTGAGATCGAAGCGAAAGCCGTCTACGTGCATTTCGAGAACCCAGTAACGCAAACTATCCATCACCAGTTGAAGCGTTCGGGGATGCAACAAATTGAAAGTGTTGCCAGTACCAGTGAAATCCAGATAGAAACGCGGATTATCCGGTCGCAACCAGTAATAAACAAGATTATCGATCCCCCGGAAACATAGCGTCGGGCCAAGACAATTTCCCTCCGCAGTATGATTGTAAACCACGTCGAGAATTACTTCGATGCCCACTGCGTGCAGACTGCGCACCATCGTTTTGAACTCGGCCACCTGTTGGCCGATTTGCCCGCTGCCCGAGTATTCTCCATGCGGCGCGAAAAATCCGATCGTGTTATAGCCCCAGTAATTCGTCAGGCCGCGGTCGACCAAAAACTTGTCATCAATGTGCGCGTGTACTGGCAATAACTCGACCGCGGTCACGCCAAGTTCCTTGAAGTAATCAATGGCCGCGGGACTGCCGAGCGCCGCGTACGTGCCGCGAAATTCTTCGGGCACAGCTTGCCAAAGCTTACTGAAACCTTTCACGTGTACCTCGTAGATCACCGACTCGTGTAGCGGAGTCCCCGGCCTTTTATCACTTTGCCAGTCGAACTCCGGATCGATGACGAGTGATTTCGGTACGCCCCAGGCGTCATCTCGAAAGTCCTGCGTTAGATCTTCGTGTTCACCTCCGACGGCATAACCAAACATTTCATCAGCCCAACTTACCTCGCCGGCGATCGCTTTAGCGTAAGGATCAAGGAGGAGCTTCGAGCTGTTAAAACGCAGGCCGCGCTCGGGATCGTATGGCCCCGATACGCGAAAACCGTATAACTGTCCCGGCCGCGCATCCGGTAAAAAGACATGCCACACGTGATGCGTATGCTCTTTTAGCGGGATCCGAATATCTTCTTTCGCGTCTTCGATTCTGTCGAAGATGCAAAGCTCAACCCCGGTAGCGTGCTCGGAAAAAATTGCGAAGTTCACGCCGTTCCCCATCCAGGTTGCACCCAGCGGGTAGGGATAACCGAGAAACGTTCTTACCGAAGTCATAAAGGCGGCGGGCATTTATCCGGTATCGAGCCAATATTGGCAATGACGAATGGGGGGATCGGATCACTCTTTTTGCATGATGTTTTTGAGTAACCACGTTAAAACCTTACGAATATGAAACGCACGATCATGCTCGTCGTCTCTATCCTGATTGTGCTGTCGCGTTTTATCTTTATGCGCATCACAATTGGAATCCGTTGCCGGCCGCAACGACGATTGATCGAATTGTTGTGGAAAAATCGGCGAGAAGATTGTCGATCTTTCGCGACGCCAACCAGGTCAAAACTTACCGAATCGCTTTAGGTGCGAATCCAGTCCGCGCGAAGCAACAGGAAGGCACGCCGGACGGCACTACGATTGAGATTCGTCCGTAGGCGATCCGGCTTGATGTCAGAATGGCCGTCGGTCGGCCCTGTCAGTTTTGTCAGCTGAATACACGATGCCGACGTCCGCCGCTGCGCACGTTTACAGATCTTCGAGCGCGCGTCGCGCTTTTCCTACATCGGATGGTCGCAGGGATGATCAGGCCCTTTTCGGCGTCGCGCGGGGCGGCGAGATAGGTGTATTCAATGTTCATCTTAGCTTCGGCGAGGCGCTCCGCGATTTTGGCCAGGATCGCAGGCTGGTTCGCTGTCTCAATCGTTAGCACTTCGGCTCGAGCGCCAGCACGCCTGCTTCGCCCAGAAGCATCAGCGCCTTGGTAGGATCGCTTACCACCATGCGTACAACGGAGTGATCGACCGTGTCGGATGTCGCTAGCGCGTAAATGTTAATTCCCGCTTTTGCCAACGCGTCACACACGCGCGCAAGCGCGCCGGGACGATTCGCAAGAAAAACAGCGAGTTGGCTGGCTGTTTCGATGGAGAGCTTGGGATCTGCGTTCATGCTGGTTTGAAACTGATGCCGGGAGCGGCGTCTGACAACTCAGAAAAGTGCTGCAACAATAGAAAACAGCCAACGCTGAACGCCGAATGAACAGAGCCATTTTTATTAAGGCAATTTTGAGCGCTCGATCTTCGATGTTGTGGCCAACGCCAGGATTTTGAACAGAACTGTCAAATCATCCATGACGACCGTGACGCAGCGAGTTTTCGTGCAGTCTGCAAGACCAAAGCGCACCATCGGCTTTGTAACGGCGTGTTCCATCGTAATTGCCAACATCATCGGCACCGGCATTTTCACGAGTCTTGGTTTTCAGTTGTCGGACATTCAGTCGGGCTTTGCGCTCGCGATGCTCTGGGTGGTCGGTGGAATTGCGGCGCTATGCGGCGCGCTTTGTTACGGGGAACTCGCCGCCGCGCTGCCGCGTTCCGGAGGCGAATATCATTTTCTCTCGCAAATTTATCATCCGTCGCTCGGGTTCATGGCAGGATTTGTCTCCGCGACAGTGGGCTTTGCTGCGCCGATCGCGCTGGCGGCGATGGCGTTTGGAAAATATTTGAATGGCGCACTTGGCTTTGGTTCGCCGGTACTTCTCTCGTTTACCGTCGTGTGGCTGGTCGCGCTCTTTCATCTCAGGAATTTGCAAGTCGGCAGCGCGTTCCAAAATATCTTCACGCTCGTAAAATTACTATTGATCGTCGCGCTCATTATCACCGGCCTTTTTGTTCAACCGAAGCAGCCGATCAGTTTTTTGCCTGCACGCAACGACATAACATCAATCGTCAGCGGGCCGTTCGCCGTCGCCCTGGTGTACGTGATGTATTCGTACTCCGGTTGGAATGCGGCGGTGTACGTTACCGGCGAAATCAAACGACCGGAAAAGAATGTGCCCCGCTCGCTGCTCGCTGGCACAGGCGTTGTGATCGTGATTTATGTGCTGCTCAATGCAGTCTTCCTCGCCACGACACCAATCGGGGAAATGAAAGGCCAACTTGAAGTGGCATTGATCGCAGGCAAACACATCTTTGGCGAAGATGGGGGGCGAGTTGCGGGCGCAGTAATTTGCCTCGGCTTGATTGCGGCAATCAGTTCAATGACATGGATCGGTCCGCGCGTGAGCATGTCGATGGGCGAAGATCACTGGCTGTTGCGAATGCTTGGCTGGAAGAACAAAGAAGGCATTCCGACAAACGCCATCTTGCTGCAACTCCTGATGGTGAATTTACTTTTGCTCACGGGAAGCTTCGAGAATGTGGTACGCTACACGCAATTCAGCTTACTGCTCTGCTCGTTGCTGGCCGTGGCGGGCGTGGTGGTTCTTCGCTTCACACGTCCCGAGCTCGGGCGGCCGTACCGCGTTTGGTTCTATCCGCTTCCTCCTGTTCTTTTTTCCGTAATCACAGTTTGGATGATGTTTTATTTGTCATGCTCCCACCCCGTCGAATCGGTTGCCGGTCTGGGCACGGCGCTATTGGGCCTATTCCTATATTTCTGCGCGGGAAAAAGGGTTCACCACTCGTCATGAAAGGAAATTCCACGGCTCTCTCGATCATTTTCAGTCTTGTGACTGCGTTCGCGGCTTTCGCGCAGGAAAATCCCGAAATCGCACCGCGCGCAATCCCGGTGAATGCCGGGCCGAACGACGTGGCGCGTTTTTTAGCCGGAATGCCTGTGCCGGAGAATTCTCCACTCGCGCCACTCACGCGCGACCCGGCGTGGCAGGCGCATGCCGCGTTTTTTGAAGAGCAATTCTCAAAACTCAATCTCCGGCAGCTCGAGAAATTGCACGCCTGGCAACAGACTTTTCTTCCAGAATCACTTCAACCAATTCCCGTGGCGTTTTACATGTTCAGCGGGCCGGATTTTTTGTATGTCGATCAAATTTTTCCGAATGCTGCGGTGTATGTACTTTGCGGAAAAGAAGCTATGGGGCCGCCGCCTGATCCTTTACGCATCGCGAACCTGTCCGGCGCGCTGGGAAATCTGGAGAACGCGATGAAGTCGTCGCTGAGTACGACATACTTCATCACAAAAGATATGAAGGTTGATTTGCACGAGCAAAACCTGAATGGTGTGTTGCCGATTCTTTACGCCTTCATCGCGCGTGCTAATAAATCGATCACGAATGTCACTTTCGGCTCGCTCAGCAGCGGCGGCGTCTTCGAAGAAGCCGCGCCGGGGAAGAAAGGCGGCAGTATTTCCGGAGTGCGCATCCGCTACACCGACAGTCAATCGGGCAATCCACAGACGCTGTACTATTTCACCACGGATGTTTCCGACGGCGGAGTCAAAGCCAGTCCGGGGTTCTTAAAATTTTGCCAACACCTCGGCACGGGCGCGAGTCTGCTCAAGTCGCCGTCATACCTCCTATTCGAAAACGGTTTCGCCACGATCCGCAATTTCATTCTCGATCATAGCAATATCATCGTGCAGGACGATTCAGGTATTCCACTGAATTACTTCGATCCTAACAAATGGAACCTCCGCTTGTTCGGCGCGTATCTCGGCCCCATCGACGTTTTCAAACAATATTATCAGGCCCGCCTGCGCGAACTATTCGAGCAAGGAAATCCGCCTCCGCTCGAGTTCGGATTCGGTTACCGCTGGAATTACAAGGAGGCGAATCTGATCGTCGCGACGCGAAAGTAATTGACAGACCACACGTACGAGAACTCTCAAAATCTGCGGAACCACGAGTAGGGAAAGTCGTCGCCCGGACAATCGGTCGGCCAGCGTGGCGGATTCATTTCACGGTGTGGCTTCACGAGAATGGCGCCCCTGCCGGTGCCGCCGCAGCGCTGTCGCAAATAACGAATGAGTTCTTCGCACGAGTCGAGCTGTGCGCGCGTCGGCTGATCCCGATTGAAATCGCCTACCAGACAAATACCCAGAGAGATATTGTTCAGATAATCGCTGTGCACGTGGCCGCCGTTGATCTGACGCCGCCAACGATCTCCAATTTCGATTTGGCCGTTGCCGGTTGATGTGCCATTGCCGATCACGAAATGATAAGCTAGACCATTCTGCATCCGCCGAACATGCCGATGGTAATAATCGAAAACGCGGGCGTTGCCCTGCCGCGTACCGCTATTGTGCACTACAATAAACTGCCAGCGACGCCGTTTCACCGGCGCGCGCCGGATCGCTTCGATGACGGAGCTTGTCAGATAACGATAGTTGACCGGACGACTCCACGGCCAAAAACCTCTGCGCGGCGGCGGCGACGGCGGAGGCTCGAACCCCTGGTCCTCCTCGATACCGGATTTTTCGATCACAACCTGACCCTGCTGGCCCACCGAAGCGGCACGCGCAGGCTTAGGCTGTGGCGAAGGCGCTGGCGTCGGCACGGCAATCGCCCGTGGCAGCGGCCCTGGTTTTTCTGACGCGGCGCGTTCTTCTTCTACGTGCGGCGGTGGCGTTTTCGGGGCTTTTGGCTTTTCCTCTTCTTTTTGGGCCGATTTTGATTTCGCAGTTTTCTTCGTTTTGACGGTTGTTTCCTTCGCTCGAGATTTCTTCTTCGCTGCTTTCGGTTTAGGCGTTGGTGTGTGGTGCCGTTTGGTTTTTGGCGAAGGACTCGGCTTATGATTTGACGCCTTCGCTTTTGCGACCGGGCTTGGAGATTTCTTTGGCTTCGGGGACGGCGTCGTTCGCGTCTCGGTTTGCTCCGAATCACCGCGGCGGTTTTCTTGTTCTTCTTGAACTTGCGCGCAAAGGAGCGTCGCGACAATCCCGCCAAATACGAGCGCCGGTGTGAGCCAAATGCGAAAGCGCAGCACTGCGACGGAGAGTAACAGAGCGCGGGACGCGATCAACGCTTACACCGGTGATTTGTGAAAAAAGTTACAACAGCTACAAAAACAGAATTACGACGATTCGTAGGGTTGTAATCTTTGTAGTTCTTTAACTCGTCGTCGCAGGGGCCGGCTCGAGAGGCCCGGCGGTCCGCATTCTTTCGCGTTCGCGTCGAATGATGGCGTTCAATTTGCCTCCCAGTAATAACAGCAGACAAGTCAGATACATCCACGTGAGCAGCACGATGATGGATGCTAACGCGAGATAAGTCGGGTTGTAACGATCGTACCTCGCGACGTAGAGCTGAAAAAGTTTCGTGGCTACGATCCAGCCGACTGCAAAGAAAGTGGCGCCTGGCAACGCCTGACGAACGGTCAAATAATTCTCTGGAGTAAACAGATAAAGCGCAAGCGCCAGCCCGACCAGCGCGACGGCGGTCAATGGCAGATTCAATCTGGCGATCCATGCCTGCAGTGGAAATGACAGTTGCCAACTCACCTCTGCAACGCCGGCCAGCTTTTCGCCGAAAACAACGGCGTTAAAGCTGAACACAATTACGATCCCAAACCAAAAGAGCATGAAGAACGAGATGATGTATTTGGACCACCAATGGCGATCTTCGCGGACTCCATGCATCTGGCTCAGTGCGCGTGAAACGGTGGCGATAAAAATGGTCCCGAAATAAATTCCAAGGATTATGCCGGCATTAGCGAGCAGTCCGCTTGTGCCTGTCACGACAACACTGGCCATGGCGGAATCTAGAATATCCTGCACTTTCGGGTCCGGCGGCATGAAACTCTGCAAAAGAACGAACATCCGGTGCAATTTAGTGGGATCGGTGCCGAACAAGCCCAACAGATGCCAAAAAAAGAGTGTCCCGGGAGCCAGCGCGAAAAGAAGCAGGTACGCCATCTGTGCGGCCAGGCCGGTGGTGTTATCCGTGGCGGTTTCCCACACCAACCGGCGTACAACGCGCCAAATCAATCTGAGATATTTCATCTCTGGAGGAGTTTACTTTGCCGAGCGCAAATATCCATTAAACTCGCTTCACTTGTCATGTTGAGCGAAGCGAAACATCTCTGGCCATTGCTCGTGGCAGGTGGAACTCCAAAATAATCTGAGATTCTTTGCTGCGCTCAGAATGACATGACGAAATGAATTGCGCTTGCCCATGGCCGACTTGGTGAAAAAAAGAATATTGATTCTGACAGCCAGTTTCGGAGAAGGCCACAACAGCGCGGCCAGGGGGGTGCGTGACGGTCTTGCCCGTGTCGCGCCGGATCGGAGTGAGGTCGAATTGCACGACCTGTTGGCCGAAGTCTATGGGCCGCTGAACGAATTCATCCGAAGGGCTTATCTGGGGCTGCTCAATTTCGCATCTCCTGTTTGGGGCACGGTTTACCGATGGTTTGATCGCGAGAAGGATTTCGATCAGGAGTTCGCACGGTTTGTCCGCCTGAAAAATCATTTCGCTGCATTGCTCGACCGCTTTCGTCCCAACGTGGTGGTTTGTACCTTCCCGGGGTACTCCAACGTGCTTCGACGAATCCTGGCGGACAACCCGGAAAACTTTTCTAATTGCAAAAACGTCGTGGTCGTCACCGACTCGATTACCATCAATGCAGTGTGGTACCGCTGTGCGGCCGATTATTTCTTTGTTGCAAACGAACAAAGCGCGACCGTGCTGCGAAACGGCGTCGTCGCGCTGGAAAAAATCAAAACATTCGGCTTTCCTGTTAGCCCGAAGTTCGCGGATCTCGCTGCGGATCGCCCATTGCCCGGCAAATCCAATCAGCGGGTTTTGTACATGATTAATGCGGCAAAACGTGGCGCTCCCGAAATGGTGCGTATGCTCGCCAAACTTGATTTGGATCTTACTGTTACGATCGGCCGCGCTGATGAACTCCGTACAGCAATCGAAGCGGCCGCCGATGCTCACCCAATAAAGATTGTTGGTTGGACGGACGAACTTCCCCGGATGATGCACGAAAATCATTTGCTCATCGGAAAAGCCGGTGGTGCAACGGTGCAGGAAACGATTGCTGCCAAATGCCCAATGATCGTCAACCACGTCGTCGCCGGTCAGGAGGAAGGCAACGCCAGGTTGATTGTCGAGACGAATTCAGGCGTAATCGCGCGCTCCCCGCGAGAAGTTGTGGCGCAGGTGCAGCGCGCGTTCGATAACGATGCAAAGCAATGGCGCGAATGGGCCGAGAACATCAGTAAAATAAGCCGACCGCGCGCAGCACTCGATATCGCCGAATTTCTCATGGCGTTATGACTCGTCTTATTAACACCGCGCCTTAGCGCGGTGTGTCAGATTCGCATCGCTAACCTGGCTTTTTTCACCGGGCTAAAGCCGCGGTGTTAATCAGACCAGATTTGCTCGCCGCAACGAAAGCTTCGCATCACATCCAGCTCCGACGAAAGGACAACAAAGTCGGCGTCAGCTCCAATCGCTAATCGGCCTTTTGTTTCGAGTCCGATCGCACGTGCGGGATTCTGCGTCGCCATTGCGATGGCTTCATGTAACGGAACACCCACCTTGCGCACCATGGTACGCACGAGGTCGATCATGCGTGCGGCGCTGCCCGCGAGTGCTGAACGGTCAGCTAAAAGACACACTCCGTTTTCGACGATACACCGATTGCCGAAGAGCGAGAATTCGGATCCATCTGGCAAGCCGGCCCCCGCTGTCGCGTCAGTGATAAGACAGATTCCGTGTAGACCTTTCGCGCGATACAACATTTTCATCAACGTCGGCGACACGTGATGGCCGTCCGCAATCAGTTCACAACTGATTTCTGGTTCGCTCAATGCAAACTCGAGTAACCCAGCGCTCCGATAAACGCCGCGGCGGCGCGCGCGCGACATGCAATTAAATGTGTGCGTCACGCTGCGCATTCCGCATTCGAATGCATGCCGGGCATCGTCATCCCAGGCATCGCTATGTCCACCGCTCACGTTGATTCCCCGGCTGTAGAGAGCCTTGATCGCCTCTAGTGCACCTGGCAATTCGGGCGCCAGTGTTACACGTTTAATAATCCCGCAGTGGCGGGATTCGACTAACTGTCGCACCGCAGCCGGTGAGGGACCCTGAATGAACTCCACTCGTTGCGCGCCGGCTTTCGTTTTTGAAATGAACGGCCCTTCCACATGAACACCGGCAATTGCCGGGATGTCCGAACCGAAATCTCGAACCGCTCGCAAAACACTGACTATTTTGTCGAACGGCGCTGTCGCCGTCGTAAGAAGAAGTGAGGTCGTTCCGCCGCTGGCATGAAAATCGCAGATCGTTCGAAACGCTTCTGCCGATGCTTCCATTGTGTCGCAACCGAGCGCTCCGTGCACATGAAGATCGATGAACCCGGGAGCGAGGTAATGTCCGTTGAGATCGATGACGTGGTCTTCGCCCGCTTGGGTTGGCTCGCGGGTCCTGGCGATCTTTCCCTCCTCCACGACAACTTCAAGCCCATCGCGAATTCCATCCGGAAAAATCAAACGCGTGTTGGTAAAGATCATGTGTCGTGTTTAAGCAGGTGACGACCAAACGTTTCGGTTTTCGTTTAGCGCGCAATGCCGGTTTAGGGACTAAGCAGCGTTTCGTACCAGCGCAGAAGAATCTCGCCAAAAAACATCCAGGTCAGCGCGCCGAACGCAAGATACGGACCGAAAGGTAGTTTCGCTGACCAAACAGGTTTTCCCAACACAAGCGTTATCAATCCGATCAATGAACCGAGGAGCGATCCAGCGAAAAGGCTAAACAAGACCGCGCGCCAGCCGAGAAACGCGCCGATCGCGGCAAGAAATTTCAGGTCGCCCCGGCCCATTGCCTCGCGCGGGATCACCAGTTCGCGCGTGACGCCGGAAATGTGCGTCAAATCATCGAGCATCAACACGCGTCCGTCCGCAGTGACGCGATCGTAGCGAAAAGCAAGCGTCACATTTCCATATTCGTGATCATCGATTCGGACCTCATCGCAGTGGAGCAGCAGCCGATCCTTTTCACGGGCAAAATATTCGCTCCAGAGGCTCTCTTCAGTGCCGACGACGAAATTGGCGTCGTCGTCACGCTTCGTCCAGGTGAACAGCGTCGGCGCGTCGAATTGGATCCGTTTTCTGCCAAAAGCGATCTTTCCTGCTTCGAGCACGATCCAAAGGATCACGTAACCGAGTGCAGCCGCCAGTACTGCGCGAACACCGGCCGCCAGGCGTGAGTCTGTTTCCATTAAAGCTGGAACAATCACGCTGCAAACAACGCCCGCGATCGTTCCACCGATTGTCACACGGTCTGGAATAATGAAGTGCTCAAAATCGATAAATGTGCCGACGATCAGCAACGAAACAAAAATCCAGTACGCGATCGCCACCTGGCTTGGGAAGCGTTGCCAGATCGCAACGAAAAGCAGTGCCGTAACCAGCTCCACCGCGAAATAGCGAAACGCAATTTTTGCGCCGCAATTTGAACACCGACCGCCAAGGGCAACCCAACTGAGCAACGGCAGATTCTGATGCCAGGGGATCGGCTGTTTGCAGTTCGGACAAAACGAGCGACGCGGTTTGTTAATCGAAAGCTCAACAGGCCAGCGATAAATGCAGACGTTCAAAAACGAACCGACCGCCGCGCCGACCACGAACGCGAAGGCGCTAAAGAGGAAATTGTAAGTCGGATGATGCACGCGATTAACTGGCAATCCGTTTCGATACGCGGCGTTCCATCAGCCATGCAATCCAGATGCAGCTTTCGTAGAGCAGACACATCGGGAGCGCCATGGCGATCAAGGTCAAAATATCGGGTGTCGGCGTGATGATGGTTGCCAAAACAAAGATCAGCACGAGGGCGTAGGGACGCGTGCGCGCCATGAATCGGTAGGTAATCAATCCGAATCGCACCAGTGCCAGCACGACGACGGGTAACTCGAACGCAAGACCGAAACCGATCGTGAACCGCGTCACGAATGAGTAATATTGCTGCACCGTCCACGTCGGCGCCCAGCCGAGCGACTCGGTGTCGCGAAAGAAAAAGAGAATCGTTTTCGGCAGCAGCCAAAAATAACAGATCGTTACGCCCAGGAGGAACAAGCCGAAACTGACTACGATCGCTGGAAGCAAAAAGCGTTTTTCTACGGCAGTTAGTGCCGGCAAAACAAATTCCGCGAGGAAATACAGAAGCAGCGGGAACGAGAGAACGATCCCGGCATAAAACGCGAGATGAAATGAAATTACGATGGAATCTGTGATGCCGAGCGCCTTGAGCGTGCCAACTTGTGACCCGAGATGATGGAGCGGAGCCTGAATCACGCGGACGAGCGTCGAACGAAACGCGAAACAAAGAATCATCGCAATACCTAGCGTGAGCGCCATCTTCACGATGGTCCAGCGCAAGTCTTCCAGGTGCTCGAGAAACGGCTTGGACGTTTCGGTTTCCGGCGGATCACGAAACTTAAAGATATCTCGAAGCGCCATCGGACAGAAAACTCAGCACGGCGCCAGTGAGAAATGACCGCGCGCGGCAAGCGTGGCGCAAATGCCCAGCGTGTTGGCGTCACGAATTTCATTGTCCGCGATCATGCGACGAATCTCTTCGCTGGTGAATCCGCGGCAATCGAGAATCGATTCGCCTTCATCCCGATGCGGGCCCTCTGCGCACGGTTGAACCGGACGGGCCAAAAAGAAATAACCGCGTTCGTCGGTAAACCCCGGTGAAGAGAAATAATAGCCTAATGAAATCAGCTCGCCGTCTGATGCCAACTCGTAGCCGGTTTCTTCGCGAACTTCGCGCAAAGCTGTATCCTTAATTTTATCCTCGCCAGCATTGTGATCGTCGATCTGACCTGATGGCATTTCCCAAATCGCCTGCCCGATTGGGATCCGTTCCTGACGAATGAGAATGATCTTTCCGTCGCGCTTCATTGGTGCGACGACGACCGCTGGTTTGCGATGCACAATGGTCCAAGCCCGCGGATCTGGATGGGCGGGTGTTTGCACACGATTCGTCACAACTTGTAGATTCGGGTCGGCGAAATGCCGTTCGCTTGAGATTGTTTTCCAGTTGCCTTTCATCGGGCCAATTGTAGTGGCCGCCGTCTCCAGCGGCAAACGTTGTAGCGGCGTTTGTGTCAGGTGATCTAGCGCCGAATCTTCCCTGGTGCGTGCGTCAACCGACACACGCAATGCGAGTGACAGTGACGGAAACGTATTTAGCGTCAGACAGCGGAAATTTCCGCACTTCGATTGTCACTTTTTGAATCGGAAAACTTTTCAGCAAATGTGCAGCGAGTCGATCCGCCAGCGTCTCAATCAAATTCAACGAATGATCGCGCAGAAAATTTCTCGTTTCCTCGGCAACAGCTGAGTAGTCCACGGTCTGTTCAATGTTATCGGACAGGCCGCTTGTCTTTTGATACGGCCACAATGAAATGCTTACGGTCAACTTCTGTGGGTTCGCGCGTTCTTCCTCCGGAACTCCGATGCGCGTTAAAACTTCAAGTTGCTCGATGTGAATTTGGTCGGAAAACGGGTGGGATTCATCGGTCATTTGGCAAGATTACCCCGTCGCCACTTCGAGCAACACTCGTTTCGTTAGGGTCTGCAGACCTACTTCGGTGCCAGCGAGGCGACGATCTTGTCGAAACGCGGATCGCCACGCAGCGGGTCCCAGTACGGGTGCAAACACAGTTCACCATAGCTTAAAAACCCGGGAAGCGTTGCCGCGACGGTTAACTGTTCGCAGGCAAGATCCTTCTCGCCTGTCCACGCATAAATGAGCGCCAGGTTTTTCAGCAACATAGCGCCAATGATGGAATCTTTCGTTACCGGTAAAAGGTCGATCGCGCGGCGGCCTTCGCGAATTGCGTCCTCTTTGTGGCCGAGGACAGCGTCAGCCATTCCCAGCACGCAGAGCCCTTCGGGATAATCAGGCTGGTCTGCAACCAGTTTGGCGGCTTCAGTTCGTGTGCTTGTAAACGCGGCGTGCGCTGCTGCTTTATCATCGCCCAGTCGAGCGACAACGCCCTCGCACCAGGTCCGCGGAAATGGAATCCGGTCCTCGTAACATCCAGCAATCGGCAGAGCAGCCAGGGCGCGAGTCGCGCCATCGATATCACGCCCGCACACTGCTCCTTCAAGCCAAAGTTCCGCCATGTTTTTGCCCTCGCGCGGATCTTCAGCCACGATCGTTTCCACCGTGGAGCGCAGTGGCCGCGGATCAGCATGCCAGCGGAGTTCTATTGCCGCGCGAAACGCACGGGTGTTTGCATCTTTAGGATCAACCGCGATTGCGCGGTCCAGGACCCCCTCGGCATCTGCATACCGGCGCAGACAGAGGTAACTATTAGCAAGTTGCTGAAGCACGTTCGCGTTTCGCGGGTCCAACTCGACAGCGCGCTCAAGATTTTTCGTCGATTCAGTCCAGCGTCCCTGTCGTCGATCGATATAACCGGTCAAAACAAAGACAAGCGGCTCGTTAGGCAAGCTCTTCTGTGCAAGGCTAAGTTCCCTGCGGGCGCGGTCGTAATCAAGATAACCCCAATACAAATGTCTGGCCAGCGCGAGATGCGCTTCGCCTGAATTGGGGCGCAGGCGAGTAAGTGATTGGATCGCCGCGTCGGCCAAGGCCAACCGCGCAGGAGTATGATCAATACCGCTGAAGTAGAATTGATCATATGCCAACGCGACTTGGTAGTAGGCAAGCGCAAAGTTTGGATCGCGTTCGATTGCCTCGTTCAGCAAGCGTACGGCCTCTGACAGACTCTCCAGTTGAGGCGTACTAAAGCCCGAGGCGGTGATGAGCGTCTTGGCATGAATGTACAACTCGTACGCTGCCAGATCAGCCGTTGGTTTTTCTCCGATGGCCGCTTTTTCAACCGGAGAGATTTCGGCTTGAAGCTGCGCGACGATTTTTCCAGCCACCTCACTTTCGATTGCGAAGACGTCCGCAATATCGCGGTCGTACCGTTCGGCCCAAACCTGGCTGTCAGTACGCGCATCGATCAACTGTGCGTTGATGCGCACCCGCCCCCCAGTGCGTTGGACGGTGCCTTCCAACACGTGTGCAACGCCGAGCGCTTTCGCGATCTCACGCAGATTGCGGTTGGCACTGCTTTTGTACTGCAATGTCGAAGTACGGCTGATGACTTTCAGATCAGCAACTTTGGTCAATCCCGTGAGGATTTCATCCTGTACGCCATCAGCGAAGTAAGCATTCTGTTTCTCGTTGCTCAAATTTTCGAATGGAAGAACAGCGATGGATTTTTCCCTAATCGCCGGCACATGTGCCACCGGTTGAGCTTGCCGAGTGGACGCTCCGAAATACACGCCCGCCAACACGAGAACGGAAGCTGCCGCGAGGCTGGCAATAAGCAGCGGCTTCCTGCTTGCAGGCTTGGCAAAACTCGCACTTATTCTCGCCTGCCCTGGCGGAAGCTGGAGCCGTTGCGCAACTTCAACTGCCGATTGCGGACGTCGCGATGGATCTTTTGCGAGGCAAGCCGCGACCGTGTCTTCGCAAAGCTTTGGAATGGATGCCTGCTCGATGTCGAATTCTTTGCGCCGCTCCGTCATCGAAGGAGCGACTCGCTCGCAAATCTGCCGATCGATGTTGCCCGAATAGAATGGCGGTTTGCTCGTAAGCAGTTCGTAGATGGTTGCGCCTAACGAGTAGATGTCGTCGAGATGTGTGCCGTGTTCGCCGCTCAACTGCTGCGGGCTCATGTAAACGAGCGTGCCGCTTCGGCCCTGTTCCGCGGTTAATCGACTCGCCGAATCAGCAAGACTACGCGCGATACCAAAATCGGTGATCTTCAGGTCGCCTCGTTGATTCACCATCAGGTTTGCTGGCTTCAAATCACGATGAATGACCTTCGCGCGATTGTGCGCATAATCGAGAGCATCGCAGAGCTGACTCACCCAGGTAGAGATTTCGTCCGGCTCGAAGACCCTCTGCTCCTTCTCAGCTCGCAAGTTCGATAGGGTTTCGCCATCGACGTACTCCATGGAAATGCACCCTGAGCGTTCGTCGTGCACGAAGTCGTGAATCCGAACGATGTGCGGATGCGTCAGTTCCAGGCAGCGCTTTGTCTCACGCTTGAGTTGATCCAACATCGCACGATCTCGAATCATCAAGTCGGGAAGAAACTTCAGCGCGACGTCGCGCTGCAGCTCTTCATCGCGTGCCAGCCACACGATCCCCATTCCGCCTCGGCCGAGCACCTTGATTAGCGTGTAGCGGCCAAAGACTACTTGCCCATCAGCAGCATCGAGCGCCGTTTGCAGAAGGCAACCTGGGCAGCCTCCCTCAGGCGCGTCGGCCGGGATTTCGGTTCCGCACTTTCCGCAAACTCTGATTGCATTGTTCACGGCCGCTTTTCCTAGCAGAGCGTTTTGAACCGCGGATTGTTCCGGAGCAGCGCAGGAGTGAGCGGTATACTTTCAGCCAGCGCACCATAATACGGTATCGAGAGTAGTTTCTGCAATCCAGCGATGGCGCGGTCGTTCGCGAGCAGTTTCGGATAGCCCACAACGTCGATCAACAGCGCGTGTCCAATCTCCGGTTGGAGGTCGGACGTCGGTTCCGCGGGCGAGTGTTGCGGGTTCACCGGTTGAGATACAATATGGGCGCAGCAATTTAGGGCAAACACGTGCGGCACAAGCAGAAACGTTGTGTCGAACGAGATCGAGATCGTCCGCATTCCTTTCCATCCAAATCATTCTACGAACCAACTTTCTGCGGCCGTAGGCTGATTGTGCAGCGCTCCAAGTGACTAAGTCGAGGAGCGAATGCCGCCACATTCAAAACGATCATGACGAATGCGAAGAGATACATCCCCATGGCAAGGCCAATGCCGGCATGCATAGCACAAATGCCAATCAACCAAATTTTTCTCGATTTGCTGTGCCAGATAAAAAATGGATATCCGATTTCCAATAGGCAAACAAACATTCCCGCGACTGGGAACACGTATCTCCATCGCACGAGTATCTCAGGATCGATCACGTTGAACGGCGGGCGGATGAGCGCGCGCCACACACTCGATCCGTCCCACCAGCCGCTACCGAGGCATTTGGTCAGGCCGCTAAAAAAATAGACAACGCACAAATGGAGTTGAAGGACGCGCCGCCAAAATCCTAAAAACTGCGGATGCTTCGGTTCCAAGGTTCGGAGTCGCCAATCGAGCGAGAACCGGTCGGGCAGCGGCGATAACATCAGGTAGAACAGGCCGATGGTCATGAAATTATCCATTCCATAGGAAACGAAGCCTCCGCTTTTCGCCGCGCACAGGTGTAAAAGCCACGCCGCAATGGCCGAGAAGCGGCAGGAAACTCCGACAAGCAGGGCACAACCAGAAGCAAACAAACAAAGCCATGCCAGAAACAGCACCCTCTCTTCGCGCACGCCGAGTTGCGCCGCCAGAGCAATAAACCACCCGAGTCTCGGGACAAAATGGCTTTCCAGAGAGAGCAGCGCTTCCGCCAGGTTGCGTGCAGTTCCCGAAAGCAAATAGGTCCAATCGTTTTGAAGAGAGAGGGAGTAAAGCGTTACCTCCAGACCAAGGCCGATCCGTAATACAGTCAACCAACTATCCGTCTGGGCTGGGAACAAAAATTCGAGCAGCCGGGTCTTGACGCGCATCTGGCTTAGTGATTGTTCGTTTTGGCAGGCGCGTTCTCGAGACTGAAATCGTACGCGTACAGGAACTCATATGATTCTCGTTTTCCCTCCTTGAACTCGCGTGCGGTCGGTAACCTGATCGATCCCACTATCGCGCGAACACTCTCAACGTCAGGATGCTCGCGCCAGACGGATTGCGCCAGCGTCTTCACCAAAATTTCCCGCAAAGCGTCGTAAGGGGTGCGCCCGATGTTATCCAGTAAACCGGCTATTCGCAGCCCGGCCGCTGCGCTGCTAACCGACGGCAACTCATATTCTACTCGTCCTTTCCCGTAGTGTAACTCGAAGACGAGTCTGTAACCGCCCGGCACGTTTGGCGCAAAGTATCCGTAACCGGTTTCGATCCCGGCGAGCTGCACATACGTGTTGAGCGCCTCGCGCACTGGACTCGACGCCGGCAGCTCTTGGCCGAGCGCAGTGGAAAGAGCCGTCTCCGCTTTTTGGGAGAAATTCTTAAATGAAACAGGAAGAATTGTTGGCCCCTCCGCCACCACGCGGAACGTGTCGCGACAGGAAACCGAAACGATCAGCAAAAAATGCAGGGTGAGCCCCGCCGTGTACGCATACTTGTGGCGGAAGACCCATCCAGTTTTCAGAAGCGACCTAGATAACGGCGCTGCTTATTTTTTGAGCGCGTCGAGAACCGCGATTATGTCACCTGGATAAGGAGATTGAACCCTGTACGTAAGGTGAGGGTCGTTAACGGCGGATTCTCCAGCCGCTATGTTGTCCGCGGCCCTGGATTTTGTGACCTTGACAGTCCTGATATTTCCCGGAAAGGGAGAGGGGCAATCGTACTTCGAGCAATCGTTATCGTTATAAGAGTAGTCCCGACTGGGTTCATCGCCAGGGTTCTTGATAACGCAGATGCAATAACTCGCTCGCTTATCATTGTGGCTACGAATTTGTTTCAACGCGTTCTCGAAGCTAGTCTGGTCCTTCCACTCAACGTAAATCCTTTTTTCTCTGACACCTGGCAGCTTACGTCCAATCTCGAGGTAGGCATAACTTGTCGTGTTGAGGATGGGTGGAAATGGAAAATTGCAGCAGCTGACGACCACAACCGTCACAATCACGCCTAATACAACAAACCGGAATGTTCCAGATAGCGTCTTCATGGCGACAGCTGTTTTGACTCAGTGGTCGGGACTTATCAAGCATAAAGTTTCGGAATGCTGACTGTGCGTGCTTCCCTTTCACGCGCTCACGCATCAAACCGGCCAGCCGCCTTCGCGAGCTTCGGCGTGCCAGGCAGGCCGGTTGCTACAGGGATTGCGCTGCGCGACGTTGCGGCTGCATGAACACAGTCTGGCGCGTTTTTGGTTATTTGAAGCGATATCCGTGGATGGCCGCGGGCACGTTGACCGCCGCGATTCTGAGCACGGTGATGGTGATCGTGTTCCCGAGCGTCACCAAATGGATCATTGATGACGTGGTGCGCGCCAACCGGCCGGACAAATTGCTGCCGCTGATTCTGTTCGCCGCTGTCGCTTTCCTCGTTCAACACCTTTTCAATTCGCTCCGGATCATTCTGAACAACACATTCGAGCAGAAGGTCATTTTCGATCTGCGCAGCGATTTGTATTCGCATATTCAACTCCTGCCGTTGCGCTGGTTTGATAATCGCGCCACGGGCGATCTGATGACGCGTGTCATCGAGGACGTGAACTCGGTCGAGCGGGTGTTGATCGATGGAATCGAGCAAGGCGTCGTAGCAATTCTGCAAATCGTGATCGTGCTGACGGTGATGTTTTATTGGAACGCGAAGCTGGCATTGTTTGCGCTTGTCCCGTTTCCACTGCTCGTCGGGGGTGCGCTCGCATACACGCTCACCGCGCATCGACGATATCGAGTACAGCGGCGCGCTGCATCAAACATTAATGCGTTGTTGCACGACAATCTTGCTGGAATCCGCCAGATCAAAAGCTTCGCGCGCGAACGCGAGGAGCACGCGCGTTTCAATCGGGCAAGCGATCAACTGCGGCACGCTACCCTGGTGGTAATGCGGACCTGGGCGATTTACTCGCCGTCGATGTCGATGTTTGAAGCGATCGGCGCCGTGCTGGTGCTTGGATTTGGCAGTCACGCCGTTTTGACAGGTACCATGCAGATCGGCGATCTGGTCGCGTTTCTGCTGCTGATGGCCTTTCTGTACGATCCGGTCAGCCGACTGCATCAGCTGAATCAATTGGTGCAGGCCGGCCGCGCGGCGGGCGAACGGGTGTTCGACATTCTGGACGAAGCAACCGAACCGGGCTTTGGAGCTTTACAAGCGCAGACATCGCTGCGCACTCCAAATACGCGCATCATCGGAGACATTCGATATCACAACGTGAGCTTCAGTTATGTCGAAGGTCTGTCTGCGCTCAGGCACGTTTCATTTGATGCGCCGCCGGGCACGACGACGGCGTTGGTCGGCGCCACCGGCGCGGGAAAATCGACTCTGGTGAATTTGCTGGTGCGCTTCTATGAGTTCGACTCCGGCCAAATCTACGTCGATGGCAAACCGATTCGAGATTACGACCTGTGCACGCTGCGCGAAGCCGTCGGCGTAGTGACACAGGAAAGTTTTTTATTCAACGGATCCATTCGTGAAAATCTTTTGATGGGCAAACCCAAAGCGTCTGAGGCGGAATTATGGCGCGCCGTGGACGCTGCGAACGCGCGGCAGTTCATTGAGCGTTTGCCTGACGGTCTACAAAGCGTGGTTGGCGAGCGGGGCGTAAAGTTGAGCGTGGGCGAAAAACAACGGCTTTCAATCGCACGGGCGCTACTGAAGGACCCGCCTATTTTGATTCTTGATGAAGCCACTGCCAGCGTGGATACAGCAACGGAACGATTGATTCAGGAGGCGCTGGAACATCTGATGGCGAACCGCACATCGATTGTGATTGCGCATCGGCTTTCGACAATCGTGCGTGCCGACCAGATTCTGGTACTCGATCATGGCCAAATTATCGAGCGGGGCACACATGAGGAATTGCTCGCGCTCGATCGAAAATATGCGCAGCTATGCCGGCAGAGCTTGCTGGAGTCTTCGCCCCGGGCGGAGGTAGAACCCCGGGCGGAAGTAGTCACGTCTGAAGTCCCGGAGACGGAACAGGAGCGATTGTCGGTCTAACAAGTCGGCTGCAACCAGGGACACACCATCATGGGTCAGGCAAGGCGCCTGGGTTACGACAGATCGCTCAGCAAGAGGTCCTGATATTTTCGTTCCAACTCCGCATAACGTTGCTCGGTCTCCGCAGAAGCCCGGCGTTCCTCCTGGAGGGTTTGTTCAAGATCGCGAATTCGTTCCTGAAGACGAATGGACATTTTTGCAATGGCTGGGCCCACTGGATCGCCAAGTTGAATTTGTATTTGATCGTCATCAATTTGTGAGAGCGCTTTTTCCCACAGGTCCGGCATTTGCCGGATTTGACGACGAGTACCGTCACAGGTGTTGATGACGAAAGTTTCGCCGTCAATTTCACCGAGCCGAATAAACTCCTTTAATGCGCCGAGCGTGGTAGGTCCGTAATAATGTTCTGTTGTGAGCTCGACCAGCCAGTCCATGCCGAGCTGCGGGAGCATCGACGCTTTAGTCCAAGTCTGCTGATCATTTGAGAGGGTGTCGTGTGGCGCGATGTGCGCGGCAGCTGCCCAACGCGCGATTTGATCGAACTGCACCGGGCCGAAGGTGCTTCCGTCCTCGTCCTTGCGGAGAAACCACCTTTGATTCACGGGAGATTCGATTGCCAGTTAGGGCGGCGTGCTGGAAGCGGAAGCGGCAGGCGACAGCGTCGGAATAACAATCGTCTGACCCGCCTGTAGTTTACGGCCGTCTTCGATGTGGTTAGCGTTTTCCAAGTCGTCCACAGTCACTTTGTACATCTTGGCGATTGATGTAAGCGTCTCCCCGCGCGCCACAGTGTGGCTGTTACCCGCAACGGCGGGGTGCGATGTCGAGAGGGACGGAGCGGCGCTAGCCGGCGTTGGCGCTCCTTCGCCGATCATTACGCCGGGACGAACATGAGAGAGTTGTTGCTCCAATTTTAGGATTTCCTGAGAAAGCGCGTCGATTTTCGCGTTTTGTTCGTCAATTTTCTTTGCAAGGGCTTCCAGTTGCGCCACCTGATCCGATTTCGTCCCATCCGGCGCCGGGGTCTGGGCAGAAGCAATGCAAAGCGCGAAAGCGCTTATCGCGCACAAAATGGCACTTACTTTCATCAAAGCGAGACTTTGCCACCACCAGTTTTGTATGACAAGCGCCTTCGCCGCATTAAACGGTAAATAGTTGATGCGTTGAACAGGAAAATCAGATGCAACGTTATGACGATTTACGCTTGAGGAGAGCGACAGAAACTCGAATTGAAAGCGTGAACCCGCGAAGCGCACAGCTTGCGTTTCCAACATTTGCTCGTACGTTTTTTTATGCCTGAGCGCATTCAAAAGCCGGTTGAACCGGCTCCATGGGGACCTAAACAAGGCGATGGCGGGGGGCCGCGTTCGCCGGACATTTCGCGGCCGGACACAAAGGATCTCTTAAAAAAAATGCGCAAGGTCGATCCCAACCAGTCCAAGCGCTATCGCCAGCGCACCGGTCAGTGATGGAGGGTTCACAGCTGGGATTCGACCAGAATTTTTCTGGTGCAGTTGGCGACTTTCCTTCGCTCTTGCGACGCAAAGGTCTGCTTGCTCCGGCTGTCGCCGGTCCGATGCCACAGAAGGCGATACAGCAACAGACGTGGCAACCAACCGAGGCGACCACGATTCTGGCGTTCAAGTTTTCCGAGGGCGTTCTGGTAGCAGGCGATCGGCGCGCGACTGCAGGCAATACCGTTGTATACGATCGCGCGGACAAAGTTTTGGAGATCGACCGGCACTCAATCATGGCCATCGCTGGTGTGCCTGCGACCGCCTGGGAAATGGCGCGCGTGCTCGAGCATTCACTCCAATATTTTCGGCGCACTCAACTGCAGGAAATGAGTGTTGATGGAAAGGTGCGCGCTCTCTCAAAACTGTTGCGGGACAATTTTGGATTCGTCATCCAGGGCATCGGCGTAGTAGTGCCCATCTTCGCGACTTACGACGGAAATTCCAAGCCGGAGGCGCGCCTCTATTTTTACGACGCGATGGGCGCACAATTTGAGGCGACGGATTACGCGGCAACTGGATCGGGCTCGCCGGCGGTGCGCGGCATTCTCTATTATGAAAACAATTGGGGCGCGAAGGCGCTGCACAAACTAAAGGAAGAGGAAGCAATATCGTTGACATTGCGTGCACTCGACACTGCGGCTGAATCGGATACCGCGACGGCGGGCGTGGATCGCAGCGGAAAAATTTATCCCGTGATAAAAATTGTTTCGCGCGAAGGCATCACAACTTTGCCAGAGAGCAAAATTGCCGCGGTGTTCAAGGAAATGGTTGCATGATCGAAGAGCCGTATCGTTGGGTCGAAGCGATCGCCAACCGGCGCGAATACATCGAAGGGCAACTCGCTCCTGGTAGTCCTATTGCAGCGCTCGGATTTCGCGACGGCATTCTATTTCTTACGCTCGGACAGACGCGTCAGAAACTTTTCGAGATTTACGATCGGATCGCGATGGGAGCGATTGGTCACCCGGGGGACATCGAGCGGTTGCGAATGGCGGCGATTGAACTGGCGAGCGCGGAAGGTTTCGCGCGTTCGGCGGCGGATGTTTCATTGCGGCGGCTTGCGCACTATTCGCTCAGTCCTGTCATGAAAAGCGCATTCGAACAGGTGTACGGTCCGCCGTATCTGGCGCGAATGCTTTTTGCCGAGGTGGGTGCGCGTCCAGAGGATGATTTGTTTTTGCGAGTCGAATACGACGGCGAAATCGCGAGCAACAGCGCAACCTATGCGCGAGTGCGACAGGATTTTGCCGTGCTAGGCGGTACGCGACAATCGGGCGAACTGATGGAAGCATTTCTGAAAACCGAGCATAAACCGGATAGTAGCTTTGAAGCGGCGGTAAAGTCGGCGCTCGACGCATGGAGCGTCGGGCACATGTTGTTGCAAGACAGTGACGCAAAGGAACTGCCCAAGCGCGACGCCATTAAGCAGCATTGTCGGGAACAACTCGCCATGGCCGCCATCGAGGCAGCAGTGCTGGAACGCGCTGCTACAACGACAATTCGTTACCGTTCGTTCTCAGATAACGAATTGCGCTCGTTCATTACCGATTAAGTTGTGAAGACAACTTTTCTCGCGGAGATCACAAATGAAACAGACCCTCCGGAATGTACTGGCAGTTGCTGGCTTATTGTTGATGACTGCCTCTTTTATCTGGATGGCGCTTTATCAAAGCAAGCTACCCGGGTCCAGAAGACAATCGAAGGCAACACCGCCAACGTCGCCCAAACCATTTACAGCCGTCGTTCTTGATCCAGGCCACGGCGGTACGGACTCCGGCGCAATGTGTGGCGGCGTCATGGAGAAGGATCTGACGCTGGATGTCGCCCGCCGTGTCGATCGCCTGTTAGGCTCGGAAGGGGTCGCCACGTTGATGACACGCATCGGGGACACTTACGTCTCGCTGGCGGACCGCGCAGCGCTTGGAAATCGGGTGAGAGATAGCATTTTTGTCAGCATTCATTTCAACGAAGATAACAAAACAGTCGCGACCGGCGTGGAAACCTATTACGCTGCGCATCAGATCACTTCACCCTCTGTTCTCGCTTCCTGGCTGCCGTTTTTGATGCGAGCGCCGTCGGCCTCCCCGAAGCTGGAAAGCCAAAGCCTTGCCGGTTTCATTCAGGAAGCGTTGGTGGCACGGACCCGCTCCGTCGACCGCGGGACGCAAGCCAAACAATTTTTTGTGATCGCGAACGTGACTTCTCCCGCGGTGTTGATTGAGGGCGGCTTTCTTACCAACAAGGATGATGTTTCGAAACTGGCCAGCGAAGATTATCGCGACCAACTTGCGGCAGGTGTGGCCGGCGGGATTTTGCGGTACCGTGAAGCGGTGAGTGAGCGGAACTCACCTTTGGCAACAACAGACCCGGGAGAGCGCTGAATAGGCTAACGAATGTCGTCGTCGAATGAGTTAGGAATGAAAATCAAAATCGCTGCGCTGATCTTCATTGGATCCATCGCGCTGGTGCGCGCGGATCAAGTGACCGAAAGCGTGCAGCAGGCTTTGAAGGACCAGGGCTTCTACTACGGTGAAATCAACGGCGAAACGAATACGACTCTGACGGCAGCCATTCGGCGGTATCAGATTCGCAATGGGCTTCAAGTTACCGGCGAACTCAACGATGAGACGCTGCACTCACTTGGGATTAAGTCTTCCGGCGGCCCACGACAAACGATCAAATCTGGGTCGCCCACTCCTCCCGCGGCTTCTACGTTGGACGAATCAGCGTCCAACGAAGCCGAAAACGCAACTCCTGCGCCGCCAGTTCAAAATTTTGGCAACGCCCCGCAAGGTCAACAGGTTTATCCATCAACACCCACGGGTCCGGCGACTTCACCAGGAGCGGCGTTCGCCGGCACTCCATTTGAGAGCGCTCCTCCCGTGGTGCAACGCAATGTGGTCGTCTCCGCGCAGATAGCGCTGGCGCGCTATGGGCTATATCGGCAACAGATTGACGGAATCTACGGACCAGCAATGGAACTTTCGCTGCGCGCTTATCAGGCGCGAACGAGACTTTCGGTGACCGGCCGACTCGATTTGGAAACGCTCGCGGCGCTGCGCTTGTTGCCCGGCCCCCGCCAACGTTATTACGATCCTTACCATCAGCATAGGCGTCCTCCGCCCGGCCCACCGGTGCCCGGTCAATGGGTCCCTGACTGATTGTTTGATGCGGGCAATTGTGTCCGCGAAATTCTCAAGCGCTCCTCGGTCAAGGGTCATCGTATCGTGCGACAGAAATTATCCTCATCAGGAGTGACCTACTTTGGATTGTCGAAATGCACTGACAACAGTTCGGCAAAAACTGTGCCGACGAAAATCTGTGCCTCGATCCGAAGAATGAGCCGTTCGGCATCGTCGGAAACCCAGATTGTGGCGCGACGAAACTTCTTGTGCGGCTCCAATTCGAGATGCTTTCCGATGCGTTTCAGACGCAGATCAAGCTTGATCGCGTTATAAGTGCCGGCGCGCACGGAGATTTTTTCCCGCCCGAGTACAGTGACAGTGGTGAGGTAGGCATTTGAGGCCGGGTAAACTGCGAGTCGATAAACGCTCCCTTGTCTAAGCGGCTGACTCCGCAAGTAAAGCGCCGCCGAGTGCAGATCGAACAGGTCAGGGAAGGCGAACTGCTTTGTCTTTGTTTCGGTACCGCTGCCATGGCCTTCTGTTCGTGCTCGAGTCACTCCGCTGTTCGTAAAAGTTAGATGGGTAACGATTCGCTTTGATCGATAATTCTCTGTTTGTTGGGCTTCGATCGGGGTCAGGGTTTCGGCGTTTGCCAGCGCGCGATGGTTCACATCCAGTTTCCATAATGCCCGGACCAAGCCAGTGGTTCGGCCCGTGCCTTCGAGCTGAAATCTGTCGTTCGAGGGCCTGGTGAAGTGAACCTCGCCGGTGGCTGCGGTCAATCCAGACCACCCGAAACGATAAGACACTTGCAGCGGGCGTAGCGCTGGAAAATTCCCAGCTGGCTCCTTGCTTAGCGTCCCCTGCCAATTCGCCGCCAGTAAAGCAGTGGAAGACGCGAGCAAGATTGCGCTCGCGCATATCGTTAGTCGAGATCTGCTTGGAAAAAACATGGTTAAGGAGGTTCGCGGCTGCTGACGACGCGGCGTGCAGTACCTTATTTCATCCGTACACAAAAATACACGCGAGTGTAGCCCGCGTGTATTTTTCAGAATGCTGCGGCGAGTCTCAGGGCTTCCGTGGTCTTGCCGCCGGGCTGACAGAAGCGGCTGTCGCAGGTTTCTTAGTGGAAGCGGTAGCTCGGCCGGGTTTGTTTAGCGTCTCGATGATTTCGCCGGTGAAATCGACGTTCTCTGGCGCATAGAGGATCACGGGGACGCCATTGATGCTGACCCCCGATTTATCGAGAACAAAATCAAGGTTTTTGGCTTTGACCTTCTCCATTACGACATCGGTAATTTCCTTTACGATTCCCTCTCGCATTCGCATCAACTGCTCTTGCAACTGCCGTTCTCGGGTCTGGCGGAAATCACTGATCTCTCGTTCCATGCTTTTGATGTTGGCGATCTTGTCATCGCGATCTTTGGCCATGCCTGTTTTCTTGTCGGCGCTCAATGCCGGAGACTCAAGTTGTTTGTTAAGGTTATTTATTTCGTCGAGCGCCTTTTTGTAAGCTTCCGCGCGGTCATCGTATTCCTTCTTGGCGGCGTTCTTGGCGTCGTTGATCTTTACCTCGGCTTCCTTGGTTTTGTTGTATTCCTTGAACGCCCGTTGCATATCAACCGTTCCAATTTTGGATGTGCCCTGTGCAAACGCCGCCATCGGAAGAGCCAGCGTCAGCGCAGAGAGTATTGACAGAGACTTTTTCATAAAAACAGAGGATACGGTTGCCGGAATCGCGTTAGACTGCAACCACATATATTCGTTCAAAATTGATAACCTACGTTGAAGTTGAAATGGCCGCCGCCGTTATATCCGTCACGCATCACTGGATATCCGTAATCGAGGCGTAGTGGCCCGATCGGCAAATCAAGCCGGAGTCCAACACCGATATCGGAAGCGAGATGGTTGAACCCGAAAGACCACGCGTCGCTATTGACGAAGCCGGTGTCATAAAAAATTGCCCCGCGCGCTTTTACAATGATTGGGAAAGTCCATTCAACCGTTGCCCGCGCCATTGATTGGCCGCCGGTGGGCTCACCTTGCTCCTGCGGGCCGACTTCGCGAAATGGAAAGCCGCGGAGGTTGTTCGAGCCGCCGAGATAAAGCCGCTCGAAAATCGGTACCTCGTTCCCGTTACCCCATTGGCTCACCGTCGCAATTTCGCCATTAAGCAGCAAGATTGTATCTTTCGGCAGTGAAAAATATTGAGACCCTTCGAGGTCCAATCCGTAAATCTGGGTATCGCCTCCAAGAAAACCCCCGGCAATAGAAGGCGAAAACGTAATGCGTCGCCCGCGGTGTGAGAGCAAAGGATTGTCGCGCGAATCAAACACTACGCTGCTATACACCTTGCTTTCAGTAAACGTGCCCTTCTGGGACTGAATAAAGTCAGGCGCGGAGGACGCCACGTTAAAAATCTCAATGTCCTGCAACGTATATCCCAGCGTGCCGTACATGTATGAGTTGATCGGCTTGCGCAGTTCGAACAGGAACCCGTAGTTCCGTTGATCGTAGTCAGCGCTCAAGTAATTTGCCTCGTTGTAAAAGGCCTGACCACTCAGCGAAAGGCGCCGATCGAGGAAGTAAGGTTCCGTAATGGTAAGAATAAAATCTTTACGCTCCGTGCCGTACTGGATTCGCAGGCGAAACTTTTGGCCACCGCCCGTGAAAGAAGGCCAGTTGAGCAGGTCGAAATTGCCCTGAGTGAGTTCCGCGAAACCCACCAACTTATCCACGGTGCTGAAGCCGCCTCCGAAGCTGAGTGAACCCGTGCGTTTTTCTTGCACCAGAATTGTCAGATCTTTGCGCCCCGGAATGTCTGTCTCTTCGGGATACGTCTCGACCTTTGCGAAGTAACCCAGGTTCTCCAAACGTTTCTTGGTCGTGTCTACACGAACAGTGTTAAAAACGTCTCCCGGAGCGACGAGGACTTCGCGCCGGATCACCTTGTCTTTGGTGCGTGTGTTGCCCTCAATATTGACGCGGTTCACAAAGGAGCGGCTGCCCTCCTCGATGTTGTAATGCACGTCGATCAGGGCCGGCCCGGCAGGAGTGCCTTCGGGTGTAACCACCAGATCGACGTAGCCACCGCTGCCGTATGCATCAGCGAGCATCTTGGCATCGTCTCGGAGTTGTTTTGGCGAATAGAGGCTCCCTTCTTTCATTTTCAACAGTTTGCGAATTTTCTCTTCGCTGGTCGCCTGATAGCCCGAGACGGTCAGCTTGCGTACGTGATACTGTGGCCCTTCCACGATCACGATAGTGATGATCATGGGGCCTTTCGGAGTGCGTTCCTTGCGCACCTCTTTTATTCCCACGTCGATAAAGCCATGGTCTTGATAGTACTCGCGGATTTTGTCGAGGTCCTGTTCCAACTGGACTTCATCGAGGCGTCCGGTTTTATCCACGAAATAAATGAACGTTCTGCCACGAGTTTTCATCTGTTTGCGCAGTACCCGTTGGCTGATGTGCTCATTTCCCTCGAAACGGACCTCGCTCACCGCTCCCTTGGCGCCTTCGTTCACCGTGAAAACGATGCGGGCCGTGCCACGTTTCTCATCGATTGGATCGATACGAAATTGAACGCTGACGTCGGTGAATCCTTTTCCCTGATAGATGTCGATGATTTTCTGGCGCGCGTCTTCCAGTTGCTGTTCGTCAACCGCCTGGTTGAGTCTGACCTTGATTTCCTTGCGCAGCCTTTTCGGGCTGACGTGGTCGGCGCCTGTGATTTCGATCTCACGGATAATCGACCGCGTCTGCACGGCGACGATAACCTTCACACCGTCGCCTTCAGGCTGCGCAAAGATACGGACGTTTCGAATGTACCCGGTCTTGTAAAGCGCCTTGATGTCCTCCTGTAAGATCTCGTTCGAATATCGCTGACCAATCTTTGTGCGCATCTGCGCCAGAATGCGTTCCTTGCTGATCGTTGCGGGCCCGGTGTACTGCACGTCCATGGAACGAATGACGGGAGGCCCCGCGGGCGCTTGAGGAGCTTGTGCCCGGGCAATTACAGCCCCAAAGAGCGCGCAAATAGATGCGATCCAAATCGCAAGCGGCGGGGGGCGCATCCATCCATAAAAACGTTCCATATGTCCGAGGCGCAGCCCCACGCAAAAACGAACCCACGCAGGACAGGCGCTATATCGGAAATAAGATGGTAATCGTCAAGGCGAGATTTTTCACACAATTTCGACGGTCCACCTCTTGATTAATCCGCAGTTCGCTCTGTACACGAGATATAGTCCCCAATTTATCCGGCATGCTCGGCTCTTTAACGAGGCTTCCTCGTCAGCGTGATAGTTAATCCCTGCACCGCTGCGATCTCGGCTTCCTCGCCTTCTTCGATCGGCGCGTCGCTGACGGCGTTCCAGTATTCGCCTTCAATAAATATCCTGCCGTGGCGCGAATCGATCGGCGTCAGGGCTGTCACGGTTTTTCCGATGAGCGTTTCTTTTCCCACCTTGACCGGCAACAATTGGGCGCGCAGGCCTTTTCCGATTACGAAAGCAAAAAACCCGGCGGTGACCAGTGTCGCAGGAATAATGAGACTTAATGACAAGCGAAAGAGGGGATCAGCGCGATTAAAAAGCATGAGCGATCCGATCAGAAACGCGATGATCCCACCGACGGTGAGCACGCCGTGTGTGGGAGTGTACAGATCAAAGATGAAAAGCAGCAGAGCCAGCCCGATCAGCACTAGTCCAGCCACGTTCACTGGCAGGATGGCCGCAAGATAAAGCGCCAGAATTAACGCGATCGCTCCTACCACGCCGGGAAGAATTGCACCGGGTGAAGTCATTTCACCAATGATCCCATAGATCGCTATCAGCATCAGGATGAACATGACCTCTGGTCGCCAGAGTTTTTGAAAAACGCGCTCCGCGGGCGACATCTTTATTTCGGTCACTTGTGCGCCGGCGGTCTTCAGGGGTTTGCCGTCCACGACGCGCCCATTCAATTTTTGCAGCAGATCGGGCGTATCTGTGGCGATTAAATCAATAACTTTCAATTCCAGGGCTTTTTGCGCCGTGATTGAAGCACTTTCCTTTACCGCGGACTTGGCCCATTCAACGTTGCGCTGGCGCTTGCCGGCGATGGTCTCCATGTAGCTGACGGAAAAATTCTCAAGCTTCTGCTTCATCGTTTCGTCCGTTTTTTCTTCGCCGCCGCTCGGAAAACCGCCGATCGAGACAGGGTGCGCCGCGCCGATCGTCGTGGCCGGTGCCATCGCCGCGATACTGGCCGCAAGCGTAATGAAACAGCCTGCACTCGTAGCAGTGGCGCCGGTGGGCGCGACATAAACGACGATGGGGACTGGAGAGCCGAGGAAGCTTTGCACAATTTTCTGCGTCGAATCGAGCAGGCCGCCCGGCGTGTTCAGTTGGATAACGAGGCACTGCACGCTCTGCGTTTTGGCTTCGTCGATGCTTCGGGAAATGTAACTCGCTGTGGCAGGCCCGATCGCTCCGTCAATGTTGATAAAAGCAACCTTTTCCGCTGCAAAACTTGTCGCCGCGACCGTGCATGCGAACCAGAAAATCGCGATGGCAACGCAAATCGAAAGGCGACCTCTGCGAGGCGACGCTCTGCTACCACGTTCGAGATCGCTCGTCAGGCGTCGCAGAGCTCCGCCTACCGTCCGTGTCGTTCTTAGAGATCCCGCCGCGTGAGCGTCCGTAGGAGATCACACTCCTTTCATCGGCTGAAGCTTGATGGCAAGATCTTCTACTTTTGGCTGCACGATCTTCTCGTAATCGCGATAACTCATTTTGATCGCGTCAGTGTGAGTGCCCGCCTCGAACACGATGTAGTCCTGTTCCGCCAGATCTTTGTCCACATAGGTTGTTAGGCCATAGAGATTCCCAAACGGCGGCATCGCCCCAATCACAGACTCGGGAAAGAGTGACTTGAAGTCCTGTTCCTTTTCAAGCGACACAGGTTTGCCGGTTACTTTCTCGACCTTCTCCAGATCGATCCGGTGATCTGCCGGCAACACCATCATCAAATGTTGATCGCCAGATTTTATCATGACCACTTTCGCCTGATGCCGTCCTTTGACGTGCTCGGCTTCAGCGATCCGTTGCGCCGTCACCGCCTCAGTGTGGTGAAGGACCTCGTACTGCACTTTGTTTTCATTTAAACAATCGATCAGTCGTTTCGGTATTTCCATAATCGCCTCCGATAGAAAAAGTATCACTTTCCGGCGCCATCTCTACTGTTCCAGGGGACGGTTACTCCTTATCTTCGCGTCCGAAGACTACGGTCACGATCAAGCCCAACACGGTGACTACCGCCACCATTCCCAGGACCGCCGTAACGCCGAATTTTCCTTTTAAAATTGGCAGGACGAAAACTCCAAGGGTCGCGCCGATCTTCGCGAAACCCGCTGCGAAGCCGCTGGCGGTGCCACGCAACTGCGTCGGAAAAAGGATTGGCGCCAGGGTAAACGTGGTCGCGTTAGGCCCGGCGTTCATTAACAAGTTGAACAGGATGAATCCTGTAAACACCAGCGGAATGTGCAGACCGGAATTCGTTAGGTGAACGGCGATCATAAGTATCAGCATGCCGAGGGTCATGCCTGCAAAACCAATGGCTTGCATCTGGATGCGTCCGAATCGTGGGACTGCCCAGATTCCGAGAAGAAAACCGAAGAAAAGAAACAAATCGATTGCCGCAGTTCCTTTGGTATTGGCGAAGTCGCTGGAGATGACGTCACCTGTGTGGATGGCGGTGGTGATCGCGCCGAGGATAATCGGGGTGAATAGCCCAACACCGTAGGTGGCAATATCCATTAAAAACCATGGAACTCCCACCAGCACCGTCCGGGCACGATAAGGACGCGAAAACAGAACCGCGATGCTGGGTGCCTGCGGTTGTGTCGCGGCAGCTGCAAACCTTTTTCTTCCGGCGTTGCTTGTAAGTTGCAGCACCTCCGCTCGCTGCTGGGGCATAAGCCGGATGAAAGCTTCTGCCGCTTCGGCAAATCTACCGCGAGTCATCAGCCAATGCGGACTATCCCGTTCGGATAAACGTAAAAAGAAAAAGAGAACGGCGATGGCGCCTTCGGCTGCGAGGAAAAACCTCCAGTTCTGAGTGCCCTCTGCGTTTTTCAACAACAGCAGAGTAATCGCTGCTGCGAGCAACATGCCGACCGACTGACAGGCGATCGTGGCGACCATCATTCGCGCGCGACTGCGTTTGGGCACCACTTCCGACAGGTAACTGCTGCTCACCGGGAAATCGACGCCGATGCCAACCCCGACAAGCAATTGGCCAGCAAAGAGCATTGCAGGTCCGGTCGCGAGCGCGCTAGTCGCGGCGCCGGCTGCAATAATTATCATATCTGTAAGCATCAAACGCTTGCGGCCAAGGCGATCCGCTGTAGGGCCGCCAATTCCCGCGCCCAAAACCGCGCCGAAAACGAGGCCCGCGCCGATCAGACCAACGACGTCTGGTGTGATATGAAACTGCGCGATGATGAGAGGCATCGCCACGCCGAGAGCGAAAATAGCGAAGCCATCAAGCAACGTGCCACCGGTACAGAGGACCCAAAGCCATCGCTGGAGAGCTTTCAGCGGCGACTCGTCCAACAGCAACGTCAGGCCTTGGGATGGAGTGACTTCGACCAATGCTACTTTTTCTTGATCTTGCCCGATTTCTCCTCGTCGATCGCCTGATGGTATTTGCGGCGAATTTCCGCCAGATTTACGGTCGGTTTTGGCAATTGCATTTTCATTTCTTCCATCGCGCGGGTGATGATCTGGGAGATGGACAAATCGCGAAACCACTTGTGGTTCGAAGGAACGATGAACCAGGGAGCGTGCTCAGTGCTCGTTTTACTGAGCACATCTTCGAACGCCGCGATGTAATCCTTCCAGTAGTCGCGCTCCTTATAGTCGGATTCGCTGATCTTCCACTGGCGCGTCGGGTCATCGAGTCGCTTCGCGAACCGCGCGAGCTGTTCCTGGTTTGAAATGTGCAGGAAAAATTTGAGGATCGTGGTGTTGTTTTCAGTAACGATGAGCTTCTCAAAATCGTTTATCTGATCGTACCGTTTCGACCAGACTTTTTCCGGCACCAGACCGTGCACCCTCACCACCAGCACATCTTCGTAGTGAGATCGGTTAAAGATTGCGACTGAACCTTTGGCCGGCACATGCGGATGCACGCGCCAGAGAAAATCATGCGCCAGCTCCTTTGCTGTCGGTTGCTTGAAGTTGGATGCAACACATCCAGAGGGATTCATCCCACTCAAAACGTGGCGAACCACGCCGTCTTTGCCGGCGGCATCCAGTCCCTGCAAAACGATGAGAAGAGAGTGCTTGTTCTCGGCATACATCAGATACTGCAGTTGCTCCATTTTCTGCAGATTCTTCTGAATCTCTGGCAAAGCTGATTTATGTGATTCGTGCTTTCCATGATAGCTCGGATCGAAATGTTTCAGCCGGATCTTGGAGCCCGGTTTTACGATCAATTTTTTCATGTGATTCGACATGGTTACTCCTCCAGGTTTATCGTGGTGTCTCTGGCTGGCCTGTGGAGGAAACACGCAGTGGCTGGAAGAGCGATCTTCGCCACGAACGGTCAGGATCGAGAATTCCATAAAGTCCCAGCTTCACCACATCCTGCACGATCATCCACGCCAGATTATAAACCCACACAAAGCCGATGATTCCCCACGGTAGCGCGGGCACCAGCCAGCCTTGGCTGCACATGAACACCGCTGCGATTTGGGTCGCGACAATGGCGAAGAAAAGCCTCGCGCTGGGATATGGCGGCTTCCACAACGTGCCTCTTGTGCGCGTCACAAATAACATGAGATGACCGCCGGCAACGAGTTGCAGAAACATCATTGTTTGCAGCTGGGGATTATCCAGATGATGAACGGTGTCGCCGAGATAAAGCAGGCCGAAACTTTGAATAACGCCGAGCAATCCCAGCACTGATGAAATCACCAGCACCTTGTCCAATTCCCATTTCACCGGCTGCGGCGGCACGGTGGCGTTGTCGAACGCGATAGTCATGATTGGAACATCATCGAGAAGCGCGAGCGCGATCAACATGATCGCTGTGAGCGGAAAGAAATGATAATAAATCGAGGCCAGCACCACAAACACCATGATGGCGATCGTCATGGCAATTCGATACAACACGTAGCTCGTCATCCGCTCAAAGATCCGCCTCGCCTCCGCAATCCCCTCGATGATCACTGATAAACCGGGTGCGGTCAGGACCAGAGCTGCCGCTGCCCGCGCCGCTTCCGTCGCGCCGGAAACGGCAATGCCCACGTCGGCCTGTTTCAGCGCGGGCGCATCGTTCACACCGTCACCGGTCATGCCGACGATGTGTCCGTTCTGCTGCAATATTTTTACAATGGCATATTTGTGTTCGGGAAAAACCTGGGCAAAACCATCCGCCGCGTCGATCTTCTCCGCAGCATTCAGGGAAATTTGCCCTTTTGTTACGTCGCCGGGGAAAAGTTCCGTTGCCGGCTGGATGTTTGTCCCCATGTCCAGTTCCGATGCAATTTGGCGGGCGATAGCGACGTTGTCGCCGGTAACCATTTTCACTTTCACCCCATAGGCGCGAGCACGTTCAATCGTGCTCTTCGAATCGGGGCGCGGCGGATCCAGTAGCGGCAGAATTCCCAGGAACGTCCAATCGTCACTGCCGTGAGCAACAGCGACACCGATGGTGCGGTAACCCCGACTGGCGAGACTGTCCACGGTCTGCTGCGCTTTCTCCAAATCGGCGCCCGCAAGTTTCGTCAACGCCAGAATTACTTGTGGCGCACCTTTGCTAACGCGAAAGACTTGGCCGGATGCATCCTTAACTGTCGCCTCCGTACGTTTACGCACCGGATCGAACGGAACATACGCTTCCTGCTGATAACTCTTGAGGACTGATTGGTCTCTAAGGCCAGCCAATATGGCAAGATCGATCGGATCGTTATCGGCTGCGCGCGAGGCCAGCGATGCCATCAAAATCAATGTGTTCGCATCAGTTCCAGTCCAGGGTTGTGCTTCGCCCAGGGTCAGCTTGTTCTCGGTCAACGTGCCGGTCTTATCGGAACAGAGCACATCGACGCCTGCCAATTCCTCGATCGCTTCCAAGCGGGAAACGATTGCCTTGCGCTTTGCCAGCATGCGGGCACCCAGGGCCATGGTCACCGACAGAACAGCCGGCATCGCTACAGGCACCGATGCCACCAGAAGAATGAGGACAATTTCGGCCAACCTTAAAAGCACAGCCCGATCGTAATGGCCACGCATATCGAAAAGGCGAGCAGCCACCAGGATCACCACTAATACCAGTGCCAGAATGATCAGAAAGTTGCCGATCCGCATCACAGCTCGCTGAAAATGCGAAACGCTTCCCGCGCTGGCGACCAGCTTTGCCGTACGTCCAAAAAACGTGTTCGCGCCGGTGTCAGTAATTACAGCCGTCATTTCTCCCTGCTTAACGACCGAGCCTGAGTACGCTTCTTCGCCCGATTTCTTGCTGACTGGCAGCGATTCTCCGGTAAGCGCGGATTGGTCGATGCTGATGTAATCGCCCGCGATGAGCTTGCAATCAGCGGGAACGACGTCGCCGAGATATAACCGGACAATGTCTCCGGGCACTAGCGTTCTGGCATCGATCTGCTCCCATTTTCCATTGCGCAGTGCGCGCGCTTTTAATGCCAGCGAACTCTTTAACGCCTCGAGCGCATTGGAAGCTTCATGTTCCTCCCAGAAGCCGAGCACCGCATTGAACAAAAGAAGGGAGGTGATGATCGCGAAATCGCCCCAGTCGCCCACCACGAAGGCCATCAAAGCCGCGGCCTCGATCATCCACGGGATCGGCCCCCAGAAATAACCGAGCAGCTCGCCAAATGCGCTCTTCTCTTTTTCCACGAGCGCATTTGGCCCGTACCTCTTCAAACGCTCTTGGAGCTCAGCGTCAGTTAAACCGGCCTTGGGATCAGCTCCCAAATTCGTCAGCGTTTCAGCGATCGTTTGGCTTGCGGTCCCAATGACGTCCGATGCTTGCATGAATTCCCGCCGCGGCAGGTCAACAGTGATAACTTTCCGCAGCATTCAAGACCAGAAAAATTTTCGTTCCGCAGTTGTAGCCGGCATCGATGATGCCGGCCAGATCGAACAATGGTTCGAGGCTCCAAATAAAAACACCGCCGCGACTGTCGTCTCGCGCGAACAAATTGTGTATGCCTGTATGCGAAGTTTGCGAGAACGATTATGACAAGGCGTTTAACGTCGTGGTTGCTGGGAAGCATCACACGTTTGATAGCTTCGAGTGCGCGATCCACGCGCTGGCGCCTGCCTGCCCGCACTGCAACTGTCGGATTGTTGGCCACGGTGTCGAAGCGGATGGACAAATTTTCTGTTGCGTCCACTGCGCGCGTACGGCTGGCAAAACGCAGTTAAAAGACCGCGCCTGAGAAGCTGTCGAAGCCCGCGCGCTCGAGACGGCTGTAGCGTCCGCTGTCCTCAGCGGAGATCCCAACGGTCCGCCACGTCCCATGCGCTGAGGACAGCGCACACCACAACGCGCGCTGTGGACGCCTTAACCAAAACTGGAGATCACTTTGATGCGGCTGGAGTAAGTGCGAATTGCGAAATAGAGATGTCCATATGAATTCTCTTCGAGCTTCGTTCATCGGTCTGACGGTTCTTTTGGTGGCAGGTTCAATCGCGCTGGCGCAAACACCTGTTGCAAAATCGGCGGAGTCAGCAAAAGGGATTGCGGTGCTTCATCCCACCGCGGGCAACAAAGTGAGCGGCACCGTCACATTCACGCCAGTCGCCGATGGCGTGCGGGTGCACGCAGAGATCACAGGCCTTACACCTGGAAAGCACGGCTTTCACGTCCATGAATTTGGCGATTGCAGCGCGGCCGATGCCAGTTCCGCCGGCGGCCATTTTAATCCCACCCATAAACCGCACGGCGGTCCGGAAGCAGCCGAACGGCATGTGGGCGACATGGGAAATGTGGAAGCTGACGCTTCCGGCAAGGCGAAGTTGGATTATGTGGACCATCATATGTCGCTGACGAATGAGCAGACATCGGTGATCGGGCGCGCGGTCATAGTCCATGCAAAAGCGGATGATTTGAAGTCTCAGCCATCCGGCGATGCAGGTGCGCGCATTGCCTGCGGCGTCATCGGCTGGGCAAAAACCCCGTGACGTTTGGAGTTCCGCCTTCAGGCGGCCGAATGTGTGCGAGCGCGAAGGCCTGCCGCGTAAACGCGGAACTCCGAACATCAATCTCTGTGCTAGACAGAGCAGATTTCATCTGATCAAATTACTCAAAACCATCGCCCTGCACGCTTATGCCACGATTATCTAAAATTGAACTGTCGCCCGATAACGGGTGCGTCATCGACATGAAATGGAGCCTGGGGCCGTTGAGCTATCACTCTTCCGGCGCCGGCAAGGTCACAGTGGAACCGAACAAGGAAATTATTCGGTTGCCCGAACTGGTTCTTTACGATCACGTCGGTTTTAAAGGCTCCTACGCCCGCACGAACTTGAGTTTCCACTACGTCGGCGATTACTGGAACGACCGGATGAGCTGCGTGATCGTAGAGAGCGGCGTATGGCGATTTTATCGTGACGATTATTATAAGGGCCCGTATTGGGATCTCGGCCCCGGTTATTACGAGAGCTTCTTCGCCGAGAAAGGTCCCGACGACGTCGTCAGCTCATTTCAGTGCATTGCGCTGACGTAGGGTAGCGTACGCGTCTCGCGTGCTGGCGAAGCCGTCTCGGGTTCGCGAACTTTTATTCTGTCGATTTCTGTGCGGAAGGACAGCGCACTTCCACGCAGCGCAACTTTGAGGAAAGATGGTTTCGGCGCGACGCCGAAACCAACACGCCAGAGGCACGTTCTAAGGACATTGCTGACACTCTCTAACGGTGCGTGCCCGTCGCTTTCCCCCCTAGAGGAAGGCATTTTTGATTTGGCGAGACCCCTTAATTCCAGAGGGAAAAGAGGGGTCGCGCCAAAGCAAAAATGCCGGGGAGTACATGCGCCAATTGCGACACCTTTCAGAGGGAAAAGTGTCAACAATGTCCTTAGAACGTGCCAGACGCGTGCGCTACCGGGCATTGGCGGCGCACGCCGCGAGATCAGCAACTTCCCCGGCGCAGCCGCAGGAAAGAGTGAAGCCGGCGCCGCCGTGGCCGTAATTGTGAATGACGGCGCGGCCATCGCGCAGGCGATCGCGTTCGAGGCGCACGCCTGATCTTCGGAACGGGCGCAGGCCAACGCGCTCGGCAAGCACGCGCGGCTCATCGATGTTCAGCACTCGGCAGCACTCGGCGACAATTCGCGATGTTGTCCCGGAATCAGCCGCAAGAATGTCGCTGAGTTCGTTTGTTCCACCGAAGACGCAATCGTTCGTCCGGGGAATGGCGTACATTAATGGCGCATCATCACAGACTACTGCGCAGGAAAGACCGTCGATTCTTGGGACGATTGCCACCTGACCGCGATGCGGCTCGAGATCGGCATCCTGCACGAGTTCACGCGCGCCAATTCCTGCGCAGTTGATGACGAGATCGAATTCGCGATCGATATCTTCGAGTTTTTCGAACCGGACGCTCGCATGGATTTCGCCGCCAGCCTCCAGAAAACGCGCGACGAGATAATCGAGATAAATCGTTGTGTCCGTGAGCGGAACGGTGATTGCATAGCCGCTCGTAAATCCACGGGATTCCTCGACTTCGCTGGGAATGACGGAGTCCCCGAGTGGGATCGCCCAATCGGGAATTTGAATTTCGCCGCTCCGCGAAAATTGGCGCAGTTCGATCATTGAGACGCCGGTCGCGGGCGTACGCGCAAGATCGGCGAGCAGGTGGTAGGTCGCGAGCGCCCAGGGGATGACCTTCTCGGCTGGCTCGACATGGTATGGAAACCAAACGGCCGCCGCGGCACCGGACGTCGTTTGTTGTCCAGTCTCTTTCGCGAAGATCGCCGTCTGATATCCGCGCTCAGCGAAAACAACGGCACAGGTCAGGCCGGAGACGCCAGCGCCGATGACCGCGACACTTCGATCCATTCCAAATGGTAGGGACGGATCACCGAGCCGTCCGCAAAATTCTTTTAAGCGCGGCGCGCCGGCGGTCGCGCCCTACCGCGAATGAACGTGCCAAATCCGCAAGTAGCGTCTAAGATTGATTCGCAATGGTTTCGCTTAACCGAGATGCGTTGACGGAAAAAATCCTCGCGGGTGCGCGGATTTCCACAGACGATGCGCTGCAACTATATCGCTGGCCGTTGGAAGAATTGGCTGCGCTCGCGAATGCGCGGCGCGATTTGGCAAAAGCCAAGAGCTACGAAGGACGCGGCCGCGAGATCGTCACCTACATCGTCGATCGCAATATCAATTACACGAATGTCTGCAACGTTTACTGCAAGTTCTGTGCGTTTTATCGCACTGAGCGCGACGAAGATCATTACGTGCTCAGCTTTGAGCAGCTTGACCAAAAGCTGGATGAACTCACCGCCGCCGGTGGCGTGCAGATCCTGATGCAGGGCGGGCATCATCCGAAATTGCAGTTCGAATGGTACATCGATCTTTTGCAGCACATCCGCGAAAAATATCCGCACATAAACATTCACGGATTCAGTCCGCCGGAGTTTCAACATTTCGCGGAGACGTTTCAGATGTCATTACGAGATGTGATCTCGGAATTTAAGACGGCGGGGCTCGGCTCGATTCCGGGCGGCGGTGGCGAGATCCTTGTCGACCGGGTCCGCAAAAAAATCTCGCCTTTGAAAATCAACAGCGACGAATGGCTGGAGGTGATGCAGATCGCACACGAGCTCGGATTAAAATCGAGCGCCACGATGATGTTCGGTCACGTGGAGACGATTGAAGAACGCGTCGAACATTTGCAACGGATTCGTGACCAACAGGATCGCACTGGCGGATTCACTGCGTTTATTTGCTGGACGTTTCAGCCGCTGCATACCGTTCTTAAAGTGAAGCAAGCCACTGGCGTCTCCCAATATTTGAGGATGCAAGCACTGGCGCGGATTTTCCTGGATAACGTTGAGAACATCCAAAGCTCCTGGGTTACCCAAGGCCCGGACATTGGCCAGATCGCCCTGAGACACGGCGCAAATGACTTCGGCTCAGTGATGATGGAAGAAAATGTGGTCAGCAGCGCGGGCACAACATTTCGGCTGGATGCGGCGCAAATCGAGTCGCTGATCCGCGGCGCAGGTTACGAACCGCGCCGGCGCAATAATTGGTACGAACTGTTAAATTAGAGGAGACTATCATGGAATTAATTGAAGCCTTTCCGCGATTGCTCAGCTGGGCCGTGCCCATCATCGTTCTTGCCGTCATCATATTGCCGCAGGCCATTCGTGTTCTGCGCGAATACGAGCGAGGCGTTATTTTCCGTCTCGGGAAATTACTTGGCGCAAAAGGGCCGGGCGTAATTTTCCTTATACCAATCGTCGATCGGATGGTGCGAATGGATTTGCGAGTGGTCACCATTAACGTCGAGCGCCAGGAAATGATGACGCGCGACAACGTCCCGGTCAGCGTGGATGCGGTGGTTTATTTCCGCGTGGTCGATCCGCAATCTGCGGTCGTAAAAGTGGAGAACTTTCTCAAAGCAACCTCGCTCATCGCGCAGACCACGCTGCGGAGCGTAATCGGTCAGGCGCCGCTGGATGATTTGCTTTCCCAGCGCGAGTCAATCAATCAAACGCTCCAGGACATCATCGACAAACAAACCGAGCCGTGGGGCGTCAAAGTCACTGCGGTCGAGGTCAAGGACGTGGTGTTGCCCGACACGATGAAGCGGGCTATGGCCAGGCAGGCCGAAGCCGAGCGCGAACGCCGCGCCAAAGTCGTCAATGCCGAGGGCGAATTTCAGGCCGCGGAAAAAATGGTGCAGGCAGCCGAGATGATGAGCAAGCAGCCGATTGCGCTGCAACTGCGCTTCCTGCAAACCATGCGCGAAATTTCCAGTGAACGCAACACCACGACGTTTCTCCCAGTCCCGATCGATTTGTTTGCGCCATTTAAACAGAACAATCCGCCGAAGTCGTAGAGCGAAAAAACGTCTAACTCCGATAAATCGCGAGCAGGCCCTCAACGCCGAACATCCAACGCCAAATTGGCGGATACTCCCCCAACCGAATTTCAATGGTAGGGCGCGATCGCCGAGCGCGCCGGGGACGAAAATTTGCTAGTTTCTTCGCGCCAGAACCTGGGTGATTTGCTGCCGAAAAAGTCTGGCGCCGCCGGAAGCTGGCTGGCGAACGCAGTGCGCATTGACTCCGAGTTGTTCCAGCTGCGCGGCAGCGATTTTTCCCAGTGCGAACACCTGATCGCATGGAAACAAGTCGAGAAAAACCTCGAGCACAGGCAGGCCAGCGGCTCGCTCCGACTTGTTAGGCATACGGTTGCTCAACAGCCCTCGGCGCGGATCGAACGAATGCCACGGGAACGCATTCCATAAGACGAACTCGTCTGGCAGCATGCCAATCTTCAGCAACGCGCCCCAGACAATCGTCGCCGTCGGTTCCGAAAAACCATCCGGACATATACGAGGTTTGCTAGTGCGGTGTGGCTGGATGCCGTCAAGAATTTGTAACGGCGGTCTCTTAGCGCCGTGACTCGCACGATCACGCCGGCTTCGGAGCTCGGAAAGCGCCGCTACAATCTCGGGCTTCTTACCCAGCAGTATTCGCTCGGAAGTCATTGCGATTCCACTGAAATGGCCGCCGCGATATCCGAGCGCTTCACCGACGATCGCGAGTTTCGCTTTTGGCAGACGTTCTCGCAGATAGGTGCGCAGTTGTTCGCGCCGAATCGCCGACGCAGTCGGTCCGAAATCGTTTTGCTCATCCACTTCCCACCACGGATTGAATACCGCGCCAGAAGGCGACCTTTTAAACAGTCGCAGAAAGTCGTGCAGCTCGTTATGGGACATCCCTTCAACTAAGTGCAAACGTAAGCGCGATGCCAGAGCTGCCCGAAGTTGAAACGTTCAAAAAATACCTGGACAGCACGTCGTTGCATCAGCGGATCACCAGCGTGGAGGTGCGCGACGCGTATGTTTTACAAGGTATTTCCGCTCGTGAACTGGCGCGTCGAGTAGAAAGCCATCGTTTCGAACATAGTCGGCGGCACGGCAAACATCTGTTTGTGCGCGCCGATGACGAGCTGTGGTTGCGACTGCATTTCGGTATGACCGGCTCACTTCACTATCTCAACGGCGATGAAGAACCGCCGAAAACTGCGCGAGTGCTTTTTCACTTTGCCAAAAACAGTCACCTGGCTTTCGATGATCAACGCAAGTTCGGCGAGATCGGCTTGATCAAAAACGTAGATGAATATCTCAGGAAACGCGGCATCGGCCCAGACGCGCTCGACATCAGTTTTTCGCAATTCAAATCGATATCACGAACGCATCGCGGCGCTGTGAAAGCGATTTTGCTTAACCAGAAGTTGATCGCTGGGATCGGCAACCTTTATGCCGATGAAATTCTTTTCCGCGCAAAGATGCACCCGGCCACGGAAGCGGCCAGTTTGAGTGAAAAGACTCTGAGCCGGTTATTTCGTGCAAGGCGCTATGTGCTGGAAAAAGCGGTTGCGTTGAAAACCGATTTCGATCGTTTGCCGAAGTCATGGCTCCTGACGCATCGTGGAAAGCAGGGCAAATGTCCGCGCTGCGGCCGCAAGTTGAAATCAGCAACGATCGGCGGACGCACTTCATGGTTCTGCGCGCATTGCCAGAGGCGAAAGTAAGTCAGCGCACCATTTCCAGAAGGGTGAGTGCGTTTTTCGGCGCGGCGCCTTCGGCATCATTGTCGAAGTAGACGTGCACGTCCCGGTTTTCACTGAGCCACCCGCGGACCCGCGTCGCCCAATTTGTAAGCGCGGGCTTGCTGTAGCTCGATGCGTATTTCCGGGTGTGCCCGTGTAAACGGATGTAAACGAGATCCGTCGTTACGCGATCCCACATCGGCCAGTCGGGCGCATCGGACATACAAGCGGCGACCGCATGTTTCGTCAGGCATTCAGCGACTTCGTCATCAAACCACGTTTTGTGGCGGAATTCGATAGCGTGCCTTGTGCTGTTCCAATGCCGCAGCGTTTGCAGGAATGTTTCCAGCCGTTGGACGTTTTTCCTAAAAGTTGCGGGAAGCTGCCACACCACGGCAACCAAACGCTCACCAAGCGGCGCTGCCGCATCCCGACAATGAATCACCGGTTCTTCGACGTCGAGCAGCTTTTTGTTATGCGTGACGTAGCGATGTCCTTTGATGGCGAAGGCAAATCCGTCCGGCGTTTGGTCTCGCCATTTCTCGAACGTGCTTTGCGGCTGGAGCCTGTAAAACGTGCCGTTCACCTCGATTGAGGTGAAACGTTCTGCATAAAACTGGAGCCAATCGTTTCTGGGGCGTGTCGCCATAGAAATCCGTGCGCCAGCTTTTGTAATTCCAACCGCTGGTGCCGATGTATGCTTTGCCTGGCATCACTTGCAATGAAACATTCGGTGTTTCATTTGGTTCGACTTTTCTTCGATCCTCACTTCGCGTTGTTTGCGTAGATTCGTCCGTGGTGGTTGAATTGCTGTTTCAACTTTATCCATGGCTGGTTGCCGGTATTCTGGATGGATGAAGTGGAGTTCTGTTGCCCTTTTGATTTCGATTATTCTCGGTGGTACTGCATTCAATAGCCCGTCGGCAGAACCGAGTTGGACGGGCGAGTACGCGGACAAGAACTTTCTCAACGGTCAGGCCGTTTTCGAATTAAGCATCCAACAATCTGGAAACGCCGTCCAAGTCTCGTTCCATGCCGCTTACGATGACGCGCATGGCGCAGCGCCCGATGGCGACGGGCACGCAAAAATCAGCGGCAAGAACAAGCTCGCGTTCAACTGGGAAGATAGTTTTCGCAATTCAGGAACAGGCACGATCACGCGTGCCGACGACGGGATTATCGTGTCAATGAAAACCACGCACGTCGTGGAATCGCGTTGCCTGGTGTTCTATGGGCAGAACATGCCCCTCAAGTGGGTGAAGTAACAATGTGGGAGGGGCCTTAGTGTCCCGACTGAGTATTACTGTTCATCAAGCAACCAAGGCCACGGCTGTGTCACTAAGTGTGTTTGTCTCGCGCTACTGGCATGCCAATCATCAGGTTTTTCAACCAATCCCTTCACAACGGGATTCTGTTCGATATAACGAGCGACAAACTCGAACTGCTTCGAGGTCTTTACGCGAGTGTCGTAGTAGCTATCCTGCCAGGATGTCTTGTGACTCGTCAGGAGCTTGCTCGTTTTGCCGCCGACAAAGCTCATCAAATCGTGCATAAATTTTGGTAAGTCCACGACTCGCGCAGAGCAAACAATCCATGCCAATGATCTGGCATTACAACGAATGAGCGGAGGTAAATTCGCTCGTGTGTAACAGCAAAGCCTAAAGCAGAGACGACGATTTCGCGCGCCGCTTCATCTAAAACTGGTTTTTTCGGAAGCAGGGATTTTGTAATAAAGAACGTTGCGGGCGTATCGACCAGTCGGTGAAGGCGCAAATTGTGGGAGTGAGCACCAACTTTCATACCCGTCGGGGCGCTAAGGCCCCTCCCACATTCGGATCGATTCGGCTACACCATTGGGCGGAAGCGGCCGACGACTTCCTGCAGGCGACCGGTGATCTGGCCTAACGAACATACTTCGGCTGCGTCCAGGAGAGCGGGAAAAACATTTTCACCGCGCTCCGTGACGTTCGCCAGTTTGTCCAGTGCGCGCTTGGCTTTGTCGGCGTTTTTCTTTTTGAACTTACGAAGCCGGTCGACTTGCAACTGCTGTCTCGCTCGCGGCGTCCGCGCCAGTTTGACGTCCGGAGATTCGTCGTCGCCTTCGCGGTAGCGATTCAACCCTATGATCGGGCGCGTTCCGTCGTAAATTTGTTGTTCGTAGCGGTGCGCGGCGTTTTGGATCTGGCTGCGCTGATATCGCTCTTCCACCGCAGGGAGTACGCCGCCGAGCCGTTCAATCTCACGGAACTCGTCGAGAATCGCCGTTTCCACGGCGCGCTCGACTGCTTTCATCCCGGGCGAACCGCTCAGCATGTTCATTGTGTGTTTGAAAATCCCCGATTCCTCCAGCAGGATTGCCTGTCCGTGCGCGGCGAGTCGTATCCATTCCTGGCTCGGCGTGGTAAACGGTTCGTCCGCGCTGTTGGAATGACACGAGTTCGTGGCGTTCATGTAAGCCAGCATCAATTCTGCAGCGGTGCGGGTGAGATTATTTTTGAACTCGGCGGCGATCAACGAGCGGCCGCTGGTTTGCGTGTGCAATTTCAAAAGCTGCGCTCTTGAACCTGCACCGAACACATCGCGCATTCCGATTGCCCAAATGCGGCGGGACACGCGAGCAAGCGCGATATACTCCGCGTCGAGTCCGCAATCGAGAAAGAACGAAAGCCGCGGCCCGAATTGATCGACCGGAATGCCACGCGCTGCGAACATTTCCGCATAAGCGAACCCATTTGAGAGCGTGTAAGCGGCCTGCTGCACCGGAGTCGAACCGGCTTCTCCGATGTGATAACCACTGATCGAAATTGGATACCAGCGCGGCATTTCCCCCGTCGTGAACTCCACCATGTCGGTGAGGAACCTCAGGGACGGTTCAATCGGGAAAATGGTTTCGTTCTGCGCCTGGACTTCCTTGAAAATGTCGGCCTGAACCGTGCCGCGCAATTTCGGAACAACCTTTGGGCCGAACCGGCGTTTGGCCGCCGCAATGTACATGGCCATGATCATCGGCGCCGGACCACTGATGGTCATCGAGGCAGAAAAATTCGGCGAACCGAGATCGAATCCATCATAAAGACGCACCATGTCTTCGACCGTGTCGATCGCCACGCCGCCTTCGCCGATTTTTCCGAAAACGCCATCGGCATCGCTATCCAGTCCATAAAGTGTCGGCCCGTCGAATGCCGTGCTAAGGCGATGGGTGCGCTGGTGGCGCGTTAGATAGTGGAACCGCTCGTTCGTATCTTCAGCCAGCATCAAACCGGAGAACAAACGCGTTGGTTCTTCCGCTTGCGGAATTGGTTTTTTGCCGACGGTACCGCCGTTCTTTTCAAAGCTCTCGATCTCCCGGATCGGTTCGAGATACATCTCCGGATATGCGGCATTTAAATACGGAAACTGGCCGGGTAAACCTTCGCCAAAAATGTAGCGCGCGATCTCGCCCGGCTCGTCGATTTCTGGTAACGCAAGACGCGGCAGGGGCAGACCAGTCGGTGTGCGTGTAACCGGGATTTTTGCTTTGATATCGTTCCAACGGCCAAGCAGATCGCGTCCGAATTTCGCGTCGGTGCGCGCCTTCTTTACCTGATCAAGAACGAATTTGTTATGATTTTCGACCGATTCGACGACTTGCCCGAGCTTACTCATGAGTTACTCCTTTACGCATCGTCATTCCGAGCGAAGTCGAGGAATCCCGTAGCAAAACCGAAAATTATCGCGATCCCGTGGCGGAATCTTCGCGCCGCTCCGCGGGATGTCTCGACTTTACTCGACATGACAAATCCGATTATCGGCGATTTGAGATTAACTCAAACAACCGGTCCACGCCAGCGTCGCGGTGTCGTTTTGCAACCGTGTCTACCAAGTGCTGGTCGCGCCCGCCTGCGCCAAGGCTACGGCGGGCAGGCCGATTTTGCTCAAGACGTTGCTCGATTTCTGAGTGTGCGGTCCGTGCGCGCTGGAGATCGCTCTTGTTCACGACCACGATGTCGGCGAGATCGAGCATAACGATTTTCTGCAATTGCAACCGGCTGCCGTAATCGGGATTCATCACCAGCACGGTCGAATCGACAATTCCATTTTTTCGAAACGGCATGGCCTCCTGTCCGGTGCCCACGGTCTCGATGATGACCTGATCGAAATCCGAACGTGCCAGCAATGCGAGGCAATCGTGCGTCGCCGGCGAAAGCCCGCCGGCCTGTCCGCGCGTGGCCATGCTGCGCATGAAAACGCGATCATCCTGCGAATTGATCATTGTCGCGCGATCGCCCAACAGTGCGCCTTCACCGATCACGCTGGGGTCGTGCGATAAAATGGCGATCCGGTCTTTCGGATTTCGACTGAGAAAACGCAGCACCAGCTCATCGATCAGCGTTGTCTTTCCCGCGCCGCCTGGCCCGGTAAAACCAATTACGGATGTTTGATGTTCGATGTTTGATGTTTGATGTCTCTTTTCCGATTTGGGCGTTGAACGTTGGATGTTGAGCGTTGAACGTTTTCTGCTTCCACTCGCGTGCGCTTCTTCAATCTTTGTGAGCTTGTGTGCGAGTTCCTGGTCCGGTGACTTGGCAAGCGGTCTTTTCGCTCGTGGTTTGCCATAACGGCGATGGACGAATTTCACCATCTCATCGAGCGATGTGCCGGCGAAAAAAATTTCGTCGACGCCTTTACGTCGCATCATCGCGGCGTCGCCCTGGGTGATGGTGCCGCCGCCTCCGCCAAAAACCTTGATGTCGTCAGCGCCTTTCCTGCGTAAAAGATCGACAACGGCTGCGAAAAATTCGATATGCCCTCCGTTGTAACTCGAGATGCCAATGGCGCGCACGTCCTCCTGAATTGCTGCGCGCACGATATCGCCGACCGACCGGTGATAGCCAAGGTAAATCACTTCGATGCCATGCCGGATGAATTCCAGGTTGATGGTGTTAATCGCGCTGTCGTGCCCGTCGCAAATAGGGACAGCAGTCAGTATCCGGATTGGTGAAGCCATTTGTCCAAAGAGATAACAACAAATCTGGAGCGCAGGAAAACGGAAAACCAAGTGAAATCTAATTTCTTGGTTTCCGGCTTTCCTGAGTCAACTTGCTCGATATGCCCCGATCCGTTGAACTCTACCGGCAAAAATAGCGAAGCCGTATGAATAACTGCCGAGCGCTTCACGCAATCTTGACGGCTGGTCTGGTTGTTGGTGTTTTGGATATCGCATCCGCGTTTGTCATTTGGTGGCAACGCGGCGTCGCAATACAGCTTGGATTGCAGGGAATCGCGGCTGGGTTGCTCGGCGCCAAATCGTTTGAAGGCGGAATGGCAACAGCCGTCCTTGGCCTGGCACTCCATTTTTTCGTTGCCTTTGTGGTCGTATCGGTTTTTTACCTGGCGAATCGCAGGATGCCGTTTTTGACAAAACAGCCGTTTGTTTGGGGCGTCCTTTATGGGATCGGCGTTTACCTTGTGATGTATTGGATCGTGTTGCCGTCGGCATTCTCAACGTTTCGACACCGGCTTTCTAACGAGTTGCTCGAGCTTGCCATTCACATCTGCTTGATCGGTTTGCCCACCGCATTCATTGTGCGCCGGTACTCTGAACCGACGGACCAATCGTCATGAGCGATCTACTGGATTTCACCGGAAAAATTGTGCTCGTCACGGGCAGTTCGCGAGGGATTGGCGCGGAGATGATCAAGGCGTTCGGGCAACGCGGCGCGCAATGCGTAGTGAATTACGTCGCCGACGCGCAAGGGCAGAACAAGACCGACGCCATGAACGCAGCGGCAGAACTTGGTGAACCGCTCGTAATCGAGTGTGACGTCACGCAGCCGCAGCAAGTCGAAGCAATGATGCAACAGATACACGAGCAGCGCGGGGGGCTCGATGTTCTGGTGAACAATTCCGGGATCATCAGTGATCGCACCATCAAGAAGTTATCGCTGGACGATTTCGAGAGCGTGATCCGCGTTAATCTCATCGGCACCTTCGTGGTCACTCAAAAATCCGCGGCGATCCTGCGCACTGGCGGCCGGATCATCAACCTTTCATCCGTGAGCGGTCAGATGGGATTATTCGGACAAGCGAATTATTCGTCGAGCAAGGCGGGGATCATTGCGCTCACGAAAGTTTCTGCGCGCGAGTTTGCGCGCCAGAACATCACCGTAAACGCCATCGCGCCCGGCTTCATCGATGTTGGAATGAGTAAAGGTATGCCGGAGGAAGTGGCCCAAAATTTCATTAAACAAATCCCGCTGGGTCGTCTCGGAGACGTCAGTGAGATCGTCAACGCGGCCTTGTTCCTGGCGTCGCCGATGGCGAACTACATCACCGGTCACGTGCTCAATGTGAACGGCGGATTCTACATGGGGTAATCCGGCCTTGTCCGCCGTAGCCTTGGCGAAGGAGAATCAGTCCAACTTCTGCACGAGCAACCAGACCAGAGCCGACAGCATCGCTGCGAATACTGATAACACGAGCGTCACGCGCTTGGTCTGCCGTATCTTGAAAGCCGGCTTGGGAATATCGTCGTGAATCTGGCTGGCCTCGAACAATTTCATCAGGGCAAAAGCGACGACAAAGCCTACGGCAGCCCATTTGAGACATCCCAAAAACATATCGAGCATCCCGGGCAGACCGTAGCGCAGCCTGGTGCGACCCTCAAGCCCGTTGCTGGCATTGTAACCGCAACGCCTGTCAAGCGATCACAGGAAATGATGGCTACATGGCGGGACCCTGCGCGATCGAACCGCACAAAATCAATCCGACGTCGAATTCAATTTGGCTGCGATGCTTTGCAGCGCATCGGCCAACGTCCCGAAGGTTGTGATTTCGATCTCCGGTGCGTAATGGAATTGCGAAAGAATATTCAGACCAATGTCCTTGTGCGGGTCTGGCATCACACGCGCGACGGCGGCAACGCCTTTCTCGGTAAGCGTTTCCATGATTTTAGCAAGGTGAGGTGCTGCCCCGGAATCCATCGAGTCGAGCCAGCGGAAATCCACCAGAACGCGGAACCCGGGCGTCACATCGTGCAACAACTCGCGCACCCGCTCCGCGACTGCCTTGACTTGCTGCGGCGTGACGCGTTGTGCGGCGCTGATCACAAGCAGGCGTTTCGACTGATCGAGATCAACAGCATACATACTTCGCATTCGCGTGCGACAGTCCCAGACAGCCGCTATGGCGCGTTTTGGAAAAACGCATTTTCAAACGTTGGTTGAAAAGCGCCGGGGTCTGTGTCGCTGATTTGAAATCGTGGACTGATTTCGGATTGCGTCGCACAATACATTTCCACCTCGATCCTGCCGCACTTCTCCAGCGAGGCGCGCACCGTAGCCAGCGCAAGAGCCGGTGTATTACAATCCCGGCTCAAGTGTCCGAGTACGACACGCTCGATGTTTCCTGATAATAGTTCCTCGATCACGCCAGCCGCAGCCGTGTTCGACAAATGGCCGTGGCGCGACTGGATCCGCTGTTTCACCGGCCACGGTCGATGGGCATCGTTCTGCAAAAGTTTTTCGTCGTGATTCGTCTCGACCACAAGCGTTCGCACCTGTCGCAACCGTTCGACGATCATCTTGGTCACATAACCAAGGTCGGTGATAAAACCGAGACTGCCTGAGCCCGCGTGAAACACGAACCCGATCGGGTCCACGGCGTCGTGCGGCACGGGGAATGTTTGCACTGTGATGTCGCAGATAGAAAATTCCGCGCCCGTCGGGAAGAGCCGCCAATTACGGCATCTCTCTGCGAGACCACTGGACCGAAGCGCCTCAGCGGTGAGCCCGTTACAATAAATCGGCAGATCAAATTTGTGGCAGAGAACTTCGAGGCCGCAGATGTGATCGCTGTGTTCGTGTGTAAGAACAACGCCATCGAGCTGCTCAGGAGTTACGCCGCATTGCTCCAGGCGCAACACCACTTGCCGCGCGCTCAGTCCGCCATCAACAAGGATCTTGCAGTGATCGGTTGCAACCAGCGCACTGTTTCCCGCGCTTCCGCTGCCAAGCATGGTCAAGCTGAACACGGGTCCCAAGATAGTCGTTTCGTTTCAACTCGCGCAAATGGAAATCGATAAAGGTAATTTCCAGAGCGAGACAATCGCATGTGAGAGTAACAATCATCTTGCACAGGCCTTGCCTTTTGGTTCAGAATCCGCGTCGCATTCCAAACGAAAGGATCGCTTATGCCAACTGGAGCGTCTCTCCACATCGGTCTCAACGCTGTCGACCCAAAACAGTACAGCGGCTGGGACGGACAACTTACTGCCTGCGAGTTCGACGCGAACGACATGCAGGCGTTAGCTAAAAAACAACGCTTCACAAAGGTGACCAAGCGACTGACGAAAGCGGCAACACGCAATCAGATGTTGGCCGATATCAAAGCGGCCGCGGCGAAACTAAAACGGAACGACATTTTCTTTCTCTCTTATTCGGGCCATGGCGGCCAGGTGCCGAATACCGGGAACGATTTCGAGCCGGACGGGTTTGATGAAACGTGGTGCTTGTACGATGGCGAACTGATCGATGACGAGCTTTATGCAGCGCTGAATCAATTCGCCGCGGGTGTGCGAATTTTCGTGCTGTCGGACAGTTGCCATAGCGGCACGGTTCTGCGCGAGGCGCATTTCTCGGCCCTCGGCCTGGCTCCCGTCCGTCCCCGGATGATGCCGCGAGACGTTGCGCTGCGCGTTTACATGGATCACCAGAATTTCTACGACAAACTGCAACAACGCGGCGCCGACCCGCGTACGAAGATGCGCGCCACCGGGGTTTTGATCTCCGGTTGTCAGGACAACCAAACAAGCTCGGACGGCGACCGAAACGGTTTGTTCACCGAGACGCTGCTTGCTGTTTGGAAAAATGGAAAATTTAAGGGGGATTATCGCGGGTTTCAGAAATCGATCGTGAAACTGATGCCGCCCACGCAGACGCCGAATTATTTCACCATCGGACCCGCAAACTACGGTTTCGAAAAACAGAAACCGTTCACGGTTTAATCGAAATGAAAATTCTCCTGGTTCACGGAGTCGGCCACCAGGAGCGCCCGGACAATCAGCCATGGGAAGAACCCTGGGAAAAAGCGATCAGCGCCGGCATCCAGTATTTCGATCCTGCCTCTGTGCCAACGTACGAGCGCTTCGATTACGATAGTTTGTTCTCGGGGAAGATTAATCTTCTCACCGACGTTGGCGCTGCAGCGAACCTCGGGTTCGCGCCCGTCGGAGCCGCCATCGAAGATGCAGCTCAGACCGTTTCCGGGTGGTTCCGCCCGAGACGGGGCTTATTGGATTTTGCGAAACCCGCCGACGGTTGGCACGCGGGGATGGTCGCCGAGTGGGACCAGAACGCACAGTTGCGTGCTGCGTTGCGCAAACGTTTGATCGAGCGAATCGACACGTTCAATCCGGACGTCATCATGGCGCATAGTCTGGGGAGCATCATTTGTTACGACGCGTTTTCGAATGAGGACAAAAATGGTTGCGCTGGGCGGTATTTCGTTACGTTCGGCTCACAAATCGCCAATCCGTTTCTCAAAGCCGCGCATTTCGGCAACAAGATCGCTGGTGTTAAGCAGAAATACTGGTTTCATCTGTTTAACAAAAGCGATCCGGTCCTTGCTCATCGGATTGTCGATCCCGTTCCGAACTTTGAGGAAATTTCCTGGGACGACCGTGTCGCCGGTCATGATGCGATAGTCGATTTAGATAAGTTTCCCGGGCACGCCGGTTATCTCCAACGGGATTTGACGCGGCAAGACGTGTATCGCGTTCTCGCGCAACGACCGGGCGTGCGCGCCCTCGCAAGGCGAAGCACCCAATTCCAGAGCACGGTGCAAAAACGCCGGCGACGCGCATTACTTATCGGCATCAACGACTATCCCGACCCAAGCTCGCGTCTGGAAGGCTGCGTAAACGACGTCTTTCTTATGAGCAGCGTTTTGCAGGAAATCGGATTCGACGCGGAAGATATTCGAGTCGTGCTCGACGAGCGCGCCACTGCCGCGGCGATTCGCGAACGGATCGACTGGTTGCTGGACGGCACGGCCGATGGTCACGAGCGCGTCCTTTATTATAGCGGCCATGGCGCACAATTGCCCGACTACAACGCGGCGGAACGAATCGATCATGTGGATGAATGCCTGGTGCCGTACGATTTTCATTGGACACAGGACAGCGCCATTACCGACGACGATTTTCTGCGGTACTACAGCGCGCTTTCATACAGCGCGAAGTTTTTCGCCGTCTTCGATTGCTGCCACTCGGGCGGCTTGACCCGGGATGGCGCGAGGAAGATTCGCGCAATCACTCCGCCGGACGATATCCGGCACCGAATGCTTCGCTGGAACCAAGCGGAACAAATGTGGGAAGAGCGCGACCTGCGGAACCTCAACCCCGATTTCGGTGGTAGCCGCGAGGTTCGCCAAAAATATATGGGACGCAATGGCAGCACGAAAAAACTCGGCACCGCAATGAGCCTGCGTGAAGAACAAACCGCGACGCAGTATCGAAAGGCGCCACGCGAACGTCGCGGCCCGTACATGCCCGTGGTCCTCACGGCGTGTCAGGAGGATGGCTACGCGTATGAATATCACCACGGAACGATCAGCTATGGAGTGTTCACGTATGCGCTGGCCAAGGAATTTCGCAAAGCGCAGGCGGCACGCGCGGCCGATCTGTCGTTCAACTCGCTGAGCAAACGCGTGAATGCGACGATGAAGACACTACGTTACGATCAAGTCTCTGGCGTCAAAGGACCGAAAGAAACCTGTCGCGCGCCGGTATTGGGATTGCCGCCAAAAAAAGCGCGCTCTCGTTAGGATGTAACCGCCTCGCTGGGCGAGGCTGACCGCGGTCAGGGCCCCGGTTACAGGGGTTCTCCCGTTAACGCGTCGACAAATTCCCGAGGCGTTTCCGCGCTTAGCAAATTTGAACGGATCGTCTCATTCTGCGTCAGTCGCGCCAGGGTGCCGACAACGATGAGGTAATCGCTGAGCAGCCGTTCGGGAACGCTGATCACGAATATCAGATGGGCGCGCGGTTGATTTTCGCTGAATGAAATGCCCGCGCGGCTGCGTCCGACCCCGATTACAATTTCATCAACCAAATCGGTGCGCGCGTGTGGAAACGCGACGCCGTGTTCGACTACACTCGGGTGTGTCCGTTCGCGGGCGAGCACCTGTTCGAGAAAAGCCTCAGGGTTGGCGATTTTTCCGGTGTGCGCAACCAGCTGCACGATCTCGCGAATGGCATTCGCAGGTTTTCGGGAGCGCAACCTGAGGATTACCTGTTGTTCGTGTAGTAGATCTGGAACGGCGATAGGCATTTTGGGCGGAGAGATTTATTGGATTATGCACCAAACCCAGTTATCCAGTTAAAGAACAAATTGTGGCGACTCCAAACACAGCCGTGCCCCAAAAAGAGGAGCGGACAGTCTCCTTCCAGCGGAGCATTTACGATCCGGGCTATGTCAACGCAATGTCGCATTTCTATCGAGGTGAGATGAGTCGGATCATGGTGTGGCGGCAACGACTGGATGTCACCACGAACTGGGCCATCACCAGCAGCACTGCCATTATCACAATTGCGTTTTCCACGCGCGAAGTGCCGCACATCATTTTCTTTTTTAACCTGGCCATTGTTTGGGTTCTGCTCTGGATCGAGGCACGTCGGTACCGTTTTTACGACGCATTCCGCGCGCGCGTCCGCATGCTGGAAGCACATTTTCTTGTCCCGATGGTCATGGAAAATCGCGACTTGCTTCAGGGCGAATGGAAAAAGCTCGTTTGCGAAGATTTAATTTTGCCCTGTTTCAAGATCACGAAGCTGGAGGCGATCGGGCGCCGGTTGAAACGCAATTACATTTTCATTTTCATCCTGATCCTGATCGCGTGGCTGACAAAAATCTTTTTGCACGCCACCGCGCCGATCACCGACATCGTGTCGTTTTATCACGCGCTGCACATCGGTCACATCCCATCATGGTTCGTGGCGTTTATTCTTGTGAGCACATTCGTCATCGTGATTTCGATCACCATTTACGTCAGCAAACACTCCTCCGGCGAAATCTCCGAGTTCGGCACACACCGCTCGCTCTGGCGCATTTAAGGCGTGCGGTCGTCAAACCCATCGTGTTACAATGCTGGTATGAGGACTTTAACCAGCTACATCAGCAGATTTCTTCTGATTCTTATCTTCTTGTCTGGAGTCTCCGTTGGCAATGCTGCGGGTCAGCCGGGTGGTCGTCTGGTTGTCATCAGAACCGCCAACTTCGGCTGGAACCTCGCCGCCAATCTAAAAATCGACGGCCGAACCGTGATGAACATTGTTCAGGGTCGCCGCTACGACCATTTCATGCCCGCGGGCCGGCATGTCCTGACGATTTCAGCCGTTCCGAATACCGAATTACGTCAGCCAGCCTCGATTACCGTCAACGTGCAGCCAGGCCGAACTTATATTTTTACCGCGGGCTGGAATGGGGATCGTGTTTATCTTCGTCCGACCACTTTGTCTCCCGCAGAGATGGCGAAACTGGGACTTTGAGAAGCGCTATTTAATCTTCGCCAGGATCCCTTCCATCTCATTGCGGCGAAACGCGCGCAATGTCTGGGCTTTCACGTTGCCGAGTGAGCCCGTCTTGAGTATGAACGCGCTCATCGTTTCGTCATCCGGCGCCTCCAAAACGACAACCGCATCGTAAGCGCCCATCGTCCAATATTCCTCCACGATCTTCATTCCCATTTTCTCGGCTTCAGCCATGGCAGCGTCGCCGCGTTTCACTGTGTCTTTGATATTTCGAATCCCCTGGTCTTGAAACTGAATCAAACAAACATAACTAGGCATAATGTGTTACTCCTTTGATGTAATTGTGGATTGAAATGGTACTGCCAATCCTTGCCTGCGCAAAAAACAGAGGAGATTTGTTCATGCCATTTGCTACAACCAGAATAAGACGCTAACAATGGAATCGAGCGAAGCTCTTGGCATTGCTGCGCAGATCGCGGTCGCATTGGCCGGTTTTGCCGGCGTGGTCGTCGTTTTTCGTCGGGAATCCGTCCATGAATGGTCGGCCGTCGATAAGCTCCGGTTGCGGCTTTTGCTCGGCAATTCCCTCGTGCCGCTGAGCCTTTCCATGTTAGGAATGTTGTTACTTACGGATCACACGCATTCCGGCCGGAATTTGGCGATGGTGCAGCGTTACCGGCTTTGTGGTTTCTTTGATCTTCGCCGTTACGATGACTAAAGACTTTCGTCGTTTGGATATGCGACAGATCCAGCGCGAACGCGCCACGCCCTTCGTTTTTTATCTATTCGGAATGTTCGGCATAGCAGCAAACATCTTGCAACTGTACAACGCTGCCTTTCTTGGCGCATTCTGGCCGTTCTTTACCGGTATTATCTTCCAGATTATCACCGCGCTGTTTCAGTTTGCGCGAATGATCCTTCTGCTGCCTGAATGAATCGGCAACACCGAGTCCCGGGATAAAGTTACTCGGTTGGTTCGGTGTCGTGAAGGCGACCGTAATCGACCGTGAGCCTGCCACCGCCGTGCTCTGTATAGATTTCGACGAAACGATGTCCAAAGAGAATATCGCGCCAGGTGTAGTCCTGTTGCGTTTGAACCGCCGCTGCAATAACGGGATCGACGCCTACTACTGAAACGAAGAAAAGTGCGCGACTGTTTTCCAGCGATTCGGGTGTCGCGCCGTATAACGGACTCGTTTCATCGATCACGTGTCGGAGAGTTAACGCTGCCGGGAAAACAGTCAACCGATCGAAATGCAATTTCAGGTCGTAAAAGTATCTGAAATCGCCGCCTTCGATCAAGGGCTCATCACGAGAAAACATGATCCGAAATTCCGCCTCGACCATGCTGTGATGATTTTCGTTCCCTACGCGCACCATTAGCGTCGGCTTGCCGTTCAACGGCGCGATGACAATCGGCCTGCTAAACGCCACTCGCGCAATCGGACGCGAAAATCGGACAAAAATCAGCCCGGTCATGACTGCGAGCAAAAAGAGGCCGCTCATGATCTCGATGGTGGTAATGATGTGGCCGTAAAGCGTCTGCGGGTACATGTGGCCATAGCCTACGGTGGCCAGTGTTTGTACACTGAAAAAGAAGCAATCAAAAAACCTGTGCCCGCCAGTGCTGCCGGCAATACTGCCCTGCTGGAAACTGTAAAGCGCGGCGAAGAGAAGATTCAGGGCGATGTAGAGCGTGGCGGCGACCGCGGCAAACTGTGGCCAACGTAAACTCAGCAGCCAGCGATAAACATCGCGCCATCGCCACGCATCAGTATTGACTTTAACGAACTCAACCTGGCCCGAACGAACGGAAACGGGAGTAGGTTTCCCCTTCATGCTCATCTAATCTGCAGTCACTTCGGCAATTGGTCGATAAACTCGGCGATGGCCTTAAAGATTTGTCGATTGATATCTTCCTGGGTTTCTCTTGTCGCCTGAAGTTGGCGCACCCGCACACGCAGGGAATGATCGCCGCCGTCGACGACGTGCAAAAAGTTTGGCGCTTTCATTTCGGCTCGAACCGTCTGCAGAAGATCGAGCGGACATAACGGATCTCGCGCGCCTTGCACAAACAGGATGGGCACAGTCAGCGCGCGCAGAACTTCGTCGCGGAGTTTTGTACGGTCGCCCATTGCGCAAAGCGGGTACCCGAGACAAACAAGGCCGGCCACCTTTTCCTCGAGCGACACGTGACAGCCTACCCGGCCGCCCATGCTCTTGCCGATTAGGACTGTCGAGTCCGGTTGATGTTTCTCTCGGGCGACTTCCAATGCTTTCCGATGCGCCGCGATCAATTGCGGCAACGAATCGGGTCGTTTCCGTCCTTCGCGCATGTAGTCATAATCGAACGTCTCGACGATACCAATCTCAAATAAACGCTGCTTCCAATTTTGCATCCACGGATGCGACGAAGGCGCACCCGCCCCTGGAGTGAAAAGAATTAAACGCCGGCTCATGGGAACAATCATAAGCGATCACCGGGATTCACTGGGCGACGACGAAACAGCTTTCGAGCTCGCTGCAACGAAATGGTTAGGCCTCGGATTCGTGGCAAACCACTTCGATGTTGTGCCCGTCCGGACCAATGACGAAAGCTGCATAGTAGTTCGCGTGGTGTTCCGGGCACAGACCAGGCGCACCATTGTCTTTACCACCCGCCTCCAGAGCCGCGCGATAGAAAGCTTCGACTTGCTGGCGGTTCTCGGCCGTGAACGCCAGGTGAAGATGCGCCGGTTTCTCCTCGGTTTGGTGCATGCACAATGAAGCCTTACCCTTTGGGCTAAGCTCGACACCGTACGTCGGCGGCCCCTCCGAGACAACAGCTACGCCGAGCGGTTCGAGTGCCTTGAGGAAGAACGCTTTGCTCGCTGCATAGTCGCTGACTCCGAATTTGACGTGGTCAAACATGAGTTTTCCTGACGTGTGGGCCTGCGCGAGGCTTAACGAGAACAAGATCAGCCACCGCTGGCGAGAGCGAGCTTAATCTGCAATTGAAGTGTTGAAGTCATGTAAAACTACGCTTCAGAGCGGCCAGCGGTTGGCTGCATCGCCCGGTTAGATGTCATTTGATAACGGACCGCGGAGGAAGAACAAGCCGCACGAACTGCAACATCGCAGCCATGAGATGGACGAAGATCGCGGCAAAGAATGGCCAAAACCTGTTCAGCACTGCGATGTTGTAAAGTTGCAGCAAAAGTGTCGAGATCCCGATCGCAAACAATGGATAAAACAAGATTTTGGGCACGCCTTTGAATTCGTCGGGACTAAAGCGGCGCGGCGTTCTGAAATTTATGATTGCAAACGGCACTTGGAAAGCCGCGGCAAACGCACTGCACCATTGCCAGATCGAATTCGGCGGGGGCTTGATCGTGAGCAACAACATTCCAAACAACGAATAAGCGAGCGGAAAGATGGAATTGTTGAGCAGCAAGTGTAGGCGATACCGGTCGACGGGCGACCATTGGTGCACCGATTCAGGTCGAAAAACGACCACGATGCCGGCGAACCCGGCCAGGGTCACCGCCACCTGAGCGGCGATACCGAGAGCTTCATTCGGTTCCATTGCCTCTGCGATTAAAAATGCAACTGATGTCGCGATCAAACCTTAAAGCTCAGGATGTTAGAAGGGATCTGGTCGGGGACTGCGTTTTGGGATTATGTGATCGCGCTACATCTAACGAGACCAAGCTCAGCCACCGCTGGCGGGAGCGAGCTTCGCTACGGAGTTTAATGTTGAAATCATGTGAAAGCTAAACATCAAATCGGCCAGCGGTTGGCTGGAGCGCATGGTTAGGCCGTTAGAGCTGGCCAGCCAGCTATTGCCTGTGCGCGGACAGCGCTTTCTTTCCATTCGGCGGGTAGATGAGAAAACCAGTGATGTGGTCTCCAGCATCGCTCTGGAAGGTGATGCGCAGCGGTAATTCGGCGGCAAAGAAATCGCGGTGGGTTTCGGGATGAATGTGTAGCTTGGGCAGTCCCCAGTCGGCCGGCGATTCGATGGTAAGGAAGTTGTCTTCGCGCGCCACCGTAAATGTTCCTTCGCCTTTGATTTCGTAGCGACCAACGTATCGATCCAAGACGACCGGATCTATCGTGATCTCGGTGTGTGAAGTTTTAGCGGCGGTTTTTAACGGACTGTCTGGCCGTAATAGGTGTCGCGCGATGTCATCAATGCTGCCGTTTTGATTGGAAAGCACGACCACGCCGATGCGCTGCTTCGGGTCGAAAGCAATGGAGCTTGCGAAGCCAAACGTGCCGCCGTCGCGATAGATAATCTCGCCATCGCCCTTTCCGACAATGCTCCACCCGAGCGCCTGTTCTTCCGAACCACCGGTCGGGCGGCGCGCCTCGAGTGTGAGTTTGATGGCGACAGAGAGAGGCGAAGCCTGCAAGCTCATCGCCGCCGAGAGCAGTTTCCCGAGATCGTTGGCTGTCGAGTAGAGCCCTCCAGCTGCCGGCATGAGCGAGTAGATCGCCAGGGAGGAAACGCTCGGTGCCGGCTTTAACGCGGCGTCATGACCTTGCGCAGCATCGGATCTCATCTTCTGCGAAACTATGAAACCTGTATTCGTTAGGCCAAGCGGCGCGATAACGCGCTTGTTCATCAAATTTTCGAAGTTGTCTCCAGCGCGTGCGGCGAGCGCTTCACTCAAGATCCAATAACCAATGTTCGAATAATCCCATTGGGTTCCTGCATCTCGTGTTGGCTGATAGTTGGCGACGTAACGGGCGAGATCGGCGGGCGAGTATTTCGCCGCGGCTGGATCATTCAAGGGAGGAGCGTTTTCCGGCATGAACGGCAGGCCCGAAGTGTGCGTGGCTAGATCGAGAAGAGTCATCGGGCGATTGTTTCGCGTGCGAACGCTGAGGCTGGGCGGCAGGTATTTTCCAACCGGATCGGCAAGTGCCGCCTCGTTTCGCTGCACCATATCGGCGAGCACTAGCGCGGTGAACACTTTGGTGACGGAGCCGATTTCAAAAACCGTGTCGCCATCGAGGGCCCGAGGGTCTCCTTCGCGTCGATGGCCATGAGATATCAGTTGTTCGCCGGCCGGGGTGACGATCTTAACGATAATGCCGACACCATTCTCGTTCTTTCCAACGCGATCGCTTAAGATTTGCCGAATGGCATCGTCGGATGGTAGCTCGGCTGCGAAATCCGTTGCCATGGAGTAGAAGATGGCGATTGAGATCAAAACGAAGCGTTTCATAGGCCTCCCGGGTTATTGTTGAGATGCGGTCGTCGGTGCGCTTGGATTCAGAAAAGTTAGCGAAAGCAGACGTCGTAACCGGCAGGGGCAAAGGCGGGTAAAACCGATTTCATGTCCGCCCCGAGCGTATCGACGGCGAATCGGCCAGACAACCCGAAAAAGTTAATGGAACAGCGCGTAAAAGCTCTGCTCACGCGCCAAGGGTGACATTCATTTGATGCAATACCTTTATGTGCTCATGCGCAGTTTGGATTCAAGAAACGCCGACACGGTTTCACGCGACGTGATATTCGCCGGTTGTTTTTTGGCGTTGTCCGGGTCGCCTCGCCCTTTGTAAAGGGAGAGGGGGGAGGCTGAGGGATGATTTCGGTCGTGGGCATCGTCGTGTATGCGTTGTTGCGGTTCCCGCGTTGGAGACGGTCTGCCCTCCGGCCGCGGGAATCCAACGGCCCGAGGGCGAGCCGTCTCCCATCGGGGACAAGTTGTGGCCGATTGTCGATAGACGTTAACGCTGACCCATCACCTTAATCCTCTCCCCTTCAGCAACGGGAGAGGCGACTCGTCCCGGTGGCAGGCGATGCGCCTGTCCTACAACATATCTTGATCGTGTTTTGGTTCCGTCGCCCAAACACTGCTACGGCGCGCCCTCGCCAGGGCGAGCAAGCTGTGGTCGCGCCCTACCAAAACATTTCCTGCTTTCCTGATTCAGTCCGCGTTCGTTCGCGTGTCGTGCTATTGAACGGTGACCACCGTGCCGACTGGAACTTCGGAGTAAAGTTTCTCGGCGGCGTCCCACGGCAATCGAATGCAACCATGCGACGCCGGATAATTCGGCACGACGCCGGCGTGCATTCCAAAATCAAGACAGCTTAGTCGCATGAAATACGGCATCTCGACGTGGTAAATCGTGGAACGATGGTTGCGCTCTTTGTTGGTAATGACGAATTCGCCCGTCTTCGTGGAATAACCATTCCGCCCGGTGGAGCATCGCGCGTGGTAGATCGGCACGCCGTCTTTCACTAAAGCGACCCTTTGTAGCCCCAGAGAAATTTCGATCCGCAGCTTGTCCGGGGCCGGCCCACCACCGAGAAGAATTTGGGCGGACCGCCAGTGTCCGGTCTCAGCGGCAACATCCAACGCCGACATTTTGTTCCGGGTCGTTAGGCGGCTTCGGTTGGCTCCGGCATCCTGCAGCGCGCGCAAGTAATCCACCTGGCCGAGAGCGGCGGCGAGCATCAGCATGGTCACGTTGCGGTCGTCTTCAATGTAACTGCGCAATTTATTCGGCAGCAGCGCCAGGAAATCTTTGTCGCAATGCGATGGCAAAACGGTATTCGGGTCTGCTCCGCAATCCAGCAGCGTCGCAAAAAGGGCGGAGTTGCTGCTGGCGACCGCATATGCAAGATACGGCACTTGTTTCCCTTCGGGTGTCGGCGGCGTCGCTTGTTTGGTGAGGAGCACCCGGATTTCATCCTTCTTTCCGGCCTGAAGCGCTCTAGACAAAGCACGCCGCGTGCTGGCCGTCCACTCCTGTGCCGGAGGCAAGCGCTGGAGCACGGCTTTAATGATCTCCGGATTTCCGCCGTCGAGAGCAAAACCGAGAAGATCCTGTCCGTCCGTGCACGGAGTTTCGGGATGGAGATTGGTTGAGCGCGCCAGGAGCAACCCAAACATTTCCGAATCTCCGTGCATCGCTGCCGCCATTAACGGCGTGAAACCGTTTTTGTCGGCAAAGTCAGTCGCAGCTCCGGCATCGAGAAGCCGGCGCGCCGTTTTCCAATCCTCTTGCGACGCCGCGATCAACAGCGGTGTGCGGCCTTGCGCGTCGCGTCCATTTGGATCGACGTGTTCCATCAGACACAAGTCGATGAGGGAATCGCGCTGAATCGTGACGGCCCGCACCAGTTCGTCCGGCGAAACCGTGATGCGCGCGGGAGGTTCTGGCCCGATGCCCAATCCCCACAAAAGAATCAAAACCAGAGCTACAACGCCCGCTCGTAAGACGAATCGCCTCTTAAACCTGCGCATGGGGATGGTTGGATCGCCAATTATACGCCTTCCGCCAAGTAATCTGGCATGGCTGCGACTGAACTTCGAGTAGGTCTTTGAGTACGTCCGACACGGGGTCCCGACCGAATTGGGATCGCGAACCGGAATTGGACGCACCCGGTTGAACGTTGCATGTTGGGCGGTGTCAAAATTCCAACCTATGCGCTTGTCCATTTTTGCCCTGTGCCTCGCGCTGAGTACTTCGTTTGCTGCGCAGCCGGAGGCCGTGCCCAGTTCTCCTGTTCCGCTGAATTCATCTGCGGCCGAAGCGGGCAAGGATGTTGTTCACCAGTTGAATAACGCTTTCGCTAAAGTCTTCGAAACCGTGGCGCCCGGCGTTGTCATCATTGAGACTTCCAAGAAGAGCGAAACCAGCGACAGCTCGCCTCTTGACGATCTGTTCTTTCAAGGCGCGCCGGATGAAAACAATCCGCGCCGGAATCCGGGCACCCCACGACCCGTCCAAAGCGAAGGCTCCGGCTTCATCGTGCGGTCGGATGGTTACATCTTCACCAACGTGCACGTGATCGAGGATGCGGACAAAATCGACGTCAAATTACAAGACGGCCGCGAGTTTCCGGGGCGAGTGGTGGGCACGGACGAGAAGACGGACATCGCCGTCGTCAAAATTGATGCGAAAGATCTGCCGGTGGTTCCACTCGGCGACAGCGATACCGTGCGCGTCGGTCAATTTGCGTTCGCGATCGGCGCGCCGTTCAAGCTCGACTACACATTCACCTATGGCGTGATTAGCGGCAAAGGCCGGAGCAAATTGCTTCAGTCAAGCGGCTACTCTATTTCGGATTATTTGCAGACCGATGCGTCGATCAATCCGGGTAATAGTGGCGGACCGCTGTGCGACATCGACGGCAAGGTGATCGGGATGAACACGCTGATCAACGGAATGAACCGTGGCCTGGGCTTTGCCATTCCTATCAACATGGCCAAAGACATCGGTGGCGAACTCATCGCGGGACATAAAATCGTGCGGCCCTGGCTGGGCATTCGCATCGAGACGCTCGGCGACGACCCGACGATCCGCGACTTGTTTAAAGGCGCTGACAAAGGCGTCGTAGTCCGCACAATCGAGGCGGACGCGCCGGCTTCTAAAAGCGATCTGCGTCCGTTCGACGTGATCACGCAGGTCGATGGAACCTCGATCAGCTCCGATTCACAGTTGCAGCACGAAATTTTGAAAAAGAAAGTCGGTCAGAACGTCGACCTGACCGTTTGGCGCAAGGGCCAGTCAATGAAAGTGCCTGTGAAAACCGGCGAATTACCCGACGAAATTACGCGCACATCAAATCAGCCGGTTCAACCAAGCGAACCCAAACCGCAGGATGTTGGCAAATTTGGATTGCAGGTGCAGGAACTGACGAAGGAGGTTGCAGAGCGCCTGTATCTCCCGACACACGAAGGCGTGATTGTAACCGACGTGGAAGACAATAGTATCGCCGCGGCGCAGGACATTCAGCGCGAGGACGTGGTTACCGAAGTGGACGGCAAACCAGTCACGAACGTGAAATCTTTCCGTGACGCGCTCAATAAAGCCGATCCGAAACGCGGCGTGCTTCTTTATCTCGACCGCAAAGGCAGCAAAACTTTCGCCGTGCTCAAAGCCGGCGGGTGACCCTTTGTAGCCACCACGGCCCTTTGGGCCGTCTTGGGTTTACCTGAAACAGCGCAAGACAGGACCGGCCACGGCCGGTGGCTACAAGTTTAGCAAATGGGCGTCAGGTTTTTCGGCTGCTGACGATTATCAGCACGATTCCGCCGACCAAACAGATCCCGCCCAGCACAGGCGGAAGCGGGATAGTCTTTTGTTTTTCCGCGGTCGCCTGAATCGGGCCGAGGTCCAGCACCTTCTCACGCTTCGTGTACGTGATGCCGCCCCACGCGAGCGCAATCACGCCAATGACGATCAGAATGATGCCGACAATACCGGCTGGTTTCATCGCCGGGATGTTATAAGGGGCGGCGGCCTGAGAGCAATTGAATGATCAGCACCACAATCGCGATCACGAGCAGGATATGAATGAACCCGCCGAGCGTATATGAGCTGACCAATCCAAGCAGCCACAGAACCAGCAAAATAACGAATATTGTCCAAAGCATAAGGTTGTTCCTTTCGGTTAAGTTGTACGTATCTTCGCACGAGCCACTTCCGTTGCGCTTATGCAGAACAAAAATTTCTACAACTTCTCTAACGCAGTCCGCAGGTTCCACCCGTTCGCTTCCAGCAAACCATGGGCGGATTCATAATCGCGTTGGGTCAGCTCGGCTAAAACCCGCACAGCGCGGTCGCGCAATTTCGTGCTCGTGGTGTGTAGATCGACCATGAGATTTCCGCGCACTTTGCCAAGTCCGATCATCGCGCCGGTGCTGATGATGTTCAGGGCAACCTTCGTCGCGGTCCCTGCCTTCAATCTGGTTGATCCAGTCAGGATTTCGGGTCCCACCGGCAGGGTGATTACGAGATCGATGTCTGTAGAGGCAGCCGTGCCGGCTGCAATTCCCTGATTTGCAGGCGATACGCCTGCCACTACAGCGGACACGTGGGGGTTACACGTAAGCAACATCGTCTTTGCACCTAACGAGTGCGCCTGCGCAAGCGCACCGAGCACAAAAGGCGTCCGCCCGCTGGCTGTAATTCCAATGACAACATCGGCAGCCGTCACACCGCGTTCATCTACCGCCAATGCGCCGGCGCTCTCCTCATCTTCCGCGCCTTCCACACTCCGATGCAGCGCCGCAGCTCCGCCGGCAATTACTCCCTGCACAAGGTGCGACGGCGCGCCAAAAGTGGGCGGGATTTCGCTCGCATCGAGTACGCCGAGTCGCCCGCTACTTCCGGCGCCGACGTAAAACAACCGGCCACCGTTTCGAAGCGATTCAGTAACTATTTCAATTGCACGAGCGAGATCCGCGTCGGCAGCACGCAATGCTTCCTGAACGAATGTTTCCTCTTCGATAAAGATATTAACCAGTTCGGAAGCGCTCATTTTTTCCAGATTTTCAGAGCGCGGGTTGCGCTGTTCCGTGAGCGCAATCCGAAAAGCTTTCGGGATGGTTTCGGTTTGCGATGGCCTCAGATGAAACGAGGCATGGTCGTGCGCTTCCGCTGCAATCCATGCGGCGCCCAATTCGGGAGCTCGCTCAGCAGTCGCTACGCGGACATCGGGAAGATTCTTCTTCAACCTGCGGCGAAACGTGTGCGCGTAAATTGAGTCGCGGAAAAATAGACCGCCCATCAGCACCACTTTTGGCGCGAGCAAATGAAGACGGTCGGCCACCGCCTCGGTGTATTCGCACAGAACCCGTGCGCCTTCTTCGATGATGTCTATGACGCGCGCATCGCCGCTGCCTGCCGCCTCGAATACGACCGGAGCGAGCATGGCGATTTCCATCTTGTCCGCCGTTTGCGCCCAGCGAACGAGTTCATCGAGATTGTTCAATGAGAGCGCGTGCAGGATTTTCGCAGTGAAATCTATCTCGGCGCGATTCAAGTCGTATTCGCGCAAGATCAGACGGAGCGCCTGGATAGAAAGAAAATAGCCGCCGCCGGTGTCCCCCAGGATATGTCCCCATCCGCCTGCTCTCTCGATCCTATCGCCGCGTCGTCCAGTCACCGAAGAACCACTTCCCGCGTTGACGACAATGCCGTCACCATGATCAAGCGCCGCTGCCAGACCCGAATCGCGGTCGCTGCCTATCACGATTTTGGCCTTTGGCCAGATCTCGAGACAGATTCGCTGAAGCAAGCTGCGGTCTTCGTCTGTCCCGCAGCCGGCGAGGAAAACGCCCGCGCGATCGATTTGCTTCGGAAGCTCTGCAAAAATCGTGCGCAGCCGACCGGGCTCGGTGAGCCGAAAATTCGATGGCGGCAGTTTTCCCTGTTCCAGGATCCGAAATTCGGAGCTGGACGTATCGGCTGCCGTTTCTACCAGCACCCAGGCGGTCTTTGTTCCGCCGCCTTCAACCCCGAGGACGCGCTCAGCGGGTTTCACGATGGTGTATGCATAGCTGCTTTGCAGGAATTTGAAAGCCTGTTGCTCTTTATCGCTGTCATCCTGGGCGAAGCGAAGCGAAGTCGAAGGACCCCGCGAAATTAATCTGGGTTCTGCCACGGGATTTGATTCGCTCACTTCCCGTTCGCTCAGCCTCCGGCCTTCCCGTCTATGTTGCAGCTTCCCCAGCCGCTCCATTCTCGACTTCGCTCGGAATGACGACGGTGGCTTTGCCGACATTTCCGCTGCCGGTATGCTGCAATGATGGCAAAAGAGGAAGCACAAGCCGCAAAGCGCATCCCACATCTGCGAGAGGAAATCCGCAAACACGATCGGCTGTATTACGACCAAGCCGCGCCGATTATCAGCGACCGCGAATACGACCGGCTTTACAGGGAATTGGTTGATTTAGAAACGCAATTTCCCGATCTGGTCACGCCGGATTCGCCCACCCAGCGAGTAGGCGGAAAACCGCTTGAGGCGTTCGCGCAAATCCAGCACTGCGCGCCGATGCTTAGCCTCGACAATACTTATTCCGAAGAAGAGGTGGCCAATTTTTATAAGCGCATCACCCGGCTTCTCCCCGGCGAAAAAATTCCGGTCGTCATAGAACCCAAAGTGGACGGCGTGGCGGTGTCGCTGATGTATGAAAAGGGCCGGCTGAAATATGCCGCGACTCGCGGCGATGGTTTTGTCGGGGACGATATCACACAAAACATCAAAACAATCCGATCGGTGCCGCACCAGTTGCGCGCCGATGCGCCAGATATTTTCGAAGTGCGTGGGGAAGCTTATCTGAACAAAGCCGGCTTCGAGAGACTGAACAAGGACCGCAAGGCCGCGGGTCTTCCGCTGTTTGCGAATCCGCGCAACGCTGCTGCCGGTTCGTTAAAGCATCTCGACCCAAAAGCCGCCGCCAAACGGCCACTGGGAATCGTTTTTTATGGCGCCGGCGCAGTCGAAGGCGCGGAGATCAGTCTTCACTCGAAAATCTTTCAGCTCTTCAAGAACTTCGGTCTGCCGACGCACGAAGAATGGTGGCTAGCCGATTCGGTTGACGAAATTCTCAAAGCGATCCGGGATCTCGATCAAATCCGGCAGGATTTTCCATATCAAACCGATGGCGCAGTGATCAAAGTGGATGCGGTCGCGCAGCGTGAGAGGCTCGGGTTCACCGCGAAATCGCCGCGCTGGGCGATTGCTTACAAATACGCCGCGGAACGCGTCGAAACGCGTTTGAACGACATCATCATTCAGGTCGGACGCACCGGAATTCTCACTCCAGTCGCGGCGCTGGAGCCGGTGTTTGTGAGTGGAAGCACGGTTGCGCGCGCGACGTTGCACAACGAGGACGAAATCAAACGCAAAGACATCCGGATTGGTGACGCGGTCGTGATCGAAAAAGCCGGTGAAGTGATTCCCGCAGTCGTGGAGGTGGTAAAATCCAAACGCCCGCGCGACGCCAAGCCGTTCGATTTTGCCAAACACATTCACGGCAAATGTCCCGTGTGCGGCGGCCCGATCCGGCGCGACCCGGAGTTTGTGGCATGGCGTTGCGAAAATCTGCATTGTCCCGCCCAGACCACACGGCGCGTGGAATTCTTCGCCGCGCGCGGTGCGCTCGACATCGAGAGCATTGGCGGAATTGTTGCCGATAAACTTGTCGAGCGCGGCTTGGTGCGCGGGCCGGTAGACCTTTTCGACCTAAAGGTCGAGCAACTTTCCAAACTGAATCTTGGGACAGACGAAGCACCGCGTGTTTTCGGAGAAAAAAACGCCACTAAAGCGATTAACGCAATCCAGCGCGCGCGGACCTTGCCGCTCTCGCGCTGGCTTTTCGCATTGGCAATTCCCGATGTGGGAAAAACCACAGCGACGCAGCTCGCCCGTTTCCACGAAACGATCGAGGACATAGCCAATTCGCAATTGCTGCAGGACGTCATGGATTATCACGAGAAGCGAGACCGAAAGGAATCTGCTGAAGAGATTGCCGATCGATTAATCAACGCCGGTTTTGCCGAGCGATCCAAGGGCAAAACGGCAAAGCACGGCATCGTGACTGAAGTTGGGCCCGTGGTCGCAGAGAGCGTCCTCGGTTTTTTCGCGTCGGCGGCAGGAAAAAAAATCCTGCGACGACTGAAAGAACTGGGAATTGAGCCAAAGAGCGAAAAAGTCTCGGCGAAGAAAACAGCCGAACTCCCGCTGGCCGGAAAGACCTTTGTCCTGACCGGCACGCTGCCATCAATGACGCGTGAAGAAGCCACGGAAAAAATCGAAACGCTCGGCGGTCACGTCACCGGCAGCGTGAGCAAGAAAACCGATTACGTCCTCGCCGGCGCCGAACCCGGCAGCAAATTCGATAAAGCCAAGGAACTCGGCGTGAAGATTATCGACGAAGCAGAGTTTCGGAAGATGCTCTGAACGACGATTACCCAGAGCGGCTTCGCCGCAACCCGCCTTTGCCAGGCTTCGACGTGGCAGGCCGAAGTTCAGCCCGCGAATGACGCGAATGAACGCGAATAGGAAAAGCGCGAGGAACGGCGGTTTCACAACCGTCGAAATTCGAGGTTGGGGCAAATGGGTTTCGAAGTTCCGCCCCGCCTCAGAGGCGGGGCGGCCTTCCTTTGATTTGCGTCAATCCGCGCCTGCCACGCCGTAGCAGAGCGAAGGCGGGTGATTCGCGGGCAGAAAAATTTTGGCCAGGTGCCTGGTAATGAGGACACCGAAACTAGGCGCGCGCGACGCGTGCAGTACCCTACGGCGAGGGCGAAGCGTCGTCGTCGAGCGACATGGGAATTACCCCTGGGATTATGCCCGGAGAGGCGAGCAACATACCGGTCTTGCTGTCTGGATGCATAGCCGCCCGCACATGGAAAGTCCGTCTCTCGTCACCACGCATTACCGTGACCGGCACGACGTCGCCGGCTGTGACGTAAAATGAAGCATCGAACACATCCTCGGGTTCGGTTATTTTTTTCTGCCCAAGTTGCAGGAGAATATCGCCCGGCTTGATCCCAGATTGAGCTGCCGGTGTATCCTTAACGACCTGGGTTATTTCCACTCGCGACCCTGCCGCAGGTTTAGGCGCCTCCGAAAACTGATTTACGCCGATCCAGCCGTGTCGCGCTTCTCCAAAGCGAACAAAGTCGCTGCGAATTTTCTCCGCAGCTTCGATCGGCACAGCGTAACAGGCGGAATTATTTTCCAGACCGCTAACGACAATTCCAACCACTTCCCCTTTCATGTTCAACAGCGGAGCGCCGGCCTCGCCGCGCTGAGTGGGAGCGTTTACACGCAAATGGACTGTAGAAAAATAGCGGCCGAGACATTTCCGATCGAAGCCCGCGATCATGCCGAAGGTCGGTGTTTTCGGTAAATCCAAAGGATAACCGATCGACACGACGGGAGTCGTCACTTCCAGTTCATCCGATTTACCAACCGGGAGAGCGGGCGTGGTTTCGTCCACTTTCAGGATGGCCGTCCCGCTGCGGATGTCTGCCAAAAGCTGGCGCGCAGGATACTTTTTGCCATCGAACTCCACGGAAAAATTGCCCGCTTCGCCTCCGACGGTATATGCGGTGTAAAGTGTTCCCGTCGGATCGATGAAAAATCCGGTGCCGCAAATCTCGCTGTGTTCGTCGACGCCGTGAATCTTCACCACCGCCCTGGCGGCGCGCTCGAAAATATCTCTGACCTGATGACTAATCGCCGAGGCGGATTGATCCTGTGCGAAGAGCAAGCCTGCCCCTGAACAGAAAACCAGCGCGATCGTGATCGCGCTGCGCTTAGAACCTGAAAGAGGGCTCATAACTCACTGGGACGCTATCGAGCACATAGCGTGGCGGGGCGGCTCGGTGAGTCTGAATGGTTTGATGAAAACTGCGAACCGGCTGCGTCCTGAAAATCTGGGGAGCGACCGGAGATGCGAGATTCCATTCTTCGTCGGCATTCACCGGCATTGATAAAGTCAGCGGACTCTGGCTGGCGACGCGAGCCGTCTCGGGTTGCTGATAAACTTTCAGTGAGAAGAAAGCGGCGCAGAGAAGCACTGCCGCGACAGCACTGGGATATGAGGCGAGCGATCGCATATCCAGCTGCGACATGAAACCTTGGGCGCGCTCGAGACAAATCCGCCAAAGCGGCTGGCGCAGCAATTCATCGCGCTGCCGGCGATGGAATTCGTGCAGGAAGTTTTCGAAGTAACCGGGAGGCGGTTGTTCGTAGCGCTTCAGCCGAAGCAGTCTCGCGATTTCGTTGTCGTTAAACTCGTCCATTTTTGCCCCCGTTACGACACAGGATTTTTCCGAAATTCCTCCAGGTAATTTTGCAATTGCCGATTCGCGTAAAAGAGCCTCGAACGTACTGTTCCTTCCGAAACGTGCAAGATTTTACTGATTTCTGCATGAGGCATGCCCTGGATATGGAACATGGTAACAACTGCTCTGTGATCATCAGACAATTTCATCATAGCCTCGTTCAATCTTCGCTGGAGCTCTGAAAGGTCGGCTTCGCGCACCGGGCTGCTGGTCGCCGTCGCTTCCATGAATTCCTTATCGTTTTGGATGCTCGCGTCCACATCATCGAGGCTCAATTGAAATCGGCGCCCGCGTTTTTTGAGAAAATTCAAGGTCATATTGACCGAGATCGAATGAATCCAGGTGTAAAACGAGGATTTGCCGCGGAAGCCACGGATGGCCTTGTAAGCTTTGGCGAAAATATCCTGTAAAAGGTCGTTCGTGTCCTCGTGGTTGGAGGTCATGTTGTAGACCAGCCCGTAGAGACGTGGCGTATATTTGAGTACCAAATCGTCGAACGCGCTAGCGTCGCCGGCTTGCGTTCGCTTCACCAACTCCTGATCTGGGTCGCTTCTTGGCTGATCCATCGCCTGACGCTTAGAATTAGCACGCGCCTCCAGACCCGACGATAACAAATCGGTAATGCGACGAGCCGGTAAAACAAGTGCCTGATCCATTTTACGTCGTGCGCCGATCACCGCCGGTCGCGGATCGACATCAACCAGAGCAAATTGCCCAGTGCCGCAATGAATGCCGCAATGTAAGTAAGTGCGGCGGCGTTCAGGACATTGTTTACGCCGGCGGTTTCCTGACCCGGCTGTATGATCCCCATTTCTCGCAAGATGATTTTTGCCCGGCGGGATGCATCGAACTCTACGGGTAAGGTGATCAATTGAAACCCCAGCAGAATCAAATAACACCAGATGCCGAGCGTAATCAGACCGGTGATCCTGAAGAACAAACCACCGATAATGATGAACGGCAGCATCTGCGACGCGATCATTGTGACCGGCACAATCGCCATTCGGGCCTTCAACGGGGCATAGGCTTTTGCGTGTTGAATCGCGTGCCCGGTCTCATGCGCAGCAATGCCCAGTGACGCCACCGAGGGCGTGTTATAAACGTTGCTCGACAGATGCAGTTGCTTCTTGGTCGGATCGTAATGATCGCCGAGAAAATCGTTCGTCTCCACGACGTCAACATCATGGATTTGTGCTGCCTGCAGAATTTCCCGCGCGCACTCTGCGCCGGTAATGTTTGCACTCGCGCGCACTTTGCTCCACCGGCTAAATGCGCTGGTCACCCGAATCTGTGCCCAAATGCCAATGATTAACGGGACGCCGATGTAAAGCAGCCAGTGAGATCCCAAACCAAAACCGTATGAATACATGTGCGAAACAAATTTAACCCGGAAATGCGACCTGTCACTTCGCCGGGTAGAAATTAGACGCTCGAATGCCTCAGGCGTTCATTTCCAAGGTAGCGACATCGCGCTGCGATGTCCGGTCCGCGCAGCGCACCGACCCTACCAAATCACTCAAATCTCCAGTTGCTTTGGAAAACGCGAGAGAATTCTGCAACCTGTTTTCGTCACAACCACCACGTCTTCCTGACGCGCTCCGCCAATCCCGGGGTAATACAGGCCCGGCTCCACTGTGAGCACCTGGCGATCTTTCAGGAAAACCTTTTGCAAGCGCGGATGCTCGTGGATTTCCAGCCCGAGTCCGTGTCCAGTTCCGTGGAAAAATCCGACCCGGCGCCCTTTGCGCACCTCGGTTGGGAAACCACGACGAGCGAAGAATTCCTGGATGGCCTTGTGAATTGTCATGCCGTCAACGCCGGCTTTGATTCGATTGAGCGCCAGCGCTTGACCCGCTTTTACAGTCTCCCAAAGCTTGCGTTGCGCCTCGCTCGCCCGGCCGCGCAACACTGTGCGGGTCATATCGCCGAAGTATCCGGTCTTCGCGTCGCGTGGGAAAACGTCGAGGATGATCAGCGAATCCGCGTACAATGGACCGTGACCACGCTCGTGCGGGTCGCAGGCCTGATCGCCACCGGCGACAATCGTTCCATTTGGCACACCGCCTGCGCGCAAAACTGCGGAATCAATTTCAGCGCGCAATATCTCCGAGGTGAGCGTCTTTCCGTTCCACCGCAATCGTTTTCCCGAACCCGGTTTTGACGCTTTCAAAACTTCAATTCCACGCTTGAGTCCAGCTTCTGTGATCCTCAAGGCGCCTCCCATCATCTCGATTTCCTTGTCCGACTTGGCTTCACGTTGCGGCCAAAAAAGTCCGTCTGTCGCGCGAACACGGATTTTGTTTGCGACAAGTTCTTCAGCGTAACCGAGCGGAAAATTTGCCGGCACAACAGCTGATTTCACACCGCGCTTTTTCAGAAAGTGGGCCAGCACTTTCTCGTACGGAGGCGCTTTTTTTGATTTTCCCTGCGCCTCGCGTTCGAGCTCACTGAACATGACGAATTCCTGTGCGTCAGCTTGTTTGCGGCCGCGATCGATTTCCAAATCACTCAGGACCAGTGTGCGCCTGCCGTTACGCTGCAGAAAAATGAATGGGTCCGGGGCCCAAAACTTCGTCGCATACAGCATGTCTGGATCTTGCTCGCTCGCCGCGACCATAAGCCGCGCGGGTTTGGTTTTTGTTTTGCTCATTGTGGCAACTACTCTTTTCCGATGATGTCGGTGTATCAACTTCTCATTAACAGCCTGCTTTAGCTGGGTGCCTGCAAAAATCGCCGAGCGGTTTCCTGCGTCGCTGCGGCCGACGCGACCGCACTGGAGCGCGCTGTTGGTGAGAGCGCCGTCAGCTTCTGCGGACTTCCAGTTGTTTTCGCAAAATCCAATGGAGCATAACAAGCAAAACAAGACTGGAGACGACCAGAACAAAGGTGTCGAAAGTAAACACGCCAAATTTGATTCCGAAGTAACGCTTTTCCAGGCCGAAGAACACATTGGGCTTACTGCCCCGGCGATAATCGTTCTGTTCCATCTCAGCCCGCGAGATCAGGTCGGAGACTTTCTGGTTCACGTAGAGTTGGTCCGCTGTGACCGGCCCGTTCGCTTCCTTAAACAATGAGCGATCGAATCTCTGTTTTCCGGCAATCACCGGATCGACCAGCTTCAAGTATCGATCGATCTCTCGGGCAGAACGTCCTTCCAATCCCGAAAGCAACGCCAATATATCTTTTAGATCGTTGAGGTGCGCGCGTTGCGCAGGCGTGTCGGCTTTAGGCGCAAGCCTTTGAATTTCATCGTTCACATGATCCTGTCGCTTCGTCAGCGGGTTGAGCTTGGCCTGGGCGACGATCATTTCTTCGTACGACCAGCGCATGGCGATGAACTGGCAGACCAGCGGGACCTGCAGCTTGCTCTCGGTCTTTTTCGTCTTTTCCGCGTTCGGATGTTCGGAAAACCAGTGCGAAAAGGAGTAAACCAGACCGAGGTTCCGGTTCATGTCCTCGTATTTGATGAGGGCGCCCCCCATTATGATCTGTGGAATTAAAACCAGCGGGACAATATTGGCCGCCGTTTTCGGGTCTGCGACCAGCGACGAGATAACCAGTCCCAGTGCTATGCCACTCATGGCGGTGAGGAACATGATCGCCAGGTCGATCCAGAACATGCCACGGATTTGGAGAACGAAATTCCCGATCAGCACGAAAAGGACGCATTGAACAAGCGCGAAGAAGCCGAGTGTGGTCGTCTTTGAGATGACGTAGTACGACAGTCGCACCTTAATGTTGCGTTCGCGTTGCAGCACTGGCCGATCCCGGATGATGTCATCAGCACTGTTGGTCAGGCCCAGAAACATCGCGACGATCAGACCGAGAAATAAGAACGTCGGAATATGATAAGCCGAAGCGAAATCGTACGTCCCCGTTTCAGAGTATCGCAGGATTGTACCAATCAACAGCGCCAGCACAGGTGAAACGCCGATTGTGATCACCAGGTTTGCGCGGTTTCGCAATTTGCTAATGAAAGCACGCCGCAGCAGGGTCCGAAATTGCGTCCATTCGTCGTGCCACCGCAACGGAAGCCGCTTCTTTTGGACCGGTGCCACGGCCAGGGAATCCGCCTCTTCCTGGTGCAGGGCGACTTGCTTGACGTCCTGGATTAATCGAAACGCCTCATATTTATCGCGCCAAAAATCCGGCGCATAACGGCGCGCCGCCACGAGCTGGCCACGGCTGTTTTCCTCATAAATGACGTCGCCGCTCAAATCGCGCAGCGGCGTCTCGAGGACATCGAAAATGAATTCCGGCCGGGTCGTTCCACACGAAGGACAGGCACCCAGTTCGGCGCCGAATTGGTGTTGATGTTCCGCTTCGGCGAAGTAGCGCAGCGCGTCCGAAGGCGTTCCGAAAAAGACGAGCCGCCCACCCTTGTCGAGCAAGATCACCTTGTTAAACATTTGGAAAATTTTCGAGCTTGGCTGGTGAATCGTAACGATGACGATTTTGTTGTGCGACATGCTCCGAATGATCTCGATCACGTGCTCGGAGTCTTTCGACGAGAGACCGGAGGTTGGTTCGTCAAACAAATAGACGTCAGACATCCCGATCATATCCAGGCCAATGTTGAGCCGTTTCCGCTCGCCGCCGCTCAGTGTCTTTTTTTCGGGACTTCCGACGACTGCATCCCGGCGTTCGCTCAAACCCAGCTCAATAAGCTTTGCATCTAACCGCCTCACCCGATCGCGCCGCGAGAGGTGCGGTGCGCGGATCGCCGCCGCGAACTGCAAATTCTCGGCGATCGTGAGGTGCTCATCGAATGCGTCCTGTTGGGGCATATAACTGACGTACTGCTTCAGGACATCGAGGTTCCGATAAAGGGATTGTCCGTTGAGCAACACCTCGCCGCTGGTGGGCTGGAGCTGCCCGGCAAGCACTCGCATCAGCGTGCTTTTTCCCGCACCGCTTGCCCCCATCACGCAAACAAGCTCGCCGCGGGTAATGTTGAAGGAAATTCCATCGAGGCCAATCTGACCTTTACCAAAACGGTGGGTGATTTCGTTGAGTTCGAGGGTGCGAATGATGTTTCGCTCCTCCTCGATGATGCGCTCCAAAAAATTGCACCGCAGGACCTGTCCAACATCGATGCGAATGATGTCGCCATCTTTGAGCTTGGTCGTTGTGCGGACCGGATCGTCGCCTACCATGATCGGACGGTCCGCTTCGATGACTTCCAGGGTGCCAACTCGCTGATCGTAATCGCAAAAAATCTTCAGCAGCATGTCCCCGGCCGTGCCGGGCGAAAGCAAAATGTCGTCCGCTTGCAGCCGGCTCGGATCATTCGAGACCAAATATTCCGATTTCGACGCCTTCAGTTGGAAACGTCCGCCCAACGCGCGCGCGCGACGACGCAGATCGTTCAAATCCAACTCGGTGTCGTTATGGAAAACGACCTTGTCTTCCAGTGTCGCATCGACGTGAGTGCCGGCCCTGAGTCGCACTCCCTTGAGCTCCGCATCGATATCGCGCAACGCCTTCACGCGCACGTTGAGTCCAAACGTGACTCGCAGTGCACTTTCCCGCGTTCGCGATCGCTCCAACTGCACCTGCTCTGCGTCCTTACTTACCCGGATAAAAATTTCCGGGAGCGAGACGTTCTTCTTCGCGTTGAAATATTGCGCCAGCTCCTGATAGCTGAGTACCTGGTCCCCGATCAAAATGCGCTGACCGGGATAAATTCGACAAAAGCCGCCGCGCGCCAAGGGCCTGCCGCGCACCGAGACGTTCTGGCTGCTGTAGTTTTTCAAAAGAATGAGATCGTGGTAACGAAAAGCCATCAACCGATCTGCTTCGGTCAGGCTCTTGAGAGTGATGTCGGACTTGCTGTTGACTCCGAACGAGAGCGACTCCAGCGGCGACGCGCCATGCTGATAGATTGATGGGTCGGATTCTTCTGACGCGTTAAGCTGGTAAACGATATCGATCGCTTGTGCCGCCATGCCCATTTGCGACATGAACGAATAGAATGCGACCACCTGTTCCTGCTTCAGGCCTGCCTGGGAGATCAGATCGTACAGTTGGACTCCGAGCATGATCTTGCGCTCGGTGCTGAGCTGCAGGCCAAGTTTTTGCGCCATCGCAGCGAGGTCCTGCTGCTCGTAAAGCGCCTGCCGGAACAACTGTCGCAACTCGGAATAAACCGCCTCCGGATAGTCATAACGCAGGAAGCCGAGGCTCGAGTCGATCTCTTCCTCCATGATCACGCCGTCGGCCTTCGTGAAACTCGCCAGGACCTGAATCAACAACGGCAGCAGGTTCGGTCCTTCGGAAACGCTTCGCGGTTTGCGCAGAGCGCGACGCATCAGACGCCGGCCAGTTCGTCGTACGCGATATGCAAGCGGGATAACGCGTTGCATGGTGCGATCGATTTTATCGGCCACCGATGAAACCAGCTCTGTCATTTTGATTGTCGGAAGCGAATGTTAAGCGAAACCGCGAAGCGACGCAATGCAAGGTGGCACTGACTACTCGGCGCTAGACGTGCTGTCGGCAGACTGAAGGCCTGATCACCGGGGACGCTAAGGACGCCTGTGCTACAGCACCTGGTCCCATTTGCTCTGATCTTTGAGCATGATCTCACGGAGGAGACGAATAGGCGGCATGCCGTGACTGAGCAGCTCGTTATGGAATTTTTGCAATGTGAAATCGTCGCCTTGCTGCGCTTTGTAATCGTCGCGCAACTTCAGGATCTCCAATTTGCCCAGCGTGTAGTTGAGATAGCCCGGATCGAACGTCGCGCGCATGGCTTCCTGGCGCGCCGGTTTCTCTTCGTAGTAACAGTTATCCTGGAAAAATTTGGTCGCCTCATCAATTGTCATGTTTTGTGTGTGCACCCTAATTGATACGCACAACCGGCACAGACGCAGCAGCGCCTCGTCAGATTGCGCCATGCGGTATTTTGCCGCGGTTTTCACTTCGTCTTCGGTTGGAGTTGAGTTCGCCGCGCTGCCGAAGCCTTCGTCGATCATCATTTTTTCGCAGTAGTGCGCCCAGCCTTCTATGAAAGCGTAGCTGCCGAAGATTTTTTCTACCTTGCTGGCAGACGACGCGTTCAGATGGAGGAACTGCACGTAATGCCCTGGATAAGCTTCATGGATTGAAACGATGTCCGAGGTGTAATAGTTGAACGCAGTAAGCCATTCCTGTTTTTCTTTCTCCGGCCAATCCTCCTCCGTAGGCGTGACATAGTAGTACGCCTCGGTGGCGCGTTTTTCGAACGGCCCCGGAGTATCCATCGAGGCGAAGGAGGTTGAGCGCAGGTATTGCGGTGTTTCTTTTACTTTCGCTCGAACCTCGGATGGAATGCCGACCAAATGACGGCTCACAACGTACTTGCGGATCTTGTCCAGGTCTTTAGCAATGTCCGGGATCAATTTGTCCGGAGTCGGATGCTCGCTCTGTATTTGCTTGAAAATCTCAATCGGTGACTTGTTCGGCTCGATTTTCTTCGCGGCCTCGGCGAACGCTGCCTGTTCAGCCTTTAATTGTGCCATCCCGATCTCGAGAATTTTTTGCGGGGGAAGATCGACCAGTTCCGTCTGCGCTAAAAAACGGCGGAATTTTTCCTCGCCCAAAGCAAAGTCGAGGAAAGCTTTCGGAAGCTTCTCCCGTTCCAACCAGGTGGCGTAATCATTCAGCGCGTTTGCGGCTTTGCGATTGGCTGCCTGAAATGCGACGCGAACTTGGTCGTCCTTTAGCCCGCTTACGGCGGCAACGAGATCTTTTTTCAAGAAATCGGCAGAACCTTTGGCGATCTGAATCGCAAGCTCGACGAATGGTCTCGGCAGCTTTTCATTAAGGTTTGTTCGCGCCGCGATCAGGATGTTTGGAATTTGGGATTCGATGGCAACGAGGCTGCGAACGCGGTCATCGAGGGGCGCAAAATTCCTTTTGATGTAGACGTTTACGTCGGCCGCGCGGGCATAGACCATCGGGTTTTTTTCGAAGATCGACATGTCCTGCATTTCAAACAGCTCCCGCTTCGCCGCTGATTGGAGAATTCGAAGGTCAACCGATTGGCGAAGACTCAGTTTCGCTGGATCGAACTTGGCCAGGCGATCATCGAATCTCTGGAGCCGTGAAAGCTCGGCGTCGAGCGCGAGCCGGCTGTAATCGCTAATTTTGCCATCGTACTCATGAAGACCAAGAGCGGTTCCCTCGAGTGGGTGAGCAGCGAGATACGTCTTAACGTATTCCTCGGCTACCGTTTCGTATTCGGCGTCCTGGGTTTGTCCACCGAGAGCCCCGGCGCGAAGACAGAGCACCAGCAGGAGAAAAACCAGTGTGAACGTTTTTCGTACCGCGCTGTGATTAGCGGCAGGCTTCAGTCCGATGCTGCCGTCAAAACAACTGGTGCCTGGATGGCCTTTTGTACTTGGGCGAAGCCAGGTGTTAACGCGACTAGGTAAACGATCACTCATTTGCGACTCTTAAATTGCGAGCTTCCACGTAAGACAATGGTGTTTGTTGGGCGTTGCCAAAAATTTGCTATGAGCGATTGTCGCATTGTTTCTCCGATCACGGATAAAGATATGAGGCGCTTGGTCATCGTCCCCTTGCTGGCGTGTCTGATGTCTGTCCCTTTGGCCGGCGTTTTCGCTCAGGAAGTGCCGCCGCCAAAGAGCGACGAGGATAACGGCTACTCGCAGATTGCCATTTTCGCAAAAGCGTTGGAATTGCTTCGGCAGGATTACGTTGATGAAAACAAGACGAGCTATCATGATCTGGTTACCGCAGCAATGAAGGGAATGCTGTCGTCGCTGGACCCACACAGCCAGTTCATGGATCCAAGTGACTTTCGAGACATGCAGGATGACACCCGCAGCCGTTTCAACGGGCTCGGCATCGAGGTCTCGATGAAAAACGGCCTGCCTACCGTAGTCACGGCGATGGAGGATACACCTGCTGCGAAGGCTGGCATTCTTTCAGGCGACCAGATTTTGCGCATCAACAGCATGTCCACGGAGAGAATGGATCTTCAGGATGCAATCAACGTTTTGCGCGGGCCCGCGGGCGCGAAAGTCAGTCTGACGCTGTTGCGACCGTCGACAAAAGAGATCAAGGAATATTCGCTCCAGCGCGCAGAAATAAAAATCCAAAGCGTTAAGGGAGAAAGGTTGCTGGCCTCGGAGCTGACGGGGCCATTCAGGATCGGTTATATTCGGCTGATCCAGTTCAACGAACCCACAGCCGACGAGCTATCAAAAGCGATCGACAACTTGCAGAAGCAGGGGATGCAAGCACTGATTCTTGATCTCCGGAATAATCCCGGCGGCCTCTTGAACAGCGCCGTGGATGTGTGCGGCCAATTTTTGCCGCCGAGTACAAAAGTCGTTTCAACACAGGGACGAGTTCCTTCGCAACAACACGATTACTCGACTTCCGCCGCGAGTAAGCAGCGTCCGAATTTTCCGATGGTGTTGCTTATCAACGAAGGCAGCGCGAGTGGCGCGGAGATCGTAGCCGGTGCGCTCAAGGATTTGCGTCGTGCGGTGCTTGTCGGTGAAACCACTTTCGGAAAAGGCTCTGTGCAGAATGTGTTGCAATTGCCGGACGGCTCCGCAGTGCGTTTTACAACCGCAAAGTATTACACGCCCAGCAGACAGGTCATCCAAGGTAACGGCGTAACGCCGAATATTCGGGTGGGCATGACTGCCGAACAGGAGCGGGCTCTCAATGCGCTGCGCAACGCGGGAAATGTTAAGCCTGAGGAAGAGACCAGCATCATCAAGACGAAAGATCCGCAAATGTTGCGCGCAATCGACGCATTAAAGGGCGTTATGATCTACGCGCAGCAAAGCGCGCCGAAAGCGCAAGCGGTGAAGAAGTAGCGTTGCCTTCGCGCGCGAATTATAGGGCAACCGCGTCGGTTGCCGAATTTGGCAGGCGCCGCGCCTGCCCTACAGTTCTCTTGTGACAGTCCTCGCTCTCGAAACCTCGTGCGATGAGACCGCAGTAGCGATTTTGCGCGGCGATAATTCCAGCCATCAGTTGCTTGCGAGTGAAGTGGCATCGCAGATCGCTGCTCATGAAAAATATGGTGGAATCGTGCCGGAGATCGCGTCGCGAAATCATCTGATCCATGCGCCGAGGCTCCTCGATCGCGCAACGCACGCAGCAAAGACTGGCCTGTCAGAAATGGATGCGTTTGCGGCCACGAGTGGACCTGGACTGGCGAGTTCGCTAATGATCGGCGCGTCCATCGCCAAGGGACTGGCCATTGGCTTTAGCAAAACCTATCGCGCTATCAACCATCTCGAAGGTCACTTGCTATCTCCATTCTTCAGCGCAGATGGCCACGGGGAAATCCGGCCAAATGTTTCGCTCATTGTCAGCGGTGGGCACACGATGTTGGTCCTGGTTCGTGGACTTGCCGATTATCAAATAATCGGGCGGACCGTCGATGACGCTGCCGGCGAGGCGTTCGATAAGGTGGCAAAGATGCTCGGACTCGGTTATCCCGGCGGCCCCGAAATTGAAAAGCAGGCGCGTGGCGGCGACCCCAAGCGATTTGATTTGCCCCGCAGCATGCTCGGCTCAGAGAATTTCAGCTTTAGCGGGCTCAAAACTGCTGTGCGGTATTTGTTGCCGAAGCTTGTAGGGCGTTTCTGTGAAACGCCAGATGAGGAACGGCGTCTGACACAGACGCCCTACAAATTAGACGAGCGCACACTAAATGATCTCTGCGCATCTTTCCAACAGGCAGTGATTGATGTCCTGGTGACAAAGACCATCGCAGCTGCGCAGAAATATCATTTCGATCTCGTCACGATCAGCGGCGGCGTCAGCTGCAATCAGGAGCTACGCCGGAAAATGCGCGAAGCTTGCGCGCGTAAAGGAATTGAATTCAAAAGCGCCGAACCATGGCTTTGCACGGATAACGCCGCCATGATTGCGTTCGCTGCGCTGTTGCGACTACAGGCTGGACGCGAATCGCAGGTGACCGACGAGATCGATCCAAATCTGGCACTGGCAAGGTAGGGTGCGACCGCCGGTCGCACCGTGGACGGCTCGGCGCGCGTTCTACCATTCAATACTCGCGCTCCAAAAGGTAATTCGCCAACACATGTAACGGCTCCGCATCGCGGGTACTGAACACCGACAATGCGTTGTGCGCCTCGCGCGTGAGCCGTCTTGCTTCGGCACGGGATTGTTCCAGGCCAATCACCGCGGGATAGGTCGCTTTCCTGGCTGCGACGTCTTTGCCGGCGCTCTTACCGAGGATCTGCGAGGTCTGTGTTACGTCGAGAATGTCATCGATGATTTGGAACGCCAGACCCAGCCGCTGCCCGAACCGTGTGATCGCGGACAATTTCCTGGCATCTGCATTGGCACTCATAGCGCCGAGCCGGACTGAGCTTCTCAGGATCGCTGCGGTTTTATTTTCGTGGATGAACTGCAGTTGGCGTCGTTTGACATTTTTTCCTTCCGCTTCGAGATCGGCGACCTGACCGGCGATCAGTTTCCGGCTCCCAGCCGCGACGGCAATCTCGCGCAACAGCTTTGACGTGTCGTGGCGCGGGCTCGGCTTTGCGCGGGAAACAATTTCAAAAGCGAGAGTCAGCAGGGCGTCACCCGTCAGCACCGCAACTCCTTCGCCAAAAACTTTGTGACACGTCGGACGACCGCGTCGGAAATCATCGTTATCCATGCTGGGCAGGTCGTCGTGCACGAGCGAGTACGTGTGAATGCATTCGAGCGCACAGGCGAGCGGAAGTGCATCCTTTATCTTGCCTCGACAGGCTTCGGCTGCGGCCAAACAAAGAATTGGCCGCAAACGTTTGCCGCCAGCAAACAAACTGTAGCGCATCGCCCGGTGAAGCGTGGCAGGCTTGGTATTCGCCTTCGGCAGGTACCTATCCAGCGCGCGGTCGATCCGCTTTTGGCGAGCAAGGAGATAGATTTTGAGGTTCACGTGAGAAAGACCAATGCTGAAATTGCTGGATTTTTGATACTCGATAATCCAATCCGGCGCCGACTGTCCAGCAGCATCAGAATGGGAGTACTCAAGTTGTTAACCGCGATATTGTCATCGTGCCCTAAGTTTTGTGCGGATAGCGTGTCTTTCTCTTTGGAGGAAATACATGAATTCGCCATTGCTCTATCGATCGCGCGGGCGTTGGATGTTTTGGACTGCATTTGTCTGTGCAATCGGGATTCACCTCGGGGCGGTCGTACTTGCGAAGGGTAAATCAGAAATTACCAAGGTTGAAAGTTTCAGACCGCCTGAAAGTAACGTTGAGGTAATTGACACAGAAGCCAATCCGATAACACCGGAAGACCCGGTTGAACCTCCGGCGTTAGAGCAGGTTCGTCCGGACCAGGAAATTTTCTCGGAGGAGAATGTGAAGGAACCGAAACTTCGTCCGCGCAAGAATGTAAGGTCGACATCGCCCGTAAGAGGAGCAACAGCGTCGTTGCGTTCGGTGAAAGCGATGGTGACGTACGCGCCGCGTCCGGTTTATCCGTACCAAGCCCGACGTCTACGATTAACAGGTTCCGGAACGGCGCTGCTCACGGTTGATCCCGCCTCGGGCGATGTCACCGATGTCCTTATGCTGCGGAGTTGTGGCAACGCCATTCTAGACATGGCAACCCTCGACGCGCTTCGACGGTGGCGTTTTAAACCTGGAACTGTGGTCAGGGTCCAAGTGCCGATCACCTATACGCTTATGGGCGTCTCGTACTAGCGTTGAGCGTTGGTGGATGTGTTATCCTTTGCGCTGGTCGGAAGGACACCAGATCCGATGCGAAGCGGCAGAGCAACTAAACGGCAGACCTTTGAGGAAATTGTCCAACGATTCGAAATTCCGCTTCTTCAATACGCGCGACGCATAACGGGCGACAGGGAACAGGCGAGAGATGTTGTTCAGGAAACGTTTGTGAAATTTCAGCGTAACGGTGCGTTGCGGCGAGAGGAAGAGCTGGCTACCTGGCTGTTTACAGTTTGTCGAAATGCGGCCCTTAACGTTTGCCGGAAGGAGCGCCGAATGGTGTACCTCGACGAGGAAGTGATTGATTCGCGCGAAAGCGAAGAAACGATGCCCTTTGACAAACTCGAACAAAAGGAAGCGACCGGATTTCTGTTGAGGATCGTTGCCACCCTGCCGGCGCGGCAGCAGGAAGTGATTCAGCTCAAATTCCAAAACGACCTCAGTTACCAGCAGATCGCAGAGGTCATGCAGACAACGGCTAATAACGTGGGAGTGCTGCTTCACACGGCATTAAAAACGTTGCGAGAGCGCTACGCAGAAGTTGCAGGCGATTTTATTCCATTTAAACCGAGGACAAGTGAGCAAAAATGAATGTTGATGAGTTGAAGCTAATCGCGTACGCGCTGGACGAGCTGGACGAACCAGAACGATCCACAATTGCTCGTGCAACGGCGGAGTCTTCTGAAGCGCAGCAGTTCGTTGCCGACACACAAGAGCTCGCGCGCATCTTGAGGTCCGAGTACGGCCGCGAGTTGGACAGAGAATCAATCACGCCGAAGAAACTCACGGCTCTTCACGAGGACGCTTTTTGGTCAAAAGCCGGTCCACTTGCGATCGCCGCTCTCCTCGCCGTTTTCGCAGTGATTGGGGCTGTGGCGTTGAGCAATCACAAATCGGGTGTGCTGTCAGGATCTTCGTTCTCGCAAGACTTGGCTCCTGCTCGACCTGAACTACACGAATTTGGTTCGGTTGAAGGAGAGGACGCTGCGCAGACAAGCCAAGATCAAAGCGCCGAGGCTGACGCTGGTCCATACGCTTATACTGGTGAGCGGCCGTTTGTGTCTGTAGCGAGCAAGCCCCGATCGAGTGTACGGCTCGCGGTGAATTCATTTTCGTATCTCGACGTCCGGCGCTCCATCAATGGTGGCGTCCTGCCCGCGAGAGACGCGGTGCGTATTGAAGGACTGATTAACCATTTCCCTTACGACTATCCGCAGCCGACCGGAGGCGAATTATTTTCGCTCGACGCCGATGTTGTGACTTGTCCATGGGAAACAACACACCGGCTAGTGCGGATTGGATTAAAAGGAAGCGAGGCGCTTGCTGTCAGCGAAGACAGCGGAATTGAGGTCGAGTTCAATCCAAAATACGTCCGTTCCTATCGATTAATTGGATACGACAGGCTAGCGTCCGAGGGACAGGATCCGAATAAAGCAAGCGTTGGGTGGGAACGCATTCCAACCCAGTATGCTTTGACCGTTCTGTACGAAGTAGTCGTAACTGAACTAAAACGCCCGACGGCCGCCACGAAAAGCGCCAATGGTTCAGCGCAGTCGCCGCGGCACCTGTTGAGCGTCAAATTGCGACTAACGACGCGAAACCATGATCCAATACCGTCCGTCGAGCGTGTTGTGATGGATAACGGGTCCGCGTTTGCGGATTCTCCAGAAGATTTGAAATTCGTGGCGGCGGTCGCTGAATTTGGAATGATTCTGCGCGATTCCGAATACAAGGGGAACGGAACGTTTGAGAACGTACTGCAATGGGCGTCTGAGGGAAAAGGCGCGGATCGCGAAGGCTACCGCGCCGACTTCATCGAACTCGTACGCAAAACCGAGGCGCTGACGAAAGGATAAACAATGTTGGCGTTAACATTAAGCTCGCCTTTGCCGGCGGCACTTTATTCTGTTTTGGGATGGCCGGCAGATTCCTAAACGGCGGTTGTTTCCCAGGCCTGCTTGTGGGTTTTCCTGCGGTCTAAATATTTTCAGCGGTCTCGGCCGTGGCGACCGGTTTGGTGCGCATGGCGAGGAACGCGCCGATTAAGAGAATTGCCGCACTCCAGACCTGCGCGTGCGTGAGTCGCTCTTTATAAAACCAGGCGGAAAGCGCCATCGCGATTGCGGGGCAAAGTAGTTGGAGACTTTGCGAGAGAGCAACTCCGATTGCGTTTATTGCCACATAATACAGAACGTGTGCGAGCGTTATACACGTTACTGCCGAGATGATAAGAATCAGGTTCGCCTGCATTCCGGCATGAAACGGCGTGCCGATTTTGCCGAACGCCAGAGTGAGAGGCAACAGCAGTGCCGAGGTGATGAAACTGACGAGACCGAAACTCCGAATCGGTCCAAGCTGAGCTGACGGACGTTTGATCAGAACACCGTAAAGCGCCCAGCAAAATGTTGCCGTAAACGCAATGAACAATCCAGGCAGGGCAACGTGCTGTTCATGCGAGTTTGCATTCGCCTGAAACCAGATCACCCCGAACGCGCCGATTAATCCAAGCAACGTGCCAACCTGGAATTGCCATTGCCGGATAACGCCACGTTCCTCCGGAAAGAATGCCAGCGCCAGAAGTGCTGTGAAGATGACTGACGCTCGAGTAAAAATTGTATAGACGCCGGGTCCTATGTAAAAGAGCGCCATTACCTGGGTGACCTGGTGGACGACATTCGGCAGACATGGCAGCAAACAAAGCTTTACCGCGTGAAGGTCGATGCGCGGTGCGCCGCGGTTGATCCGATACAGCACCAACGGCGCGATAGCGATGCAGGCCACCGAGTACCGATAGAAATTTTGGGCCCATGGATCGTAATACCCGTTCAGGTAAAACATGAATAGCGACGGCAGCGACCAGATGAACACGGTTGCAAAAACCGCGGAATATCCCTTTGAGCGATTGGCACTCCTGTGCGGGGGGGCGTCCACCTGCGTTGCTCCGGACATGTGATGATTTATATGAACTGTGATACCGCGATGCTCAAATGACTGTAGAGTGCGCTGTCCTCAGCGCATCGACGAGGGCGTGGCTTTACGCTGCTCCGCTGAGATGGCGCACGCTACAGCA
>DASYDV010000024.1:0-90702 GCA_036499375.1 Candidatus Udaeobacter sp.
ACGATGAAATGAAGCTGCGGCAACGCGCTTTTTATTACATGACGATTTACGCGGATCCCAAGGACCCCAACACTGTGTACGCGCCCGAGGTGGACGCGCTGTGGGTTTCGCACGACGGCGCCAAAACCTTCACCAAGCTGAAAACGCCGCACGGCGATAATCACGTGGTATGGATCAACCCGGACGATACGAAGATTTTGCTCGAAGGTAACGACGGGGGCGCCACCGTTTCGATGGATGCCGGAAAGACGTGGAGCACGGAACACAATCAGCCGACCGGCCAATTCTATCACGTGAACATTGACGACCAGTTTCCGTTTCACATCTACGGCGCACAGCAGGACGAAGGTGCGTTTGAAGGGCCGAGCGCGCACGCTCGCGGAATGATCCCATTGTCCGCATGGCACGAGGTCGCCTATGGCGAGAGCACCTACAGCGTGCCGCAACCGGATGACCCAAAAATCACCTATGGCAGCGGTTACTACAGTATTTTTGTGAAGCACGATCAGCGCACTGACGAATACCGCAGTGTAAGTCCGTGGCCGCATTATCAGGAAGGCGCATCGTCCGGCGAGCTCAAGTATCGGTTTGGATGGACGCATCCGATTCTGTTTTCACCGGCGAACCCCAAGGAGCTATTGATCGCCGCTCAGTATATTTTTAAGAGCGACGACTACGGGGCGACGTGGACGAAAATATCTCCCGATCTCACTCGGAACGAGGCGGAGACGGAGAAGCCCAGTGGCGGCCCCATCGATTTCGACCAATCAGGCGCGGAAATTTATCCGTTAGTCTCGGCGCTCGCGGTTTCGCCGCTGGACGGCAATCTGCTTTGGGCAGGATCGGATGACGGTCTCGCGCACATCAGCACGGACGGTGGAAAGAATTGGCAAAAAGTGACGCCGCCCGGATTACCGGACCGCGCCTGGATCAGTTGTATCGAACCGTCACCCACCGACAAAAATACCGCCTATCTGACGGCCCGGCGTTACATGCTGGATGATTTCAAGCCGTACATCTTTAAGACAACCGATTTGGGCCAACACTGGACAGCCATCACGACCGGCCTGCCTGACGACGAATTTGTGTTCGATCTTCGGCAGGACCCTAACGAGTCCAAACTGCTGTTCGTCGGCACGCGCAGCACCGTCTATTTTACCCTGGACGAAGGCGCGCACTGGCAACCACTCACGTTGAATTTGCCGGTTGCCCAGGTGCGTGACCTCGCGATCAATCCGCGACAGGGCCAGGTGGTCGCGGCAACTCACGGTCGCGCGTTTTGGGTGCTCGATAATCTGACGTTCCTCGAACAACTGACCAAAAATCCTGCGGTCCAATCCAACGCCAGTTTCCTCTTCGCCCCCGAACAAGCCTGGCTGACGCACGATTACGGCGTTCCCGACCCCGATAGAAGGCGTCCGCCGGATGCCGGTTACAATCCGCCCTTCGGCGCGACGGTCTTTTTCCATATTCCTCAAAACTACGACGGAAAGACTCCGGCAACGCTCCAGTTCGTGGATGCGCAGGGAAAAGTGATTCGCAACATTTCACTGCATCTCGCTACGGAAAAAGAGAAAAAGGAAAAAGAAAAGGCAAGTGCCGCCTCGATCGGCGCGCATTTGGAAAACGTCGCCACCGAAGAGGAGCGCACCGAAAAGAACACAGACGAGAAGATCCGGGAAAAGGAAGCGAAGCTGGCAGCGATTGAGCCAGGAATGAATCGGCTCCAGTGGGACCTGCGTTATCCGTACGCCACCGAGATCACCGGATATCATGCGCCTATCGCGGCGGGCGGACTGGAGGATTCGGTCGAAGGCCCGGTCGTGGTGCCCGGCACTTACACAGTGGTGCTCGATTATGGCGGACAGAAAACGCAACAAAACTTTATGGTGTCTCTTGATCCACGGCTCCACGCTACGCAAGATGACCTGGCAGCGCGTTTGGCGTTAGATCTACAGATCCATGCAGATCTCGACACACTTGATAAAGAGATCAACCAGGCTCTCGCTGCTCGCGATAAGCTACAAAAGGTCGTCAGCGGCGGTCCCACAAACACAGAGGCTGCCAGTGCACTGACCGCTCTTAATCGCGACATCGACAGCGCTGCGCAGATGGCCATGAAAGGGAGCGAAGGCAGCCTGCTCCATGAGACCAAGCTGCGCGATCATCTCGCATATCTGGCGGCGGACATCAATTTGTCGTACAACCGGCCGACTGCCGAACAGGAAGCCGTTTTTCGCGAACTCGATCAGCAGGTAAAACAAAACAGGGAAAAGCTTGAGGCCGATGTCGCCCAAGCCGACCAAATAGGCACATCGTCGGCAGCGCAGTAGTTCTGATTCACCGATTGAATAGGACCAATCTCACATAGCACTGTCATTCTGAGCGAAGCGAAGCTTCAACGCAGCCCCGAAAGCATTCGGGGCTAGGCCAGGCTTGCAATCTCTGATCACTTCTGGGTTCGAAGGACCATGTCGCCGCAGAATAGTCAGAGATCCCTCACGTGCTCGGGATGACAGGATTAATGAGACCGCTGCTCTATTTTACTCGCGATTGCGATTCGACCTTTGTATCGTCGGCTCCTGCCGTGCGATCCAGGCCCCGGCGTTTTAGCAACGGTTCGATATAGGGATCGCGTCCGACGAAATTCTTAAATAGCCCGAGGGCGTCAGCCGATCCGCCGCGCGAGAGCAACATGGCGCGAAAGCGGTCGCCGTTCTCGCGTTTTAATCCGCCGTGTTGCTTGAACCACTCGACCGTGTCGGCGTCGAGCACTTCGCTCCAGATGTACGAGTAATAACCGGCTGAGTAGCCGCCGGCGAATGCATGTGAAAAATAGAAGCTGCGATAACGCGGCGGCACCGGTGGAAAGTCGACGCCGGCTTTGTGCAATGCTTCCGCTTCAAAAGCAACCGCGTCTTTCGGAAAGCCAGGCGGATTCAGTTGATGCCACGCCTGGTCGAGGAGCGAGGCGGATAGGTATTCGGTTGTTTTGTAGCCCTGATTGAATTTTCCCGCGGCCTTGACCTTGTCGAGCAACGCCCGCGGCATTGGTTCCCCGGTCTTGTAATGTTTCGCGTAATTGCCGAGGACTTCCGGCCACGTGGCCCACATCTCGTTTACCTGCGACGGATATTCGACGAAATCACGCGGCACGCTCGTTCCGCTGAACCTTGGATATTTTACGTTGGAAAACATGCCGTGCAGCGCGTGGCCAAATTCGTGAAACGCGGTCCGCACTTCATCTTGGTTGAGCAGTGTCGGCTCGCCCGGCGGCGGCTTTGGAATATTGAGATGATTCGCGACGACCGGCTTCGTTCCGAATAGACCGCTTTGCTGCACATAAGCATTCATCCAGGCGCCGCCGCGCTTCGATGCTCGCGCGTAATAATCTCCGATGAAAATCGCGAGGGGTTTACCATCGCGATCAAATACTTCCCAGACGCGCACGTCCGGCTGATACACCGGCAGATCGTGCCGCTCTTTGAACGTGAGCCCATATTCCTTGTTTGCGGCGAAAAACACGCCATCGACGATGACATGATTCAGTTCGTAATACGGGCGCACCTCCGATTCATCGAAATTGTATTTCGCCTTGCGCACTTTCTCGGAATAAAAATCCCAATCGCATGCCGCGATCTGGAAGGCGCCTTTCTCCTGATCGACAATCTTCTGCTGCTCCCCCGCTTCACGTTTCGCGTTCGCGACCGCCGGAGGCGCGAGATCGGCCAGCAGCTTGTTCACGGTCGGTACATCGTGTGCCGTCTGGTCCTCCAGCTGGTACGCCGCCCAGTTATCGTAGCCCAACAACTTCGCTTTCTCCGCGCGAAGCTGGGCCGTCCGCAGCACAATATTGCGTGTATCGAACTCGCCGCCTTTGCTATTGCGCGCGAGCGATGCCTGCATGATCCGCCCGCGCAAAGGTCGATTCTGCAATGACCCGAGCAACGGCTGGCCGGTGGTGTTCTGAAGCTGGATAACGAACTTGCCTTCCATGTGTTCTGTTTTCGCGGCATTGATCACGCTCTTCATCTGATCGTCCGTGAGGCCGGCGAGCTCTTCTTTTTTGTCGACGACCACCGACGACGCGTTTCGCTCCTTCAAAACATTCTGCTCGAAATCTGTCTGCAACCTGGCCAACTCGGCGTTGATCTCTTTCAATTTCTCCTTCTCGGCGTCGGACAGCCTGGCGCCGGCGCGCACGAAATCCTTGTAGTAACGTTCGAGCAAATAAGCCGATTCGGGATCGAGCCCGAGCGTATTGCGCTGCTCATAAAGCGCCTGGACTCGCGCGAACAATTTCGGATTCAAGAAAATCTCGTCACGGTGCGCGGCAAGTTTCGGCGCCATTTCCTTATCGATCTTCTGCCGGGTCGGATTTGTATCGCACGCGTTGAGGTTAGAAAAGGTGCGCTGGGCGCGATCGAGCAATCGCCCGGTATGCTCGAGCGCGACGATCGTGTTCTCGAACGTCGGTTTCTCAGAATTATTCGCGATCGGCTCGATTTCCCTCAGTTGCTCACGCATTCCAGCTTCGATCGCCGGTACGAACTGTTCGTCCTTAATCTTGTCGAACGCGGGGTAGTGATACGGCAACGCACTCTCGGCTGCTAACGGATTGTCCTTGAGATCGACGGCGAACACGGCAGTGATTTGCGCAGCGTTGATCAGCGCGCAACCAAAGAAACAAAAACGCAGTGACATAAGTAGTAAACTTTTCGTCACGTGACGGCCCGGATGCAAATGTTTGGTGAGCACGGCTACGCCGGCGTTTTTTGTTCACCTATCTCGTCGTCGGCAGTCCGGCGGCTGTCCACGCTTTCAAGCCACCCGCCATCGAGCGCACGTTTTTGTAGCCCATGTTTTGCAGGGTTTCGGCCGCCAGAGCACTTGTTGCTATACGTGAATCACGTATAGCATGGCACCTATGGTCATGATGGTGGAATCAAACGCCGTCGCGAGATTTCGTCAGAATCCTGCGGATTTGCCGCTCGTCGGTGCGCGAATCCCGCTTGAGTTGTTTCAGTATCCACGATGTGCGGGCTTCGCCTTTTAGTTTTAGCGCATCGGCTTCCTTCCGCAGTTGCGCAGCATGGATCGCTTCCGCACGCGCAGCCAATTGATTTGCGCTGAGCTTTGGTCCTTGTTTCGCGACGCCACGTGCTTTGTGCAGCGCCGTGATAGCGCGCCAGTTCAGATCGCGTTTAGGATCGAAACTCCAGTACGCGGGAATGAAAACCATTGTTCCAAAAGGCGTCAGGTTCGCCGTGAGCTTGAGAAGCAAGGGCTGATCCCCGCGCATTCCGTAGAGATGCCATCGCTGACAAAACACATCGAAGACGGCATGAAAACGGTCCGCTGTCCTCTTCCACCGAAACGGCCAGTGGTCGCGTATGCTGCGTTCGCCGACGAGGCGGCGTCGAACAATTCCCTTATGATCAGCAAACTTTGCCACATCGAAGTGCGTTTTGATAGCGCTCCACTGCGCTTGAACCCTTGAATCATGCACGAGCTGAGATTCGACGTGATCATATTTGTGACGCGCGCGGACTAACGGTTCATAGTTGCCGTGCTGAACCGAGTGCTCGTGTTCAGAAACTGCGCCCTGTGTTCGAACATTCGGCAGCGATGGAAGCAGATCGATTAGAAGAACCATGCATTTATCCAGGCGTCTGCCGCCTGCGGCGCGATCAAGCGCGGCTCGGAATAAACCTTCAAAATCGATTGACCAAAGCGTGCTTGGAACGAAAAGCCAGTCGTAAACGATCTGGAGATAATCGCGATCTGCGTGATCCCTTCTGCGGAAACCGTGAAGCTTGCGCACGAGGTCCTTGCTATTTTCGAGCCGACGATACGCCAGCGCCTCAAGACGTTTTAGGTCACTCTGAAGAGAGGAGCTTCTTCTTGATTTTGGTCGTTCCATCCCATTTGTCCCCAAATGTTGTCCGGGTTTTGAGACACGAATTTCACTAAGCTACACGAATGAAACAGAGCGAACCAGCCAATCCAAGAAACCTGCGCGCCGAGCGATACTCAGATGGGATTCAGGGATCAGCCACCGCCGCTGAAATTTCCGGCTACACCGATATCGGAATGAAGAAAGAAGCGCTGCGGTTGACTCGAACGGTGTTGGAGAAACGCCGCATTCTCCCGGAAGAATTCAGTGAAGCAATGCGGGCAATCTGCATCTATGCAAGCGCCGCGACTCTTAAAAAATGGAAGGCGAAAGTCGAAGCAGCCTACAACCGGCAGACTCGAAAATTCCGGCACAAGGTACGCTCCGATATGCTCAGCATGTATGTATCTCTGAACGAATCGAAAACCGCACTGCAGTTCGTCTCGATTCGCCAATCCGCGAGCGCCAGCGACTTCTTGTTCAGTATGGATGTTCTTCTTGAGTTGGGCAGGGTTGAGGATGCGACAGAATTGTCAATGCGCTTTGGAAAAGCGCTGCGCCTCGCGAGAACCGAGTTCGAGCAAAGTCTGCTCTCGTGTGCACTCGGGCATTTCTTCGCGTACACACATCAGTGGGAGTACGCATTGGCCGTCTGGCAGGCGACGCCTCCCCCTTCAGCCATTGCTAGCAACGTACTCACCGGCATTGTCGAAATACATCTCGCCCGAGCATTCGAAGCCATTGAGGCCGGAATCCGGTTCCTGACAGAGCGAAAACAACAGCAGAAGGTCGAAACCGACCTCTGTGTGCCGGGGCTCGATTTCGGTCTGGCTGTGGATGCCGAAAAGGAATTGCTGAAATTGAAGCGCGGAATAAACAAGCTACTGCCAAACGAAGCGCGTAAAGAGCTTGGAATCTTGACAGAAAACGATCAACGAGGCGCGAAATGAAGGTCAGCCGTACTCGCCTTTCAAAAGTGCACAGCGAATCGCGGTTTGCGATCGATGATACCTACCAGCATAATGGCGATCTGATCTATTGGCTCCATGACGACACTCAGCCAGATCACCGGACTGATCACAGAATTCGGAAAGATCTCAGCTAGCCGGAAGCGCTCGCCAGTTGATTTCAAAGCCGAATTTACACGGCTCGGAATCGCGCTGAAGCCGTTGCAAGCTCAAGCAGCAGAGCGATTCCGACGCACTGCCCCGGAGTTCAACGTCTTCCGGATTCTGCGACTTGCCGACAAAGAGGTGATCACACATTCGCCATTCATCGCAAACCTGTTCTATCCGAGTGGCACTCATGGCCAGCGTTCGCTTTTTTTGCAGGCGTTCCTGAATTACCTCTCTAAGAAAAATCTTAGCAGCATCTTTACAGATGTTGTGGCAGACGACACATGGCAGATGCGTACTGAGAGTGTCACCGAGTTCGGCAATCTGGATATCGTTCTCTGGTCCCCACATTGGAGTGCGCGCATTGTTATCGAGAATAAGATAGGTGCTTCTGACCAGCCGGCCCAACTCGGACGATATTGGAATTGGATGAAAGCGCACTCAGTCAGGGCACAGCAGCTTTTTTACCTTACGCCAACCGGGCATTCCTCAGACGAAGCAGATAAGGCCCGCGTTCCTTACGTCCGTTTATCTTACAAAAGCGATATTCGGCATGTGATTAAGACCTCGCTCGAAGAGGTGGTAGCGCCCCGCTTGAAGGAAACTCTTGCTCAGTACTTGGAATTGATTGACGCTTTTTGACTGCGATGCCTAAGCACTTTGATGCCGATATCATAGAGTTTCTCAAGAAACCAGAGAACCTCCCCGTCGCGCTTGAAATCGGACATTATGCTTCGGAGTTGCGCGATACGTTGTCATCCAATTTCTGGAACGGACTGAGGGGCAAACTTCTGGCTGACAAGGCGTCGGTATTCACCAAGACCGAATTTGTGGTTGTTCGGATAGGCAGCGGGGGTCGCTGGACTGGCTGGGCTTTGATCCCCAAGGTGGCGAGCAAACAGCGACAGGTTCTGAGCTTCGCTGTTGAATGGGAGAGTCTTGAGGACAACCACGATATTTATATTGGTCTGCGTTGGAAAGTAGAGGTACCCAAGAAAGATAAACAGTACGCGGACGGTTTGTTGGCTGATCTAAGAGCCGTCATGATGCAGAATGGCTACGAAGCTTGGGATCCCTGGTGGGTTGGCGGCCGTTATGTCTTGAAGTATCCGAATCCGGACGTGTTTTTAATCACGTACAATAATGAGCCAGCTTCCATTGAGGACTCCCTCTCATCGGCGTTTTGGAAAATGGCGACGGATTACAAGAGCTTCGTCGACAAGATTAATGCAGGGCTCGCAGACAGATAATAGGGTACTGCCATTTAGCACCCAGAGTTTTTCTTCGAGCTCGTCGGCAGGTCGGCGGCTTTCCAGGCTTTGAAGCCGCCAGCCATGGAGTGCACGTTTTTGTAGCCCATTTTTTGTAGGCTTTCAGCGGCGAGCGCCGATCGGCCGCCGCCGCCGCAATGGCAAATGATCATTGCGTTCGGGTCGAGCACTTTTTCTTCAATGTCGAATTCGATAGTGCCGCGGCTCATGTGAGTCGCGCCGGGAATATGTCCTTCGTCCCATTCATCTTTGTCGCGGACATCAACGATTACCGCTTCCCCGCTTTTCAATTTCGCAGCGGCATCCTTTGGTGAAATTTCGGTGATCTGTTTCTTCGCCTCCGCGACAAGTTTTTGGTAACCGGTGTGCTCGGCCATGATCCGAAACTAACCACGGATTACACGGATGGCACGGATTGGGGAGCGCGCCCGCCTCGGGCGCTGGTTTCGGCGCCCTCGCCGAAACGAACTTTTCCCACGAAGAAAGAGGTCGCCCACTAAACACGCGAATAGATGCGAAATTTCGGAGGCAGCAATCAACCAAAACATATTGCTTTTTTAGCATCTTTCGTGGGCAAAACTGCCTCCCTCATTCGTCCCGCCTCGGAGGCGGGATCCGTGTAATTCGTGGTTAAATTTTTGCTTACTCGTAGCGGAGCGCTTCGATAGGGTCGAGCGCGGCGGCTTTGCGCGCGGGGTAAAAGCCGAAAAACACGCCCACGGCTGCGCTGAAAAAAAAGGCGACGACAATTGAGCTGATGGAAATCAGCGTAGGCCAATGCGCGTAGATCGATAGGACCCTGGATGTGGCGATGCCGCAGAGAATGCCAATCACGCCGCCAACGGAACTCAACGTCACGGCTTCGATCAGGAACTGGGTGAGAATATCGTTTCCATGTGCGCCCACTGCCATGCGCACACCGATTTCGCGGGTCCGCTCGGTTACGCTCACGAGCATGATGTTCATGATACCGATGCCGCCGACGAGGAGTGACACGCCTGCGATCGCACCGAGCAGAACAGTCATTACCCGTGATGTGGCGGTGGCTGCTTCGGCGATCTCCTGTTGCGTGCGCACCGTGAAATCGTCGTCGCGGCCGGGGCGAATGTTATGCCGTTGTCGCAGCAACGAGATGATTTGTTGTTGCGCGGCTTCAACCTGGCGCTCGTCGCCGACTTGCACATTGATGTTGCGGAGGGTGGTGCCGCCGATGACGCGTTTCATCGCGCTGGTGTATGGCATGACTACGATGTCGTCCTGGTCTACGCCTTGCGGGCTAAGCCCTTTAGGCGTGAGCACGCCCAGAATCGTGAACGGCACATTCTTGATCCGCAAAATCTGGCCGATCGGATTTTCGTTGCCGTAAATTTGCGTCGCGGTCGTGCGGCCAATAACGCAAACCTTGTTCGCGCTTCGCACATCCTGCGCCGTGAACGGTGCGCCGTCGGCAAGCGGCCATTGGCGAATGTCGAAGTAATCGGCTGATTCCCCATAAATCCGGGTGAACCAGTTTTGATTTCCAGCCGCGACCTGAGTCGTCGAAACAACTTCCTCACTCACGGCGATGACGCCGGGTACTTCGCGCCGGATTGCTTCGGCGTCTTCAATTTTCAACGTGCCGGCGCCGCCCCATCCGGTGCGAATGCCGCTGGAGGTGGTGCTTCCGGAAAAAATCAGAATCACATTTTCTCCGAGACTGGCGATCTGCGCTTCCACCTGCGCCTTGGCGCCGTTGCCGATCCCGACCATTGCGATGACCGCGCCGACGCCGATGATGATGCCGAGCGCTGTCAGCACCGAACGCATCTTGTTTCGGCGCAACGCGCGGTAGGCGACGTTAAATGTGGGTCCGATTCGCATTTGGATTCGTTGAACCGTTGAAGCGTTAAACAGTTGAAGCGGATAGGCCTTGAAGCTGGGTCGTCGCGTCGGATCGCTCTGCTACGAGGTGATCATCCACGATCACGCCGTCACGCATGATGACGTTGCGTTGCGCGTACGCGGCGATGTCCTGTTCGTGCGTGACCATGATGATTGTTATGCCGCGTTGGTTGAGCTGCTGAAAAATCGCCATGATCTCGACGCTGGTGCGGCTGTCGAGATTGCCGGTGGGCTCGTCGGCCAGCAGCACCTCGGGATCGTTGATCAAGGCGCGCGCGATCGCGACGCGTTGTTGCTGGCCACCGGAAAGCTGGCTGGGATGATGGTCCTCCCGGCCGGCAAGCCCTACGGACGCGAGGACGCGATCTGCTTGTTCCCGAAGCTGCGTGTTCGACAAGCGCTGCGTGCTGTAAACCAGCGGTAGTTCCGCGTTCTCGCGTGCCGACGTGCGCGGCAGCAGATTAAAATTCTGAAACACGAAACCGAGCTTGCGATTGCGAATATCGGCTAGCTGATCGCGATCGAGCCCGGAGACGTCTGCGTTATCGAGAAAATACTGGCCGGAAGTTGGGCGGTCGAGACAACCAAGAATGTTCATGAGTGTCGACTTGCCCGAGCCGCTCGCGCCCATTAACGCGATGAATTCGCCGCGCTTGATTTCAAGCGAAACGCCTCGTACGGCGGCCACCTCCATTTCGCCGGTGCGATAAACCTTGTGCACGTCAACGAGCCTAACGAGTGCCCCATTGTTCATCTCTTTTTCCTGCTCCTGCTCGTGCTCGAATCTAGCTAGTCACAAATGACGAATGACGAAGGAATGACGAAATCTGAATCTGTAAAAATTGCGCTGGATCGCGCTTGTTCATTTTCCTGGCAGACGTTGTAGCCGCGTCTATGTGAGACGCGTTTCCTGTTGCGCAACAGTATGAGAGCCGCGCTTCGCACAGCGAAGCGGCTACAGCACTGTGCAAGCGAACGGATGATTTCTGTTTTTGTCTCACGGAAAGCGGCGCCTTCCGCCCGAGAATGGATTCGCCGACGTCGACGGGGCCTCGGATTTCGGGGCGATCTCTGCCGTCACAACGCGATCGCCCTCGTTCAGCCCCTCGACGATTTCAGTCACAATGCCGTCGCTGATTCCGGTTTTGATTTGCACCGGTGCGGGTCGGCTGCCGGATAAAAGATAAACCGTTCTTTCGCTCGTCCGCCGTTCGTGTCCGCCACTCATGGCACGTCCGCCCGACGGCGCATGCGATCTTGACCCTATTTCGGCAGGAGCTGCTTCTGCGGGCCGATATCGCAACGCCGCGTTTTTGATTTGAAGCACGTCGTCCTTGCGCGCGGCGATGATTGAAACATTGGCCGTCATTCCCGGCTTCAGTTTCAAGTCCGGATTGCTTACGCCGATAACAGTGTCGTAAGTCACAACGTTCTGCACCGTGATCGGTGCGTTGCGGACCTGGACAACTTTCCCGTGAAACGTCTGCGCCGGGAAAGCGTCGACGGTGAAATCAACCTCTTGTCCCACTTGCACCATCCCGACGTCTGCTTCAGCCACGTTCGAATCGATTTGCATTTTCGTTAGATCATTTGCGATTTGGAAAATAACCGGCGCCTGTAAACTGGCGGCGACAGTCTGGCCAACATCCACACTTCGCGAGATCACTACGCCATCGATAGGCGATGTGATCGAGCAGTGCTCAAGGTCCGTTTTTGCTTTGTCCAGCGCGCCTTGTTTGATTTTCACAGTGGCTTCGGCCTGATGAAGGGTTGCCGTTGCCTGATCAACGTCTGCTTGCGACGAGGTTTTTCTGGCAAAAAGGTCCTCGGCGCGTTTGGCGTTCACTCTCGCCAGCTCAAGCGCAGCCTGCGCGTTAGCCAGGTCACCCTCGGCCTGAGTCACAGTAGCCTGAAAAAGTGCGGGATCGATCTGCGCCACCACCTGGCCGGCCTTGACCTGCGAATTGAAATCCACGAACAGCTTCGAGATGTTCCCGGAGACCTGGCTGCCCACTTGCACGTTGACTACGGGATTGAGCGTACCGGTTGCAGTAACCGCCTGCGTAATCGGCCCGCGCGTGACGGTTGCGGTCTGGTAGTCTGCAGTGCCATTGGTGCGGAAGTGTCGAACAACGAACGCGATAATTAACAGCGCGACAATAACGACGAGCCAAAGGTAAAAACGTTTCATTCAAACTTTCTTCATTGAACCGTCTCGGGAGCGCGCGCTTCCAGCGTGCGGCGTTTGGCATCGTGCCAAACGCTTCTTTGCTGTTGAGTTCGGCAAGATGCCGAACACTGCCCGCTGGAAGCGGACGCTACCCAAGGGTTGACTCTGCCACAAATAAGAGACAGGAGAAACCAATGCGCCGCTATATCGAAATCTATTCCATCATGCTGCGCAACTCGCTCATCCGGGATATGAGTTTCAAGGCGAATTTCCTGCTGTGGATGGCGGTTGAGATTCTTTGGTTCTGTGGCCAAATCGTTTTTTTCAGCATCATTTTTGGGAACGTCAATCACATCGGCGACTGGACGAAGTGGGAAGTGGTGCTGCTGGTCGGCACACACCAGATCATCGCACAGCTCTTCCAGGCGTTCTTTTTTGTGAACGTGGCAAATGTTCCTGAGCTCGTGCGCACTGGGAAATTGGATTCCGTTCTTGTGTTGCCGATTGACAGCCAATTCGCGGTTTCGACGAAACAATTCGGGCTCGACAGCATTGTGAACGCATTGCTCGGCGCGGTCGTGGTTGTCGTCTCGTTGTGGAAACTTGGCATGGTGCCGAATCTACTTTCCATTTTGCTGTATGTCGTGGCGCTTTGTTTTGGCATCGCCGTGCATTATTCGATCATGCTCGGCCTGGCTGCGATGAGCTTTTGGATCATTCGCGCGCAGGGACTGGTCTATGGTTATTTCAATTTTCTGAACATTGCGCGGTATCCGGACGTAATATTTCCGCGACTTTTCCGGCTGATTTTCGGGTGGGTGATTCCAGTAGTGATCATAGCGAACATCCCCGCTCGACTGCTCATCAAATCCTTCGGCCAGCCGGTTCCGCTGATGCTTCATCTCATCATCGCGTCGACGATTGTATTCTGGCTCTCCCGGGTCTTCTGGGAATTTGCGCTCCGACACTATTCCAGCGCCAGCTCGTGAGCTGTAGCCGCCTCGCTCTGTCGAGGCGATCATCAACCAGCAAAACACGGCGACTGAGCGCCGTGGCTACTGCATTTTTGCAGCGCCAGCTCGTGATGATTGTAGGGCAACCGCTTCGGTTGCCGATCGCAGAATTGGCAGGCGGAGCGCCTGTCCTACAATGGTCAGACCAAAGAGAGTCAGGCCGTTTCTTGACGAAAGCCATCTCGACCGCGACGCTCGATTAGCTTAGGTGTTTCAGCGATGAGTATTGAAGTCAAAGTTCCGTCGGTTGGGGAGTCGGTGACCAGCGGAGTTATCTCCGCCTGGCACAAGAAATCCGGTGATTTCGTGAACGAAGGGGAACCGCTTTTCGCACTCGAGACGGACAAGGTCTCCACGGATATCGTGGCGGAACAAGCCGGCGTGCTCGACACGAGAGTGCCCGAAGGCCAGGAGGTGAAGATCGGCGAAGTCGTTGCCGTAATCGATGATTCAAAAGGAGCGCCCGAAGAAAAGAAGTCAGCAGCGCCAGCGACGAGAAAGAAAACGCCTGAGGAAACAAAGAAACAAGCCGCGCCGGAAAAGAAAGCGGCAGCTGTAGCCGCGGGCGGTGACCGCGGCAGACCGGCTGCAGCCGCGGACCTTGCTCAGCCGGAGTCAACGCCTTCGGCTACAGATCTTTCGCCAGCAGTTCGCCGTATCGTCGAAGAAGAGAAAGTCGAACCGAAGAAAATTACCGGGACTGGGCTGGGCGGTCGCCTGACCAAAGCTGACGCGCTCGCCGCAGCACAAGCGCGCGAACCTGTAGGGGAAGCTGTTAGCTTCCCTGGGACGGCAACGCCGTCCCCTACAGTCGTTGACTCACCCACCGAACGTCGGTTCACGCGCAAGAAAATGTCGCCGTTGCGCCGGAAAATAGCGCAGCAACTTGTGATGGCACAGCATACGGCTGCTATCCTCACCACATTTAACGAATGCGACATGAGCGCCGTGCAGGAATCGCGCCGTAGCAAACAAGAGGAATTCACGAAAAAGCACGGCGTCAAACTCGGGTTGATGTCGTTTTTTGTTAAGGCGAGCGTAGAAGCGCTGAAAGCCGTGCCTGTCGTGAATGGCCGCATCGAAGACGAGGATTTCATTCAGAACAACTTCTACGACATCGGGGTGGCGGTTGGGACGGAGCGCGGATTGGTTGTGCCGGTGGTTCGTGATGCAGATAAGAAAAGTTTTGCCGATTTGGAGCGTGACATCGCCGATTACGCGGGACGCGCGCGTGACGGAAAGTTGAAGCTTGAAGATCTCCAGGGCGGCACGTTCACAATCACAAACGGGGGTGTGTACGGCTCGCTCTTCGCTACTCCGATTTTGAATCCGCCGCAGAGCGGTATTCTCGGGATGCACAAAATCATGCCGCGACCCATGGCGGTGGACGGGAAGGTGGAGGTGCGCCCAATGATGTATCTCGCGCTCAGCTACGATCACCGCGCCATCGACGGAAAAGAAGCAGTTACCTTCCTGATAAAAGTGAAGGAGTGCATCGAGGACCCAAAGAAGTTGCCGTTGGATTTTTAGGCAACGCTGCAGCGATGAGCTTTTGGTCGAAGCTGCCCGTCTTGCTTCGCGCGATTCTGTCGGGCCTTTTGATTGCGCTTGTGGCGGCCAATGTCTGGCCGGTTTTGTTAGAGAGTCTGAGCACGCCTGTAGCCGCTCTTGTCGAGGTGATTTTTCTCGGCGTTTACCTGTGGTGGGCATTTGGCGGAGGTCCTCCGCGCAGAACACGGGATTCGCGTCGGAACGCATCGCGCTACGGTGCGTTGTCGAGAGACCGATGGTTGTGGGGCATCGTTGGAGCAATTTTTTTTGCCATAGCAGTGCACGCCTCGATTGTCTTGCTGTTCCGCTTCGTTCAGTTTCCAGTCGCGGCGTTCAGGCGTGGTTACGATCTTTCGTTTATCCCGACGCTTCCATTGAAGTGGCTGGCCGTAATTGTATCGGCAATATCAGCGGGCGTTTGCGAGGAAACCGGTTTCCGCGGCTACATGCAGCGGCCGATCGAGGAGCGTCATGGTGCAGTGATTGCGATTTTAACATCAACGGTTTTTTTCACCTTGGTGCACCTGAATAAGGCGTGGTCGTTGGCGGGGATGGTCCCAATCGTTTTCGGTGCCGGTCTATTGCTCGGGCTCTTGGCGTGGTCTTCGCAATCGCTGATTCCGCCGATCATCGGTCACGTGGTGATGGACATCGGGCTCTTTGCTTACTGGTGGACTGGGATTGCCGGCGAATTTAGTGCGTCGCCTATTCGCGAGACCGGTATCGATGGTCCATTCGTGATTGCTTGCGCGACGGCTGTCGTTTCGCTACTCGTGACACTGTTCGCCATTTCACGATTACGTTTCCGGACATTTGTCGCAAAGCTGTAGACTCATCGAGATTAAACCATGGAAAAATTTGATGTTGTTATCATCGGTTCAGGACCCGGCGGATACATTGCGGCTATCCGTGCCGGCCAGCTTGGGTTGAAGACCGCGCTTGTCGAAAAGGACAAGGAACTTGGCGGCACTTGCCTGAACGTCGGCTGTATCCCGAGTAAAGCGCTTCTCACTTCGAGCGATCATTTAATGTTCGTCAAAAAAGAGGCCGCCAAACACGGAATCGTCATCGACGGCGCGCGCGCCGATCTCGCAAAGATGCAGGAGCGCAAGAACAAAGTTGTAAAGACATTCAACAGCGGCGTGCGCTCGCTGATGAAGACCAACAAAGTCACAGTTATCGAAGGTTTGGGCGCGATTACCGCACCGGGGAAAGTTTCGGTCACTTCCTCCAACGGTGAGACACAGGAGATCGAAGCGAAAAATATCGTCATTGCGACTGGCAGCGCGCCGATGGAATTCCCATTCGGGAAATTTGACGGCAAAACGGTCGTCAGCAGCACTGAAGCGCTTGAGTTTACCGAACCTCCCAAGAAACTGATCGTGATCGGTGCCGGCGCGGTTGGTTTAGAGTTGGGTTCCGTCTGGAACCGGCTTGGTTCGGAAGTAACCGTTCTGGAATTTTTGCCACGCATCGCAGTCGGATTGGATCTCGAGCTGTCAAACCTGCTTCAGCGCTTGCTCACCTCTCAGGGCATGACTTTCCACCTCGAAGCAAAAGTCGGCGCAATAAAAGTCGACAACGGCCGCGCTACCGTGACGGCAACTAAAGATACCCAGGAACTGAAATTCGATGCAGACAACGTACTTGTCTGCGTCGGGCGTCGCCCATTCTCAGATGGTCTCGGGGCGGAAAAAGTTGGCATCGAATTCGATGAAAAGAGACGCATCAAAGTGGATAAAAACTTCCGCACGAACGTGGAAGGCATTTACGCCATCGGCGACGTGATTGCTGGACCGATGCTGGCGCACAAAGCCGAGGACGAAGGAATGGCGTGCATCGAAATCATCGCGGGCAAAGCTGGCCACGTGAATTACGAGGCCATTGCCGGCATCATTTACACCAATCCCGAGCTCGCGGGCGTTGGTCTCACTGAGGATCAAGCCAAAGAGCAGGGGATCGAGGTGCGCATCGGCAGATTTCCGTTCCGCGCCAACAGCCGCGCGCTTTGCAGCGATGATGTCGAGGGAATGGTCAAGTTCGTCGCCGACGCAAAAACTGATCGCATTCTCGGCGCGCACATTCTGCACCACATGGCTTCGGAATTAATTGCCGAAGCCGTTTCAGTGATCGAATTCGGCGGCAGCTCTGAAGACATCGGCCGCACCACTCATTCTCATCCGACCTTGAGCGAAGCGGTCCGAGAAGCCGCGCTGAACGTGGAAAAACGCGCGCTGCACATCATCAATCGCTGATCCGGAGCGCGTCGCGATATCGGCGTGAAAGATTTTGAAAAATTGCAGGGCAAGCACTCCGCTTGCCGAATTGATGGCAGGCGACGCGCCTGCCCTACAAATTATTTCGCATTTTGAGCCTCGCGCCGCTGGATCAGGAATAGCGTTACGAGCGCAGAAACTGCGCAAATGATTGCGCCGAACGCGAGGGCGAAGGGCGCGCCAGCCCAGTTCGCGACGGCGCCGGCTTCGAGGCTGCCAAGTGGAATCATGGCTCCAAAGACCAGCGACCACACGCCCATGACGCGTCCGCGCATCTCGTCAGGCACGATCGTTTGCAGCACCGTGTTTGACGTTGAAAAGAACAACAGCATGCCGAAACCGGCGACGAAAAGAAATATCAGGGCGACATAGAAGTTGCGCGTGAGCGCCAATGCGAACAGGCTCGCCGCGAATAGCCAGACTCCGCCCAGAGCGAGTCTGCGTGGCAAAAACAGATGGCCGTATGTCGCCACGGCCAGGGCGCCGATCAACGCGCCGATGCCGCTGGCAGACATCAATACACCGTAGCCGTTGGCGCCGCGGCCTAATACATCGCGCGCAAACGCCGGCATCAGAACCGTGTACGACCAGCCGAAAATTCCGATGGCCAAAAACAGCAGCAAAATTGTGCGCACTCGCTGATGTCTGATCGAATAAAGGATTCCCTCCCACGCGTGCTCGCGCGCCGAGACGATCTCGATCTTGCGAGTAAACGGCGGCAGACGCATGAGCAAGAAGCCGGCGATCACCGCGATAAAACTGAGTCCGTTTAGAAAAAAACACATCGCTACGCCTACTGCGCCGATCAGCAACCCGGCGGCTGACGGCCCGACAACGCGCGCGCCGTTTACGATCGAGCTGTTGAGCGAAATCGCGTTAAGCAAGTCTTCGCGGCTGGTCATTTCGACCGTGAACGCCTGGCGGGCGGGCATGTCAAAGCCCATGGCAATTCCGTTGAACGCGGCGACGATGATGATGAACATCGGCGACGCGAACCCGAGCCACACACCTGCCGCAAGCACAAATGCGCAGACCATTTGCGCCGATTGCGTCACCACAAGAATGGAGCGCTTCGGATAAAGATCAGCCAGCGCGCCGCCCCACACCGACGAAAGCACCATCGGTGCAGAACCGACGGCAGCCACCAGGCCAAGCAATAATTTCGAGTTCGTGATTTGATAAACGAACCAGCTCATCGCCGTCTGTTGCATCCACGTCCCGGTGAGCGAGACGAGTTGGCCCCAGAAGAACAGGCGATAATTGCGATATAGCAATGCGCGGAACGTGTGCTGCCACGTGATGCCACCCACAGGCATGCGACGCTGCCGCCCGCTGATGTCCTCCGGCACGCGCGCTGTTTCTGTGGTTTTTGCCGGCATCAATCATCATGGCTGGCGAGGCGACAATTGCAAAATCAAGCGCGTTTGTTAACCGATGACGTTGTAGCGGCGGTTTGTGTCAAACGTCAATTTCAAGTGGCAGGTGCTTGACACAAGCACCGCTACAACTGCTTGCATGTGCTAATTTCGGACTGTGGAAAGCACGGAGGCAATCCTTCTTCGCAAACGAAAATTCAGCGACACTAGCCTGATCGTTTCGTGGTGTACGGAATCATTTGGCTGTGTTCAGACGATCGCCAAAGGAGCGCGGCGATCGAAAAGTCCGTTTGCCGGGAAACTGGATTTGTTTTTTGAGGCTGAAATTTCGATTGTCCGGAGCCGCAAATCCGATCTGCACACGCTTACGGAAGTCGTCCTGAAAAATCCGTTTCCCGGAATTCGGAGCAATTATTTGCGCACGCAGACTGCCGCGTATTTCGTCGAGTTGATCGAGATTTGCACCGAGCGCGATCATCGCGAGCCAGAGTTATTTGGTCTATCGCGTCGGGCCTTTAATTATCTTGATGCAAATAATCCGACGCCGCGCGCGGTCGCACATTTTGAGACGGAGCTGGCACGCATCGCCGGTGTACACGATGAGAAAAAACTGAAAGCGGATCCGGCGTTTGCGCTGGGAAATTTGTTTGGGCGACTGCCGCTCTCACGGACGCCGCTCTTGAAAACGCTCGCGGCGCAGGCGAAAGACAAAGCGAAATGAAATGAAAATGAACTGGATTTACTGGACAATTCTCTTTGGAGCCGCGCCGCCCTCGGCGCGTTTTCCCTGCGGCGCGAGGGCGCGCCGTCTCCAGGTTTGTACCGCAGCACTGCTCATGGTCGGGCTCACAGATGCCGCATCAGCGACCGAGATCTACAAGTTCGATCAGGCCGGCTCGACGATTGGTTTCAGTGTGCATCAGTTCCTCGGCGCGACGCGTGGCAAATTCACGAATTTTAGCGGCAAGATCGACGTCGATCGCGAGCATCCGGAGAATTCCTCGGTCACAGTGCAAATCGATGTGCGCAGCCTCGATACGCGGATCAAGAAACGGGACGATCATCTCCGCAGCGCGGAGTTCTTTAACGTGGAAAAATTTCCGACTATGACGTTCAAGAGCCGGAGTGTGAAGCAGACCGGCTCGCAAACCGGTGATATTCTTGGCGATCTTACGATGCATGGCGTGACGAAACCGGTCACGCTTCATGTGAAACTGCTGACGCCGATTAATGAAACGAACCGGACACGTTGGGCTGTAACGACCGATTCGATCACGCGACGCGATTTTAATTTAATGTTTTCCCCGGCGACAGAGACAGTATCTGGAATCAGCCAAATGGTCGCAATCAACATCGAAATCGAAGCAGCGCGGGCGCAGTAACATGGTTATCGCTCTACTGGCCTGGGTCGGTATTGGTTGTTGGGGCATTTATTTTTGGTGGATGCATCGTATCTCGTCCCGCCAGGACGCGATGTTGGAAGAACTGCATGAAATGACGGCGCGCATAGAGAGGCTTTCGCAATCGGAGCACGACTTGATCAGTCAGGTGCATCCGCAAGTGGACGAGATCAAGGAGCACGTCGAAAATGTTCGGGAGGCCATTTCGTCCGAAAGGACCTGACGGCGAAGATTTGGCTAAAGTTCCCGGCGCGCTTGTAGAATTTTTCTCGCATGCAGATCACGGCTCTTGGAGATTCCGCCCTGATTGTCCGTCTCCGCGATGAATTTGATAATGCGCCTGAGAAAACGCTCGACGAGGTTCTGCGCACATTTCAACAGCTTCGCAAAGCGGCGATTCCCGGTGTGATTGAACTGGCGCCGGCTTATACGGGCGTGGCGGTGTTTTTTGATCCGGTTACGATCGCGAAATCGAGCGGAGCACCGGACGAAGTGTTCGATTGGCTGGCAACACGCATCCATGCCGTGTTGGCCAGACGCTATGTCGGCCGACGCGCCAGAATTTCAAAAGGCGATGTTCGCATCGTGGAAATTCCAGTTTGTTACGATTCCGAGTTTGCTCCAGATCTCGATGATGTCGCTGGCCACGCCCAAATAACGACAAAGCAAGTTGTCGATCTCCACAGCACCGCTGAGTACCGAGTAGCCTGCATCGGATTCGTTCCCGGCTTTCCGTTCCTGGCAGGGTTGCCAGAGAAATTGGCGACGCCGCGTCGGAACACACCGCGAAAGGAAATTCCTACCGGCTCCGTTGGAATCGGGGGCGCGCAAACCGGGATTTATCCGTTGCGTTCGCCAGGTGGCTGGAATCTGATCGGCTGCACTCCGCTTAAGCTCTTCGATCCAACAAAAACTCCGCCTACGCTCCTGCGTCCGGGCGATCGCGTGCGCTTTCGCCCGCTCACACGGGAGGAGTTTAACTCGTTCGAGCAATGAATCGTCATCCCGAGCGGAGCGCAGCGCAGTCGAGGGACCCCGTGACATTAAGGACGGTTTTGCATCGGGATCCCTCCACTCCGGTCGGAATGAATGCGATTGTCCAACGCGCCGGATTTCTAAGCTCGGTGCAGGACTTGGGCCGGACGGGGTTTCGTCAGTTTGGCGTCTCCACCAGCGGTGCGCTCGACCCGTTTGCATTGCGGGTGGCAAATGTGCTCGTTGGCAACGATGAAAGTGCAGCCGGGCTCGAAGTTACGCTGGGCGGTTTGAGTTTGCGCTTCCAGGACGAGCGGATCGTGGCCTGGTCTGGCGGTGAGTTCGATGTGCAGATTGGATCACGATCCTTGCCAGCCGGTCACGTGGCGCATTTGCGCTCTGGCGACGAATTGAAATTCGGCGGTCCTAAAATTGGTTGCCGATGCTGGCTCGCGATTTCCGGTGGAGTGGACGTACCGGTTGTTCTCGACAGCCGTTCCACCGATTTACGAGCGAATTTTGGCGGGATCGAGGGGCGTGCTTTGCGTGACGGAGATCAACTTTCGTTAGGAGAATTTCGGCGGTCGTCCCGACCAGTCGGGACTACAGAAGGAATTTCCTCGTGGGCCGCGCCACACGATTGGGCGAGCCCGGCGAATCGGAATCCGGTTTTGCGTTTCGTCCGTGGCGTAGATTGGAACCGCTTCAGCGCTTCAACGCTTCAACGCTTTACGAGCGAGACTTTCGCCGCTTTACCCGATTCGGACCGCATGGGCGTGCGTTTTGATGGTCCAGAGCTGAAACGCGAGGAAAACATCGATCTTATTTCCGAAGCAGTCGCACCGGGTACGATCCAGGTTCCACCGAGCGGGAAACCGATTTTGCTTTTGCAAGATTGCCAAACCATCGGCGGGTATCCAAAAACAGCTCACGTGATCACGGTCGATTTTGGCATTGCGGCGCAGCTTCGTGCGGGTGATGACGTCCATTTTTTCGAAGTCTCGCTGGCCGATGCGCACCGACTCCTGCTTGAACGGGCCTGCGACTTGGAGCGTTTCCGCATCGGCCTGAGTCTCCAAGGGACATGAACTTATCCGTCGATCTGAACGCGGACCTGGGCGAAGGCTCAGGCCATGATGCCGAGCTGTTCGAGCTGATCACCTCGGCAAATATCGCGACCGGTTTTCACGCCGGCGATTCAGATACGATGCACGCGGCCGTTTCTGCAGCGAAGAAGCACGGGGTCGCTGTCGGCGCGCACCCGAGTTTCTTCGATCGCGAGAATTTCGGACGCAAGGAGATGACGATACCCGCCGAGGAAGTATTCGACACGGTGGCTTATCAACTCGGAATTTTTCAAGCGATCGCCTCCGCATTGGATGTGCAACCGAACCATGTGAAGCCGCACGGCGCGCTATACAACATGGCCGTACGCGATGCGAGCCTCGCCGACGCAATCGCGCGCGCGATCAAAGCGGTTGATCCCAAATTGATCCTGTTTGCGCCGGACAAGAGTGAGCTCGCCCGCGCAGGCGAGGCACATGGCTTGCAAATCGCGCGAGAGATCTTCGCCGATCGTAATTACCTGGATGACGGATGGCTGGTCCCCCGCACGCGACCAGACGCGTTACTCCACGATCCAAAAGAAGCCGCCCAACGCGTCTTGCGAATGTTGCGCGAAGGCAAGGTGCGCTCCGTCGAAGGCCGTGATGTGGCGGTGCGCGGCGAAACGATTTGTGTCCACGGTGATACACCCGGCACGGTCGACTTCGCCCGTGAATTGCGAACACAACTTGAACGCGAAGGCGTCAAAATCGTCGCACCGCAGAGAGAATGACGAAATCCGAATGACGGCTGCCGAAGGAAATCCGAATGACGAAAACCGAAACGATTTTACGCAGCTTCTACAAGACCTCGTCATTTGTGGTTCGTCATTAATTCGTCATTCGTCATTCGCCTGCCGCGCCGTAGCTCTGCGAAGGCGGGTGCTTCGTCATTTATGAGCAGCAAGACCGCCAACGATCGTTCATCCCCCGGTCTCATCCGCGCGCTCGGACCGATCGACGCCACGATGATCGTGGTCGGTTCGATGATTGGCTCGGGCATTTTCATTGTGTCGGCGGAATCGGCACGATTGAGTGGAGCCCCCGGCTGGTTGTTACTTGCGTGGGCTATTGCCGGTTTGCTCACGATTACAGGCGCGCTGTGTTGCTCGGAGCTCGCGACGATGATGCCCCGGGCGGGTGGCGTTTATGTCTTTTTACGCGAAGCATACGGTCATTCGCTTGGATTCTTGTATGGCTGGACGTTGTTTCTCGTCATTCAAACGGGAACGATCGCTGCGGTAGCGATCGCGTTCGCGAAGTTTCTCGGCGTGTTTGTCGCTCGGATTTCGCCGGACAACTACATGGTCGCACCAATCTCGTTAGGCCGCTACGCGATCAGCCTGTCGACGGAACAACTGGTCGCCATCGCTCTAATCGCGTTGCTCACATGGACGAATACGCGCGGCCTTGAGATAGGCAAGATAGTCCAGAACACGTTCACATTTGCAAAGACCGTCGCGCTAGCTGCTGTGGTCGTGATCGGCTTCTGGTTTGGTTGGAAGCCCAACTCCGCTGCGCTGAGCTCTGCCTGGTGGGACTCGTGGGCTAACGGGTGGAATCCGCAGGTGGCGCAGCCCGGTCTCACGGTCGCAGGCGGTTTCGCTATCGCGCTACTTGTTGGAAGATCGATGGTCGGCCCGCTTTTCGCCCAGACCGCCTGGACAAACGTGACATTTATCGGCAGCGAAGTCCGCGATCCTGGAAAGAATTTGGTGCGCGCACTTGTCGGAGGCTGCGGCGTTGTGGTCGTACTTTATTTACTGGCGAATGTTGCTTATCTGGCGGTCCTGCCGTTTCCGGAGATCCAACACGCCCCACAGAATCGTGTTGCCGTAGCGATGATGAATACCGTCTTCGGACGGCCCGGCGCGTTGTGCATGGCCGCGGCGATCATGATTTCCACTTTCGGTTGTGACAACGGACTGATTCTCGCCGGAGCCCGCGTTTACTATGCGATGGCACGTGACGGATTGTTCTTCCCGAAAATTGCAACGACGAACCGTTTTCATGTTCCCGCGGCGGCGCTTGTAGCACAGGGAATTTGGACGGTGCTCCTGGTTTTGCCGCGCACGGTGACACTTAACCCCGCTACCGGGCAGATTAGTTACGGGAATGTTTACAACCAGCTGCTCGAATACATCGTTTCAGCGGACTTGGTTTTTTATCTTCTGATGGTGGTTGCGCTAATCATTTTGCGATACCGAAAACCGGATGCGCAACGCCCATACCGAACCTGGGGCTACCCAATCGTGCCGGTTATCTCGATTATTCTAGCGGCAGTATTGACGGTTGATCTCGCATGGCTTGCGCCGGGCACATCAGGAATTGGAATTCTCATCGTGTTGACCGGCGTGCCGGCTTACTTTTTCTGGCGGCTACGCGCAGGGCGGCACAGCAGTCCGGTTTCGCCCTGAGTGACGAATCATTTGTGTATGCCTGCAAAATCAAAAAAACAACAAATGGCGGCCGGCGCTGCGCTTGCAGCGAAGCGCGGCAAGCGTTCGAAGTCGTCGCTCAAAGGCGCATCCCGCCAAATGGCGAGCTCGATGAGTGAGAGCGAGCTACGCAAAATGGCGAAGACTAAGCGCAAAGGAAAACCAACAAAGAAGAAGCGGCGTTAAGGAATCGACGAAGGCTGCACGGATTGATCCGTCTGCAGTATCCGCATGACCTGCTTCAAAGGGTCGGAGCTCACTCTGCTTGTTCCAGTAAAGGGATGGTCAAGCACGTATATCAAAAATAAAATCATCGTGATCGTTACCGTAAGCGACGTTGCAATTAAATATTGCGCCCGGATGTTCTTCATTCCGAAGAAATAGGTGTACGAAATACTGATCACGCTGCCAACAAGCAGGACTAACCAAATAACTGCCGGCACGGTGTCGTTCCCCGCGAATATTCTGAGTCGCCGGTACTCAGCGAGATTATTTAACCGCTTTAATGCTTCGGCATAGATCTCTCTGTTTGGAAACGCCGTCTCGTCCAACTGGTAGAACGTCGTTATAAGCTTTAGCATCGCCTGGTTGGAATGGAGGCTTATCGCGCCTTGTGACATTCTTTTCAGTTCATCGTTATAAACCGAACTGACATAATCCAGCAGTGTCTGTCGCATCATTTCCCCCGCCGGGTGGGGGAATACGGCTGTAAGATGAAAAATGTCGGCAACCTCGTTGGATTCCAGTTGCAGGTTCTTTGTAGCGTCGTCATATCCGCTCCATGTAACAAACACCACAAACGCGAGTAGTACCCCGTAAAACAGCCCGAAGGCATTGAAGATGATCGCAGCGACTTCGTGATTCTCCTTCAGGACATCGGCCGAATACTTTCTTCGCACCAGATAAAGGCCGGTCAGAGCGAAGAAGGTCGTAATCGCCGAAACGATGAAAAATGAGATCGGCGACGGTAAATTAAGCAAGGATTCCATCATTCGTCAGGATTTTGGAACGTTCCCATGGTTCACAACGTTTGTGTTCTCGTGGTGCGTTTCAGCCGATAGCGGTCAGCATGGGCGCCATATCCGCTGGCATACTCAACCAGACCAACTCCTTTTTTCCAAACGAGTTTTTTAAAATGACCGGAGGGATGGCTGGCCTCGTAAATGCAAAGGCCGCGTTTCAGTTGGATCGTCGTTTTCCACTCCCCCTCCTGGTGTTCGAAGCTACCGCTGACAATACCGTAAATGTCGTTCGGTTCGAATTCTGGCGGCTTGGCCAGCGCCGAAATCTTTTTAGCGGCAGCGTCATTGTCTTCTTCGTTCAGCAGGACGATCCGGTTGTCAGTCACAATGAAGTAGTCTGGCCGAATTTCGCGTTGTTTGTCAGCAGGCGATTTTAGATCGGTGAATTCGATCTTGAAGATAGCGCCCCACGCCATTTTCGCTATGCGCGTTGTTACTACTCGCGCAGTGAGAGGGACGTCTTCTTCCCCGATGTCGTCACTCCATTCCGTTCCGCGAAAATTAGCGGAGACCGGCTTTTCGTCTTTGGCATCAAGAAACGCATTTGCTGCGTAAGCCGAAACGGAGGACAGGACCGCCATCGTGGTTATCGCCAGTCGCCTGCGGTTCATGGGATGGATGTTACCAAAGCGGCAATTGACAATGCACGCTCGAATTTTCTAATCTGCCATTCTGAAAAGAGTCTGGTTATCGGGCCTGCTGGGTTTGCTGCTTCTTTCGCCGCGGCCGATTTATGCTGAAGAGTCTCCTGGGTTTGAAAAACTTGCTGACGTATCGCCGGACGGAAAATTTCACGTGGTCAGCAAGAAGGGAGACCGGTCGAAGCAGGGATAGCAGCCGTGTTGATGCAATCGATGCTCCGAACATTTCTTATCATTGGAGTATTTGCGTTAACAGCGACGGCGTCGCGCGGCGACTCCGAGCTCGTGGTCGCGGTCCGTTATCTGCAAGCGAAGGCCACGAGTCATTCTCACCTCTACTTGTATCGTGAAGATGGAAAGCTGTTGCGACAACTGACCAACGACAACTCCGGCCAAGACAGCGATCCAATTTTCGCCTCCGACGGCGAGACGATCGTGTTTACTCGCGAGAAACCAGACGGCACTCATGAATTCTGGAGCATCGATCCGCTCGGGAAAAAGTTAGTAAAACTCACCGCTGCGCCCGACTGGTATTCGGGTGCGAAAAGCTCGCCGGCTTTTACATCAAGCGAAGACGAGGAATCGCCGGAATCGACTCCAACATCGCCGCCGGAACAATCAGCTTCGCCCTCTGCAACTGTCGAAAACGTCCAGCAGAACCAACATCAGAGTACGACTGCGCTCGACGCTGTCGCCGACGCAGCAGATCGGCCGCCACAGCCAATCAAAGCGCCCGACGGCTCAGGCGAAATTTTCTGGCGCAAAGGCAAAGAGGGTGAAGGCCCGGAGGAACCGTTGAATTGGATAATGTGGTTTCGTGATTTGAAATCGGGCCAGGAAAAGGAGATCGGGCGCCTGCCAGCGTTCCCGTCTTTCGAGCCGCTGCAAGTTCACCGAGGCAAAGATGGGCGGGGGCCGAGCGACGTAGACGGGCAGCGCGAGAGCGTTGGCGAGCGGGAGCTAGACAATCAATTTCTGTTCGACGGTTCGGCGCGGTTCGTATTTTTCAGCACACACCTCGACAGCCAATCGGGCAGCACGGTCATGGCTTTCGATTTTAACAAGCGAAAGCTCATTCGACTGTCACCGAATTGGGCGACCCCGATTCCACTTCCCGGCGAAGCCGCGTTCCTTACACTCACCGAAAATCGTTACGTGCAGATTCCGGGCACTACGAAAACGGCGATTTGTTTCTACCTCGAGCGCTGGGGGGCGGACATCAAAGAAGATTGTCTCGAGAAACGCTGGGCTGCGGAGATCCAGCAGGAGTTGTTCGAGGACGAATCCTGGCACGGTCTCGAGCTCGAACACCCTATCTGCGCGGGAGAACCGGAAGTGCGTTACACGCGTAAAAACAGTGCCGCGCTTTTCTATGGCGCGTCTATGTATCGACCTGGGAAGAATCCCGCTGTTATCATCGTCCGCAACGGAGCGGATTAGAAAACGGAAATATGAAAAGGATCATGGCTGCTAGCACAAAGTGGATTTGGGCGATCGTTGCATTCCTTCTTTTTGTGAATGTGCCTGTTGGTTCCGCCAAGCCGCAAAAGAAAGCAGCTGGAGTCGGCCGGGAAAATCCCGACGCGCTCGTAAATGCCGCGATGAAAAACATGGAGACCGGCGTGTGGTCGGTGAATGGCACCGTCTCGGTCAAGAAGACGATTAAGCTGCACGGACTTCTCTCCGGCGAAGATTTTGATCTATCGATGGATCCCGGCGTGAAAGCGGGCGTGCCGATGCGCGGCATCGTGATTAAGGACAAGGCCTGGGTTTGTTCCGATGGCGAGACTTGGCACGCCGGTAGATCCGACGACCGGTTACTCTACAACTGGGCGCATGTGCCAATCATGGCCGCTCGGAGGTTGCCGCCATTTGAGAGAGTGCGGTCTGAGCAACGCAATGGACAGACTTGGTTACAGGTTCGACTTAAGGTTTCTGAGAAGAAGGTTAACCCGAAAGAGTTACCGCAATATTGGATCGTGGTCGATTCCCAGGGACAAGCTCAATACATCGGCCACACCGAGATGCCGATGTTCTCGCAAGCGCGTAACGAGGTCATATACTGCTCGTTTGATTATGCGCCGGCTAAAGAAAAGATCACGCCTCCACCGCTTGGACCGCCAATCGATGACAAGGCTTATGGCTTTAACGACATCGAGCAACACAAGTTCGATTGGAAGGGCAAGATCGTTCGCATCGAGGTAACTCCCAAAATCTTGGGATCGGAACAAATCGGTGAGGACACCTACAGCGCGTTCTTGAAGGACACGGCCACGCCAAGCCATTACGGCATCGTTGAATTTCCCCACGACGCGTTGGTGAAGCTTGGATTTCTGAAAAAAGCGGTCAGTGGCAGGCATGCTCTCGAGGATTTGGAAAAGATGGGCGTTTTGGGTCGCACTGAGGGCAAACCAGTTTCCTTTTACGTCGACGTAATCCCAATCGGCGAGAAACCAGCAGCAAGGACGGTCGCCATCGGTGCAAAACTCGTCCGCGATCCCGATGGAAGTGTCAGTTATGCGTGGGGAGACGACGAGAAACAGACGGCGAAATCATCGCCTGCTGCTGCAGCGTCGGACGCGTCGGACGGCGATCTCGTTAATCGTGGGATTGAAAAGGCACAGAACGGTGACCTGGATGGCGCTATGACCGATTTCAACCGCGCAATTGAACTCAATCCAAAAGATGACGCCCCATATTACAACCGTGCCCAGGCCAAAAAACTGAAGAACGACACGGCTGGCGCCATTGCCGACTACACGCGAGCAATCGAACTTGGCTCGACAAATCCGGCTGCTTACAATAACCGTGGCAACGCCAGAGCGGAGAATAACGATCGGGATGGCGCTATTGCTGATTATACACGCGCGATAGAACTCAAACCCGACTACGCGCGCGCCTACTACAATCGCGCCGTCAATAAGGAGGCCAAGGGCGACAAGGCCGGCGCTACCTCAGACTTCAAGCGCGCGCGACAATTGGATCCGGAGTTGGTGAGCGAAGAGTCTGCTGCCGATTCGAGCGGCAGTGGCGAAACAGCGAATAACACAGCGGCCGGAATAACGGTTAGTCTCCTCGACGGGAAGCTGAAGCTCGACATCCCGTCGGATTTTTCGCGTGATCCTGCCGATCCGAAAAATTCAAAAACGCTCGTCAAATTTTCAGGACCCGATGGTGCGTGGGGAGAGGTCTTGCGCGGAACACACGGACTGACCCCGGACAAGCTCGACGGTTATCTCAAGATGCGCGTGACCGAGTACAGCAAGGGGTTCAACTGGCTGCCAAAAGATTCTCACCTCCAATGGCTGAAGAAAGACATCGTGACCATTGATGGCCGCAAATGGGCGGACTGGCGTTACCTGCCGATGCTGAAAGGAACCAATGATTACTCGCACAGCCCGGTCTACACGCGTTTCCTAACCACTTCCTACAAAGGTCAGCTGTTAGAAATCACTTTTACCTCGAACCTGAACACCGATCCCAAGTTAAAACATGAGATCGACCACATCATGGACTCAGTGCACCTCGAAGAATGAAAACCATTTCTTTTGAAAAGTAGTGTCACCGTATCCGTGAGAAAAGTTTGGAAGACCAGGTGTCCGAATAGATGAATAAAAAATTCGTCGCTCTGACAGTTGCCGGCTTGGGAACAATCTTGCTTTCTATCAGCGCCGACGCCGGTGCATTGGCTTTTGACGCAGCCGGTAATCTCTTCGCGGCCGACGGCCATTCGATCTTCAAATACACGCCCGATGGCACAAGGAGCACCTTCGCCGCGGGGCTGCACCCACTTAGTTTGTGCTTTGATAGCGAAGGGAATCTTTTCGTCGTGGACGACGCGGTGACGGAAGCCAAAAGCTCGATTCTCAAATTTACGCCTGATGGAAAGAAAAGTACGGTTGCCAAGGGGACTAATCCTGACGGAATGGCCTTTGATCGTTCGGGTAATCTGGTTGTTTCTCAGGGTGATTCGATTTTCAAATTCACGCCCAAAGGGATAAAGCGCACGTTCGTCATTTCCAAGCCTTTTCCGGATTTCACCGACCTGGTTTTTGACGCAGCCGGTAATCACTTTGTGACCGACGAACATTCCATCTCCAAATTCGCGCCCGATGGCACCAAGAGCACGTTCGTCGGGGGACTCGACCATCCGACCGGCCTGGCTGTTGACGCTGTCGGCAATGTCTATGTCACGGTAGTGACGGCACCCGACGCCAGCAGCCATGCGATCCTTAAATTTAGTCCCGATGGGACGAAAAGCACGTTTACTTCACTGCCCGGCAGTTTTTTTGCTGGCGATCTGGCTATTGATCGGTCCGGTAATCTTTTTGTCTGGAATAGCCATGCAATCTTGAAAATCGATCCGAGCGGAACTCCAACCACCTTCGCCTCAAACTGGGTATCAGCCGACAAACAATGGGAATACGAATGCGCTGAATACCCGAGAATTGTAAAAGCCGGCACCACACAAGTTGTGTTGGATCTTGATCAAGAGCTGAAGGTAAATGGTCCCGGTAGGAGGGTTGCAGACCTATTCTGGGCGCCAGACTCAAAGCGCTTTGCTTTTAATTACATTCCGGCCCACGCGAACGATACGAGCCGCGAAACGGTCGCGTTATATCAGCTGCGTGGTGACAAATGGGTAGCGCTGCATTCACCGGTGGACAAAGCATCAGAGCGCGCCCAGTTGGCGCAACTGGCCGAAAAGTATTTGCCGAAAAACAGTTACCGCCGCCGCTTTTTGGATTCCGCGCCAGAGGACGATACCTTAAAAGTGCGTAAGTGGGCGGACGCCAATGCTGCAATCCTGTATGCGTATTTGCGAACGGATGAGGCGCAAGCGGCTGTTCTTTTCACGATGAAGTTCGATGCGGAAGGCAACTGGAAAATCGTCCAAACACATCTGCTGTCGAAAAAGGAGCTCGTAAAGGAGCTAGAAGAGGAGCTATGAGATCGTTTTTACTCTTCTTGTAATCGTTGCGTGTGCGATCAGCTGCGTTTTTTCCGTTCTTGCTGCTGATGAAAAATTGGAAACACCAGCGCCGACAAAATCGCCGGACGCGAGTTCAATTTCTCCAGACAAACAATGGGAATACAAATGCGTTCAATACTACGATAGTGAATGTTCACCGGAAATTGTAAAGGCAGGCACTACCCAAATTGTCTTGGACCTTAATAAAGACCTGGAAATATCCGGTTCGGAATCGGGGGATGCAGACATGCTGTGGACACCGGATTCAAAACGGTTTGCCTTCAATTATAGTCCATACCATCCGCACCACACGACCTATGAAACCGTTACGTTTTATCAGCTACGTGGCGACAAGTGGGTAGCGCTGCATTCACCGGCGGACGACACGTCAGATGGCCTTCAAATGGGCAGCTACTGAAGGGGCACTTGCCCAAGGGCTTTAACCCGCGTCATTGCGCGCCGGACCGGGACATTCTGAAGGTTCGGAACTGGGCTGGCGCCAATAACGCAATTCTTTATGCGCCTTGTTATGGGCGCACGTCGGGACAACTGGCGCCGGTTTTCTTTTTACGTTGAAGTTCGATGCGGAAGGCAAGTGGAAAATCGTCAAAATGCATCGTATGTCGAAAAAGGAGCTCGAAGAGGAAGAATGAGACACGAATTTGAAACTCGCTCGCTCGCCGCCACCCGTCGCGGCTTAACCTTCTATGTCGCTAGTCCCCTCAGCTCCATTCACGAATTCAGGCTAAATGATCCGAGAGAGGTCCGAAAGGATAGTAAAGAAGAACAATGAAAGTCATGGAGTCGTTCTTACTCGTCGCTTTTGTTTGCTGCGCCACATGTCTCTACTCCATTAGCGCCCAGGCTGGTGGGCTCGCTTTTGATGCAGTCGGTAATCTTTATGTGACAGATTGGTCCAGGCATTCAGTCTTCAAATACACACCCGATGGAACGAAGAGCACCTTCGCCACGAAGCTTACCTACCCGGGCGGGTTGTGCTTTGATGGCAAAGGGAATCTCTTTGTCTCAGACGAGGCGGCGATCGATACAAAGAGGCAGCCCTCGATTCTTAAATTCACACCTGACGGGAAGAGAAGCACGTTTGTTACGGGGATCAGCTCTTTCGGCATGGCCTTTGATCTTTCTGGCAACCTCTTTGTTTCTCAAGGCGATTCGATTTTTAAATTCACACCCGAGGGAAAGAAGAGCACTTTCGTCACTTCCAAGCGTGCCAATTTCATTGACCTGGCTTTCGACGAAGCTGGCAATCTATTTGTGGTGGATCAATCATTGACAGCGACGGACACCGAAGTCGGCCGCTCGATCTTCAAATTCAGTCCTGATGGAACAAAGACAGCATTCGCCTCCGGGCTTAAAGATCCGACCGGCCTGGCTGTTGACAAAGCTGGCGATGTTTATGTCGGGGTAGTAACTGCCGCCGATGCCAGCAGCCATGCGATCCTGAAATTTAGCGCTGACGGAACTGAGAGCACGTTAAATTCAGCGCTCGGCATTTTTGTAACTGGCAGCATGCCTGTTGATCGATCCGGCGATCTTTTCGTCTCGAACGGCCACTCGATCTTGAAAATCAACCCAAGTGGAACTTCCAGCACCTTTGCCTCGGATTGGTTGTCAACAGACAAACAATGGGAATACAAGTGCGTTGCATACGATAGTGAATGCTCGCCGGAAATTGTGAAAGCCGGCACAACTCAGATGGTGCTAGATCTTTCCGACCTGCCATCTGGTTCGAAAGGCAGGGATGCGGAAATAGTGTGGGCGCCAGATTCCAAGCGCTTCGCCTTCAATTACGGTCCGCCCACTGCGGCCCATACGACGTATGAAACCGTTGCGTTTTATCAGCTCCATGGCGACAAATGGGTAGCGCTGCATGCACCGGCGGACGACACGTCAGATAGCCCTCAAATGGTGCAGCTACTGAAGGGGCACTTGCCCAAGGGCTTTAACCCGCGTCATTGCGCGCCGGACCGGGACATTCTGAAGGTTCGGGACTGGGCTGACGCCAATAACGCAATTCTTTATGCGCCTTGTTATGGGCGCACGTCGGGACAACTGGAGGCCGGTTTTCTTTTTACGTTGAAGTTCGATGCGGAAGGCAAGTGGAAAATCGTCAAAATGCATCGCCTGTCGAAAAAGGAGCTCGAACAACAAGAATGAGAGTATTTTTCATCTCTGTCGCGGTCCTGGCGTGCACGATCGGCTGCTGTTTTTCCGTTCGTGCAGGCGATGAAGAGGTTATTAAAGATAGGCGCACTTATGGTCGTCATCGATGAGTCGTGGCTAACCGAAGGCGGAAACGAACATAACTGCTCCCAAACTGTGACGATTGCATTCGACGCGAACCACAAAGCTTCAGTGCAAAAGGTGACCGACAAAAAGGTGGATTAATAGCTGACATGAAAATGCTTTTGGCACTCGCGCTCACTTTCATTAGCACTTCTCTTGTCACATCGCTGGCAGGGGAAGAAATCGTCAAAGACAAATCGCCGGATGGAAAGTTCGCGCTGCGGATAGAAGGATGGAACACCGAAATCATTGAGTCGGCGACAAAGAAAAAGGTAATCGATTTGGAAAACCTGGCGGGTCACGATGCGACTCTCATCTGGTCGGGCGATTCACAACGAGTTGCCTACTTTAATGAGAGTCGCGAGCTGCATACCACGACTGTCTATTATCGAAAGGGTTCCACCTTTACAGAGATTCCTCTGCCCGAATTTCCTCGATGCGATGAAGTCAAGGACAAGGGTCCGGAAGAGCTGAGAAGGACCTTCTATACGGTGACGCCCAAATACTGGCAGGACTCCGGCGCGCTCTTCTTGTCGATAAGCGGAGAATGGGAAACGAGTAGTGGCCAATTCGTCGGCTGCGAGCAAGACCTCACCATTGCATTCGATGCGCAACATCAGGCTTCCGTGCAGAAGGCTGAGAAAAGACAGAATCCGGTGGGTCGAAAAATTGAATCACCAAACGGAACCTTCTTCGTGGAAGAATTAGACGCGCCGGCGAAAGATGACGACGGGCTACCGAGAATGGATCAGGAAGTCTGGATTGTGTCTGCGAAAGATCCGGCCACGCGCGAGCGGTTACCCGGTTTTTACGAAGAAGAAGGGAACGGCGTTCTCAATAGTGCCACCATATCTCCCGATGAAAACTGGATCGTGATCAGTCAACATCACGGTAGCCATCTCAATTCCACTTATCTGATGCGTCGTAAGGCAGGCCTCAAGTTTGAAGACGCTTTTCCGGACGCGAAATGGCCTGCGCAGGAATATCCGGTCAATCGTTTCGACAACGCAGTTTGGAAATTCTTCAGCCAGACCGAGAACGTTCCGACAAACAAAATCGATGCGAATGAGTTGGGTCCAACGTCAGTTTCCGTTCTCGAATGGAGCGAGGATTCGGGCCGGCTGCTACTGTACTTGTACGGTGGCCTAACCGGAGATATAGACATTGCCGATCGGGGGAGATATAAAAAGCCGGGCATCTCCGGTTGGTTCGCATATTACAATACTAAGACCGGAAAATTTGAGCTCACAGAAAGACTTCGCAAAGCAAACGCCGGTGCGCGCAAACGCTGGACTACACCCAGCGAAGGACCGGAAGGTTTTCTTCCGCCATATGCCGAATCAATCGGACACGAAGGAGACGGTGCGCCTGTGGCCGAGCGACTCAAAAAATATGAAACGCAACTCGCTTCCTTGGTGAAGAAACGCGAATCGCAACTCGAAGGTGTCGATCGCGCCAAATTTCAAAAGAAAGAAAAAGATTGGGGCGAGGAACTCGAGAAAAAATCAACAGAAATCAGGAGCGCGCAGGCGAGGCTTGGCTTCCGCACAAGATCGACGTGGGACCACCTTATCGACCTGCGCCAGGACTGGCTGCCTGTTTACGAGCAATCGAAGACCGATGAAACAAAGGGCTCTCAGCCGTAGATGTGAAGCGGTATCAGATGTTGGAGAAAGAAGTCGAAAAGAGAGAGAAGGAATAATGAGATCGTTCTTAGCCTCATTCGCGTCTATTCGCGCCTGCCGCGCCGTAGCCGGACATAGGCGGGTGATTCGCGGGCAGACTTTCTTAGCCGGTATCTTAATTCTGTTTTTATTTCCAAGTGCCTTTGCCCATACCGATTTTCCAGCATTCTGGGCAAAGTTTAAATCAGCGGTTACCCACGGCGATAAAGCGGCAGTCGCACGGATGACGAAATTCCCACTTTCTATGCCCTACTTGGTGAAAGCCGTTAAGAACAAAGAGAACTTCTTGCGCCGTTATAATCAAATTTTTAACGGCGAAGCCAATGCCGCGCAATGCTTCGCAAACGCCGAACCGCTAAAAGAGTCCCCCCAGCGATATGAGGTCTACTGCCCTTTCAAGGAAACTCCGAACGACAAGGAAGACGCGCCCATTCGCTTCATTTTTGGGTTGACCAAGAGCGGCTGGAAATTTGTCGGCCTCGATAACATCAATGAATAAGCGGGCCAACGGCGGACAATGAGGATCTGTTCACGGACATTTATGAACAAAAGAGTCATGCTGATCGCGTGCTTGATTGGATTTTTGACGATCGGCCTTGCCTCGTTAGGCGCGCAGGAAGCGGAGGAAAACGAAACCAAACCTCTTTACACGAGCGCGACTGGTTTGCGCCTTGAACAAAACGGCAACGGATTTTCGGTTACCTTCAGCACGGGCCAACGTGCGAAGCTGCCGGTGGAATTGGCGGATCCACAGGAAGCCGGCAATTTTCCGGACGAATTCCATGCTTCGCCTAACCAGGAGTGGATTTTCGCGCCCCATCACGTCGACTCGTGTTTGCGTGACGGCGAACTGTTTCATCGCACGGGACCGGTGAAAGTCGACCGCGCTGGGGATTTCAATGCACGGATGTGGAAAAACGCGTTCAAGCTTGGCGAATTCGCCAGGGATTTCGCCGGCGAAGACGTTTGCCACATGGTTGACTTCGAATGTTGGAGCGGAGACTCGGGCCGGCTGCTGCTGTTATTGCGCGGCCGCGAGGACAAACGCGAGATGAAGGACCACCACATTTGTTTCAGTACGCGGACGCAGAAGTTCGAGCTCACGGATTACCTGCGAAAACTCAACCGGAGCAAAGGCGAGATGCTCGCCTGCGCCGAGCCGATCGCGCCATTGCCGAGCGAATCGGAACTGAAGGCGAAGTGCGAAGCATTAGATCGACAACTGAATGCGCGGTATGCCGAAGTGATCGCCAAGGCGCCGCAGGATCGCGTGTCGGCCAGCGCAGTGGCGCCGGGACGTGCCGATGTTTACCGTGCGTGGCAACGCGATTGGCTCAAACGACGCGACGAAGGCGCAAAATTTTACGTCTCGCTTTTTCCCCCGGCGGAAAAGGAGCGCCGGCGCTTGCAATTTCTTTGCGACGTCACCTTCGCGCGGATCGATACACCCAACGAGCAGTTGGTGCTTTAGCCAGGCGGTGTTGGATGATTTCAAAGACCTAGATGAGGCGGGCATCACGCATCCTGGACATGGAGAAGATTAAAGCGTTGCTCACCACCGAAACAGAGGCGCGATGACCATTTCCAAAGACGTACTGATTAAAACCAAACAAAGCATCCACTGAAATGAAAACAAAAATTTGGATCCCTGTGTTGCTCGCGATCGGCGCACTCGCTCCGAACATTCTCGGAGAGGAAAACTATCCTGGCGGAATTGTTCATGGACCGAAAGCCGGCTTTAACATCACTGCGCCCGAAGGCTGGGTCATCGACACTGAGTCGGGCAAAAAACAGGGTATGCCGTGTGTTCTTTACCCAAAGGGTTCATCGTGGTCGGACGCGAAGACGGTGATGTACGCGAATATGGCCGGCCCCGAATTTGAAGGCGTGTACGCATTCGTTGAAATGGCGATCAGGGAAATGAAGGCAAAACACGGCACCCCGAAGGAGAAGATTGCTTCAGGTAAAACTAAGGACGGCCACGATTATTTTATTAACGAATATCCCGCCACGAAAACGTACTCGCAGTGGGAACGCGTAGGTTACATCCAATTTCCGCAGGGAGTCGCCTTCATTGTCCTCACATCGCGCGATAAGGCGAGCTACCAAAAAGATTCCGATAAACTCGGGAAAGTTCTGAAAACCCTCGTCTACGTCGAGGCGAAACCAGAGGTGGCGAGTGGCCAGGATTACGCTCATCGTTACAGACAGCTGCTAGATCAGCATGCGGAGAGGCAGATCGAGCCGCTGCTTACCGAATGGCGGGAGAAGGCGCCTGACGATCCCGACGCGTGGATCACGAGCGCAAATTATTATTTTAACCAACGTCAGGTGAACATTTCGACGAAGAAACCCGGTCCAGGCGACCTTAAGTTGACTGACAAGAAAACTGGAAAATCGGCGGGAAGCATTTCGTTTGAGCAAGATGAATCAGGTATAAAGCGAGCGGCCGATCTTCTTGGGGAAGCGACGACAAAATTTCCCGATCACCTCGATATCTGGTGCGGACTCGCGTTCATGTATCAGGAGAGCGGAGATTTCGACAGTGAGTTGTCGACGTTGAAGAAGATGGTTGCATATGCTCGCGAGCACGCGACGCAGCTCAAGTGGTTAAAAGGCGAGCCGCTAGAGGAACCGGCTGACAGATTCGTTCCAGACAAACTGCACGAATACGGTTTGTATTACGAAAAAAAGGAGAACGCGGAGGATGATAAGCGCTGGTACCAAATCGCGACGCTTGCAACCGAGCAATATCCAAATGACCCGCAAGGCTACAAAGATATAGCCGGTTATTGGGCGGATACAGGCGAATGGCAAAAGGCGCGCGAGTCGTTCGAAAAAGCGCGCCGGCTCGATCCGAAATCGGCTGAGACGTTGATTGCCCTCGGACAGATTAGCGCTGAGATGAAAGACTTCGCAAGCGCACGAACGTATTACGAGGACGCTTTAAAAATGGAGCCGAATGGCCATTACGCGCAGACAGCGAAGGAAGCGCTAAGAAAACTGAAGAAGAAGTAGCAGCGATACGCCATCCGATGAATGAGGAACAGCTGCTCGCGCAAAAGAATATTTCGTACAAGATCTTTTACGTCTTTCGGATCGCACGACGACCGTGCGTCTTTTCGCCACAACGAAAATTGCGAATCACCGATTATCGCGAAGCTTCCACGATGTATTGGCTGTCCCGTCGTCTTTGAAAGACACCGTAATTTCGTAAAGACGATCGAAGCCATGAACGGATCCCGAGGATGGCATCAGCTTTTCATAGTAGTCATGCCTTTCGAGAATAAGTGTGTTGGCATCCGCCCATCGGACAGGCGTCACGAAGTCGTGGCCCGTAACCGCGCCTCTAATCTCTGGATCGCTTTCTTTGCCGGGCGGCTGGTCGAGCGGCAGATTAATTTTCGTAAACGATTTGTCTGAACTCTGATAAACCGTTGTTTGTGTCCTTTGCGGAGGAGGCGGCGGAGTGCGGAAAAGATTTCCGGCGTGACTTAGGTCGGACGCCACATACGCGAAACGTTTCGAATCCGGAGACCAAAGCACGCTCCCTTCACGACCAGAGCCGATGCCGATGTCGGCATTAGTCAGGTCACATACGGCTTGCCCCGTCGCTTTCTCGATTAGTTCTGCCTTGCTGACCTTCGAATCCCCCAGATCAAGCGGGTTTGTAAAAGTCTTACGAATGCCGTAGCGCCCATCCGGCGAAGTCCAATCAACAATCTCGCCGCGAAAGAGAATTTTCGTGGTCTCGGGAAAATAGCGCTGGAGATAATCCACGTCGCCCGGGGCCGCGAAAATTTCTTCGGACGGTCCCGCGATTAGAGTTCCTCTTACATTTACTTGATCAGCTAACGGCAGGCCCTGCACAAACTTCGCAAAAGTCTTGTCACCCACGACGTGAAAAAGTTGCCACGCGTCCGGAAAATAGGACTCGGCTGCGGCTCCATCCATGAATTGAGCGAGAGAAAAAAACCGCCCGAGCGCTTCCAGATTCCCTTCGCTCGCTCGCACCAGAGTTTTGTAGTAATCCGTGCCGTGACCTTTTGCTTGCGATGCAACTTCGGAATTTTCTGTAACGCGCTTGGACTGCAATTTCCGCCATTCCTTTTTGCTTGCGTCGTAATTCAACTTCATTAACGGCTCGTCTGGGAGCAGATGAATTCGGCTTTTATCCATGAAGCCCGTGGTTCCTGACTTCAGGCACACATCCCATTTAGGATCGTCAGGACGACTCCATGGCCTTGCGGCGATGAAGCGCTCTCCTTTTTTGACCGTTGCAATGACTTTGCCATCATAATCTCTCACGTTGGTGTACCCGTCCGGATCGTTAATTACGGCCATCGATGCTCGCGGCGCGGTGTTCTCCGCTTCAGGGGCCTTGCTCCCGATAGCGGTTAGGACGCTGCCAGCGGCGTTGAAGCTTAGATCGAGTTTGCCGCTCGCGTTGTAACGGACTACCGCAAACTCGCTGTTATCGCCGTCGTAAGCAGATCCAGCGAGCATGATTTTCCCATCGCTTTGCACTGCTACCGTGTTGGCCTTGCCATCGCCCTGGCTAACGGCCGTCGTGACTTTGCCGTGATCGCCAAAACGTTTGTCAAGAGTTCCATCAGTGTTATAGCGCACACACGCGAAATCATAACCGCTGCCGCTGTGGTTCACGGCATAGCCAGCGACCACAATCTTGCCATCTTTCTGGAGTGCCACTCCCGTAGCGTTACTCCCGCTGATGCCGACAGCAGTCATCACGCGACCGGTGCCACCGAAACTCGTGTCCAAGGTCCCATCGGCGTTGTAACGCGCTACGGCGAACTGTTGAACACCCGCAGCAGTCGCGTAGCCCACGACAACGATTTTCCGGTCGGGCTGCGCTGCTACGCCTTGACCCTCAGCATTTCCGTCGCCGCCGAAATCACTCGTGACTTTGCCAGTTCCGTTAAAACTCGGATCCAGACTCCCATTCGCTTTGAAGCAGGCGAGGGCACATTGTTGCTTGCTTTTGTTAGTGGAGTAACCGACGACGACGATTCTCCCATCGGCGCATACGGCCACGCTATGACCGAAGTCGTGGGCACCGAAATCGGCAGTCGTCTTGCCAGTTTCGTTAAAGCTCATGTCAAGAGTCCCATTCGCGTTGTACCGGACAACCGCAAAATCATTATTGGTCGGGTCAATGAACGAGTTGCCGGCGGCGACGATCTTTCCGTCGCTCTGGATCGCCACGCTCTCTGCACTGCTGTTCTTGGCGATACTGGTTGTTACCTTTCCAGAGTCGGCGAAGGTTGTGTCAAGGCTTCCGTCTGTGCGGTATCGTAACACGGTGAAGCAAGACTGGCCGCCGTCGTTAAACGAATATCCCGCGACAACAATCTTTCCGTCGCTTTGTAAGGCGACACTTTCGCCCTTGCACGTACCTGTGCCGACTGCACTGGTCACTTTGCCGCTGCTATTGAGACTTGTGTCCAGGCTACCGTCAGAATTATAGCGCACGAGGGCAAATTGATCGCCACGGCCCACTTCGGCATATCCCGCGACAACAATCTTTCCATCGGGTTGCGTGGCCATGCTGTTGCCGAAGGCGCTACTCTCAGCAGCGATGGCTGTACGGCCCAAAACCACGAGACCGGCGCACGCGTGGAAGGTGAAGAGCCGCACGGAATTTTTCATTTCACCAGCAAAAATATATGAGACAAAAAACTAATCGATGTCAGGCGCCACAAGCCACAGAAAGTAAAGCCTCAACCTTTTTCGGGTCGCAACGGTAAATCGTGATCTCTTCTCCTTCGTAATAATTCCAGCCGACGACGATTTCCATCAACTTCGCCGTTTCATCTGCTTTGATCCATTTTCCATCAGAGATCGCACCGAAAAGGTATCCACTTTGGACCTCCACAATCGGATGTAAGTCGGCTGCCAGCGAAGACTCTGCGCAGATCAGCAAGGCAGTAACGATAACAACAGCTCTTGTTACCATCGTTTGCGACATTTTATAGAGCTCCATTCATTTCCGATCATTTTTAGTCAAACGAGTCCGTCGTTTTGGGAACATAATGTCGCCGTCTTGAGAGAATGTTCGGCGCGGGTTTACATCCAAATGGTTCTTTATCTCGCTGAGGAACAGTCCGGCGAAATCGCGTAACTTTTGTTCACCGACTCCGGGAATGCGGCGAAACTCGGTTGAATTCGTCGGATACTTTCTTGCCATTTCGCGAAGCGAAACATCAGAAAAAACGACGTATGCAGGCACGTTGCGCTCGTCGGCGAGTTTACGGCGGAGGCTGCGGAGGCGCTCAAACAACGCTTCGTCGCATTCAATCGCTCCTGGTCTGCGTCGCGCAGCTTTCTCCGCGATATCGATTTGCTTGGTCAAAATGATAGGTGTCCGTTTTTTTAACGCCTCGATACCACGAGGGGTAAGTGAAAACGTCGCGAATTTGCCCGACGCGCATTCGACCAGCCCCAGCCGCAGCAGTTCGCGACCGATAGCCTGCCATTCGCCGCGCTTCAGTTCGTTTCCAATGCCGTAAGTGGACAACTGGTTGTGACCTCGTTGCCGGATCGCTTCTGTGTCCGCGCCGCGAAGAACATCGACGATGTGTCCCAATCCAAATCCAAATCCCTGGCGGGCATGGATACGATAGATGCAGGAAAGGAATTTTTGGGCCGGCACCGTTCCGTCGAACGTTTCGCGCGGCTGCAAACAATTGTCGCAACTGTCACACGACTGCTGCGAAAACTTTTCGCCAAAATATTCCAGCAATACGCTGCGGCGGCATTCGCGGGTCTCGGCGTAATGGACCATCTGCTGAAGTTGTGCACGTGCGATGCGCGCCTCCTTCTCGCTTTTTTCGTCGATGAAATGCATTTGCTTGGCGACATCGTTCGGGCTGAACAACAACACGCATTCGCTTGGCAATCCATCGCGTCCGGCGCGTCCGGTTTCCTGATAATAGCTCTCCAGGTTTTTCGGCAGATCGTAATGGACGACAAAGCGGACGTTCGGTTTGTTGATGCCCATCCCGAACGCGATTGTGGCGGTGACCACGCGCACATCGTCGCGGAGAAATGATTCCTGGTGTTTTGTGCGCTCGCCCGCGGTGAGGCCGGCGTGATATGGTTTCGCGCTCACGCCGTCTTCATTCAAATTGCGCGCCAGCGATTCGGTGCTTTTGCGGCTTGCACAATAAACGATGCCATTGTCGTTAGGCCGGCTTCGGATAAATGCGAGCAGTTGCTCGTAGGGCGCCGATTTGGGAATGATCCGATAGGTCAGATTCGGCCGGTTGAAACTGGCCACGTAACAGCGTGAATTCCGCAATTTCAGTTCTTTCACGATGTCGGCGCGGACGCGTTCCGTCGCCGTGGCGGTGAGCGCCATGAGTGGCACATCGGGTAAATGGTTCCGCAGCTTTTTCAGCTCACGATATTCCGGCCGGAAATCGTGGCCCCATTCACTGATGCAATGCGCTTCATCGATGGCGAATTGCGCAATGTTCCAATTAAGCGCGCGCTCCAAAAACGTGTCCAACATTAGTCGCTCCGGCGCGACGTAAAGCATCCGGTACTCGCCGCGATGCAGGCCGCGCCAGCGCGCCTTTGCCTCTTCCCGATCCAGCGTCGAATTCAAATACGTCGCCGCAATTCCGCTGGTCTGCAGCGCGTCCACTTGATCTTTCATCAGCGAGATAAGGGGCGACACCACAATTGTGAGCCCGTCGCGTATCAAAGCCGGCAATTGAAAACAAAGCGATTTGCCGCCGCCGGTCGGCATCAGCACAAAAACATCCTTCCCGGCGAGCGCATCCTGCACGATCTCTCGCTGCAATGGCCGAAACTGGTCGTGGCCAAAATGTCTCTTGAGTGGCCCGAGCAACTCCACGGCGTCTTTATATAGCGAACCGCCCCATTCCGCACATGCAATTCGTGCCTGGAGCACTTATCTGCAAGCGCGTCTGAGTTTTTCAAGCTCCTCACGCAATGGTTGCCAGTATTCCTTATCGCGTTTCTGTTCCAAGGCCTGCTCTTTACTCAATGCAAGTTCCACTTCGCTAGAATCTCTCGCGATCGCACGAGCCAATAAGTCTATGCGATTCGCTTCTGGCGCCGAGCAGCGGAAGTGAACAGCGTGAGCACGGCGGAGGTATTCTTCTGTCAACTCCGGGACAAAAATGCGGGTCGCCTCAAGTTCGCTGAGAACCGCCCGCAAACGCTCCAAGTTTTCCGGCTGCGCGACGATGACCAGATCCGCATCGCGGCTAAACTCCGCCGCGCTGTGGAATACGCACGCCTGGCCGCCCATGAGCAGCGCTCGCATGCCATTCTTCCGGATCGTCGAAAGGACTCTGATTATCGGGCTCGGGATCAAGTGAATCTCCCAGGGCGAGGTAAGTTGGCCAGAGGCTCTGACTTTCTTCCCACCGTTGCAATGGCGAAAGCCGGTACCACTCTTCCCATTCGTCTACATCGGCATTGGTTTCGGCGCGAGCCCCCGTGGCGTTTTTCGGTTGCATCGCACCTAGCTTCGCTGCTCCCAACCGATTGCAAAATGCCAGATTATCGCTGCCGTCGCTTTCATATCCCGCACAGAGAATTTGCTTGCCGCGGCGAAGCGTCCGTGGAGACGAAGTGGCCCGCTAGTGACTCACGCTCCGCATTCGACGGAGAGCACGGGCTCGATTTTCCCGAGCCTGCATTCGTAGATCGCTGCCATTTGCAAGATCGCGCGCACGAGTTTCCGACTGTTCGTCTGCGATGTCATCTGACTGCTTTTTGTCGATTTTCTCGGCGGACCATCAATTTTAGTCCGGACCAGATTTCATCGATCGCACACACTTTTACATCGACGAATCCGAGGGGCAGTGCGAGAGCGCGGATCAGGTCCTCAGTCACATCAGTAGGCACGCCAGCCGATTTCTTGGGCCAGGAAACCCAAACGGTTCCGGTGTCCGTGATTTTCTCGCGCAGGAGGGGTAGTCTCTTTGCCAACTCGCTGCGTTTCCTTACGAATACGTGGACAAAACTCGAATCCGGTTTCAAGCGATTGGAAAGAGTCACGCTTCCGGGAATTGGATCGAGCAATTGACGATAATTTGTCGGCGCGTTGATGGTGACGACAGTCAGGCCCGGTTTGATTCCTAGCTTTTGCGGTAGTGGTGTTCCGGAGTAACCAGCCATTGTCAGTAGGTTAGGTATTCATCGCGATGTTTGTGAAGGTTTTCCCCGGTTACGACACCTGTCGATTGAGGAAACTAAATATACTGGATTAGTTTCCAGAATGTGCTAAGACTGCCGCGGATATGAAAACGGCCCACAAATCCCCGTGGCGACGCCGAAAGCAGGATCCGAACCGGCAGCGAATTGTCGATGCTGCGCGGGTCCACTTTTTCAGTCACGGATTCCGCCGCGTGACGATGGATGATTTGGCGGAAGAGCTGGGCATTAGCAAGAAAACGCTCTACGCGCATTTTCCGGGCAAGTTTGATCTGCTGGAGGCGGTGCTGGCCGATAAACTGGCAGGCGTCGAAGCGACACTGAAGGAGGTTACGCGCGCGCATCCCCATGATTTCCCGGCGGCTTTGCGGGAGTTATTGGCGGGCACGCGACGCGAATTGGATGAGATTAAACCGCCGTTCGTGCGCGATATGCGCCAGAAAGCACCGGACGTCTTCAAAGTTGTCGAACGCCGTCGAGCAGCGCTCATTCAGCGCTACATCGGAAAGTTTTTTGTTGATGGGCAACGAGCTGGAATGGTGCGCAAGGATGTCCCGGCCAAGCTGATCATCGAAATTTTGCTGGCGGTGGTTCAGTCGATCATGAACCCGCCAAAGATGGAGGAGCTGGGAATGATGCCGAAAGAAGGGTACGCCGGGATCCTTAAAATTATTCTCGAAGGCACGCTGACAACGAAAGGGCGGAAAGCGTGAGTACATCATTCGTTCGGAAAAATCGATCCGCCCGCCGTACGGCGGGACGGATTCGCCGTGGCGAACATTTACTGCGCGCAGCGGGAGTTTTGGCGTTGCTTCTCTTGCTGGCCGGTTGCGGTAATCGCGAGAAGGCGGTTTCGGGGACTATCGAAGTGGACGAAGCGCATGTCGGCCCGCGCGCAGGCGGACGTGTTGAGAAAATTTTCGCATGGGAAGGAGATCATTTGCACGAGGGACAACAGATTATCCAACTGGATGCCTCGGAGCTGCGAGCACGTCGGGATCTTGCCACCGCTCAAATCGACACTGCAGTACACGACGCCGACGCACAGGAAGCGCAACTAGTGTTCCTGCAAGATGAAGCGAAGCGGCAGCAGGATTTACTTAGCCGAAAAGTCGTTTCTCCAAGTGACGCTGAGCGGGCTGGCAGCTCGGCGAAAACGCAGGAGAAGAATCTCGCGGCGGCCAAAATGCGTGTCGCCCAGGCGCGCGCGCAACTTGCCGACGTCGACGCGCAGTTGGCGGAAATGCAGGTGACTGCGCCGGCCGACTCCATTCTCGAAGTGCTTAGCGTGAAAGTGGGCGATGTGCTCCCGGCAAATCGCGAAGCCGCCACACTCATCCTGACAGGCCATCTTTGGGTGCGCGTTTACGTCCCGGAATCGTGGCTGGGCTTGATCAAGCTGGGCGAGCACGTCCGCGTCCGTGTCGATTCGTTTCCGGGCAAAGATTTTGATGGCGTAGTGGAGCAGATAAATCGGCAGGCCGAGTTTACCCCACGGAACGTGCAAACCGTCGCCGACCGGATCAAACAAGTGTTCGGAGTGAAGATTCGTCTGCCAACCGATGACGATCGTTTGCGCGCCGGAATGGCGGCAGATGTTTATTTTCCGAATGTGAAGTGAGGAATTCGAATCAATGAATCAGGAAAGCAGGAAGGTGGGTCGGCTTGTCCCGAAGCCGATGGCTCGGGCCCGTGACAACGCGTTAGGGACAACGCGTTCCACCTATCGCTTCTTGATGTTCGCTTGTCTTTATGACTGAGCCGATGATTGAAGTGGACGGGCTGACGAAACGCTTCGGCACAGTCACGGCTGTGGATCACGTTTCGTTTTCCGCGGGAAAAGGATCGATCTTCGGGTTTCTCGGGCCGAACGGTTCCGGGAAAACAACCATGATCCGGATGTTGTGCGGAATTTTGGAGCCAAGCGAGGGCACGGCTCGCATCGGCGGCCACGACGTTGTGCGAGATATCGAACCCATTAAGGAAATGATCGGCTACATGTCGCAGAAATTTTCGCTCTACGACGAATTGACAGTGAACGAGAACCTCATTTTCGCGGGCAAACTTTATGGCTTACGCGGTCACGAATTGAACCAGCGTCGCGATGAAATGATCGCAACCACGCATCTGGAGCCCTACCTCAACAGGCGCGCGGCACAGCTTTCCGGTGGCTGGCGACAACGTCTGGCCATGGCGTGCTCGCTCATGCACAAGCCGACGGTTCTTTTTCTCGATGAACCGACAGCCGGCATTGATCCCGTCGCACGGCGCGAGCTTTGGGATTTGCTCTTCGAGTTCGCCGGCAAAGGGATGACGCTTTTTGTGACCACGCATTACATGGACGAGGCGGAGCGCTGCGATCACGTGGGCTATATTTATATGTCGAAACTGATTGTTTGCGGTGAGCCGGATGAATTAAAAAAACTTCCCGAAGTAAACCCGCCGGGAACGCGTCGGCTCGACGTGACTTGCGATCACGTAACCATCGCACTGCAAGCCATGCGCCAGATGAGCGGCGTTCGCACTGCCACTGTCTTCGGCCAATCGATGCATTTGCTTGTCGATGACAACGTAAAGCGCGCGCAGATCGACGAACAACTGCGCCAAGTCGGCGTCACGCATGCCGAGATTCACGAGATAGGTCCCTCACTTGAAGACGTGTTTGTCGAGCTTTCCGCCAAGCACGCTGCCGAACAACGAAAGGCCGCTTGAGATGTGGATTGTCATCCTGAGCGAAGCGAAGGACCTCACAAACTAAATGAAGGCATTCTATGTCTACATGATGACGAACCAAAGCCGGGTCGTTCTTTACACCGGAATAACAAACAGTTTAATGCGCCGAGTGTGGCAGCATCAGAATGGGGAGATAGAAGGGTTTACTGAGGCCTACAAGGTCAATCGACTCGTGTATTACGAGTGTTTCGATAGTCCCCGAGACGCGATTGCACGTGAAAAGGAAATCAAAGGCTGGCGACGTCAGAAGAAGAATGCATTAGTCGGAACGAGAATCCGAAGTGGGCGGATTTATCACCGATGCTCTTTCAGCATATGAAAGGTACGTCGCATACTTCAACAGCTCGGGTGGAACGACAATGATCAAACGGTCGGGCGTTTTGCGTGTTTTGCGAGGTCCCTCGCTTCACTCGGGATGACCAGCCCAGCAATATAAAAATGAAACACAAGTTCTTTCGCGGACTGGGCGCAATTCTCTTTAAGGAATTCATCGTCGTCTGGCGCGATCCGATGACGCTCTTCTTCATGTTTTTTCCGCCGCTGATCGAAATGGTTGCGTTCGGTTATGCGCTGGACAACGACGTGAAACACATGGCGATGCTTATTTTGAATGAAGACCGCACGGTTGAGAGCCGTCTTTTGATTGATCGTTTCGTGAACACCGAGACCTTTCGCGTGGTAGGCGAAGTGCAGAGCCTGGATCAGTTGAAGAGCGAAATGCGCAAAGGCCGCGCTTACGCCGCCTTGCAAATACCGCCGACCTTTACCCGCGACCTTAATGCGGGTCACTCGGCGGAGGTGCAACTGCTTGTTGATGGATCCAATTCCACCACGGCACTGCAAGCTTTGAACACTGGACTCGGCGTGGCTTTGACCCAATCTGTGGAGTCGCTTCTGCGCGAAACCGGCCGGCAAGGCGTGCCGATCGATATTCGGCCGCAAATGCTTTACAACCCGGCAATGCGCGCCCCGAACTTTTATGTACCGGGCGTGATCGGCATTGTATTGCAAATAGGGACGACAGTAGCGTCAGCCATGGCCCTGGTACGCGAACGAGAGCGCGGGACGCTCGAGCAATTGCTGGTCAGTCCCTTGAGCTCCGCAGGTCTGATGCTCGGCAAGCTCGTTCCATATCTGTGTATCGGAATGGCGATGGCCGTGGTTCTCTTTTTGGTTATGCGGTTTCTATTTTTCGTCCCCATTGAAGGAAATATCGTAGCGATGCTGTTTTCAACGCTGGTCTATGTCTTTGCCTTGCTTAGTCTCGGTTTGCTCATCGGGACCTTTGCCGAGAACCAAATGCAGGCGCTGCAGATGTCGATGGTGTTCCTGTTGCCGAGCGTTTTCTTTTCCGGTTTCATTTTTCCACGTGAAACCATGCCCTGGATTTTTTATGCGCTCGGCACCCTCTTTCCCACCACGTATTTCATTGCGCTCATGCGCGCCATTATTTTGCGGGGAGCAAATCTCTTCGAATACTGGCAGAACCTTGTCGTTCTGATCCTGATGGCGAATTTGCTATTTGGTCTCTGCGCTTTGCGCTTTCGAAGGAAGATCGCGTGATATTATGAAATCCAATTGGTAGGGACGGATCGCCGAGCCGTCCGCCTGCATCGGCGCGCCCGGCGGTCGCGCCCTACCTGATTAATTCGTCTGGTGCGCTCCGCTGCTCTCTTAAAAATACTCGTCAGCGCTCTGTGCGTTCTAATCGCGGTTTTTGCGATTCTTGCGTTACTTTGGTGGTTCGGAGTGAGGATGCCCGGCAAAAACATCTCGACGGCTGCGCCGCTCTCGCCTGATGAAGTTGCATTGCGTGAAGAGCTTCGCACCGATGTGCAAAAGCTCGCCGGGGAAATCGGCGAGCGAAACATGTGGCATTATCCACAACTGAATGCAGCGGTCGATTTCATTGAAGATTCCTTTTCGCGCGCCGGCCTACGTCCGCGGCGAGATACTTACGAAATTCGGGGGCAGGCCTGTCACAATATCGAAGCAGAAATTATCAGCCGCCAAGGAGCCGCCTCCGCCGAGGCTACGGCGGCCAAGGCGACCGCTTCCCAGCCGTCGCATTTGCCGATTATTGTGATCGGGGCGCATTATGATTCCGTTTTCGGTTTTCCGGGAGCCAACGATAATGGCAGCGGAGTCGCAGCAGTCCTGGCGCTGGCGCGGCGGTTCGCCAGCGCAAAGCTGAAGCACACCCTGCGCTTTGTGGCGTTCGTGAACGAGGAGCCGCCTTACTTTTTGTCGGGCGAAATGGGAAGTTTGATTTACGCCCGCAGATGCAAGGAGCGCGGAGATCGGATCTCGGCAATGATCAGCCTGGAAACCATCGGCTATTTTTCTGATGCGCCGGGCTCACAAATCTATCCGTCGCGGGTACTCGGCGCGTTCTATCCAAAGGTCGGCAACTTCATAGGCTTTGTGAGCAACGTTCACTCCCGCGCGCTGCTTCGTCGCGTACTAGGGCTTTTCCGCAAACACGCCAAAATTCCATCCGAAGGCGCGGCGCTTCCGGCGTTCATCCCGGGCGTAAGCTGGTCGGATCAACGGTCATTCTGGCGTCAGGGTTATCCCGCTATTATGGTCACCGACACAGCGCCGTTTCGATATCCGTACTATCATTCATCGAACGACACGCCTGATAAACTCGATTACGATCGCTTCACTCTTGTTGTCAGCGGCATGGAGAAAGTAATCGAAGATCTGGATAAATTGTAACCTTAACCGTCGCGTCCACCTCGGAAGCAGTATCAAAGCCCCACAGTCGCAATCCGTTCGAGGGCATAACCAAACAATCCGCTTGCGGGCAACGTAAAAAGCCAGGCCCAAACGATTCGCTCGACGACCATCCATCGCATTCCGCCGAAACGTTTCACTGCGCCGACGCCCATGATTGAAGTTGTGATTACGTGCGTAGTTGAAAGTGGAATACCGTAATAGCTCGCTGCCTGGATAATCACTGCGGCCGTGGTTTCCGCGGCGAATCCGTTTACCGGTTGCAATTTCACCATGCGGTGGCCGAGCGTGCGAATGATACGCCAACCGCCGGCGGCTGTTCCCACGGCCATCGTCAGGGCACAGAGCACAATGACCCAAACCGGCAGGAAGAAGGCAGGAGTTTTTAGAAAGGCGAGGGAGGCGGGTAAATGATCGAAGCTGCCAGCCTTAGTGCCGGTAAAAAGTGCAAGCGCAATGATGCCCATGGTCTTTTGCGCATCATTCGATCCATGGCTGTGAGCCATCCATGCCGCGCTGAAGATTTGCAGCTTCCCGAACAGCGAATGAACAAAGTGCGGCGTGAATCGATGGAGCACGACGAAGAGCAGGAACATCAGCAGCGCGCCGAAAATAAATCCAGCAAATGGCGAGGCAATCATCGGCAAAACAACTTTCGGCCACACACCGGCATTCCATTTGATCACTGACCAATCGCCGCGCGCAGCAGCCAGCGCCGCTCCGCAAAGGCCGCCAATTAGCGAATGGCTCGAGCTGGACGGCAATCCGAACCACCAGGTGATCATGTTCCATGCGAACGCGGCGATTAGCGCGCAAAGCACGGTGGTCATTGTGACGATATTCGTGTCCACCAGTCCCTTGCCGATGGTGGAAGCAACCGCGCCGCCAAACAGCGCGCCGGTGAGATTAAAAAAGGCAGCCATGGCGATCGCCTTGCGCGGCGTCAGGACTCGCGTCGATACGACCGTGGCAATCGCGTTTGCAGCGTCGTGAAAGCCGTTGCTGTATTCGAAAACGATCGCAGAGATGACGACAAAAATGAGCGTGAGCACGCGATGAGCTTGCTACGAGTACTTTAGTGCTACCTGCAGGACGATGTTGCCGGCGTCCCGGCAGCGATCTATCACCTTTTCCAGCAGGCCGTAAAGATCGTGCAAAAAAATGATCCGTTTCGGCTCGTAACTGCCTTGGAAAAGATCGCGAAGCCGGTCCAGTTCGAGCTGGTCCGCATCGCCTTCGATCGCCTGGAGTTTCGTGTTCATCTCCCGCGCGGTGCGGGCGTCAATGCCTTTGCGCAACTGTTTCACCATGGCCAATACCGTTTCGGCCGCCTGATCGAGCAGCTCCATCTGTTTTTGAAAACTGTGTCCGCGCAAGTCCTCCGGACAGATCAAAATGCGTTCGCCGATTTTCTCCACCGTCTTCGGTATTTTATAAAGAGCAGCGGCCAGTTCCTGGATATCCTCCCGCTCCAAAGGTGTAACAAACGTTTTTGAAAGCTGTTCGGTAAGTTCCTGGGTGATCCGCTTGTCTTCGCGCCGACTGTGCGCGAATTGCTCCAGATTCGCGGGTGTTTCGTTTTGTTGGAGCTTTTCCAACAGGCCGATCAGATGATGCACGCTGCTGTCGGCCTGTTGTGCGCTCGCTTCGAGCAAATCGTAGAACTTTCCATCACGTCCGAAGATCTTTTGAATCGAGAACATGCCTCACCTGAGCTGTAGCCGAGCGCGTTGATCTCGGCAATCCTAGAACTGTGCTTCGCGCTAACCTGGAAGTCCGTCGCCTTTGACGAACTCGTTTCGCAGCGAGCCTGCGGCTCAAAGCATCACACCGCGCATAATGAGCAGGGCAATGCTGAAATAAATGATTAGTCCTGTAACATCGACAAGCGTTGCCACAAATGGCGCAGATGATGTTGCCGGGTCGGCGCCGATTCTGCGCAAAAGAAAGGGAAGCATGGAACCGGAAAGCGTTCCCCAGATTACAACTCCTACGAGTGAAATTCCCACTGTAAGCGCTACGAGCGGCCAATACGGTCCGTAGGGTTGTCGATGGAAATATTGTTCGCCGACTATGGCCCACGCGCCCACGCGCAAGACACCGATTACTCCGAGGATCGCGCCCAGTGCAAGCCCTGCCTGCACTTCGCGGCGCATCACCCGCCACCAATCGCGCAGGGTCACTTCGCCAAGTGCCATGGCGCGAATCATCAAAGTGGACGCTTGCGAGCCGGAATTGCCGCCGCTGGAGATGATTAACGGTAGGAACAGCGCGAGCACCAGCGCCTTCGCGAGTTCCTCCTGATAATTTGCCATTGCCGTGGCAGTCAGCATTTCGCCCAGGAATAAGATCACCAGCCAGCCCGCGCGTTTGCGCACCATGCGCCAGAGCGGAATTCGCATGTACGGTTCCTCCAGTGCCTCCATGCCGCCGAACTTCTGAATGTCCTCGGTCGCTTCCTGTTCCGCGACGTCGAGCATGTCGTCGATGGTCACAATGCCAAGTAGCACGCCGTTCGAATCAACGACCGGCAGCGCGGTGCGATCGTATTTTCGAAAGATATTCAGCGCGTCTTGTTGAGAATCGGTCACGTTTAACGCCACAAAAGTTTTTTGCATCAAATCGCGCACGCGTACAGTGAGCGGTTTCAGGAGAAACTCGCGCATTCGGATGTCGTCGATCAGTTTGCCGCCGTCGTCGACGACATAAATCACGTTTAACGTTTCACTGTCCTGGCCGTGTTCACGGATGTAATCGAGGACGTGTTGCACGGTCCAATCTTCCTTCACAGCAATGAAGTCCGGCGTCATCAACCGGCCCACGCTGTCTTCTGGATAACCGAGCAGCGCAGTGGCGACGCGACGTTCTTCGGGTGTAAGCGATCGAATCAGCTGCCGCGCCGCTGCGCTTGGCAATTCTTCCAGTAGCGCCGTGCGATCGTCCGGCGCCATCTCGTTCAGAATGGCCACGACCTGCTCGTGCGCCATGGCGCGCAGCAACGTTTGTTGCGCGTCGAAATCGAGGTATTCAAAAACATCCGCTGCCAAGACATGCGGCAGGACGCGAAAGATGATCACCTGTTCGTCCTCGGGCAAATCGATGATGACTTCGGCGACATCAGCCGGCGGCCATTCACGAAACACTTCACGGAGCGCCCCAAAATTGCGGGCGTCGATCAAGCTCCTGATCTCGGGCTCTAAAAGTTTGCCGACCACGCCGCGTTTCTACCATTCGTAGTGACGACGCGCAACGAAGCAACGAAGCAACGAAGCAGCGGAGTGTTGGAGTAATGGAGTAACGAGATTCGTCTTATCTGTTCCCATCACTCCCTTACTCCACTACTTCATCACTCCAGTGCTGTTCCACCTGCATTTGCCGGAAACGCGCTTGTCATCCCGAGAGAAGTCGAGGAATCTCTAGCTATTGTTTTGGCGGCGGCGGTTTCGCCTTCGCTTGGAATTGCGCGAAAAAGCGCCAAAATATTCTCTATGTCCGCAGTTGCTACAGCAGCTCCAATGATTCGGCGCGAGATCGGCGACGATCACATTTGCGTACTTACGTTTGATCGACCTGACTCGGGCGTCAACGTATTCGATGCCGCGACTCTCGATGAATTGAATGCACATCTCGATTTCGTGGGGAAAGACACGTCGCTGCGGGGGCTGATCATCGCGTCGGCAAAAAAATCTATTTTTGTCGCGGGTGCGGATCTCAAAACGCTGCTCCAAGCAGCCAAGACGGGCGAAATGCGCGAGTTTATCGAGCACGGCCAGCAGGTCTTCAACCAGCTGGCTAATCTTAAAATACCGACGGTTGCCGCTATCCACGGTGCGTCCGCCGGCGGCGGTTACGAAGTTGCGCTGGCATGCGATTATCGCGTCGCATCAGATGATCCGGCCACGCGGATCGGGTTGCCCGAAACGACGCTCGGTCTTCTTCCCGCGTGGGGCGGCTGCACGCGTCTCCCACGTGTCATCGGCGCCGAAAAAGCCGCCGAAGTGATTTTGACAGGCAAACTTTATTCCGCGCAGGAAGCTTTAAAGATCGGGCTGGTAGATGAAATCGTGCCACGCGATCAATTGCTCGATGTGTCGCGGAAAAAGCTGAGTGAGAGCAAACGGACGGTAGACGCGACGCCCTCGTCGCGTTCTGTCGAAATGCAACGCGGCGAGGCGCCGCGTCCACAAGCTGGAAATCCCGCGCTGGCGCGTGCTTACGAAATCATTACCAAGACTCTGTCCATTTCACCCGACGAATCATTGCGGTTGGAGCTGGATGGGATTGTCGAGCTTGGCAAGACGGAGTCGACGCAAAATCTGATTCGCAATTTTTTTCTCGCGGAGAAATACAAAAAGGGAACCTCGCGAACCGCCTCCGAAAAGATCGTGCATGCCGCCGTGATTGGCGCCGGTGTCATGGGCTCCGGCATCGCGCAATGGCTCAGTTCACGTGGCGTTACCGTAATCCTGCGTGACGTCGCGCGCGAACAGATCGATCGCGGTTTGGCGATTATCGAAAAAATCTACGCCGACGCAGTGAAGCGCGGCTTGATGACTGAAGAAAAGGCAAAGCAGGGTCGAGCGCGCATTTGTGGTTCCACGGCCCCAATGGAATTGCGCGATGTGCAATTCATTATCGAAGCGGCTTCGGAAAAGCTGAGCGTGAAGAAAGAAGTTTTTCGCGAGCTGGCGATGGAGGCCGGCCCGAAAACCATTATCGCCACAAATACTTCCGCGCTACCGGTTAGCGAACTGGCGGATGTGACCGTGGCCCCCGAGCGCGTCATCGGCTTGCATTTTTTCAATCCGGTAAGTCGCATGAAACTGGTGGAGGTTGTGATTGCCAGGGAGACATCTGAAGAGACGCGCGAGCGGAGTCTTGGTTTTGTGCGGCAAATCGGAAAGCTGCCGGTAATAGTGCGCGACAGTCCAGGGTTTCTGGTGAACCGCGTTTTATTTCCCTATTTGCTCGATGCCGCCGAGCTTTTCGAAAGCGGCCTGGACGCGGAGCGGATCGATGGCGCGCTGGTAGAATGGGGAATGCCAATGGGACCGTTGCGATTGATCGACGAAATCGGCGTGGACATCACCATCGATATTGGCAATACACTGGAGAAGGCTTACGGACAACGCGATCATGTCCCCACTGTTCTGCTTTGGCTGCGCGATCAGCAGATGCTCGGACGCAAAACAGGCGCGGGTTTTTATAAATATGGAGGCAAGTCGCAGTCCCCTAACGAGCGGCTGGCGCAATGGCGGCGCGGATTGCACGGCGAACCGGAAGGTCCTGAGGGACCGAATATCCCGCCGGACTGGCACCGCGACCCGCGTCTGCGGCTAAACGAGGAGCAACTAGCTCACCGCCTTATCTTCCTAATGGTGAACGAGGCCGCTCGTTGCGTAGAAGAGAAAGTGGTGAACTCTCCGGAAGACGCGGATTACGGAATGATTTTAGGAACCGGTTTTGCGCCGTTCCGCGGCGGACCGTTGCGATTCGCAGAACACTTGGGATTAAAGAAGACGGTTGATGAACTGGATCGGCTGGCCCGAATCGAAGAAAAATTTATTCCATGCGAAGTTTTAAAAAAGCATGCCAGGGAAGGAACGAACTTTTACGACGCATAATTCTCTTCATGTCGAGCGAAGTCGAGACATCCCGTTGTGTTATCCAACGTTATTCCGCGGGATTCCTCGACTCCGCTCGGAATGACAGATGGTTGATATGAAATCCCCACTCGAAGCGCCGGAAAAGCAAATCACGGAGGAGACCAGCGCAAAGCAGGAAAAAGCGACGCCCGCTGCCGTGATCGACACCTCGAAGATGTCCAAAGGCAAGCGGGAAGCGCTCGAGCTTGCGGAGGCCTCGCGCGATCCGCTGGACGAGCGCGGCAGCTTCGCGAGCAATCTTTTCATCGGGCGTTACGATTTCGATCGGATCCATCCCTGGCCGGAGCAGAGCGCCGAGGATCGCGAGGCTGGCAGGGAATTTCTCGCCAATCTAAAAAAGTATCTGCGCGAGAATGTGGATGCCGACGAGGTCGATCGTACCGGCGAAATTCCACAGAAGAACATTGAGGAGCTGTTCGCGATGGGCGCGTTTGGCGTCAAAATTCCGAAACAATACGAAGGGCTCGGCTTGTCTCAGGTCAATTATGGCCGGGCCGCGATGTTGCTGGGAAGCTGGGACGAAAATTTGACCGCGCTCGTTTCGGCCCACCAATCAATCGGTGTTCCGCAACCCTTGCTGCTTTTCGGCACCGAAGAGCAAAAGAAAAAATATCTGCCGCGCGTCGCGCGAAGGGAAATTTCCGCGTTCGCGTTGACCGAATGGAATGCTGGTTCGGATCCCGCAAACATGAGTTGCCGGGCCGAGCCAAGCGAAGACGGTTCCGCGTTCATTCTGAACGGCGAAAAACTCTGGTGCACGAACCTGATCAAGGCTGGAGTGCTTGTGGTCATGGCCGTCACGCCGCCCAAAATCGTGAACGGGAAGGAGCGCAAGCAAATCACGGCATTCATCGTCGATGTAGACTGGCCCGGCGTGGAAATTACTTATCGTTGCCGGTTCATGGGATTGCGCGCGCTTTACAACGGCATCGTGAAATTTACGAACGTTCGCGTCCCACGCGAAAACATGATCGCCAAGGAAGGGCAGGGGTTAAAAGTTGCGCTCACGACCCTGAACACTGGCCGCCTCACGATTCCCGCGGCGTGTGTGGGATTATCCAAGCGGTTGCTGGAAATTTCACGCAAATGGGCCAGCGAACGAGTTCAATGGGGTGGTCCAATCGGAAAACACTCAGCCATCGCCGGAAAAATTTCAGAAATGGCGGGGAACACGTTCGCCATGGAGGCCATCACGTTTCTCACGTCGGGGTTGGTCGACCGGAAGGCGGGCGATCTGCGAATTGAGACCGCGATGTGCAAGATGTGGTCGACCGAAACAACCTGGAGAATCGCCGACGACGCGATGCAGGTGCGCGGCGGTCGCGGCTACGAAACTGCGCAATCATTGGAAGGTCGTGGCGAACCGGGAATTCCAGTAGAGCGTTTCCTGCGCGACTGCCGGATCAACACGATCTTCGAAGGCTCGAGCGAGATCATGCGTTTGTTCATCGCCCGCGAGGCGCTTGACCCGCATTTGAAAGTCGGTGGCGCAATTTTCAACACCACGTTGCCAATGTCTGACCGAATGAAAGCGGTGTTTAGTTCCGGAAAATTTTACGCCGGCTGGTACCCGCGTCAGTGGTTTTCCACTGGCGCCGGCAAGATCGACAATTTGCACGGCACATTGCGGAGCCATGTTGACTACGCAGCGCGCACAAGCAAGCGGCTCGCACGCGGATTGTTTCATGCCATGGCGCGGTTCGGCCCGAAACTCGATCGGGAACAACTGCTCCTTTCACGGTTCGTCGGAATCGCCACCGAATTGTTCGCAATTAGCGCGACATGTTCTTACGCGCAATGGCTGCTCGGCCAGGGGAAACCAGCCGATGAAATTCTTTCCGTCGCAGATTATTTTTGCCGCTCCGCCCGAATGCGAATCGATCATCATTTCGCCGGCGCCGCGCGCAATGCGGATAAACGCGGTTACAATCTTGTGCAGGACCTGCTCGCCGGAAAACACGAGCTGCTGCGCGAAGGGATTGTGTAGGAGGTCAGGCAGCTTGCCTGATTCGGCGGCCAGGCTGCCAGCCTGGCGAGTATCCCAACGTTAGATTCGGCAGGCAAGCCGCCTGCTGGCCGAGACAGGCTTGCAGCCTATCCTCCGTACGCTTCCGTTGACCGCTTTGATGCCGCAGATTACGATCTCGGACACGGCCGTATGCCCGCTGATATTCTGGAGGCTTCGCACGATCCGTTAGGAGGCCGCGCCAAATGCGATGTATGAAAAAGAAATCTATCTCTCAATTCTCACCTGCCCGCTGCAGCCTTGCGCCGACGTTGGGCAGCGAAGGCGGGTTCTTTAATTCCCTCGCCTCAATCGGCCTCTTCCTTTGCCTTGCCGGAGTGCTCGTTGCGTCCTTAGCGTTCAGCGCTCCCACCGGGCCGTTGCAGCCACAGGGAGCCAGGCATGAACCAAACAAACCGCCCGACGTCGTTAAAATGATCAATCCTGTTTCGCAGGAGGGGAGCGGAACTTGGACTGTCACCGGCAGTCTTAACGCCGCACGTTTTGAGCATACGGCGACGTTGCTGCTCAACGGCATCGTGCTTGTTGCAGGGGGAGGAAATGGTACCGAGAACACTCTCGCCAGCGCTGAACTGTACGATCCAGCGAGCGGAATCTGGACTGGCACCGGCAGTCTCAATTTCGCACGATCTGATCACACGGCGACGTTGCTGCCTAACGGTATGGTGCTTGTTGCAGGGGGAACTAATAGTAACGACATTCTCGCGAGCGCCGAAGTGTACGATCCAGCGAGTGGGAGCTGGACTGGCACCGGCAGTCTCAACAGCGCACGATTGGGTCATACAGCGACGTTGCTGCCAAACGGCATGGTGCTCGTTGCAGGGGGGAGTAATAGTAGCGGCTTTCTCGCGAGCGCGGAACTGTACGATCCAGCGAGCGGGAGCTGGAGTGCCACTGGCAGTCTCAACACCGGGCGCGCCAGGCACACGGCGACGTTGCTGCCAAACGGCATGGTGCTCGTTGCAGGGGGAGTTGATTCTGACGGCTTCCTTCTCGCGAGCGCGGAATTGTACGATCCAGCGAGTGGGAGCTGGACTGTCACCGGCAGTCTCAACATCGCACGCCGTGATCACACGGCGACGTTGCTGCCTAACAGTACGGTGCTTGCCGCTGGGGGCTTTGATGACAATTTCAGCCCTTCCCGGAGTGCGGAACTGTACGATCCGGCGAGCGGGAGCTGGACTGCCACCGGCGATCTCAACAGCGGACGCTATTTTCACACGGCGACGTTATTGCCAAACGGCACCGTCCTGGTTGCAGCGGGAGTTGGTAGCACCGGCGTTTTCGCAAGCGCCGAATTATACGACCCGGCAAACGGCGGCTGGACTGTTACCGGCAGTCTCAACGCCGCACGCGACAGGCATACGGCGACGTTGTTGTCCAACGGGATGGTAATTGTTGCAGCGGGAGATGGTTCCAACAACGTTCTCGCCAGCGCGGAACTGTACGAAAGCGAGCCATCGCCGACGCCTACGCCTACCGCCACACCGACTCCAACATCAACCCCTACTCCGAGGCCTACTCCAACACCAAGGCCGCGACCGAGCCCCGCACCTCGCCCTACTCCCCGATGATCCCGGCAATGGCGAGGAACTACCGCGTTCTTCCGCCCATTTGTGGCAAATGTTTTTTGGCTCCAACCCGTTCCATCGGATAGGGCAGATGAAATTCTTTCCGTCGCAGATTATTTTTGCCGTTCGGCCCGGATGCGAATCGATCATCATTTCGCCGGGTACAATGCGCAATGTGGACAAGCGCGGCTACAATCTCGTGCAAGACCTGCTCGCCGGGAAGCACGAGCTGCTGCGTCAGGGGATTGTGTAGGTAGCGCACGCTTCCAGCGTGCATCGTCCGGCATCTTGTCGGGCGAAAGAGTGTTCGGCAGGATGCCGAATACAGCACGCAAGATGCGTGCGCTCCCCATTGACCCCGCTTCGGGTCACAGTTACGATCTCGGATGAGTATCGCACCCGTTCTCGCGGAGACACCTTCGACCCGAAACCGCACGCCAAAGCGCGAAGCAGACAAGGCCATCCCGCCTGCGAAAGTTCTTCATACGATAGAGCAACACGTCTTACTGGACGGTTTCAAAATCGTCGTGGATCTGGACAAAAGCCGCGGCTCATATCTGCACAACCGGGTCGATAATCGCCGTCTCATCGATCTCTACGGATTTTTTGGATCAATGCCGGTCGGGTTTAACCATCCGCATTTCGATGATCCGCAAGTAAAGCGGGATCTTTTGCGAGCGGCGAAAGTGAAGGTTGCAAACTCGGATGTTTACTCAGCCGGCTACGCTGAGTTTGTGGCGACCTTTGAGCGCGTCGTCGGTTTGCCGCCGCTGGAGCGATACCTGTTCATCGAAGGCGGCGCGCTTGCGGTGGAGAATTGTTTGAAGGCAGCGATGGATTGGAAAGTCCGGAAGAACATGGCCGCGGGTCACGGCGAACGCGGCACGCAGGTTTTGCATTTCAGACGTGCGTTTCACGGGCGGAGCGGTTACACGATGAGCCTCACCAATACCGACCCGCGTAAGACGGATTTGTTTGCGAAATTTGATTGGCCTCGTGTCTCGTGTCCGTGCATCGATTTTTCGCTTCCGGAATCGAAACGCGAGGCGGACGTGATCGAGCGCGAACAGAAAGCCGAGCGGGAGATCCGCGATTTCATTCAGCAACGCAACATCGACATTTGCGCGATTATCATCGAGCCGATTCAGGGCGAGGGGGGCGACAATCATTTCCGCGGCGAATGGCTGCAAACGCTGCGAAAAATTTCCGACGAAAGCGATATCCTGCTCATTTTTGACGAGATTCAGTGCGGCATGGGCGCCACTGGCCGCAACTGGTGCTGCGAACATTTCAACGTCTTGCCCGATCTGATGGCGTTCGGGAAAAAAGCGCAGGTCTGCGGCGTGATGGCCGGCCCGCGTATCGACCAGGTGAAAGATAACGCGTTTCGCTTACCCAGCCGCTTAAATTCAACGTGGGGCGGAAACTTCACCGATATGGTGCGTTCGACGCATTACCTGCGCATTATCGAACAAGAACGTCTGGTTGAGAACGCCGGGAAAGTCGGCGCCTATTTTCTCGATCAACTGCGCCAGCTGCAACTTGAAGAGCCGTTGATTTCCGCCGCGCGCGGTCGCGGAGTATTTCTCGCGTTCGATCTTCCCGATGCGAAAACGCGGGAAGAATTTTGGCACGGTTTCTTCGACCTGGGTGTTCTTACCCTTCGCTCCGGCGAGAGCTCAATTCGTTTCCGTCCCGCTCTCGACATCACGGCGGAAGTCATTGATGAAGCAATGGAGTTGATGCGGAAATTTTGCCGGCAACGGCGCAAATGAATATGGAACTCTGTCATGTTGAGCGAAGCGAAACATCTCGGATTTTTTTTGAGACGCATGCAAAACCACGACTACTGAACAACTGATCTGAGATTCTTCGCTCCGCTCAGAATGACAGTACTCTATTGGTTATGAAAACATCTTTCGAAAAATTGGGGCTCACGGACGAAAACGCCGGCGTGTTTGATGGCGAATGGCGCGGAGGCGGCGCAACGATCGAAAAGATTTCGCCGATCGACGGGCGGCGCCTGGCCAGCCTTCGCACCGCTTCCGATGATGATTACAACAAAGCGATCGCGCGCGCGCACGAAGCATTCTTGAAATGGCGAGTTACACCAGGACCGGTGCGGGGCGAGACGGTTCGCCGCCTCGGCAACGCACTGCGCGAAGCGAAACATGAGCTTGGGCAACTCGTGACGCTGGAGACGGGAAAAATTATTGCTGAAGGCGAAGGCGAAGTGCAGGAGATGATCGATATCTGCGATTTCGCCGTTGGCCAATCGCGAATGCTTTACGGCTTAACGATTCAGTCCGAACGCCCGAGTCATCGGTTAATGGAGCAATGGCACCCGCTCGGTGTGGTCGCAGTGATTACCGCGTTTAACTTTCCGGTCGCGGTTTGGTCGTGGAACGCGGCGCTCGCCGCGGTATGCGGTGACGCGACAGTTTGGAAACCGTCGGAGAAAACGCCGCTCACCGCGATCGCCGTGACGAAAATTGCCGAGCGCGTTTGTCGCGAAACTGGTGCTGATCCGGCGATTTTTACGCTGCTGGTGGGCGATCGTAAAACGGTCGGACAAAAATTGGCCGATGATCCACGGATTCCATTGGTGTCGGCCACAGGCTCGACCAACATGGGATTTAATGTCGCCAAAGCCGTTAACGGACGGCTGGGTCGAACGATTCTGGAACTTGGAGGCAATAACGCGCTCATTGTTACGCCGAGCGCCGATCTCGACATGGCGGTGCAATCGATCTTTTTCGGCGCTGTGGGCACAGCTGGACAGCGTTGCACTTCGACACGCCGGGTCATCATGCACGAGTCTGTTGCGGCGAAGGTTCGCGATAAACTCCTTGGCGCTTACAAGAGTTTGCCGATTGGGAATCCACTGGACCAAAAGACCGTGATGGGTCCGCTCATCGACAGGCATGCTGTCGATACGGTGCAGGATTCCATTCAACGGCTGAAAGACGAAGGAGGCGAGGTGCTTTACGGCGGGGAACGACTCACAGTTCCCGGCCACGCTTACATGAAGCCGTGCCTGGCAACCGCGAAACCGAATTTCGAAATCGTGAAGCACGAAACATTCGGTCCGCTGCTTTATCTGATGACGTATCGCGATTTCGATGAGGCCATGGCGATTCACAACGATGTGCCGCAGGGATTGACCTCATCGATTTTCACCAATGACGTGCGTGAAGCGGAAAAATTTGTGAGCGCAATTGGAAGCGATTGCGGAATTGCCAACGTGAACACTGGAACGAGCGGTGCGGAGATCGGCGGCGCGTTCGGCGGCGAAAAACAAACCGGCGGCGGCCGCGAGAGCGGGAGCGATTGTTGGAAGAGCTATATGCGCCGTCAGACGAACACCATAAATTTCTCCAGTGAACTGCCGCTGGCCCAGGGAATTCAGTTCGGCGCGGGCGAGGGGAGCAGCACGGCGTAGGTGGATCGCGCTCTCCAAGCGCGATTCTGAATTCCAGGGAGCGCACGCGTCTCGCGTGCTGGTTGCGGCGTCGCGCCGCAACGAACTTCCCTTCTTCTCTGGTCAGGCTGGCATCGCTGCTTTGGCTCCCAACGCTGCTTCGCCGGTCAACTCTTCAATTTGTTTCTCTAGATCTGTCGCTTCGGCGGTTAGCTTGACGCATTCGTTGTCGATATCCTGCTGCTGCTTTTGACTGACTGTGTCCAGGATCGAAGGATCGCGTTGCGACAAATTGTAGAGTTCGTAATCTGGGCTCTCGCGTAGTCCGTTGGTGGCCTCGATCACCTCCGCAATTTTGATTTGCAGCATTTCCAGCAGACGGCGCAGGGCCTTGATTTCCTTTTCGTCGACCAGCTCCACACTTGCCCAGCCCTGCTTGCGAATGAAAGCGTCAGGATCGGCCGCTATCTCTCGCAAGGTATCTAGGTCGCCCGTGTCCTTCGCTTTATTGATCGCTTGCGTCAGTTTTTGATAAGTATCCCGCTTTTCAGGGTCATCATGGAAGTGGTCAGGATGGTACAGTTTAACCAGCTCTTTCCACAATGCTTTGAGTTCCTTTTCCTCCGCGGCAGATAGTTCTTTCTTTTTCGCCAGTTCTGCGGCAGCGGATTCGTATTCCTGCCGTGTCTCCGCCTCGGCGCGCCGAAATTGGTCGCGAACTTGCGCGGCTTCTTCCTCGCCATCTCGCAGTAATTTTTCGATGAATGTTTTTCGATAGCGAACCACGAGCCGCAATCGATCACGTCGTTCGTAATCGGCGCGGAGGTTTTCAAACAGTTTCGCTCGCAGCGCGTCCACTTTGCGCTTCTCAACACTGAACGCCGCCTCAACTTCCGCGAGCCGCTCCTGTGCGGCCGCGACAAGTTTTTGTAACTCTTGAATTTCTGGCTTGCGATAGATCACCACTTCACAAACGAAGCCGTCCGTTTCCTTCGTTGGAATGCGAACATCCACAATCAGTCTATTTTCTCCCTGCTCCTCAAGCCGCTTGAGATACCATGCGCCCATTCGCGCGTTGGCCGTGTTGACGGAACGCGCCAACGATTCGAGCCATTTGCGGATTTCCTGGTTTTCGAGTGCCTCGAAAAGTGTGTGCTCTTTGAATTTACCGAACGCAAAGCGCGACGGATACCACTCTTGTGCTGCGTAATTGCATACCTTTTCCCAAGTGTTAAGCCCGAGTGCTTCAGCTTTTGGCTTCAGCACGACAAGAAAAAGATCAGCGAGCGTATCAACCCCTCGAAGCGCGCAATCATCGCCACGATCGGGCAGCCGATAGTATTGCCGTAAGATGTCCAATTTACCGGCACCGACTGGAACTGGATCAAGTAACCGCTGGGCAAGATGAAGTGCGCAGAAGCCTCGACTGCCGATGGTCGCGATTCCAAGCCTGCGCCACTCGGGAACTAGGATATTGTCCAAATGATGGGCCAGATCGTAGCTGACAATGGGAACATCGCGTGCGTAGTCGCGAAGGGCTGCATAGACTTGTTTCGGCGATTCGCCGTCGCGCTCCAAAATCTCATGAGTGTAACCATGCGGGAGCGAGGCTTCAGGAGAAATTTCCTCGTTGCGATTGAGCACGCCTTGGAATGGCTGGCCGACTCGCTCCCAGCCGCGCATCCGTTGAGCGGCGATTTCGATCACGAAACTAGCCGGCTTCGCGCTACTCGTCTGCGTGTCGAGCAAAAGCCAATCAATGCCGCGCATCGGATTGTTATTTCGGGCGGTGCGTTTCCTTGAACTCGCGGAATAGCATAACGGCAGACTTGAACTCCGAGTCCGACATTAGCGCTCCCAACTCGATCACCTTGTTGAAGGCTTCCTCATCACCGTTACTAGCGGCTAGCGTATACCAGTTATAGGCTTGGAGAAAATCGATGGGAACGCCTAGGCCGTAGTGATAGTAAAGCCCGAGATCTTGTGGTGCGCCTTGCCCTTTGCCATAGCAATAACCGAGACCGTTTTGTGCCTTAGCATGGCCGGCTCCGGCAGCTTTCCGGAACCATATAAAAGCTCGCCTATAGTCCTGCGAGACGCCCAAACCATTACGATAGCAGACTCCGATACTATAACTTGCATCAGCGTCTCCTCCTTCGTCTGCTTTCCGAAGCCACTTCAATCCTTCGACATAGTCTGGCGTGACGCCGCTTCCATTCAGGTAGATTATACCGACAAGATATTGCGCGGATACGTCGCCCCGCTCGGCAGCGAGACGGACCCAGTTAAAGGATTGCACAGCGTTCTTTTCAGCACCGTCGCCAGTTCCATATATAATGCCCGTCCAACACTGTCCGTCCCGGTTCCCCTCGACGGCAGCTTGGCGAAACAAACCAAACGCGCGAATATTTTCCGGCGTCATTCCCTTAGAGGGTTGGTAGATCCTTAATGCCTCTCGTATCCGCGCGTTGAGATCGATTCCAGTAATGGCGCGCTCTCTGGCGAGCGCGAGCGAAGATTCAATCATCTCACGCACGATTGGAATGTCAGCCGCGCGCGCAGCAGAGAGCTCCTGCGCAGGACGCGGAACCAAAGCAAACTCGCCCTCTAAATCTTGGCTGCTCATGCCGAAGAAAGCTTATTCTCGTCCATAAAGATCAGCGAAGGAACATCAGCCGGATCGATTACCGCTGTCGTCTCGATCACCTCGCGTTGGATCCCGAAGTCTCGTGCCGTTTCTCGCAGGACAGCGTCTGAGAACTTGACCAGATGTCGATGGACGCGAAACGGCTCTTTGTAGAAACGTCTGACCTTGGACACGTCATCCACTTCGCCTGTCGCGCAGGTCATCGCCTGGTTCCGTACTGTCTCTGCAAAACCGTAGAAGACGTTTCCGCCCAGTTTGCCTGTGACAAACTCGTGATCTTCTGTGGCCTCGATCATCATTAGAACGTGTTTAAGATTTTTGGCGTAATAGTGAAATGCGAATTGGTCGCGTATGGTCCGCACGAGGTTATCCCCGCTGAAATACCGGCGTAAAAATTGGAGCGACTCTTTTGCATCCGAGGGGAGCCGATGCGCGAACGTCTTTCCTAACCGCGTGCCATCCCATCCAATTTTGATGATATTCCACGCTTCGTTGAGCGTTCCGTAGAGCAGTCGAACGGCAAACAGGAATTGGTGAAGAACGACCTTACGCTCAACGCCATTCGTCGACTTAATGTTATGCTTCGCGATTCGGTAAAGCGATTCAATGTGCCGCAGATCATTTCGCAGAAGAGCAAGGCGAAAGAAAAATAGCTGTTCGTCTTCGGGCAAATTCGCCGAGGCGGAATGGGAGAATGTGAGACGGTGTAATTTCATCAGGAGGGCTAAGATATTTTTTCAGTTACTGACACACCCAGGCTGCAGTTAGAGCCGCAAAGCCCAGACCGTGATTTTTGGTAATCTTTTTTGTTCCCATTTACTTTTCAGCAACCAGCAGCAACGCACTAGCTACTAAGTTATCGGTTGCTTCTGAATGTAAATGAACTCTGGCGTGTAAGATCGCCCCGCTATTTCAAACATTCGCTTTGAGTCATTTCGTACAAATTGCGCGATATCGTTATGATCGAATGTGATCGTCCTACCTGATGGCGCGTCTGGATAGTCTGGGCATATCGCGGTGACGCATGACGAGCTGGCATCAAGAAGACTCACCGCTTTCGCAAGACGTGGTGCCTCGCCAGTCTCAGGATTCACCAGCACTTCGAAATAGAGCGTGTGCTTATCTAAATTTTTGCTGTTCATCCAATAATATCGCATATTCCCACCGCTGCCGCTTGCCCAGGGGATTCACGTTCGCGCGGGCGAGGGCGCGGCGCGGCGTAATTTGGGGACCGCACGCGCCTCGCGTGCTGGCGACTCCGAAAGCTTTCGGGAGTCGCGAACTTCTTATAGGAATCGGAGAATAGTAGGTGGGATTACGTTGTTGCTTTTCGGCGAGGGCGCCGAAAAGTGCACGCGAGGCGCGTGCGCTCCCCGATCCAGGGAACTCAGCGTGCGACCGTCAGCGCCCCCTTTGGCGGAGGGAACTGGCTGTGTTGGTTTCACACCGCTCCAATTTACCGATTTCGCGAAAATGGAGATTCGCAGTCCCAATAATGCTACTGGACTTTTTCGAGAATTCCTTCTCCTGATGTCTTGGACGCAGATTTTCCTGTCACACTTACCTGGCTTGTCGAGTAGGCTGCTGTGCTGCCATCCTCGTTGACCGTCAAGCTCGCTTGCACTTGCACGCTCGTGCTTCGGCCCAGTCTGTAGGAGCGTTTATAGCTTAAGGTCCTTCCCTGACGAGAGACCGAGCCGCCGCTCATGTTACTCCAGTGTGTTTCCGATTGGTCGATTGACAGCTCGATCTGAGAATCCCACGTGCTTTGTGGCCCGACACTGTGAACGGTTCCCCGCCATGTGCCTGCAAACAATTTTGGTGCGCGTGATGTGGGGACAATGTGCAATGGTTGCGGCCAAACCGAATTGCTCAACGTCGTATTTGCCAGAGTGAGATCCGGTGTACTCATGGTCGGTGCCTTTGGGGTTGCTGCCGGCGTGCTTGCAGCCACGCTCATTAATTGATCATCGTTCGGTTTCTGAAAATGAGCCGTAACAAACCAACTGCTTCCGAGAACCAGCAAGCCCAGGATGCCGGCGCCGCTTAGGACCAACATTGAGGTCGCAACGCGCTTTCTGCGGGTCCGTCGAATTTTTTCAGGCAACTCCGGATTGCCGGCTTCTGAATTATAGAGGTTGACCAGCTCAACCCGGAGACCGTGTTTAACCTCGCATTGCCCCAAGTCATGCAAACAAGGCCGCCAACGCTCGTCATGCTCGAGATCTTCGGCGACATGCTTCGAAAGCAAAATGTGCCGGGCGTCTCCGCAATCCATGACACGCTGGGCGATGTTAATTCCGGCGCCGGTTACATTCATGCGATTGTTAACATCCATGACTTCATTCAGGAGTCCGCTGTGGATTCCCATTCGGACGGGGATTGGCGGCGTCTGCTTCTTTAGTACCTGGCTAAGTTCCAATGCGCATCGCACGGGAGATTCGGGGCTATCGCGAAAAACCAGCGCCATTCCGTCGCCGGTTGCGACCCGCAGCAGTTTGTTTTTCTTGCTGGCCAGGCGGACCTGCTCCGTTCCCTGCACAAGCTCGTTCAACCGGCGAACCAGTCTGGTTTGGTCGTTAACGAGCAGTTTCGAATATCCCACGACGTCGATGAACAGGACGTGCCCGATTCGGAATCTTGGGGTAACGTCCGTCAGCATGCGGAGGCTCTAGCCGACTCGGACGCGCGGCGGTTTCCTTTGCAGGAGCTTGTGCGATTCCACAGTCTGTGTAGCCGGCGATTACGGACTGGGTGGGTCAGCTCTCCTGTGTGACGAGGCCCAGTGATTGTACCGTTGGCTCGTCTATAGCTGCCGTGATTTCGAGCTCATGATCGCGCTGATAGGCTCCCAGAGCATCCCGCGTTTGGTTACCAAACTGCCCATCGATGTTTCCGGTGTAATACCCTTGGTCTTGGAGTGATTCCTGAACATTTATAACTACTTCATCAGGCGGCAGATTGTCATAGGCAAAGATGGGGCCGTCATAGAGGTAGCCGACAAACCCAGGATCATAGCCCCAGGCTGGAAACCAATAGCCGCCGTCCCAATACCAGTTACCGCCCCAATATGGGCCACCTACATACACGACGGTGCTGTAATGAGAACGCCAGTACCCACGATCATGCCAGGCGCGATGGTATCCCGCGTACAACGAATGCGTGTTCCGGTAGCCTAACCCGCTTCGCCAATGAGTGGCCGCTTGATTGTGGACGGCAAGGCGATTGTTAACCGGATGGGTCGGCGACAGTTTGGCCGCTCGATTATTTTGGCGGCTTGCTTGCGTAGAAGCGTTCAACCCATGAGCGGCAGCCTTATCGTGCGAATTAAGACCGCGCTGCCCGCTCTGCTGATGCGCGTTCAGACCGCGTTGCCCGCTCGATTTATCTGCGCTCAACCCATGTTGCGTGTGAGCGGTTTGTCCTCCGGACCGAGCATTGTTGTTGCCCAAATTGTGCTGACCCATCCCTGTGCGATTGGATGTTCCGGTTCCACCGGCATGCGGTGCTCCTGCACTTGGATGCGAGAACCCGCCGCCAGGATGCGCTGCTCCTCGGGCGCCGCCACCGCCACCAGGATGCGCCGCTGCTCGGGAGCCGCCACCTCCACCAGGATGCGCTGCCGCCTTGCTGCCGCCTCCCGATTTTTGTTTATCCGCCGAGGCGAACTGTGGCCCGATCAAAACCAGCGAAACACAAATACAAATGAATGCTCTCATGAATTGCACCTCCGGTTCGGCATTCCATCAGAAACGCTAACGTGCTGGCAAGCCAAATCCTCGTCCCACTCAGATTTTTTTCTCGAAAACTGTAATTGGTCTTGACGTTGGCTACCCGTGTCGGTTGCAATGGCCTCATGTCGCGGCGCACAATAATTCTTGTCGTGGTTTTCCTTGGCGTTCTCCTGGCCGGCAACATCGTTATCCTTGGTATTTGGCTTCCGATTTGGAAAAACCGCGCTGCCAATGTGCAACCAACCGCGAACCGGACAATCATCTCCTCGTCAGCGACGCCATCCCAACCTACCAACCCCGCGTCGCTTGCTCCTGCTGGCACGGCGACGCTCCCGTCGGATTTGGTGCTCGAGCGTCAATTCACGTCACCGAGCGGAAATCTCCAGATCAAATATTTCCGAGATCGCAAGACGAAAATCCGGCGGATTGCGGTCGAGGACGCACATCGGCCTGGTGTCACCACCGTGTTATGTGAGTCAAAACAGCCGACTTGGGCAGTCGTCTCGCCGGACGATCAATGGATTGCACTGAACCAGCGCCAGGGCGCAGGCGGCGGCCTTCGGCTCTACCGGCACGGCGGCCCCTCTTCGGTTCAGTATGAGCCGGTTGAGGGCACAGACTCGCAAAATTCTCAATTGCCAGAGAGAATCTGGCAAAGTTATTTGCAAGCCATGCACGCAGATCTTGGCACGCCGCGCGGTGGCGCGACTATTGATGCGACCGGTTGGGAAAACGATTCGCGAAAACTGGATGTTTCAGTGGTTTTTCTACCCACGCCTCAAAATCCCGATGTGCCCGAGCCATGGAGAGGCACGTACGACGTCGCCTCGAAACAAATCGAACCGGCTCCAGATCAACCAGCCCCGACGGAAATGGCCGATAATTCCGGTAGCGAGCAAGTCAGCGAGCAATCAGATACGGTTGCCGAAGACGCTCAAAGTTCGGAGACTGCAAACACTGAAGAGAACGAACTTCCCGGTGAAAGATTTCCCGCCACCCGCCTGGACGAATTGACCGTGTCCGATGTGAACGAGTCGAGCTCAAGCGATATCACCTACGCCATTAACGAGATGTTTGCGCGGCACGGTGCGGAATTTAAGGACAAGAAGGTTACCAAAGAATTCGAGCAATTTTCGTGGTACAATCCGCGCCCGGGGCTGAGCTTGGACGAGATTGAAACGGAGTTCAGCGATTTGGAGAAACAGAACCTCAAAGTGCTTGATCGTTGTCGTGACGCCAAGCTTGCGGCCGCAAAGCACAAGTCGCGGCCCGTTCGCGCACAACCGGCGCAAGAAGAATCCGTCGGTGAAAAGGTTATGCGCGGCTTTCGCGCATGGCAGGATGCCGGCGCTCCACTACCCCCGCATCCCTGAGACTTTGGTCTTGGGTTTCCGAGGCCATGGACAGCAAACGAATCGCAGTCGCACGATCTCGAGTTTACATTATCGTGACGGCCGTCGCGGCCTTACTGGGCACGGCTTTGGCGACCGGCCCAATACCCCAGTACACTGCTGCAGAAGCGCCGAGACACATCGGCGAAAAAGCGACAGTGGTCGGCAAAGTCGAATGCATCGACGCGGGCGGAACGTTTCACTGTTTGTGCTTGGACGGCTGCCTGAAGACCTCGCCGTTTTGGATCATCGTGAAGGATGATGCATCCGGTCCTGAACTGAATGTCAACGAACTCAAGGGCGTTACAATCGCAGTCTCAGGTAAAATCGAGAGACCACAGACACAACCATGGCTCGTTGTTAAATCCACCACTCAGATTGTGCCGCGCACGAAACTCAATCCCGACTATTTAGGACGCGCCCGTCAGAAGGAATCGCAAGGCGATCTCGACGGCGCGATTGCCGAGTTCGATCACGCGATTGAACTCAATCACGAATCGACCGCTTATATAGAGCGTGCTGAGGTCCACATGAAGAAGAGCGATTTGGATAGCGCGATCTCCGATTATGACCAGCTGATCGAGCGTTATCCCGAGGGAGTGTACTATCTGAAGCGGGCTGGATTGAAGATGAAAAAGAGCGACTACGCTGGTGTCGTCGCCGACTCCAGCCGTGCGATAGAACTCCTGACCCGCCATTATGCATCACATCCTAATGACCACTCAACGTTCATCCTGGCCCAGGCTTATTCTGAACGCGGCGAAGCCAAGGAGGCGATGGGCGACTCGATGGGAGCAGTTGCGGACTATCAGAGCGCGATCAAGACCGAACCGCACAACTCGATTTACAAGGAGAAGTTGAAGCATGCGCAAGCGCAGGCGGCGGGCTCCCGCGGCGGGAACTCACAGCCCGGCGACCGTCCGCAATCTGCGACCGCGCTGGTCACTCAGGCCAAGACGAAGCTGGCAGCCGGCGACTTTGATGGCGCGATTGCGGATTGTGATCGTGCTCTTCAGCTCAGTCGCGGAGGCTCGAAGGAGGCGTCCGGCCTCAGAATTCAGGCGATGCGGGCGAAAGGAACTTCGCAGGCTGCAGTCGCGCAACGGGTCAACCCGGGTAGATCACAAGAAGAGCAGCCTATCGCGCCCACGACCAAGTCCGGCCCGGCTGTTGCCGCCGGCGAGGCCAGACCGAAGGCCACCAGCGCCGTTCTGGTCGATCCGACTTCCGGTCAACCCATTGGTCGGGAAACATACAATGGCAGTGTCAAAGTCGTATATAGCGACGGACGTTCCGAAATCTTCTGTGAGGACGGAAATTGCGCGCATCCGCACGTGTCGCACAAAGGACACGTCGGCTGGACGCACTACACTCACCGGGGAAATCGCAATGCTCCCATGAATCAAAGATTGGTAATTCGTTTTTCAAACGGCCAAACGAAAGAATTCAAACCTAATCCGAATGGAGGTCCATTCATTGAGGAATGGAATTTTATCGATAACGACGTAGCCGTCGCGATTAAGTCGCGAGGATACCATGGCGCTGCGAGTTTCGTTCGATATGATCTAATCAGCGGCCGGATGACAGGACACCAGGACGCGTATGTCGAATATGAAAAGATGCCTGAATGGGCCCAGCCGTTTTCCGACGACATACCCTTTGGCCTTCACGCGCCCACGACCGAGCCCGGGCCGGCTGCATCGAAACCTGTAAGCGCGGAGGTCGTCGATATTCCTGCTCAAGCCGGAGCGAGTCAGAAACATGAACAATTGCTTAACAAAAGCCAAATAACTCCTGAGTCTATCGCGGAGGCATTTGTCCAGGCATATTCAGCGGCGGATGTTGACGCGGTGGCCGACCTTTACGCCGATCGTGTCGACCATACGAATAGCGGTGTAATCAGTAATGCTGCCGAGCGGGCGCAGGCGAAGGAATATTTCGCGCGATGGCCCGTGCGCCACTGGAGTTTGCTTGGAACAGTCAACACAGTCTCATTGGGAGCTACCAAGCAGAAGGTCATTTTCTCGGCAAGCTACGACGCGAGTGATCCGCAGACCAACAGACACGCTTCTGGTATTGCACAAGAGACATTGATACTCGCCAGTGACAAGAGTGGAGCTATCAAGATCGTCTCTCAAAAAGAGCAGACAAGTAAGAGAGGGAGCAGCCAACCCGCCGAGCAAACGTCGGAAGATCTGGACTTCGACGTAGCCAAGGCAGAGTACGGACAACAAACTGGATTCGCCTGTAAGTTGGTTGGCCGGAGAAGCGACATTCAGCTTCCGCGTGGTTACGCTCAATGCCATCTGGAGAACGGCGTTGAAATATTGCGAGGCAACGACAACGTGCCTGCTGTCAATTCCTCCTTCGGCGTACGATGGGCGGCGGCGCTAGGTCCCGACGGTAAACTGTTATGGGCAGCGAAGGTGCCGTACAAGCCCCCGCGGTTGGGGTATGGCCTCGCCACGAATGGAGATCATCTTTGGGAGACAGCCGTGCTCGACAATGGAGTCTTTCAGCTTGCGAGATTCAAGGCAGGTACATTAGAGAGAGAAGCTTCGGTGCAGACGGCATTTCAGGTAACGGAGAACGCAGGCATACGGACAGTGCCGGCCTTCGAGTTCCAATCTCAAACAGAAGGCGATTTGCAAGTATCAGTCCATCGAACATTCGGCGATTCGGCAAAGGTTGTCGTCTTCTCGCGCGAGCTTCGCCCGATCCTGGATAAGATTTACAGCGTCCCTGACCGGCTAGCTGGAAGTGGGTATCTCATCCGGTTGCGTGATCGAACCGGCTACTATCTGGTAATCCAACCACAGGTATCCAAAGGAAAGAGAGGTCCGCGTATCGGCATTATCCGGCTGGACAATACCGGAGCGACCAAGTGGGCCAACACCTATAATACCGGGTATTCCGACAACGACATCACAACACGCGTCACTAACGACGGGGCGCTCCTGGCAAACTGGGGTGATGGGCGCAGCACGCTCATGAAAATCAGTCCGGATGGCACGATAAACTGGGCTACTACAATTGAAGGTATATTTATTTCCTTTGGCGACTCTGAGTACGATTCGCCTGCGCCGTATCGTTTCACCGAACCATCACTTCTCGCCGTTGGGATCAAGCAGGACGAGACCGATCAGCCTTGGTGGCTGACCAAAAAGTATTCCGTCCTGTTTCGGCTTAACTATGAAACCGGGACCATCGAAAAGCAGATAAAATTTGGAGCAAACACGCCCGGCAACTGCAGCTTTGTGGAGCACGATGCAAACTCGTTTTATGTCGCGTTCGGGAATGAGGAGTGGCTAGATAAGCCGACCGGCCACGGCAGCAGGCCAAATAGGGTCAAGGATCACGGCGCGGCTCTCAGATTCGACTATGATTTTAATCTGCTCGCCGCCCGCAAGATCCGGGACGCCGGCCCGATCCTGGTGTTTTTTCATCTTTTTGCCGCCGATCGGGGAGTTATCTCCTACCCCGATGCGGCGAAGGGGACACTCATGGTCGAGACGACGAACGCGAATTTCGAGAGCTCGAGTGGCTGTCCATGGTTCGAGAAAGAAAACTTCACCTTCACCAAGTCAAACTTCCAACAACATCCAACGCACGTCGATAGTTCACCGCTCACCGTCACTGTCTCGGACGCCAACAGCAAACTAAGCGAGGCTGATGTAACGGTCGTGCCTCTCGACCTGCAAGCCATTCCGTGCCAAACCAAGAAATGACCGTATGACGCAGTAGTTTTAGGGTGAGCAAACCAATTTCACCGCACACATTATGAAAATTCTTGAATAGAAATACGGCGAAGCGTGTAATCAGGAAACCTATGGAAACATTAATGTGCAGTTTGGCCGCGATACTGAGTGTGGCACTGAACAGCGCGGCATTGGCCGGTAGCGAGAAAGAGCGCCAAATAAGCGGCACGGTTGTGGAACGTGACGAGATTGTTCTGGTAATCGAAGACAGCAAAAAAGAACAATCCACGTTTGTTCCCAAGTTTCTGGGGAACCAACGTTATCAATTGGCTACAAGGATGTGTCCGGCGTCGCCGCAGCTCATGACCCGCTGTGCCATGTTAATTCCTGCGCCGGAGACATTGGATCGATCGTTGATATCTTCCACTTGATCGATCGGTCCGCTGTTCACGCCCATGCGCACTGGCATGTGCGGCTGTTCCTTCAGCGCTCGGCTAATTTCCAGGGCGCATTGCACCGGCGCTTCCGGACTCGTGGAAAATACCAGCGCCATACCGTCGCCTGCGGGCACACGCAATAACTGACCGGCCGCCTCCCTGCGTTGAAACTCTCGCGTTGCTCGCACGGTCTCGTTGAGTTGGCGGACGCCCCTTTTTTGTTCTTCACCCGAAAGCTTCGAATACCCGACAATGTCGATGAACAGAACGTAGCCGATATCGAAGCCGCGCGTTGCCGGTTCCGCAGACATGGGAGATGGCGTGAGAATATCAGGACTCGCCAGACAAACACGGTCAATTTTTCAACCGAGTTGCCGCTGGCGCAGGGAATTCAGTTCGGCGCGGGCGAGGGCGCAGCACGGCGTGACGTAGCTGCGACGCCCCCGTCGCAGTTAGTCTGGGCAACGCCCTTTGCCGCCCGTGGCGTGACGAGGCGTCGCGTTCACTTCGTGCGACGGGGGCGTCGCAGCTACGCGCGCGCGATTGTTAGCGCGAGCAGCTCGTCAACGTTCTTCGTGCTATCCAAATTCATGATGCACTGCCGCAATTTCTCGCACTGATCCTTGCCGATTACGTCGCCGCCAAGCGCGGTGAATTTTACCGCGATTTCTTCTTCGGTCATCGGATCGCGCGGATCGCCTTTTGGGACATCAACTCGCGTCGAATACTCTTTGCCGTCGTTTGTTGTGATTGTGACGCGGCTCGGCTGAAACTTGGGAAAAAGCGCTTCGAACTCTTCGTTCGCCACAACTTTTATCTTGTCCATGATAGGAATCAGCGATTTATCAAGCACCCGTTCTTCTTTGAATTGCAGCGGCGTAACCATGCCATCCACCAGCCCAACAGCCATGCAATAGGGTAGCGAATGATCAGCAGTTTCTTTTGAATCGGGCCGATATTTGTGCGGATCGCCGAGAATATCTGCAGCGCGCGCGATTACTTCGACTTTGATTTCCTTGACGTCCTGCGCCTTGATCTTGTTTTCCTTAACCGTCTTCATCATTGCGGTCAGCGGCGCGTGACTTAGCGCTTCGATAGGAAAACTTTTCATTCCACAATCCAGGATGCGGTAGTGCGACTTCGGTGATGTCGGCAAATCCTTGACTAATCCTTCACCATCGAATCTTGCCGGTTGTCCCTTGTATTGCACGTGCCCGAACACGGCGAACAGACCTTCTTTCCCATCAATGATGTGCTCCGGACCGGAGAATCCTTCGCGCGCAAGCAATGCGCTCTCGGCGCCCATGCGACCAGCCCACGGATCGACAGTGTTCTTCATGTTAGTCAGTTTCCCCGCCGTGACCGCGCCCGGACAAAACGTTCGCGCGGCGCTGATTCCGATGGCCGACACCATTTGATCGGTCGTGAGATTTAGCACACGCGCCGCTGCGACCGGCGCGGCGAACGCGCTCAAGGTCGCATGATGCCAGCCGTATTCGCGCACGCCCGGCTGAGCGATCTCGCAAAATCGCATTTCGATTTCGTAGGCGATAATCGTCGCGAGGATCAGATCTTTCCCGCTGAGCCCTTCGCTTTCACAGAGTGCCAGTGGCGCGGCGATCAGATCGCTCGGATGACACGGATCCGCTTTCCAATAAATGTCGTTGTAATCCATTGCGCGGATCATGTGACCATTAAGGAATGCCGCATCGACAGGGTTCGTCTTGAATCCCGACACGAATGCGGTGGCTGTCCCGTTGCCGCCGCTCATCGAGCGATAATGCCCTAGTAAAATTCTTGCATCCTCCTGCTGACTTCCGCCAAGGCCACAGCCGATGGAGTCGAACCAGAATAACTTCGCGGCTTGAATCGCTTCGGGTGCAAGGTGTTCATATTTCAACGCGCGAGCCCACTCGGCGATAACGTATGAGAGCAGATGCTTCGATTCAGTCTTTTGGTGTGCCATTTGATGTCCCTGTTTGATTTTGCCCACGAAACACCCGCCTTCGTCAGGAAGCAACCGCGCTACGGCGCGGCAGGGCACGAATCACGCGGAAAACAAATCAAAAGCCGGGTGGATACAGCGTGAAATCTTGCTCGTTAAAACGCGAGTCGTGAAGTAAGAAGGTTCGTGCCGCCCGAGCAGTCCGCAGACGTGAAGTTCGAGATCGGGCATGTCTTGTTCATCGACATCGTTGGTTACTCGAAGTTGCTCATCAACGAACAGAGTGAGCAGATTCAAACGTTGAAAAGCATCGTGCGCGGAACCAAACAGGTCGGTCTGGCTGAAGCGGAAGGCAAACTCCTACGATTGCCAACTGGGGACGGCGGCGCGTTGGTATTTCGTGACAGTCCGGAAGCGCCGGTTCTATGCGGCTTGGAAATCGGGAAAGCATTGAAGAGTCATCCTGAGCTCCGCGTTCGAATGGGCATTCACAGTGGTCCGGTGAATGAAATCAGCGACCTAAACGAGCAAGCCAACATTGCCGGCGCCGGCATCAACATCGCTCAGCGCGTAATGGATTGCGGCGATGCGGGTCACATTTTGCTCTCGAAACACGTAGCCGAAGACCTCGAACATTATCCGCGGTGGCAACCGTACCTTCACGATCTTGGCGAATGCGAAGTAAAGCATGGCGTGAAGGTTTCGTTGGTTAATTGCTACACCGACGAGGTGGGCAATCCTGCGCTGCCGGAGAAATTCAAAACTGTAGCGGCGGCTGTGCCGGCCGCACTACCGCGAAGACGGATGTCGCCCCTTCTGATTTTCTCGCTGATCATCGCCGCGTTTGCGCTAGGTTTTCTGCTTTTCCGAATGGTAGGGACCGACCGCCGGGCGGTCCGCTCACCCGCGCAAACAGAAGGACGCCCTACCTATTCCAGAGAAGAGCATCGCGGTGCTGCCATTCGAGAATCTGAGCGAGGAAAAGCAGAACGCCTTCTTCGCCGATGGGGTGCAGGACGAAATCTTAACAAACCTGGCTAGGATCGCCGACTTGAAAGTGATTAGCCGCACTTCGGTGATGCAATACAAAAGCGGTGTTGCCCGCAATCTGCGTGAGATTGGGCAGCAACTGGGCGTGGCGCATTTGCTCGAAGGCAGTGTACAGCGCGCGGCGAACAAGATTCGGGTGAATGCGCAGCTGATTGATGCGCGCACCGACGCGCATCTTTGGGCCCAGACCTACGATCGGGATCTGGCCGATGTGTTTGCCATCCAGAGCGAGATTGCCAAAGCCATTGCCGAGCAGTTGCAGGCCAGGCTTTCGCCTAACGAGAAGGCGGCGATCGAAAAGCCGCCCACAACGGACCTGGCCGCCTTCGACCTCTATACCCGGGCCAAGACTCTCCTCGTCTCACTGATTTTTAATTCCAATAGTCAGCAAATGATGCAGCAGGCGATTGAGCTTCTTAATCAAGCCGTGGCGCGAGACCCTGCGTTTCTCGAGGCCTATTACCAGCTCGTCTATGCTCACGGCTGGGTGTATTCAGTAAGTGGCGACCATACTTCCGCTCGACTTGCCTTGGCGGAAGCGGCTCTTCAAGCCGCGGCACGGCTGCGGCCAGATGCCGGCGAAACGCATCTGGCGCGAGCGACCTATCTGTATTACTGCTTGCGCGACTACAACGGCGCGCTGGCTGAGCTGGAAGTGGCGCGGCGCAGTTTACCCAATGATCCGCGCATCTTTGAATTGATCGGCTACATCTTGCGCCGGCGCGGCCAACAGGAAGAAGGAGTGCGGAATCTGGAGCGCGCAGTGGAGCTTGATCCGCGCAATCTGTCTACGTTCGGGGAGCTTGCCGTCAGCTACCAATTTCTGCGGCGCTATCCAGAAGAGGCTGCCGTATTCGATCGCGCCTTAACTATTATTCCAAACGATGTTGGGACTAGAACTAACCGTGCTGGGGTTGACTTTGACTGGAAAGCCGAGACACGACCGTTGCATGAAACGATAAATTCGATTCTGGCTGCGAATCCTGGCGCAATCTCTGATGCCGCTACCGCCTGGTTTCAATGCGCGCTAGCGGAACGCGATACAACGGCAGCGGAGCGAGCCCTGGTGGCGCTGGGCGACAATTCGTCTTGGACTGACGGCCCTATTCGTTTAAGCCCCAGCTTCGGCGAAGGTTTGTTGGCACGGATGATGAAAGACGAAGCGAGGGCACACGCCGCGTTTACCAAGTGTCGTCTCGAACAGGAGAAGATCGTGCAAGCGCAGCCAAACTATGGACCGCAACTTTGCGTGCTCGGCCTGATCGACGCCGCTCTGGGGCGGAAAGAAGAGGCGTTGCGCGAAGGGCGGCGCGCGATCGAACTTCTTCCCGTCGACAAAGATTCAATGGGTGGCAGTCAGATGCTTGTCTATTTCGCCATGATCGCTGCCTGGGCCGGCGAGAAGGACGTTGCTTTGCAGTACTTGGCGGCCAACGCTCAATCTCCCGGCGGATCCAGTGTTGCGACCTACGGCGCATTAAAGCTGCTCCCCTTCTGGGACCCGCTCCGCGGCGATCCGCGCTTCGAAAAACTCGTTCAGTCGCTGGCGCTGAAATTTTAACCGCGGATTCCGCGGATAAAACGGATGGAGGCGAGGGATATGTGACGAGGGACGAGAGGGAAGGTGGATCGTGCTCTCCGAGCGCGATGCTAAAATACAAGCGCCGAGAGGCGCTCAAACTGCCCAAAGTTGTAGCCACGTCGCTGTGCGACGTCCCGTGATGCGTCCTTCAACTCGACCGCCCACAGGGCGGTGGCTACACCGCGGCGAAACTGTAGCGGCAGCCGTGCCGGCTGCACCTCTTGCAGCCATTCGCAGGCGACACGCCCGCCACCACAGCAGCAAATTGTCGCCTCATTCGCGCCGAAAAAAAAATAATTGCGCCTAACGAATTTGGTTAGGTGGGCTAAATCAGGCGACAGGGTCGATGACCTTTATGAACGGGAACCGATGAAAGTCCGTGTCGCGGGTGTAGATTTCTCGAATACCATGCTCGCGCATTAGGACCGCGGTGTGGGCATCGTGTAGAATGTTGCCGCGCAGATTGGGCAGTTCGGCGATAAGTTGGCTCAGTAAAGAGGTGTGTCGCGCCGTCGGCAGGAGGAGGCTTGCGCTTGGCGAGTCAAAAATCGATTCGAGAAATCGCCATCCTTGCGCCAGCGTCCATGGTTGGCGAAAAACACGCGGGTGCGTGCTGAGACGGAGAAATTCGTAGCAAATATTCCATGACAGATACCAGGGTGCCGTTTGCTCCCGCCAATTCTGAAGCAGGCGATGACAGGGCCGATGAAGTTCGGCGTCTGGGTCGGCGGAATAAACCAGGACGTTTGTGTCCACCACGAACATTAACGGCGTCCTTCCATGGCGTCGTACAACGCATCGCGGTCGGCGATATCGACAAGGTAGCCTCCGCTTCGAAACGTTGGCAGCGGCCGAAGTTTTCGTTTCGACTTAGGCCCTCCGGATTGCAACAGCAGTCGCAGGGCCGCCTCGACCAACTCGGACATGGTTTTGCCCTGCCGTGCCGCTTCGCGACGAAGCCGGTTCATAACCGTATCGTCAATATTTAGGGTGGTCTTCATATGGCAAACCATATTAAGAATATGGCTATATGTCAACCTGCTCTCTCTCCGCCGCGAGGTCCTGGCTTGAATCTAAACGGATAACCTGCGCACTATTCGTTTCGACTGATGCCCGCCGAGATCAAAAAGGAAATTACGCTCGAGATCGCCCACGTTCTCTTCATCGACATCGTCGGCTACTCAAAGCTTTCGATTAACGACCAGCACGCGGCAGTTGAAGAATTAAATCAGGTTGTTCGCGCGTCCGAGCAATCTCAAAAGGGCGAAGCGACCGAGCGTTTGCACACTTACTGTGGATGCGATCGGCCGCTATTGCTTAAGATCCCGACCGGCGATGGGATGGCGCTGGTCTTTTACACCAGTCCGGAAGCGCCGACGCAATGCGCGGTGGAGATCAGCCGCGCGCTCAAGGAACATCCTCGCCTGCAACGGCGGATGGGAATCCACAATGGGCCGGTCAGCGGAGTAATCGATGTCAACGAACGGGCCAACCTTGCCGGCGCCGGGATCAACATCGCACAACGAGCGATGGATTGCGGGGACGCCGGTCACATTCTGGTTTCCAAACACGTGGCCGAAGATCTGAGCGAATACGACCGGTGGCGGCCGCTCCTGCATGAGCTTGGGACATGCGAAGTAAAACATGGGGTGCGGGTCGACATTACCAATCTTTACTCGGACGAAATCGGTAACGCGCAACTGCCAAAAAAGTTCCTGGCGCTAAAGAAACGTCGCAGTCATGTGCGTTGGGCAAGAGCGGCCGTGGCGCTGCTGGTGTTGGCCATGATTGTGTTTTTGACGCTGAAGATAGGGACGTCTCTCCGAGACGTCCGCGGACACCCCTGCGGCGCTATCCAGAACAGGCTGCCGTATTGGATCGCGTCTTAACGATTGTTCCAAACGATGTCGCCACGAAAACTACCCGTGCGCTGGTTAACTTTAACTGGAAAGCCGAGACGCGACCGTTGCACGCGACGATCGATTCGATTCTGGCCGGGGGTCCGGGCGCAATTTCTGATGCCGCCGATGCCTGGTTTACTTACGCGCTGGCGGAGCGCGATCCAACGGCAGCAGAACGGGCCCTGGTGGCGCTGGGCGACAATCCGTGCTGGGGCGACAACGCTGTTACTTTAAGCCGCAACTTTGGCGAAGGATTGCTGGCGCGGATGATGAAAGACGAGGCGAAGGCACAGGCCGCCTTCGCCAAGGCTCGGCTTGAACAAGAGAAGATCGTGCAAGCGCAGCCAGATTATGGACCGCCGCTATGCGTGCTCGGTCTGATCGACGCCGCTCTGGGGCGAAAGGAACAGGCATTGCGCGAAGGGCGGCGCGCCATCGAACTTCTGCCCGTGGAAAAAGATTCAACCGCTGGCAGTCAGATGCTTGTCTATTTCGCCATGATCGCTGCCTGGGCGGGCGAGAAGGACACTGCCTTGCAGTACCTGGCGGCCAACGCCCAGTCAGCCGGCGGATACCAGGTTGCGAGCTACGGCGCATTAAAGCTGCTGCCCTTCTGGGACCCGCTTCGCGGCGATCCGCGCTTCGAAAACATCGTTCAGTCGCTTGCGCCAAAATGAGGTAGGGGCGGTTCACTGAACCGCCTGGGGCGATTGAGGTCAATCGCCCCTACCAACACGACACGCCTGATCTTCAGGCCTGAGCCTCGGTTATCCGTGCTATCCGTTTCATCCGTGGTTCTTTTCAGACTTCGAGACATCGTCCCGTCGCTCGGGGCAAAAGAATAGGCTAGAGAGGCTTGCGTTCAGCCAGTAGATTCGCGCGTCATGGCTGACGAACAGAAAGCGAAGCTGCGCCTGGAGATCGCGCACGTCCTTTTCATCGACATCGTCGGGTACTCAAAACTGAGCACCGACGAACAATCGGAGACGTTGCACGAGTTGAATGCGATCGTGCGGAGAACTGAGGCTGCGCAAAGTGCGGAAGCGGCCGATGAACTGGTCTTCCTTCCGACCGGTGACGGTATGGCGCTGGTGTTTACTGGATCGGAGGAGGAGCCGGTCGAATGCGCGCTGGAAATCGCTCAAGGGTTACGCGCAAAACCAAGTTTGCCGGTGCGGATGGGAATTCACAGCGGACCGGTTCATCACGTGGTGGATGTTAACCAACGCGAAAACATCGCCGGGGCCGGGATCAATATCGCTCAACGAATCATGGATTGCGGAGATGCCGGGCACATCCTCGTTTCCAAACGGGTGGCCGACGATTTGGCCCAATCACGCCGGTGGCAGCCTTATCTTCACGATCTCGGCGACGTGGAGGTAAAACACGGCCAGGTCGTGTCGGTGGTCAATTTTTACGCCGATGTCGTTGGCAACCCAACTCCACCGGGAAAGGTCCAGGCAAACAAAAAGGAAATCCGATCGGCGCCAAATCGCGGGAAGCGTTCATTGGTCGCGGTCCTGATCACCGCGTTTCTTCTCTTCGCCATAGTAATCGTGGCGCTCATTTTCACGCCGGCAATCCTCAAGTCGTTGCGATCACCCATCAGTGGCGATAAGACGGCGTCATCATCCATCCCGGAAAAAAGCATCGCGGTCCTTCCGTTTGAAAATCTGAGCGATGATAAGCAGAACGCCTTCTTTGCCGACGGAGTACAGGATGAAGTTCTCACGAATCTGGCCAAGATCGCCGACTTGAAGGTGATCAGCCGCACCAGCGTGATGCAATATCGAGACGCGGCGGCGCGTAATCTGCGCGACATTGGGCAACAACTTGGCGTTGCTCATGTGCTCGAAGGAAGTGTGCAACGCGCCGCAAATCAGGTCCGGGTGAACGCGCAGTTAATCAATGCGCGCACGGACGCGCACGAATGGGCGGAGAATTACGATCGGCCGCTCAACGATGTTTTCGCGATTCAAAGCGAGATAGCGAAAGCAATCGCCGGGCAATTGCAGGCACACTTATCTCCGAGCGAGAGAGCCGCGATCGCGCAAGCGCCAACTCACGACGTGGTCGCTAACGATCTTTATCTTCGGGCGCGCGCGCTTGACGATCTGTCAAATGAGCCTGGAGCGAAGGAATACTTACTTCAGGGGATTAGCCTGCTGGAGGAGGCGCTGCGACGCGATCCGAATTTTCTGCTCGCTCAATGCTTGTTGTCTGAAATCAACGGCGATCTTTACTGGGTTGGAGTCGATCACACTCCAGCCCGACTGGAACAGGCCCACGCGGCTTTGCAACAGGCTGAGCGCATTCAGCCCGATGCCGGCGAAGTTCATGTCGAAAAAGCTCTCTACGCTTACCACGGTTTTCGCGATTACGAACAGGCACGCAAAGAGTTTGAACTGGCCCGAAAGAGTTTGCCTAATTCCTCAAGGCTTTATTTTTACATCGGCGTAGTCGATCGCCGCCAGGCCCGGTGGAACGATGCAATCAAGAATATGGACAAGGCTGTAGAACTCGATCCGCGCAATTTTCTGGTACTCGAGGAGGCCGCCTTCACCCATGGAGGAGTTGGCCATTTTGCCGAATCCAACAAGCTACTGCGAAGAGCGATTGAAGTATCGCCAAAAGCGTATTTCGCCCGAATCCAACTGGCGCTGAACTCGTATTTCGAGCGGGCCGATCTTCAACCCTTACGCACGCAGTTAAATTTGTTTATGACGGAAGGAACTGAGGCCACTTCCAACGCGGCGCAATTCTTCGTGCAATGCGCCCTGGCAGAGCGTGACCCTGCGGCGGCAAAGCAAGCACTGGGCTTTGTTCCCGCGGAAGGATGCATTACTGAGGCCGCTAACTTTCTCCTGCCACGAGATTGGTTTGTCGGACTGGTCGCTCGAACCTTCGGCGATACAAACGAAGCGCAAAAAGCTTTCACCGCCGCTCGCGCGATCGCGGCAAAAACTGTCCAGGATCAACCCGATTATGCGCCTGCCTGGAGCCTGCTCGGAATGATCGACGCGGGGCTCGGCCACAAAGCCGACGCCATCGCTGAAGGCAAACGCGCTTGCGAGCTGCTTCCGCTTTCCAAGGATTCCTGGGAAGCGCCGTTCTATGTTAATAACCTCGCTCTTATCTACGCGTGGGTTGGCGAAAAAGATCTCGCGCTGGAACAACTTACCATCTCCGCCAAAAGCCCGGGCGGAATCACCTATGGCGAACTGAAGAAAAGTCCCGACTGGGATGCGCTGCGCAGTGATCCGCGTTTCGAAAAACTCGTAGCCTCGCTCGCGCCGAACCCCACTTCCGGAGAACGCCACTGAAGTCCCCCAATTTCTTTGCCGAGCTAAAACGGCGCAACGTTTATAAGGTTGGGGTTGCTTATGCGGTCATCGGTTGGCTGCTTGTTCAAGTTGCGACGCAAGTCGCCGACTTGAAGATGATCTCCCGACCGTCGGCTTCCAATAACTGCGCGCGCGTACGAATTCGTTGGGCCTGATAAATAGATGGATCGCGCGATTCTTTGTTTTTCCACGGGGGCAATTCGGTATTGCTCGTTGCGCAATGTCGTATTATCAAAACTCATGACGACGATCACTTGCAAGATTCCGGACCGGATCAGCGCGCACTTGAATGCAGTCGCCCGCCAGCGTCGAGTCCCCAAATCGCAGATCGTGCGCGAAGCGTTGGCTGCGACTTTCCGCAAAACCAAGCCCAAAGTCTCCGCGTTCGATTTAATGAAAGACGCGTGTGGCATCGTCAAAGGCGGCCCGAAAGATTACGCCAGTAATCGGCGACACTTGAAAGGTTTCGGCGAAGCGTGAGCGACGTGCTCATTGATACCGGACCGCTCGTAGCGATGATTTGCGCCGGAGATCGAGACCATGCCTGGACGGTGGAACAGTTTCGCGCGCTAGCGCCCCCGTTGCTGACTTGCGAGCCGGTGATCGCGGAGGCCTGTTTTCTCGTCGAGCGCCGCGGCGTGAGCGGCGCTGTCATTCTGGAAAGAATCGAGAACGGGTTGCTTCGAGTCGCCTTGGAAATCGAGGACCATTGCGCCGCGCTCAAGAAACTGATGAGACGCTACGCCAGTGTTCCAATGTCGTTGGCTGATTCTTGTCTCGTGCGCATGTCGGAGATTTACCCCGACTGCAAGGTCTTGACTCTCGATAGCGACTTTGGCATTTACCGTAGAAATGGGCGGCAAATGATTCCGATGATTGCGCCGGACCGGTAACGGTCGACAACAGCCAGCATGGAATCGCGCAACTTCTTCGCCGAACTGAAACGGCGCAACGTTTACAGGGTTGCGGTCATATTCACGGACCGGTAGAACAGCCTCACGGCGAATTTAGCAATGCCTTCCGAAACCATAGAACAACGCAAGCTGGCCGCCATCATGTTCACCGACATGGTCGGTTACAGCGCACTTTCGCAGCGCGACGACAATCTTGCGCTGGAATTGTTGGAGGAACATCGACAGCTCCTTCGTGAAATTTTCGCGCGCTTTCACGGAACCGAGATCAAAACCATTGGCGATGCGTTTCTCATCGAATTCAACAGTGCCTTGGAAGCGGCGCAGTGCGCGATCGAAATCCAGCGTGCCCTTGCGCACCGCAACCACGATGTGACGGCTGAGCGACGGATCGAAGTAAAGATCGGCATTCACATTGGTGATGTGGTGCATCGCGGTGGCGATGTTTATGGCGATGGCGTGAACATCGCCTCGCGCATCGAACCCCTGGCGGGCGCGGGCGGGATTTGCGTTTCGATGGATGTTGAACGCCAGATTCGCAACGCGGTGGAGACGCGCTTTGAGAAACTCGCCGCAACGGAATTGAAAAACATTTCCCTTTCGATGGACCTATTTCGCATAGTGCTGTCGTGGGAGCAGCAGGCTGCGTCTGCCGCCAAATCCGAAATCCGAATTCCGAAATCCGAAATCAGTGCGCGTTCGGCTCGTTCAATGTGGATGTGGGCTGCCGCTGTTGTCGTCGCGCTCGCGATTGGTGGATTCCTTGCGTTTGAATTGGTTCGCTCCCGTTCGCACCTGGAGGGCGGCCGTAACGCGGGTGAAGGAGCGGCCGGGCTTTCAACTCCCGCGACGCCGCATGATTCCAGCACCGGTCTCGCGGGAGCTCGACCCTCCATTCCGGAGAAATCGATCGCGGTACTGCCCTTCGATAATTTGAGCGACGACAAAGCGAACGCCTATTTCACAGAGGGTATCCAGGACGAAATTCTGACGCGTCTCTCGAAGATCGGCGCGCTCAAGGTTATTTCTCGAACGTCCACCCAAAAGTACAAAAGCGCGCCAGAAAATCTGCACGACGTGGGCCAGCAGCTTGGAGTGGCTCACGTCCTCGAAGGCAGCGTGCAAAAGATTGCCAACGCCGTGCACATCAACGTGCAGCTGATCAAAGCCGCCACGGACGAGCATCTCTGGGCCGAGAGTTACAACCGTAAACTGGACGATGTCTTTGCGGTCGAAGGTGAAGTGGCCAGCGCCATCGCCGATCAAATGCAGGCCAAACTCACCGGCGCCGAAGCGAAAGCGGTAACCGCCAGGCCGACGCAGAACGTTGCGGCCTACGACGCTTACCTGCGTGGACTCGCCATTGAGCACAACGACTACAGTTACGGTACGTTCGAACAGGCCGCCCTAGCTTACGTGCAAGCCGTCCAGCTCGATCCGAAATTCGCCCTTGCCTGGGCGCGCCTCGGCGTCATTCGAAGTTTCCTTTATTTTAACGGCGTCGCTCCCGCCGACAATACAGCGGCCGCGGTCAAGGAGGCGGCTGACCGGGCTATGGCGCTGGCGCCGGAAGCTGGCGAATCATGGATTGCGTTGGGCGCGTATCGTTATCGGGTGCAACGGGACTTCAACGGGGCGCTGGCTGCCTACGAGGAGTCCTTAAAGCGTTTGCCTAACAATTCGTTCGTTTACCAATACCTCGCCATTGTGCAGCGGCGTCTCGGTCGATGGCAGCAGGCGGAGGTCAACTACAAAAAAGCTCTCGAGCTCGATCCGCGCGACGTTGGATTGCTCAACGACATGGGCAATGAGTTCTACTTCTATCTCCGGCGCTTCGATGAAGGTTACGCCGTGCTCGATCGTGCGCAGCAAATCGCTCCCGATTCAGCCGCCTCGCGCGCGAATACGGTGAGTCTGCTGCAAGCCCAGGGCCGCCTGGAAGAAGCCGACCATGAACTAGCCCGCGTTCCGGAAGATGCGACCGACTATTGGGTAGTTAACGCACGGGCCAATCAAGCCCTGTATAAACGTCACTACGACGCCGCGGCCAAAATCTTTGAGCGAAAAATCAACTCGCGTCCCGCCGACCAGCCGCTCGACTTTTTCGACAAGCTGTTTTTGACCAACCTTGGTTATTGCTATGAATGGATGGGAAATTCCGAGGAAGCGCGCACCGTTTTCACGCGTGCCTTGCAGGCGATCAAGCCTACTCCCGAAACGGTGATCGGCGCGGACGCGAACGGAACACCCACGCTTCTCGCCCTAACCTATGCCGGTCTTGGAGATAAAGAGAAAGCATTGGCCCAGTCGCAACAGGCGGTGAAGGAGTACGCGAGCGACGCAGTTTTCAAACCGTCGGCGGAAATTACCCTGGCCCAGATCCAGGCGCGCTTCGGCGATCACGACGCCGCTTTTACCGCCTTACCGCATCTCCTCGAAGTCCCAGCCGGCCTGAATATCGGCACCTTGAAGCTCGATCCGCTCTGGGATCCACTGCGCCAGGAGGCGCGTTTCCAGAAGCTGCTGGCCGATCCTCCACCGGCTAGAAAGTGAGCGAAAGACTTCCTTCTTCTCCGAGCTGAAGCGGCAGAATGTTTACAGGCTTGCGGTCGCCAGCGAGCGCGCCAGCAACGCGATCCCGGCTTGCTGAGCACACAGAACGACCCGCTTCTTGTTAACCGCCACGGCGACCCGCGCTGGCAAAAATTCTTGCACACGATGGGCATGGCCGAAGCCGATGAAAAGTAACAAGCTTTGGCACAGCCCATGAAGGCACAATTCTCTTTTGCCGAATAAACTGGCACAACGAAACTGAAGGTCTTTCATACGGGTTGGAGCGCTCGGTTAAGGCGACGTCCAAAAAGCATCATCAGAATTCCACCAATGGCGGCAATCGCCGCGTGCATGGCCCAGAATTGAACGGGGTTCATGTGCTCGTAAAAGCCGCCGATCCAGCCAATGAGATTATTCGCAATGAACAGGCTTATGAAGGCGATTCCCATCATAGTGGCATTGACCATGGCCGGTGCGGTCCTTGAAACCAGAGCAAGCAACGTGGGCCAATAATACATGAAGGAGACTGCCAGGTTAAGGCAATAGAGTAATGGCCAGATCGGGTTAATGGGCGCGCCACCGGACCCAAAGGTCGCCGCTGCCAGAATCAGGTTGCTCAGCGCCATCAGCCATGCTCCGATGCCGATTTTAGTAATTTCACTGGGTTCACGGCCACGAGCTGCCTGACGCCGCCATCCATACAGCAGCACCGGTACGGCGAGAATACTGAACAATGAATGGCTCGATTGATACCAGGGAATCGGAACGCGAAAGCTGCCGACCGTCGGTGCGACGAGTTGTTGAGTCCAGACCGGCATGACATTGAAGATCTGGCCGTAACCGATTGACTGAAATATAGTGATCGTGATTACAACGACCAACACGGCGATGATGCGCCAGTCAGAGGCGGTGAGTTGGTCGCCCTCACGATTGTGCCGTTTCACTCGTGCGGGCAGATAGCGGTATCCGTAAAGATAGGTGCCAAGACCGAGGAGCATGAAGATCGCCGCCACGCCAAAGCCGTAGTGCCAGCCGTAAACTTGCGCGAGCAGACCGCAGAGCAAAGGTCCGGCGACGGCGCCGACGTTAATTCCTGTACTGAAGATTACGAACGCGCGGGTCCGCCGCGCCTCGTCGTTAGGCGGATAAAGCGCCCCTACCTGTGCAGAAATATTGCCCTTAAGAAAACCTGAACCGATGATGAGTAATAGCAGCGCAATCAGGAACGTTTGATCGAAGGCCATGGCAAGATGACCGGCAGACATCGACAGCGCGCCGATCACGACGGCGTTGCGCTGACCAATCCAGCGGTCGGCAATCAGGCCACCGAGCAGAGGTGTAAAATACACGAAGCCCGCATACAGACCGTATATCTGCGATGCGAACGCCTGCGTTGATAACGGGCCGACGAGCGATTCCAAGCCCGCGCGGAATCCCGCCAATCCAGCAATATGCTCGAGATGTCCCGGCAGCAGCAGCTGGTTCACCATGTACAGCACCACCAGCGCCGTCATGCCGTAGAAGGAAAATCGCTCCCAAGCTTCGGTAAACGCCAGGTAGAAAAGTCCTTTTGGATGACCGAAAATCGTCTGCTCTCCAGCACGCTCTGACGTCGTTTGGTGTTTGCTTCTCATGCTCGTTAGCAAAGTTGGCCGGAATGCTACAGGCTGGCGTGCGCTCTCCGCAACACTCCGCATTGTTAACTGGTTGCGACTGTGCCCAAGCTGTCATCGGCGCTTGCATGATCTAATTGCACGCGGGTCAAACGATCGCTAAATACGCCATTGATGATTCACACGCTTCTTGTCTGCACGGCTGCCGCGGCGCTCTCGCTTCCTTCTCTGGATACGCAATTTAACGAAATTGCCGCGGATGCCCGGGGGCGAGTCGGCGTCGCGGTTGCGCTGCTGGGAACGGGCGAATCAGCCGATCTCCACGGCGATGAGCACTTCCCGATGCACAGCGTTTATAAGGTGCCGATCGCAATGGCCGCGCTCCGGCGGGTGGATCGTGGCGAGCTCAAGCTCGACCAGCTAGTCAGCGTGGTGAAAAGCGATTTCCCCCGGCCAGGAATGTACAGCCCCATCCGGGATAAATACCCGGACGGGACGCAACTCACCGTTGCGGAGTTGCTGCGTTACGCCGTCTCGGAAAGTGACGGCACGGCAAGCGACCTCCTGTTGCGCCTGGCCGGCGGCCCGCAAGGTGTGATGACATTCCTGCACGAGATCAAAGTGGCAGGCATCAATGTCGCCCACTCAGAGAAGGAGATCGGGCGCGACTGGAACACGCAATACAAAGACTGGGCTACGCCGAAAGGCGCGGTCGCGCTGCTTGCTGCGTTACAGGAATCGCGCGGCCTGTCGGTTGAAAGTCAGACGCTCTTGTTAAAACTCATGACGGAGTCTATCCCCGGCGCGAAGCGTTTGAAAGGCCAGCTACCCGCGGGAACAGTCGTCGCACATAAAACCGGCACCGGCGGCACGCGCGACGGCATCACCTCCGCGACGAATGACATTGGCATCATCATGCTGCCCGATGGCAGGCATCTGGCCGTGGCCGTCTTCGTCTCCGACTCCGCCGCGGATGACGCCACGCGCGACGCCGTCATCGCTCGGATCGCGAAAGCTGCCTGGGATTGGGCGTCGTCCGTTCCGCAGCAGCCGCGTACGTGATTGACATGATCGGCGCGTACGGACTGGCGCGCCCTACCCTTGACGGCCCACAGGGCCATGGCTACAACGGCTATGCTTTTATTTAAATCGCTCTAGAATTCGAGATCAGGGGCATGCCTTCGTCCCATCGCTCACGGCAAAAGAATAGGCTAGAGAGGGTTGCGTTCAGCCAGTAGATTCGCGCTTCATGGCTGACGAGCAGAAAGCGAAGTTGCGTCTGGAGATCGCTCATGTGCTCTTCATGGACATCGTCGGCTATTCCAAGCTGCTGACCGACGAACAATCAGAAGCGCTTCAGGAATTGAACCAGATTGTGCGCCGCACCGAAGCGGCCCGAGAGGCCGAGGCTGCAGGGGGGCTTACCATTTTGCCG
>DASYDV010000025.1:0-152931 GCA_036499375.1 Candidatus Udaeobacter sp.
TAGCATGACTTCAAAGCGGAAGCCGCTGCTTCTTGCTGGCATCGCGGCGGTCTCCGTTCTCGTATTAGCTGGCGTGTATTTCGGAGCACTCAATCGACCAGCCCGACTGCTGTCACATGCGCCTGCGATTCCTGAAAAATCTATCGCCGTCTTACCTTTTGAAAATCGGAGCGAGGATAAAGCAAACGCCTACTTTGCCGAAGGGATCCAGGACGAGATTCTGACGCGCTTGTCGAAGATCGGCGATCTCAAGGTGATCTCGCGCACATCCACGCAGCATTACAAAAGTGCGCCGGAGAATCTGCCCGAGATCGCCAGGCAACTTGGGGTAACCCACATCCTGGAAGGCAGCGTCCAGAAGAGCGGCGATGCGGTCCGCGTGAACGTGCAGCTGATCAACGCAACTACTGATTTCCATATTTGGGCAGATACATTTGATCGAAAACTGACTGATATTTTTTTGGTCGAAAGCGACGTGGCCAAAGCTGTCGCCGACCAGTTGCGAGCGAAACTTACGGGCCGGGAACAGCAAGAGATCGCTGCTAAACCGACAAACAATCCCGAGGCCTACGATGCCTACTTGCGCGGTCTGGCTTACACACTGAAAACTTTCTTCACACGTGCCAACGCCCTCGGCGCACAGAAATATTTGCTGGAAGCGGTCCGCCTGGACCCGAAGTTCGCCCTTGGTTGGGCGCTGCTGTCGTACGTTGATGCCCGCGGCTACATCACACAGAGTCTTCGACCAACGGTCGCACTGCGTGAAGAGGCGCGGCAGGCAGCCGAAACCGCGGTCAGTCTTCAGCCCAATCTCGGCGAGGCCGTACTGGCTCAGGGTCATTACCACTACGCGTGTCTGAAGGATTACGACGGCGCAGTGCGTTACTTTGAGGAAGCACGCCAACTCCTGCCGAATAGCAGCCGGATTCCTGAATTGCTGGCTTATGTCGCCAGGAGACGAGGCCAATGGGACCAGAGCGAAGCCTACTTCAAGGAAGCGGAGCGGCTCGACCCGCGCAACGTGAATCTCCTCACACAGCACGCGACTACCGATATCAATCTTCGTCATTTCCCCGAAGCGCTGCGAAAGCTTGATGAAGTTCTCAATATTACGCCGGACGACCCGGATATCCTGGTGCAAAAGGCGGCCGTCGCACAAGCGGAAGGGGACTTGCCCCGGGCCTCGGCACTGCTCGGTCCGCTCCACTTCACGGCCGATTCCCCCGAGGACTTAGAAACACAAGTTTACCAGGCGATCCTGGAACGCCGTTCTGCACAGATCATCCCTCGGCTAAAGGAAATACTGGCCGAGCCTCATCCAGCGTTGGGTTACGTCAATGGCGAACTGCGCTTTTTGTTAGGCTGGGCACAGGAAGTCGCGGGTGATCATGCCGGCGCGGGTGAAAGCTGGCGGCAGGCCCGCAGCGAACTGGAACCTTTTTTGAAAGAAGAGCCGGACAATTCTAGCCTCATGGGCGATCTCGCGCTGATCAATATGAGTCTCGGTGACAAGGCCGCAGCGTTGGCTCTGGCAGAAGGGGCCATGGCTACGAATCCGATCGAGAAAGACGCCTTGACTGGTCCCACTGCGATCGAGTTTCTCGCACGGGTAGCGGCTGGCATAGGAGAGCCAGACCGCGCCATCGCCGCGTTACAGAAACTACTCTCGATACCGTACGCAGGTGCAGTGGCTGCGGGGCCCCCACTGACTCCTGCGCTGCTCCGGTTCGATCCGATGTTCGATCCGCTCCGAAAGGATCCTCGCTTCCAAAAACTCGTCGCTTCGCCGGCGCAGAGGTGATCCCATCACCTATCTTAATTACTTACCGCGGTTGAGGCGGTGAGGACGGGGTAGGCGGTTTTGGGGTATTGCTCGGGGTTGGTTTGGGTGGAGGTGGCGGGGATGCGGGCGGTTTGGTGCTCATACGTAGAAGGTTGACTCATTTATTTGTCTAATGTCAACCGTTTTAGATATTTTGCTTCCCTTACAGCCTCAATCCAGACATTGTCATTCGTCGAACATCACTTTAGGATATTTACGGCTGTGCTTCGCAATAAAGCGCAGAAAACAGTTGAAGATATCTCGGACGCGAAAGTTTCCTCTTCGATTTTCAACCTCCGCTCCAGCGTACACATCCGCCAGTTCTCCCTCGGTTCACAACCCTTTCATTTGTGAATGGATGTGGGAGCGGCTTTTTGTCTTTGGCGGTTTGCATGTAATCCTTCTGCCAGCCTTGAGCAACTGCCTCCGGCTTTCCCTTTTCCAACCCTGAAAGAAACTGGTCCCTGCTGGCAGACCATTTTCGAAATTTACCTTCAAATTCCCGGTCCGCTTCCAACATGCGAAATTCGCCACGGAACCTCTCAAGCACACCTCTTTGAATTGGAAAGAATAGGCAAATGGGTTCTCTCAGGGCGAACTCGACCGTGCATGCTCTGGTGAAGCGCCAGTTCATCGTGAATGTTGAATGAGCCCAGTCTGTTTCAATAATACCATCTAGAGCTACGATCCCGTCTTTGGGACTGTTTGTGGGACCACGAACCATCAAATTCCAGCCCGCGGGTGTCTTGAACAGGAATGGAATTTGAAAAGTCAGCACTCCTTCGCCGAAATGCGAGTGACAGTGAGAGCGACCCTCCCCGCATAAGCTTTCGACCAACAAGCCCTCCGGTCCCGACGTGCCATCCCAACTGGCACGGACGTGATGGGTTGATAGAATTTCCCAGCCGTACTGATTCGCGATGACTAATGGGAGACAACGATAAGGAAACTTTTTGTCTGCGTCTTCCATCCATCTCCGTTCGCGAGGCGCAGGGCGTATCGGCGCGGAATAATCCTCATATATTTGATAGGCAATCAATTTGTGGCGTGATTCCGGCGGACGAGCTTTTCCTTTGTGCCCCGAATGTGTCTTCATGTCGATTTTGGGATCTTTCAAACCGAGTTTTGACAGCAAGCGCATGTGGTTTCCCTAATTCCGACTACCCGTGCTGCCAATGTAATTGACCTTCGCGAGGTAGCCGTGAGGGCTGCTTGGGAGGATGGTTCACAACCACGCCAGGCAACTATCTCCATATCGCACCGAGGTGTTGAGGGCATTTTGTATCTAATGTAAAGCCGGCTTGCAGATGGTTTAACTACCATGTAGTCGTCGCCCTAACACAAACAGACAGTAACCCATTTCATCATTTACGAGGAATGGCTGCTCAATGTCGTAGCGGAAATCGTAGATGTTGCGCAGTTCTAGCGATGGAACCGAACCGAGCAGCCGTCGAAATTGCCTTCCGGTATATGTACGGAGCCGATAATCGTGCCGCAGGCGAAGTTCCTTTGACCCGCGGCGCCCGAGCAAGCTGACCTGAAAGTTCTCGATTCGACGGCGGAGGTCGGTGCGTAGTACGCGCAGAGTCACGGTCACTTCTGTCTCTCTTCGCCACTCAGTCCAGTGCTCGATGTTCTCTTCGTCGGGGTTTAATGGTAGCGCATGGAAGGCAAGGACATAAATTCCGCCCGGACGAAGGCTGCCGGCAATACACTCCAGGTGGCGGCGCGCGGCCTGCTCCGTCAATAAGTGGCGAAACGTGCTGACAGTGCAGTAGGCCGCATCAACCGGTTCGCTGAGATGAAAATCGGACATGTTGGCCTTGAATGTCTCCGCATGAAGCCGTAGCCGCGCAAGCCGACGTCGAAGATAGCTCAACGCTGGCCGGTTGAGATCGAAGCCGGTCACTTGGTGGCCGCGGGCGGCCAATTCGGTCACTAGTCGGCCACTCCCGCAGGCCGGCTCCAGGAACCGGCGGACGTCGAAAGGACAATACTTTCGGCACGCAGCCTCGATGAAGTCCGCCTCCTGCCGGGTGTGGCTTTGAAACGCAATGTCGTAGTAATGCGGATAATCGAACCAGTTCGCTACCAGGATGCGGCTCCTTGCCATTATTAATTGAGATCAAACTTGCATGGCTTTTGCTGAATTCAGCGTAAACCAGATCGGTAAAGAGTACCGCTTTCCAGAACGAACCTTTGGGACTGCATGCACAAATTTATGATTACTAGGAAACCCAATGAATAAACCGGGCTTTGGAATGATAGCTACATCGCGATCCGGAAAAACCAATTCGCCCCCCGTGAATTTGTCATTCAGATAAACAAGTCCTGTATAATCTCGTTGCGGGGTGTGATTCGGAACCCAGCGCCCATGTTTTCTTCGCTGATTATCAGCATGCGCAACATGCGAATCTCCCGACAACAGACACGCCAGGAACAACGATTCGACAAATAATTCCGGGATGCAAAGATCGACCTCGATCTTTTTCTTGCATCGCAGCGTTACACCATACACCCAGCTAGCTGCCTCGGTATCTACTTCTCGAAGCGTGTAATAATGGAGAAGGGGCCGACGACTATAATCTCTCCGGGTTGAGAGATCGGAATAGCGATCATAAAGAGCAATTAGGTACGTACATTCTTTCAAACTAAGAGTATTCCCCGAGACCAGAATCCTACTTATGGGCTTTTTCCGCGGCACAGGAAAGCCGTTGCTCCTCTTAGCCAACTCGAAAGCGGAGGTCGCGGATGGTTTTGCCGCCAAAGCGTTGCTTTAGTTTGCGCAGGATTTCGGTCTTGGAAATTTGTTCGAGCTCGTAGTGCAATGCGGGTTGCAGTACTCGGACATAGAGAATCCCCTCACGTAACGCGACCGGGGCTGAGTGCGTGGCGATGAAGTCGCCGACAATCTTTGACCATGCGTCGATTACTTCTGTTTCGCGTAGACGCTCCCGAAGACCCAAGCGTTGCATCAGCTTTGGCACAACCTCCGCGGGAGCTTGCCACCGGTCCGGTCGCAGTTTTCTCTCAGGCAATCCGCGCCATTCGGCGATGACGGCGGCGCGAAGGGAAGCGTTCATAGAATTGTGGAGTCATAGAGTAGTGGAGTGATGAGACCAGAGTAGATACAGACGCTTGAGTCGACAACTCTAAGCCGCTGCTTTCTCTGCTCTTGCCGATAGATACCTGTGAATACCGGCAGCGGCTTTGCGGCTGTCGCGCACGGCGCGCGCGACCAAATCGGGGCCGCGGACGAGATCGCCCCCGGGCGAATACACCGGGGACATTCGTCATCTGATTTTCATCCACGATCACACCACTCCATTTGTTAACCTGGATGTTGTCGGAGTTTCCGGCGGCGAAAATTTGGACGGATCGAATCCGTGGGCAATTCACTGACGCTCAGCTCGCGGACGGAGCAGGCGAGATTTGTGGTGTTTCGCCACGAGTCGAGACACTCGCGGTCCGAAAACTGCGCCATTTTTCAAGTGGCATCGAGGCGATGGCCATCAACGCGAGCTGGCTGATCATGAATCCGACCAGCCACGGGAACGCTTTTTGCATGAAGCCGTAGGAGTGCAGGCCCACGCCGAGCATGTTCACGCCGAACCAGGAGAAACTGGTGACGATGTTGCCGAAGAGCGCCATGATCATAAGGCCGCGTTGCCTGATGAATCCACCCCAGCGCGCGTGCAAAATGATTGCGCACCAGAGGACGATCAGCACCGCGCCATTTTCTTTCGGGTCCCAGCCCCAGAAACGTCCCCAGGATTGATCGGCCCAGATCCCGCCGAGAACTGTGCCGACGAAACTGAACAGTGTAGCAAAACAAATTACGCCGTAGGTCATGCGCCCAAGCGAATCGGCAGTTTGCTTTTTTAGCGACGTCGTGAACACGCCGCGTATTACGTAGATGATGGCAAGCATGCCGGCGAGAAACATTGCGGAGTAACCGGTAGTGATCGCGACTACGTGTGTCGCCAGCCAGATGTTGGTATCGAGCACGGCCTGCAACATTTCGAGAGTGTCCCCGCTGCCCGCTAAGTGATGCGCGATGATTAACGTCACGAAACCAATGGCGCCTGCACAGGCCGCACCGATTCCGTCTTTAAAAATCCGTTCAAGTATCAGCGCAACAATGACCGCACCCCAGCCAATGAAAATTGCCGATGAATACAGGTTGGTGACCGGCGGGCGCTCCTGCAGATACATCCGCGAAAATAGGCCGAAGCTATGAATGGCCAGCGCCAGCAGCAAAATGTAAAACGCCGAACGCCGGAGCACACTGCTCCACCCGAGCCACGATGCGCACGCCAGGAGAAAAGCCAGCACGTAGAGCGTCATGCTTTGGCTGAAGGGCTGAAGCCGATTGAACAGACATTCGAATGACGCGCGCTTTGTTACGTTCGGCTGCTCTTTTGCGAACCAATCAGTCATGAGCTGCACATGTTGATTGAAGAGCGAGGGGTTGTTTGCGCGATAGGCGTCGCCAATAATGGCGTATTCGATCACGATCGGATGAATTTCGCCGGTGCCGACCGAGCGGAGCAAAGCGTCACCGACGGAATGCCATTCACCGTTCGGCTCGAGCGGCGGAACCACCAGAATGTATGCCATCTGCGACAGTCGTTCGTAACGCTGAATCAGCTCGGCGACGTCATCCAGTTTGGATTTGTCGAAGTTTTCGCCCATCGCGCGTTCGCGCGCTGCCTTTGCGGCGCCTGGGACGACGCTCTCGAAATGGTCAAGTTCAGCAGCGAAATTTTCTACACCCTCTGGTTGAATGCTATTTTTCAACCGTTGATACAGCGAGAGCCCGTTGCGCAGATTCAGGATCGCGCTCTGAAAGGCGGAGCGCTGAACTGCTTCGAGCTTGTCGGATTGCGCGCCTTGTTCATCGATTTGCTTCAGGAAAGGCGCGAACTCGGCAAAGCTAAAATATTTTCGGTCGTTCTGTTGCCAGCCGAACAAGCCGAGCACGTCTGCGTTTTGCACGACGAACACCGGATACTGATCGGCAAGCGGCGCATTAAACACGACATCGGTAAGCCATTGCATGGCCGTCAGCTGCTTGTCGTTTTCAAGACCTAGTTCCTGTTTGCCGTGAATGATTAGGAGCGAATTACGCGCGACGGTGTCGAGCGGTTTAATGCGGCCGCCGACGAGCACCGGAATTTTGCTGAATTTCGTCAAATCAAAATCGTTCTTCGCCGTTTTCGGCACGACCCAATTCGTGCCGATCAAGACCACAGCAACGGCGAAAATGATCAAGGGTAAAAAACGTTTCATGCGATTGCTCTGCGTCGTTGTCGCGAAAATCCGACCAGATGAAAACCAAATTGCACCAGCAGACCGGTCGCGACAATCACGCATGCCAGGTACGGCGCAATGAAACTCGGATTGTGTACGACCTGCAAAATTGTCGCCGAATCGTCCGGCTGAAATCCGGCCTGATAAAACGTTTCCCCGCGATAGCGGAGCGGATGATTCATGTAGATCAAAACATCACGGTCCACAGAACGTTCCGGGTCGATCAAGGTGACTTTGCTCGAAAAATTCTTCGGGATTTCGGTTCCGGCGTACTTCTCGTGCGTGAACTTTTGTAATGTAACGCTGTAAGGTTTGTAGTAACGCGCCGGCCGCATCGTGATCATCCAGGTGCGGCCGCCGCAGGCAAATGTCTGCGGCGCTCCGAGCGCGTCCGAAACGAGCCATGTGCCTAACGAACCACCGTCCTTCGGCAGGATTTCGATTGCGGCACTCGGCACGTCGCGCTCATCCGCAGCGGTCGCGCGCGGCGCAAGCTCGACTGCAATCATGGCGCCGGGTCCCTGGTTGGCAATCGGTTGCACGCCTTCGCCCGCCTGACTCAACATCTTGAGACGCGAATTTTGGTAAAAGTTCCTGACCACGATCCGGAATGGCAAACTCGAGTGATTAATCACGCGATTGTGTCGCAGCACGCTTTCGGGAATGGCGGTCACCTGATCGAGATCATTGCCGCTGGTGTCGATTACGGCCAGTTCCGTCTCGCCCATGTCCTCAGAATAATTTTTCGTATCGCCATTCGTCAGCCGCATGTGACTCTCGACGGCGAAAAGATCGGTGAACAGCCCGCCCGCGAGCATGATAATTAATCCAGCATGGGTGAGATGGATCCCCAGTTTCCGCCAGGTCCATCGGAAACGTTTTGTGTGCGCGGCGATGAGGTTAATCAACAGGACGCCACCGATGAGATGGCCTCCAGGAAAAATCGGGATCCTGAATCCATGTCCTTCCGGAGGCCACCAAACGAACATGCTTTGGAAATAACGCTGCTGCGCTTCGTGGATCCCGAGATGCACCTGCGCCAGTGTCCCGGCAAAAATCAGCGCCATCGCTGCCCCCAGACAAATGATTGTCAGTTTCAGCGACGTGATGATGTCGGCGAGTTTATGCAGCATGTTTTCTAAAATCGGACGGATTCGATGAATTTCACGAAATTCGGCTTCTCTTTTTCAACTGCCGCGTTCGGCCCGGTTGCCTTGAAAAACCAGACATGTCCGTCGCGGCGCGTCCAGGCCGCAATGGTGCGCGTATCGGCACCGGCGATGTCGGTAGTTGAGAAGGTTGTGTCAGCGGTTTTGAGAGGAGCGATCTCCGAGGTGACTGCGTTTGCATCAACCGGCGCGAGACCGATTTGACCGCGCCACCTGTTGATGTTGTCGGCGTCGCTTCCCCCATCGCCGGGGAAGGTCACAATGGAGATGTCGATCTTTCCCCCTGCTTCCGCTGGCGCGCTGAAGCTGGCATAACGCATTGAAGAGGGTGGCACTTCTGTCCAGGTCTCCGGCGCCTTCCAGTGGATCTGGGGTGTGCCAGAATCATGCGCCGCCGCCGCTGCCATTTGGGGCGGTTCAGTTTGATTCTGAGCATCGCAAACTGCTGCGACCCATTTAATGAAGTCGCCTTTCTGCGCCTCCGTGAGATCAGCGTTGCCGCGCATTTTGAAAAACAGCGTTGCATTGCCTGTGGTTACCATTGCCGCGACGATTCTGCCGTCTCTGGCTGGATCGGCGTTGTCCGGAAGTCCCGCTAGATCAACAATGGTCGCCTCACCCAACGAGGTGCGCAGCCGCTGCGCGATCTCACCGAGCTTTTGTTCGGTGAGCGGCGGTTGGCCGAGCTGGCCCAGCCAGCGGTTCACATTCTCAAGAGCGTTCCCAGCAGCGGAGCCGAGACTGACAAATGAAATATCTGCGACCGCTCCGTTGTCGCCTTTGACCAGAAAACTTGCCTGACGCATTTGAGAGAGCGGCTGTGGCGTCCAATTCGGCGGGGTTGTGACCGCCGCTTCCGTCGCAGGCGCAAGACCGCCGGGCATCCGCGGGGCGGCCGAATTCGTGGGCATGGAATCTTGCTGCTGAGGTGCCGATTGTTCCAGTGGCGCCTTGGAAACGCGATAAACCTTAATCTCCGAGTTTTTCTCGCAGCTAGCCAGCACCGCGGCGACTAAGGCGAAACAAGTTACAAGCTGTCCGCCAGACTGTGCCGATTTGAAAAATCCCCGCACCTTCATCCTCTCCCCTTTCTGAAGGGTAGCCGAATTAACCGCGCCAGTCTTCACGGGCAAAGATTATTTCTGCAGACCGCCGGTATGGCACATCGCGCACGAGAAATCGGAGAACTCTGAGTCGACGTGAAAAAACGCGTAACCGTCAGCATTTAGTTTCTTAAGCTGTTCGCCACTGCCCTGCGCCAGAATAAGGTGACACGAATTGCAGTCGCTCGCGGCGATCGTCTTGTTGCCGTCGGCCGTTTTGTGATTGCCATCATGGCAACGGAAACAGCCATTCCAGTCTTTGTGTCCGATGTTGTTGGCATACGTACGCCAGTCGGTCTTCATCTCGGGAAAAAAATTCCGGCGATAGATGGCCTGTGCTTCCGCGATGAGCGGATCGGCTTGCTTGGGATTGGGATAAGCCGTGTGCAATGAAGTCGCGATCGCCTGTAATGCTTCCGGTTTCGATGTGTACGGCTGTGTCAGCGCGGCGACAACTTTGGCTTTAGCAAAAGGAATCTTCGGGTCGATTCGGCCGCCGGCCATTGCGACATCGACGGCCTCGTTCGGTGGCCTGAGATCGTGCGCCGGCCGGCTGTGGCAATCCAGGCAGTCCATCCGGTGAATGCGCTCCTGCGAGGGCTCGCCTTTGAAATCGTCGGTGCGGTACTCGGTCGTTCGACCTTGTGCGTTAGTCACGCGCACCCACGGGATCGTGTTCGCCGCGTTGTCGGTCGCGATGTATTCGACCTTGTTAGCGATATTCATGTGCCAATGGATACCGCCAACTGGACCGCGCGATGGGTCGCCGCCGCCCACGTTCAATAACAAGCGTACCGCGAACGGCGTGTTCGCCTCATCCGGGAGGTAATGTTGATATGTGTGATCGAGCATGCCGATATAACGGCTCGGCCAGTGGCAATGCAGGCAAATCTCCTGCGCCGGGCGTGTTTCAGCTGTGATTTCGATCGGGCGACCGAAGTCGCCGCGCACCGTGTGGTAGAGTTGCTTTACGCCGTTGAGCTTGGTCTTAAAGTATGCGGCCGCGCCCGGACCGACGTGGCACGCCACGCATTCCACGCTGGCGTGTGCAGTGTGTTGATACGCCACGAACTGCGGTTCCATCGGCACATGGCAGCGCTGACCACAAAAGTCGACCGACTCAGTGTATTGATAGGTCCCGTAACTGCCGAGCGCTGTCAGAAAAAGAAAGCCCACAGTACAGAGCGCGAACAACGCGAGGATTCGCCGGTCACGTTTCCGAGATAAATCGATCTGTAGAACACGGTGCTTCTGTTCAACCTGTGGCGAGCGACGCTCCGCGCGTTTGTGCAGGATCGCCCCGAAGAGAGTGAGCGCGAGGCCAAGAAGGAAAAAGAACGGTGCGATGACATACGCGAGGATGCCGATGTATGCATTTTTCGCGGGTGCCAGGAAATCAATGGCGAAAAGAAGAACAAACGCGAATAGCGCCGCCGCCGCCAGCACCATGCCGGTCCAGCTAAGCCAATTCTGGAAGTGACGCTTAAGGGATCTGGACTGACCGGGCTTTGAAGCGTCAGGCATCTCGGCAATCATTTACACACGCTATGAAAAGTCACATCGAAAGAACCCAGCGATTGCGGTCGGCAACGTCAAATCCGAATCGCCGCCCGATGCCAAAGCAGTTCGTATAAAACGTGCTGCGTTATTTTTTTAAGGATCGAACGTAGGCGACCAACGCTTTTACGTCCGCATCAGACAACTTGGCTTTGTATCCCTTCATCTTGCCCTTGCCGTTCTTGATGACATTGGTTGCCTCAGCATCACTGAACCCCTGGTCTTTCGAGTAATCTTTCAAACCGAGCTTTTTTCCCATCGCTGTGTTGCCGCTGCCGTCCTTACCGTGGCACGAGGCACAAAGCTGGCTCCAGTTTGCGGCCGCATCGGCTGCAACACTGATTCCGGCTGAAGCGATGATGATTGTCGCGAAGAAGAATATTTTTCGTTTCATGAGATTAATGCCTTTCCTCGTGGAGATCTGACTCAAAACCACATTCGCAGTCAATATCGAAAAGCTTTCTTTGTTGGAAAATCCGCATCCGTGATTCGCTGGAAGCATCCGTGGCCGTCTTCGAACGCACGCATTGCCTTAGAACCGAACCTGAAGACTCGAAAACAGCGAATGTGCGCGATAATTATCATGGCCACCAGAGGTCGCGTCCCGGTAATCAGAAAATCCATACCTCAGCAGCAGGCGCGTATTCTTGCTCAGCTGCCGGGTGACGGTCGCCGTGACAGCGTTTTCGGTCGCGCCCATCCCGTATGGCACCGCAACGAATGTATTCTTATAGTAATCGTTCGCGCAGTAGAAGTAATAATCGGCATAAAAATCGGTCTTATCGTCAATGATATAGCCAATGCCGCTGGTTACGGTCCAGTAGTCATTTCTAAAGTTCACGACCGTTGGGCCTTCATTGGGGATGAATTCGATGTTGTTCGCCGGCGTGTCCGTTTGATTGAGAACGTAGGAGACGTTCGCCTGCAGAAAGAAATGGGGCAGGGGGGTCCAATTCAGTGACTCGCTGATAACGTGCTGTTTGATTTCACCAGTTTGCAGCTGGGCAAAGGTGTCGCCTTCAAAGTACCACTGGCCGTCGATCGATGTGTGCACGAAATCGTAGCGCGTGACCAGGGACAACGAGCCCATGCAAGCTGGGATTTTCGGCCGAAAAGTCATTCGAATATTAAAGTCATTGACGTTCCAATCCTGGTTAACCAATCTCGGAAAATCTGCGCTGAAAATATCTTCGCCATAAGACGCAATTCTATAAAAGTACTGCCCGGCCAGACTTAATCTCATCGTGGGATACCATGTGGCGCCGATGGTATATTTTTGGCCAAGCGCATTGGTATCTTTATCCAGAGGCACTTCTTCGTCTATCGACTGAAACTCATTCACATGGCCGTATTCCTCTTCCCATTCGCCTTCGGCATAAAATAACCAGTTCTTGATACCCGTGTAACGCAACTCCAGTCTCTGAGCGAAGAGGTTGTAATCGGAATTACGTGCGCCATCGGCCGGTTCTCCCAGTCCGAAGTGGAATCCGCCTTGGGGATTCGTCGGCGTAAACGGCGGTGTGTTTGGCATCGGTTCCTCCGCGAGAAAGGTCGAACTGCTATCGTTATTCTCATGGGTGTATCGGAACCCGGTCAAAATAACGAGATTCTCGAGCGGCATCCAAAACAGGTTGGCATTAAATAGATTCTCCTTGATCTGGGCAGTTCCTGCCAAATCGATAAAAGCATGGTCGCGACTGTTAAGGGTCGGCACCGGTTCTCCGAATGCCTCGTCCCAATGCGTGCCGTAGATACGCGAACCCGAAAGATCGTTTGTGATTGTCGTGTAGGAATAACCCGCCGTGAACCAGAGGTTATCGGTAATTCGAGTCTCAGTAATGCCATGCCCACTGAACAGGTCCACGTCGTCATTCTGTTGTTGAGTGATCTTACGCTGCTGGCCCGGAGGTGGGACCACCGGCGGCAACTGACCGGCACCGCGCTCCGTGTTCAGCGAGTAGTCGTTCGTGTTATGCTCGTAACGCATTCCGAGCAAAATATCGGTGTTACCGATAGTCTTCGATGCCTCGAACGAAAATATGTCGCGCTTCTCATCGATATTCCGAAACGAGGGGATAATTTTTCGAGTTGAAGTAGCTGGAGGAGGCAGCCCGGTCAGAGTCGTATCGCCCCAAACAGTTGAATCTTTCTGGCCAAACCGGAATTCATGGTCGTAACGGATCGTGATTTCCGGCCAATTTGGTGCCCGCAAGCCCAGTTCAATCCACGCGTCTCCGCGGTCAACGTGCATTTCGGGATAGGGCGGGTTGAAAAATACATCGTTGTGCGGGAAGAACCCGCCATTGCCGTCATACCAACTGCGAAACTCTGTGTAGCCGGCCTTGATGTAGCCGAGATTCGGTTTCGATAACTCCACGGTTATGTCGTAATCGTTGAAATCCCAGAGCGCGTGGCCATCGACCGAAAACAGGCCGTTTTTGTCGAAAGTACCTTCGAAGTGCAGATCCTGGATGCCGCCGTAAGGCTGATCGCCCGGCAGCCTGTGTTCCTGTTCGAATTGTGCGCGATCGCCGCTCGTGATGACTCCGCCGACAGCGAGCTCGATCCAGTTTTTGTATTCTTCCGGCTGCTCTTCGGTGGCCGTGGCAGTTATAGCTTTACTATCGCTTGTCCCGCCGCGAACCCCAGCGGCAGCAAAAGTTCCCGCAAAAACCAGCACGAGGAATCTGCGAGAGGCGTTTGTCATAACATCGAGATCAGTATCTGAGCAACGGAGTCACGTTGGAGCCGTGCGGTTCTTCATGGCAGCCAGCCGACCAGCACGTTCCCTGCTGCAGGAAGTTCGAGTGATCGACGTCTCCGATGAAAATGTGCCCTGGTATCTTTTGCTGCTGGAAATGGCATTTCAAACAAAGCGTCGCATTGCGTTCATTCAGGAGGCGCTGGTTAACAGACCCGTGAGGCGTATGGCAAACTGAACATCCCTGGCGAACTGCTTCATGCTCGTACACAAACGGGCCGCGTTGCTGTGTGTGACACTGAAAGCAGGTCTCATTTCCGCTCAGGAAGCCAAGGCCGCCGCCTTTGAGTGCCTGCTGAATATTCGTTGCTGCGCCTTTAATTGCGATCCCCTTGTGCGGGTCGTGACAGTCGCTGCAACCCATTTTCCCTTCGGGCACCGGATGATGATGCGGCAATTGGAATTGTGCGCGAACATCCAAATGACACTGAAAGCACGTTTCCGGCGACTTTCGCGGATTTATGATCGTGCCAGCTCCACCGCCGGCTTTGACATGCAGACTCCCTGGCCCGTGACACGACTCGCAGCCCATGTTCTTGGCGTTTTCACCTTTTGCCTGCAATCGCGCGTGCGTGGATGTTCGGAAATCGCGCACGATCTCTTCGTGGCAGGTTGCGCATTCTTCCGAGCCGACGAACTCCGCGCCTGGGATGCTGGGCGGAGCGAGAATCGTTCGGTTGGTAGTGCTGCAAGAAAGCAGAACCACTGCCAGCGCGACGGTTCCTCCGGCACCCCACAACAGACTCTCGCGCCTAGCACTGATCCATCGAGTTAAACTCGACTTCCACACGAATGGCGAGTATGCGCAGAAATAAAAAACAATGACTACGCATTTTTTCGGGGATTTTCTTACCCGCCTCTCAGAATTTTACTTATCCTGCCTGCGCACAACGCGACGGCGCGATATTGCGTCGGCGATTTCCGGGAGAATTTCTTAAACACGCGATTGAACTGCGACAGCGATTGAAAGCCCGCGGCGAACGCGATTTCACTTATGCGCAGATTTGGATTTCGCAGAAGGCTACAGGCAGTTTTGAAGCGAGTGCGTGCGACATACTCTACAAAATTTATGCCCGTTATCTGCTTGAAATTTTCGCTCAGATGATTCGCGTTGATGTTGACCGCTTTTGCGACTTTGGTCAGGGAAAGCTCTTCGCGTGAGTGTTCTTCGATGAACTTCCGCGCTCTCCAGATCGCGACCGGCTCGGCTCGATGGTTGGGAGCCGTTTCTTTGAATTCATGCGCAAGTAGCATCTTAATCACCCCGAGTCCAGCCTAATCGCAGCTCAAGCGGGGTCGCTGTGCGTTGCTTGCTAATTTCTGGCCGGATTTTGGTGTGGTCAGAAAACTGTTACCCTTTGTCCTAAGCAATTCTTGTAAAGCAAAAGGCAAGAAACGTGGGGCGCGAAACGTGTCGCCGTCTTACGAAGAGCGATAAAGGAGCAAGTAATGGAATACCTGATTCTAGTTGCCGTCGTAGTAATGATAGCGCTCTACGCGCTAATCATCGTCGGCTGCCTGAGACAGCCAGAGTGGTGACAGTCAACAGCAGATGAGGAGGCGATCAACATGAAGACCTTATCAACACCAGTCAGCAAAGAAGCGCGGCATGCGACTGTTTCGTGGCTGATCGATTAGATTCCTTCTGACTCCCCGATCAGCATGGTTACGGACGCGCTTCACAGAGATTTTTTGTCCGGTAACCTGGACAATTTTTGCAAAGCAAAACGCAACAGGCGCGGAGTCCTGCGCGAGCGACAGCCGTAGCGTCGCAATGCAAAAGGAGCAACCGATGAAAACAAGTCTCTTATTAAACGACGAAAGCAGACCGGCTAACCTGATGTTGCAGAACATCGCGCCTACTAAAACGACACCGCGCGAGACTGAAGCGGTCGTCGGCTGCAATTGCGATCGCTGGGGTCATCCGTGTCCGAACTGCGTCGAACAGAATGTCCAACCGAAGGCGGAGCTTCGGATTTCATTACCAGCCAGATAATGGTAATCACATGGAATACCTGATTGTACCACAATCCTCGCAATGCCTCGACTCGGAAGCGTCCCGCACTTTGTCCTCGAACATCGTTATGTGAGTTCATGAGGCAAATGAGGTTTTCGGTCTCATTCCGGCTAAAGAACCGAGTAGTTCGCGGTGCTACGATTTTGCGCAGGTAGCAATCCTAGGTCGTCAAAGACTCCGACGTTCGGGGGGCGATTCTGCTTCCGCCATATCCGAAATCACTTTTGGCGGGAAGGCGGCGCGCAACGCATTCAGCACCGCCACCACATCGATGATTTCCTGGGCAATCGCTCCGGCTACGGGCGCAAGCAAGCCCGCGGCGGCGAACATCATTCCTCCCAAACTAAGCAACATTCCGCCGATTGCGCTTTGCAGAGCAATAGAACGCATGCGGCGGCTGATGTGCATGAATTCATCTACCTTCTTGAGAGAGTTTTCCATCGCTACAACGTCAGCCGCTTCCGCAGTTACATCGCTGTTTTGACCGATTGCCATTCCAACTGTGGCTGCCATCATGGCGGGCGCGTCGTTGATCCCATCGCCGACATAGAGCGTTTTCGCGTGCGCCGTTTCGTATTTGACCAGTGCCAGCTTTTGTTCCGGACTTTGCTCGGCGTGAATTTCGCTGATGCCAACCTGCTCGGCTAGATAACGCACTTCCGATTCGCGATCGCCAGAGACGATCATGATATGTTGGAATTGGTGTTTCGGTCCGAGATGCTGGATGAACGAGCGCCCTTCCGCCCGCGGCGCGTCGCGCAACCGAAACGTGGCCGCGAGCCGCCCATCGACCACGATGATGCATTCCAGTCCGCCGACAATCGGCGGTAGATGCTCGACGCCCGGTATATTTTGGGCAATGAGCTTGCCGCGGCTGGTGAGTTGAACTTCATGATCCGCAACAGTGCCCCGCAGTCCCTGACCCGGCGGCTCGCTTACCTTCGACGCTTGCTGGAGCTGAAGCCCTTGCGCCTTGGCCGCGGCGAGAATCGCTCGCGCAAGGGGATGCTTTGAATACACCTCGAGACTGGCAGCGAGCATGAGCATCTGTTTTTGCTCGAAGCCTGATACGACGAGTTGTTCGGTCAACTTCGGTTCGCCATAGGTCAGGGTTCCGGTTTTATCGAAGATGGCCGTGCGGCAACTAGTGATTTGTTCGAGCACCGCCGGATTTTTCACAATGATCGAACGCCGCGCCGACAGAGAAATCGAGCCGATGATGGCGACCGGAATTGCGATCAACAATGGACAAGGCGTAGCGATAACGAGCACGGCAAGGAAGCGAATCGCTTCACCGCTGACGATCCACGCCAGCACGGCGATGCTGAACGCAACCGGAGTGTAGATCGCTCCTAATTGATCGCCGAGCCGTCGCAGGCGCGGTTGGTTTTGTTCTGACTCGCGCATCACCTCCATGATCTTGGCGTAGCGCGAATCGACCGCGCGCCGAGTGGCGGTGATGGTGAGAGCGCACTCGCCGTTGACCGCGCCGGAGATCACCGCGGAGCCGGGTGCTTTAGTAATTTCAAACGGTTCACCAGTCAGGAAAGCTTCATTCATGACGCCGTGTCCCTCGATCACGGTGCCGTCCACGGGTGCAATGCCGTGCGGATAAATAACCAGGGTATCGCCGACCGCGATGTCATCGAGCGCCACGTCGCTGATAACGGAGTCTCGTTTCCGATGTGCAATGGCGGGCATCCGCTTCGCCAAAGCGCTCAACACCGAAGAGGCATTGCGCAATGCGTAGTTTTCCAGCGCCTCGCCGCCGGAGAGCATTAACACTACGAGTGCGCCGGCGAGATATTCGTCGAGCAGGACAGAAGTGACGATCGAGATTCCCGCGAGCAGATCGGAACCGAATTCCCGGCGTAAAAGATTCCTGGCTAGTTCGTAAACGAGAGGAATGCCGCCGAAAATAAAGATCGCCCAAAGCGGGATTCGATAAATTCCAGGAGACGCGTGGAGCGCAAAACGCAGGACGAGATGCGCCAGGATCGACGCTGCCGTAAACACAGCGATGACGCTGGTCCTGCGGCGATGCAGGATGGTCATCGATTCCCAGAATCGGCGGGCTGGCGGCTGATGTCTCAGCTTCGGAGCGGTATTAGCCTGGACCATCAGGTTCATAATACTCCCGGTCGCGAAGGCAGCACCGTGCTCGTGATCCTAAATGGCCTGCGGTTGCTGCGTTCGCGTGAGAGCAGTGGTTAGGGCTTGATCGCAACCTTGAGACAGCCGTCGCGGCGGGAACCGAAAACGTCGTATGCTTCGACGATTTCATCGAGCTTGAAACTGTGCGTGAGCAACGGAAGCGGATCGAAGCGCTTCGATTGCACCATCGACATCAGCCGGCGCATCCGTTCTTTTCCGCCGGGGCAAAGTGTGGTCACGATTTTGTAATCGCCGATGCCGGCTGCAAACGCGTCGTAAGGCATCTGCAATTTTCCTGAATAGACTCCAAGACTGCTCAACGTGCCGCCAGGACGCAGAGAGCGTAGCGCATTCTCAAAAGTTACCTGGAGGCCGAGCGCTTCGATCGCTACGTCGGTACCGCCCCCAGTCAGCTTCTTAATATCGGCGACGACATCGCACTGCTTCGGATCGAGCACGACATGCGCGCCCATGCGCTTCGACATTTCCATTCGAACGGGATCGCTTTCCACGCCGATGATGAACGACGCACCCATCAGTTTTGCGCCAGCCGTCGCGCACAGGCCGATCGGTCCTTGGGCGAAAACAACAACGGTATCGCCGATGCGAATATTCGCCGACTCAGCACCACTAAATCCGGTCGAAGCGATATCCGCGAGAAGCACAACTTGTTCGTCGCTTAGTTCATCTGGGATTTTTGCCAGGTTCGCCTGCGCATTAGGAACGAGGAGATATTCAGCCTGCGCGCCGTTAATAGTGTTTCCGAATCGCCAGCCGCCGATTGCTTCCACGCCTTCCCCATGGCCGCATTGCGCCCATTGCGCCGATAAGCACGCTCGGCATTGCCCGCAGGGCGTGATCGCGCCGACCAAAACACGGTCGCCGACGTTGTATCCCGACAACCCTTCGCCGAGTTCTTCAATGACGCCGACTGGTTCGTGCCCGATCACAAGGCCGGGTGTCACCGGATACTCGCCTCGCACGATATGAATGTCGGTGCCGCAGATGGTCGTTAGGGTAATCCGAATGACGGCTTCACCGGCGCCGGCGCGCGGCCGCGGCACTTCTTCGATGCCGATCTTATTTGGCCCGTGAAAAACGTTAGCTTTCATTGTTTCCATTCTTGATCCCTCCAATTAGGCAAAGACCTGTTCCAACCTTGGTTTGCTCAATTCGCGAATCGCGTTCGCCAATTGCGTCGCCACGGCCTGCTTTGAAAAACAGGCCGTCGCCCCATTTGTGTACGCCAGCGCTTCCACATGCTGTTCATCATCACCAGTGATCACGATTACAGGCATATCCTCGCGCAACGCGCTGATCGCACTGAGCAGCGTCATTCCGTGAGGGCCATGTTCGAAATCGATTATGGCGAGATCGAGATCATTCACGCCGCAGATGGTTTCCAAGGCGTCGCCGGCATCGCGTGTGAGATGGCTAATACCGTCGATCTCCGACAGCGCATCGGCCACCAACTCTTCCAATTCATTGTCGTTTGTGAGCAGAAGCATAACTGGCGTCTTCATGCTCTGACTATTGCGAATCAATGGGTTTCCGCTTCGCAGTAATTGTGAACTACTGCGCATTTCTTGCGCGCGGCCTTGGCAGGCTCTTGTTGCTCTTCAGCGGTGGAGAAGTCGGGCCAATGGAATTTCTCCGATCAATTTGCTAGTTCTTGCTCAAACAGACTTCGCCGACTTTGTTGGAGGCTTCACTGCCGAAGCGCATCACCACGTCGCGCAGCTCGACAACATGCCGCGTCGATGTTGCTAAAGGCCGGCCGTGAATAATGCCGGAGTCATCGGCGGGTACGATTCGCGAAACTTATTTGTCTTCCGCTTTTCGGGAACGCATGCGCTGCGAGCTTCCGATCTCCTTTGCTGGGCGCCTTACCTCTTGGTGATTTTCGTGGATGCGGCTGGTTTGTGGGGGGGCTCGCCTTCGCGACACTAAATTTTGTCAGGTTTGCCGCTCTGACGTGAGGGTGCGATGGCACGACCAAAACGGAACAGGGTGCGTGTCGCACGACGTGCTCCGCGATGCTCCCGACCAGGACGTGTTTGAAACCCGTCAGCCCATGCGTGGACGTAATGATCAGGTCGACATCGTGATTTTTTGCAAAGGCGCAGATATCAATGACAGGCGATCCATCCGTAAACGCCGTTTCAAATTTGACGGCTCCGAAGTTCACGGACCGGATGAGCTCTCGCATTTTGCGCTCGGCAGTTTTCCGAGCAGCCTTTTGCAAGCCGAGAATATCGTAGATAGCTGTGCCCTCGCTCGAATAGACGTATCCGAGATACGTGGCGTGCACCATAATGATCTTCGCGCCGAATTCACTGGCGAAGCCGATCGCGTACTCGAGACCTTCACGCGAGCAATTGGAAAAGTCGACCGGGACAAGGATGGTTTTAATTCTGAATCGTGAACCATTGTTCGCCTGAAGAGCCTTTCCGCGCGTGACCAGAACCGGACACGATGAATGCTGCACAATTCTCTCAGCCGTGCTGCCAAGGAAAACGTGTTTTAGCCCTGTGCGCCCGTGCGTTGGCATCACGACGAGATCGGCAGGAATTGTCTGCGCCAGCCGACAAATTTCATCGAAGGGCGGTGCGCCACTGAGCACATCGCAGTTCGCGGAAGAGACACCGGATTCACTTGCCACTTTCTTGAGCTCTTTGAGCGCGGTTTGTTCTCCGTTCTGCTCGTATGGCATGAAGGAAAGCGGGACCATCGGCCGAGACGGCGCCATAAAGTCTGCTGCGTAATTGAACTGACGAACATGCGCGAGGTGTATTGAAGCGCCAAAACGCCGCGCCAACTGCTTGGCGATTTGGATCGCTTGCATCGACATTTTCGAGAAATCGATTGGGACGATGATGTTTTGAAAGTTCAGCGTTTTCATGCATACAGCATGAAGTCTCTACAATTGACTGGCTCCGCATTGCTTGCCAAAGGCGAAGCGTTTTTTGCGTTCTGATTAGCGACGATGCAGTCGGTTCCAAATCACCGCGCCAGAACAACCGGCATCAGATGCTTTTACCCGCACGTCTGCCGGAAGAAACCCGCGCTCGGAACTTGGTGGGTGATTGGCCAAAAACCCGTTTAAACGTGCGATTGAAGTGCGCGAGCGATTGAAACCCGACGTCGTACGCGATCTCGCTAATGCGAAGGTTCGGGTTCAGCAGCCGATTCCGCGCGTCTTCCAACCGCACGCGCGCAACGTAATCGGTGAACTTTAGTCCGGTGGCTTTGTGGAAAACTTTGCAGAAATGAAAAACGCTCGCACCAGCCGCTTTCGCTACGTCAGCCAGAGATAATTCTTCATTCTTATGCTTGTTTATGTACTCACGCGCCTTTTGCACGAGTGGCGGCTCGGCGTTTTGTTGCTCCAACATGAGTTGATTAGCCAGAGCGGATAGTTGTTCACCGAAAAATGTGAGCAATCGCACCGTCGCATTGTATTTGTCTGGTCGAACGAGCGGAGTTTTCTCCCAGGCTTTGCGAATTTCACCGGTAAACCCGACACCGCATCGCTCGAGCTCTCGGCTGACCTTGGTCGTATCCGTCTTCGCTGGCATATGCCGCAGCACCTGCCCGATACGGAGGTAGCCAATGATTTGCTCGCCCAGCTTAATCGGCACCGCGGTCTCCGTTAAACCGAACGGACACGTGACAGTGTGCGGCAGCACTCCAGTATGGTCGATCATGTCCTGATGCGCCCGCAAACAAACCGCGAGCGTGGCTGGATTTTCAGCAAGCAACGCGCAGAATGGATTTTCATGTTTTTTGCCGTGATGCGCCAGTTGCCAAAATTCCACCGGCCGCATCGCCAGAGCCAGGCCAGTCGCCTCGCTAAACACTTGTTCGTAACTGCGAAACAATTTCGAACGCCGCAGGGTGTCGATGAGTTCCCTGTTCTCCTTGATGCGGTCAGCGCCCGGCTGTGGCGTGCTAATCTTGGTTGAGTTCAAAGTTGAACAGCTTCGGTTGGAAAAACTTAGCGCAAAGCGCCAGCCAGCGTCACCAAAAAATCGCGACGGATCAGCAGCGTACGTTTTGCGCGTGGGAAGTGAGCATGTTTTTGCGAGCAGCCTGCAAACGCTTTACCATCACAGCACTCATCCGCTTCAAAACCTCGTAACCTAACGAGTGGTCCTTCTCGCAGTATTCCCGAAGAATTGTGCCGTAGAAAAAGATAGCTGCGGTCGGTTCGACCGCGCGTGCGGTGAATTGCCACGTGTACGGCGGGAACATCCACGACCAGCCGAGCAAGTCGCCTAAGCCAATCGTTTCTATGACCAGGGGTTCGCCAAAGCCGTTGAGCGATTCGAGCACGACTTTGCCGCTCTCAATCAGGTAAAATCGATTTGCGAACTCGCCTTCGCGTAAAATGGTTCGTCCCTTTTTGAAATGAGTCGCCATCGCGCAGTCGGTGAGTAATGCGAGCTGCACACGATGCACTCCCGCTAGAAACGGATGAAGCGCTACGCGCGTGGCTATTGGTTCAGTCTCTATTTGCATCGTCATTTAAGTTTGCGCGACCATTGTTTTCTCAGTCTTGTTTAAACAAACTCGTGCTCTTTTTCGCGGACAACGAGAACGGGACACGGCGCGGTGCGCACAACTCGCTCAGCCGTGGCGCCGATGCACAGATGCCGCCAACTGGTAAAGCCGTGGGTCGCGATCACGATAAGATCCACGTTCAGGTCCTTGGCCGCTTTGTTGATCTCGTTGGGTGCATGCCCAGTGCGCACCGCTGACGTAACGAAGTTCGGCCGATTGCGCGAGCTTGCTGCAAGGGCTGCCAACTCTGCTTCCGCTGCGATCATGTCGTCCTCCGGCTGCAAAAAAACCTCGGTAGCAAGCGGTGTGCCCGCGATGACGCTCTCTGGCTCCACGACGTGCAGCAGAATGATTTCGCAGCCGAACTGCTCGGCAAATCGCAACGCATGCTGAAACGCTTGTTTCGACATGGGCGAAAAATCAATCGGCACGAGAATTTTTTTGAGATTCAGGACTTGCGGCGCGAAGTCCATGACGCTTTGTGGTTCCATGATTTGAGCTTTCATTTGCGAGAATTCTCGACGACCAAGGAATCGTTGGCTCAGCAGGGATTGGCGAATCGTATGCATTTCTTGCGCTCAGGTTTGGAGGACTGATCAATTCCAGTGGCAAGGTCGGGAAGACTTGGCGGGCCGATGCCTGGACGCCAGCGGAAGTTACCGAAGCCATCAAGGCGGAAACTAAATGAACAGCGCTGCCGAAGATAGCTAGGGCACAAAAAAGAGCCAGTGAATCGCAAATGCCGCAGAGTCTGTTGCGAAGAGAAACCGCACGATCAACTATGCTTTCAACACTCGACCCTATGGACGTTGCGTCTGCTCCGCAAAACGCTTCACCTAAATTAAAGAAAAGGACGACGCCGCTTCGCAGTCCCGATCACGTTTTCACTCTCGGGATTGAGGAAGAATTGCAGATCATAGATCCTGAGACGCGGGAACTGCGTTCGCACATCCAACAAATTCTCGCCGACGGTAAAATCATTTTGAAGGAGCAGATTAAACCGGAGCTGCACCAGGCGATTGTGGAAATCGGCACCGAGATTTGCAGCGATGCTCGAGACGCGCGACGGCAAATCACTGCACTTCGCAGTGAGTTGGCAAAACTTGCGGCGCAGCACGGCTTGGTAATCGCTTCAGCCGGCACGCATCCTTTTTCTCATTGGATGGATCAATTGATCACGGTCAACGAGCGCTACTCCACGCTGATAAACGACATGCAGCAGGTAGCGCGAGTCTGTTTGACATTTGGCCTGCACGTTCATGTCGGAATTCCGGACCGCGAAGAGGCGATCGACATCATGAATCAGGCGCGCTATTTCCTGCCGCATCTGTACGCGCTCTCGGTGAACTCACCATTTTGGCTGGGACAAAACACCGGTCTCAAAGCATATCGCCAGATGATCTTTGAACGGCTTCCGCGCACCGGCATCCCGGATGCATTCCAAAGTCTCAGCGAATACGAAGATTATCTGAAGCTGCTGGTGGCCACAAAGTGCATCGATAATCCGAAGAAGATTTGGTGGGACGTCCGGCTGCATCCGTTTTTTGACACGATTGAGTTTAGGATCTGCGATGCGCAATCTCGCGTGGACGACACCATCGCGTTGGCTGCGCTCATGCAGGCGATTGTTTTCAAATTGCAAAAGTTGCGTCGCTATAACGTGACGTTTCGCAGCTATCAAAAGCGTTTACTTGACGAAAATCGCTGGCGCGCAGGCCGGTACGGTTTGGACGGCAAGCTCATTGATTTCGGCCGCAAATGCGAAGTGGATGAGCGCGATTTGCTGGACGAGATGCTCGAATTTGTCGCCGTTGAAGTGGAAGAGCTCGGTAATGAACGCGAGATTGAGCATATCGATCGAATCATGCGTGAAGGCACCGGTGCCGACCGGCAACTGATGGTCTGGGAACGCACTCAGGACATGAAAGCCGTGGTGGACCAAATCGTCGCGGAGACAAACGAAGGCCTGGCGGTTTAGCTCCACTAACCGGGCCGAGTCGCCGCTTCTTGTCATTCTGAGCGAAGCGAAGAATCTCTGATCATTGCTCCACAGTGCTTTCACAGTTTGCCAGGCAACAGTCAGAGATGTTTCGCTTTGCTCAACATGACACGTTCGAGACGAAATGCCGCAAAGTGCTCCAGCGCGGAACAGTAACGAGCGGAGTTCAACGCCGCATCGGAAACAGCGAAGTGTAACTGGAAAGCCCGCGCACGTATTGCGCGCGCTCGAATGCGCTGGGGTCAGGACAATTTTGCTGACTCATGATCCCTTTGATCTCGCGCAACGAATTCCGACCATGCTCCTTCAACCACGAGATCAGATCCATTTCGATTCGTTGAATGTGTGTGATGCCGTGCCGCATCAGAGCGCTGCATAACATGGTCACGTCGGCGCCGGCCATTACCAGCTTGATCACGTCTTGTGCCTGATAGATACCGCTCGTAGCCGCGAGGCTGGCCCGGACTTTGCCGTAAAGGATTCCAATCCAGTGGAGCGGCAATCGCATATCGGCCGGAGTGCTCAACGTGAAATTTGGCGTAACCTCCATTTTCTCGATATCGATGTCAGGCTGGTAGAATCTGTTGAATAATACGAGGCCATCGACGTTCAGATCGTCCAGACTGACCGCCATGGTCGCGAAACTGCTGAAGTAAGGACTGAGCTTGATCGCGAGCGGAATTTTTGTGGCAGCCCGAACACTGCGAACAGTCTCAACGTAAATATTTTCAATCGTGCTGCCGGTCACCTCGGGGCGCGTCGGTATTTTGTAGATATTTAATTCCAACGCGTCGGCGCCGGCCTCTGTGATTCGCCGCGCGTAGCTGATCCACCCGCCTAAAGTGGTGCAATTGAGGCTCCCGATGATTGGAATGCCGAGTGCGCGCTTGGCTTGTGTGATGTTCTCAAGGTACGTGTTCGGATCGATGCGAAATTCCGGCGCTGTAGTTTCGATTTGCTCTTCAAACAGCGAATGAAACACGACCGCGGCAGCGCCCGCTTGTTCCATCGCGCGGATATTCTCGATTTTCTCTGAAAGCGGCGAGGCAGACGGAACCAACGGGGACCGCAGCGATAGCCCGAGATAATTCGTCGTCAGATCCATCGGTTAGTTTCGTTGGGAGAAAGCAAAAGGACAGTGCACCTGGTCGTCAAGGAGCAAACCATAAGTTCCCGGCATCATATCTTGCGTCGCAGCTTCGGCGCCGATGCAGTGGTACTGCTAGATTTGCCGCCTGCGAAGCTGCCTCGTGCACCGGTTCGATCGACAAAGTTGGCACGCAGAGCAGAGTTTGCCTGTGTCTCGTTTCCGAGTAATTCTGTGAGCTTTTAGTATGCCCGATCGCGCTTATCTCCATCCGATCGATCCGGAACTGATTCCCGGAGCGCGCAATGCAATCGATGTTTGTCTGCGATTGAAACCGCAGGAGCGTATCACGATCATCACCGACACGGTCACCCGCGGCATCGCGGCAGCATTGCAATCAGAAGTGGAGCGCGTCGGTTCGAAGTACAGTTTGTTTGTGCTCGAGCATCACGCACGGCGGCCGCTCAAATATATGCCGGAGATCATTCTCGACGACCTCGCGCTGTCGCAAGCGTCGATCTTCGCCGCACAGACCCAGCCCGGCGAACTCGGTGCGCGTACCGAGATGACCGCGGTGGTGAACCACCACCGGATCCGGCACGCTCACATGGTGAACATCAATCGTCAGATCATGCTGGAAGGAATGCGCGCCGATTTTTGTGCAATTGATGAGCTTAGCCAGCGCTTGGTCGAACACGCGCGCCAAGTCGCTCGGATCACTTGCAAAACGCCGCATGGCACCGAATTCGAGGCGGAGCTGTCGCCAAAACTCAAATGGCTCAAAACCAGCGGGCTCATTACGCGCGACAAATGGGGCAATCTTCCAGGCGGCGAAATTTTCACCGCGCCGATGAATACCAACGGCGTGTTCGTGGTAGATGGCGTTGTGGGCGACTATTTGTGCGAACGTTATGGCGATCTGCAATCGAACCCGCTTACCATCGAAGTCGAAAATAATCGGATCCGGGCGCTGCGTTCGGACAACAAGGATTTACGCGACGAATTTCGCGCCTATACGAGCACCGACGAAAACAGCAACCGCGTAGGCGAGTTTGCCATCGGCACCAACACTGCGTGCACGCATGTCATCGGTCACATTTTGCAGGACGAAAAAATTCCCGGCGTCCACATCGCCTTCGGTCATCCCTACGCCGAACACACCGGCGCAAACTGGATTTCGCAAACGCACATCGACTGCGTGGGCCGTGATTTCGACATCTGGTTCGACGGCCAACAGGTGATGCGGGAGGGCAAGTTTCTGATATGATCTGACGTATAATCGCTGATGGCCGGTCCGAGATGGTAATAAATGACGAAGCACGAATGACAAATGACGAATTAAGCCCGAATGCTCAAATGACGAAGCACTGAAACGCGGGTTTTTGTCATTCGGATTTCGTCATTCCTTCATCATTAGACATTTGGCATTCGTCATTCAGCCGTATGCACCACGAGTTTCGTGAACGATTCAACGCTGACTTTACGGCGGAAAAATACAGCGCGCTGGTGCGCTGCATAAATCAAACGGAGAAGTGGCCGGCAGATTTCCGGATTTCAGAGACACCGATTTTTCTGACGCGCGAGTTCACGGACGAAGTGACGCGCGCGGCGAATGAGATTGTCGCGGCAACGCGCACGTCGGAATTCGCGAAGCACGCGGCGTCGGCGATCCCGAAGGGACTGGAAGTGCCGAACGAATCGTCGCACCCCAACTTTCTGCTCATCGATTTCGCAATTTGCTCCGAAGGAGACCGGTTGGTCCCCCGCTTGATCGAATTACAGGCATTCCCCAGCTTGTTCGGTTTTCAGTTGCTGCTTTTGGATTGCATCCGGAAAGCGTACCCAGCCATTCCCCGCAATTGGACCTCCTCATTTGGTGGAATCAAAGATGACGCGTATCTCGAACTCCTGCGACGTACGATCATCGCGGATTCGCCAGTAGAGAGCGTGATTTTGCTGGAGATCGAGCCGGAAAAACAAAAGACACGCGTCGATTTTGCCGCTACCGAAACGTTGCTCGGTATCCGGCCGGTTTGCGTCACAAAAATCAAAAAGGGCGGCCGCCAATTGTTCTACGATCGCGACGGACGCGAAGTGCGGATCGAGCGAATCTACAATCGCGTAATTTTCGACGAGCTAAGTCATCGGTCTGATCTCAATCTGCAGTTTTGGTTTCAGGATGATCTCGATGTTAAATGGGTCGATCACCCGAACTGGTACTACCGGATCAGCAAGCATTCGCTGCCGTTCCTCAAGACCGAGCACACGTCACCGACATTTTTCGTTGATGAGTTTCCCGCCTTCGCCAAGGCTACGGCGGGCAGGCCCGCCGACGAGGATGTCGGCGACTATGTGTTGAAACCTTTGTATTCATTCGCCGGCCACGGTGTGGACATGGAGCCGACCCGCCAAAAAATGGCCGCATTGCCAAATCCGCACGAATGGATTTTGCAGAAGAAAGTTGATTACGCGCCGTTCGTGCCGACGATCAATGGCCAGAAATCGAAGGCCGAAATCCGGATGATGTTTGTGTGGCCGGATAAGGATCGCGATCCTACCCTGGTGAATAATCTGGTCCGGATGAGTCAGGGCAAAATGATGGGTGTCGATTTCAACATCGATAAAACCTGGGTCGGCGCCAGCATCGCGCTGCACGGAGTAGCGGACCAGTAGAGCGTCACAAACTGGCGGCCTTCACATTCGCGGTGATAAGCCGCTCAACGATTACAACATCTAGCCACCGGCCATCGAGACGCGCATGTTTCTCGTAGATGCCAACCTCGCGAAAGCCATGTTTGCGGCAGAGTGCGCGGCTGGCCTGATTGAACGGAAAAATCCGCGACAGCAGTTTCCACAAGCCCAGCCGTTCCGCCTCAGTGATGAGGGCAGCGACCAACAGATCACCAACGCCTCGGCCTCTCCAGTCGCGACGGACATACATCGAGAATTCGCCAATGCCGCGATAACATTCCCGAGCGCGGTATGGTCCAGCGCCGGCCCAGCCGACAATTTGGCCGTCGATTTCAGCAAGCACTGCCGGATAACGACCGGTGATGGAGCGAAGCCAGGCCTGCTGCTCTTTCGGAGATCGCGGCTCGGTTTCATACGTGGCGACGCGGTCCTCGATCCCTTGATTGTAAATTTCAGCAATCGCGGCGGCATCGCCCAAACTGGCTGTCCGAATGCGCATGCCGTCCACGCTTGGACGTTCGCGCGTACGATTACGCTGGCTCCGTTGAGACCGTTGCTTCACCGGAGCCTTGCTCGAACGCCTGCTGCACCGCGCGCCAGGCCAGCATGGCGCACTTGACCCGCTGCGGGAATTTTCGAACGCCTTGCATCACGCGTAGATCGCCGAGCGTTTTTGGTGACTCGCTTGTTTCCTTTGTCACAAGATCGTGAAATGCGCGAAGCATTTCCGTCACTTCCGCGCGGCTTTTACCTTTCAATTTCATCGTCATTAATGAAGCCGATGCCTGGCTGATAGCGCATCCGTGTCCGGTGAACTTGATGTCCTCCAAGCCTCCGGTCGGATCGAATTTTACCGCCAGATGAATTTCGTCGCCGCACGCTGGATTATCACCATGCACCCGCACCGTGGCGTCCGGCAGTTCACCAAAATTCCGTGGCCGCCGCGAATGATCCAGGATTACTTCCTGATAAAGCTCTTCGATTTCCGGGATCATGACAGATGGCGGACTTCCGCCTTCGCCGAGGCTCCGGCGGCCAAGGGTGACCGCCCCTCCTTGGGAGAAAAGAAACGTACGGCGCGTTGGAGGATTTCAAACATCTGATCGATCTCTTCGACTGTGTTGTAAAAATAGAAGCTCGCGCGAGTCGTGCCCGATATCCCAAAGCGACGCATCAACGGCTGGTTGCAATGATGTCCACCGCGCATCGCCAAGCCGTACTGGTCCGCGAATGTGGTCAGATCGTGCGGATGCGAAGCATCCATGACGAACCCAACCAGCGCACCGCGCTCTTCTTTTGGCCCAAGACTGCGTGTGCCCGGCAATTCGGTGAGGCGCTCAGCCGCATAGCGCGCCAGCTCCGAATCGTGCTCGAAAATCACCGAGCGCCCGATGCTCTCAATGTAATCAATCGCGGTCGCGAGCCCGATCGCGCCGGCAATGTTCGGCGTGCCAGCTTCGAACCGGTGAGGCGGCTTCTTAAACGTGCTCCTTTCGAGTGTCACGCTCACAATCATTTCGCCACCACCGTGCCACGGCGGCATTGAATCGAGAATCTCCGCGCGTCCGTAAAGCGCACCAATACCAGTCGGTCCACACATCTTGTGTCCGGAAAACGCCAGGAAATCGCAACCCAGTTCCCGCACATCGAGCGGCATGTGTCCGATGCTCTGCGCGGCGTCCACAAGCGTAAGCGCGCCCACTGCGCGCGCTTTCGCACAAAGTTCGGCGACGGGATTGATCGTGCCTAGAGAGTTTGAAATGTGGGTGAAAGCGAAAAGTTTCACCTCGGGGGTTAACAAGGAAGAAAGCTGGTTAAGATCGAGCGTTCCGTCATCAAGCACCGGCACAAATCGGAGTCGCGCACCTGTGCGTTCGGCCAGCAACTGCCATGGGACCAGATTGCTGTGATGCTCCATTACGGTCAGAAGAATCACGTCTCCGTCGCGAATGAATTTTCCGCCCCACGCCTGCGCCACGAGGTTGATGCTTTCGGTCGTTCCGCGGGTGAAGATGATCTCGTCAGGACTCGTTGCGCCGATGTATTCCGCAACACGTCGACGGGCCCTTTCGTAGGCTTCCGTTGCGCGCGAGCTCAAAGTGTGCAGACCGCGATGGACATTGGCGTTGTCGTGCTCGTAGAAATTCTGAATAGCCTCGATCACCGCTCGCGGCTTTTGCGAGGTCGCTGCGCTATCGAAATAAATCAGCGGATGTCCGTGTGCCTGCTCACGCAGAATCGGAAAATGCTCGCGAAGAGCACTCCAGTCCACCTGGCTCGCGACAGCTTTATGCACACTGTAATCTGCTCCGCGCGGCGACATGCGCCACTTTATTCAGACCAGCAGGTAGGGGCGATTGACCTCAATCGCCCGTGTTCGCATACAAAGCGCGAAGTTGTAGAGGCGTTCGCCGCGCCGAACGCCTATTGACTCCGGTGCTTGTCACAAGCACCGCTACAACGTTGCAGCCTTACTGATTGTTCAGAACCGTCTCAGGCGCAGACCTGTTCAGTTCAACTTTATCGTTGACCTTCTCAATCAGCGCCGCCTGCTCTTTCAGCTGTGCCGTCAATTGGTCGATTCGCTTGTCTTGTTCTTCGATTCGCCGATGCGCTTTGAGAAACTCGTTGAGCAACATCGCGTTCACTGCTTCGTACCGTACGGTATACGCTTTGCCATCAGCGTCGCGGACCACCAGGTCGGGATTTACATTCGCCACGTCTTCGGCCACGAGGCCAAACTGTGGATTGGCCTTCGGATCAAGCTCGTGCTTGTACCGGAAAGTGACGGGTTTCAATGCAAGGATCGCTTCGCTCGTCTTGTCCATCGGTCTAATATCTTCCTTGAAACGTGCCGAGGATGTCATAGTACCGAGGTGCCCATCCGAGGTAACGTATACCGTACTTCCTGCGGACGCCGTCGCGCCGAAAATGCCAGCGATATAAGTAGCCGTGTGGGCGGGTTCGACACCACCTATACAATTCGTGCCGCTAACTGGTGTCCCGATTCGGATCGTGTTCGATTCACCATCAACTCCGACGTTACCGATGAGGATGTTGTCGTCGCCTGAGTTGAGGACACAACCAGCATGTAAGCCGATTCCGATGTTTCGCGAACCTTGTGAGTTTCCAAGAGAGAAATTGCCGTAAGCGGCATTTCCGTAACCTGCCAGAATATTATTGAGCGCAAATGCGCCGGTCGCAGTGTTACTCCAGCCGGTGGTGTTTAATCCGAGCGCAAAGAACCCCGTGGCGGTGTTATAGCTTCCCTGGGGATCAGTGCCACCGACGTTGCTAAAGAGCGCTTGAAAACCAGTGGCGGTGTTAGCAAAGCCTGTAGTGTTGTAGTATAGCGTTTCAGAACCAGTGGCCGTGTTTGCATAGCCGGCCGTGTTGCTATAGAGCGCTTGAGAACCATCCGCCGTATTGTCGGTTGCCTCCGCACTGCTAAAGAGTGCCTGATAACCGGTGGCCGTGTTTTCATTGCCGGTTGTGTTGCTATAGAGCGCTTGAAAGCCGAGTGCTGTATTTGGCGCGTCCACAGAAAGATCGGTCTGGTTGCTGTTGTATAGTGCTTGAGTCCCCACAGCGGTATTGCCGCTACTGATTGTGTTTGTAAAGAGCGCGAACGCGCCGACAGCCGTATTATTGTTGCCGGTGTCGTTGTACACCATCGCGTCTGTTCCAACGGCCGTGTTTTCTGTGCCGGTAGTGTTAAGCAAAAGCGCCACCGCTCCAACGGCCGTATTTGAATCTCCGTTGTTAAGGATCAGCGCTCCAGCGCCGACACTGGTGTTGAAGCCGCCGGTGGTATCGGAAAGGAGGGATTCCCAGCCCAGTCCTGTATTACCAGCCCCCGTGGTGAGAAAACTTAGGGCGTTGCAGCCTTCGGCTGTCGTGAACCCGGGATAGCACCCGTCAGGTGCCGGACTGACCGCCTGCACTTTTGGTGAAAGCGCAAAGCAAGCAACCGCGAACAGCGCGGTCGCGAGATAGATAATATTCGTTTTTGTTTTCAAATGTTCTTTTCCTTTCATCATTCTTCTCCGAGATTTTCTGACCGAAGTTCTCGAAAAGATTACAATTGTCTTATTTTTGGTTGTGGAAGAGCCTTTCGCTCGCGCTTACCCTGCGGAAGAGGGTTAGGTGGAGCTCCAGGGGGGAGACGCCTAACGAACTTGGCGCGGCGTGATGGTGCTGCCGTCCGACGGACGGTGTCAATGCTATTTTTTGCAGAAGTGGAATGCGTTGCCGTTAACGCACTAGCGAGGTAAATGCGGCTTTGCAGCCAAGGATTTGCGCCGTCGGCGATTACGTGACGGTATCGGCTTCGGAGAAGCCGATCCACCTGCTACGAGGGTTTCCCCGCTATTTCAGCTCTTCATTCACTTCCGCGAAGGCGTTGGTCGCGAACTCTAAATCTTCGCGCGAATGCGCGGCTGAAACCTGCGTGCGGACGCGTGCGGTGCCATGTGGAACGACCGGGTAGAAGAAGCCGATCACGTAAACGCCTTTCTCGAGCATGCGCGTGGCGAACTTTTGTGACTTGGCAGCGTCGCCAATCATGATTGGGACGATGGGATGCACGCCGGGCTTGATGGTTAGCCCGCGCTCGGTCAGCGCGCTGCGAAAATATTTTGTGTTCTCTTCAAGCTTGTCGCGCAATTCGGTGGATGCGGAGAGAAGTTCGAGCGCTTTCAGCGAGGCCGCGACAACCGGTGGGGCGATGGTGTTGGAAAACAAATAAGGCCGCGAGCGTTGTCGCAAGAGATCGACAATTTTTTTCCGTCCGCTGGTAAAACCGCCGCTGGCCCCACCGAGGGCTTTGCCCAGTGTGCCGGTGATGATGTCGATTCTGCCCATGACGCCGCGATATTCGTGTGTGCCGCGTCCGGTTTTGCCGAGGAAACCGGTGGCATGCGCGTCATCAATCATCGTTAGGGCGTTGTACTTTTCGGCTAGATCGCAAATGGCCGGGAGATTCGCAATGGTGCCGTCCATGGAAAAACAACCATCGGTCGCGATCAATCGAAAACGCGCATCTTTCGCTGCGCGCAGTTGCGCTTCGAGATCGGCCGCGTCGCTGTGCTTGTACCGAAATCGCTGCGCTTTGCAGAGACGAATGCCATCGATGATGCTGGCATGATTCAGCTCATCACTAATCACCGCGTCGTTGTCGCTCAGTAGTGTTTCGAACAAGCCGCCATTTGCGTCGAAACAAGACGGATAAAGAATCGTCTCCTCGGTCCCGAGAAACCTCGTGAGCGCACCCTCCAGTTCCTTGTGGATGTCCTGGGTGCCGCAAATGAAGCGCACACTGGCCATTCCAAAGCCATGCGTATCGAGCGCTTCCTTCGCAGCGGCTATGAGCGCGGGATGATCGGCAAGCCCCAGGTAATTATTCGCGCACATGTTCAGCACGCGTTTGCCGCCCGCAATGGCGATATGCGCATCCTGCGGGCTGGTAATGATCCGCTCGGTTTTGAAAAGACCCTGCGATTTAATTTCTTCAAGCGTTTGAGAAAGCTGTTTTTCGAAGTCAGCAATCATAGATGAGGCATAACTAAAATGATGAAGCCGCGTAAACGCAAAGTCGTTCTCCGTGTTTCAGCTTCGTTTATACGCGGCGAAGCACGAATGTCGAATGCCGAAGGAATGACGAAGCACGAATGACAACGCCGGATTCCAGTTCGTCGTTGGGCCATTTTCCTGGTACCGACGGAAAAAATTCTCGAAAAAATTTGGCCTTGCCAAATTGTGAATAACTGTTAATAACTCGCTCAGGTGATTCGCCTTGACCCACGCTAAGCGTCGTAACCTTGCGCTGATCCTTTTAGCGGCGTTCATCGCCGTTCTTCTCCTTACTGCCTGTGGCACGACCCGGCATCCTTTGCCGCAATACGAGCCGCCCCTGGCGAAAACAGATTTCCAACATGTGCGCACGACCGCATATACGCATACCGAATCGGACCATCTCCAGTACAGCAATCACAACGCGCTGGGCGGAGAACTGCACGCTGCGGGTCCGCCGATCCATCGCGCGGAAGTGACAATGCGCGTGACGCTGGCGTATGAAGTCCCGCGCGCTATTCCAGTGGACCAGAGCGGTTCCTATTCGCCGCTACTTAAACGTTTCTCAATGGATGAACGCCAACCGGTCACACCCGGTCCGAAACGTGCACCGAGAACAACTCGCACCGTCAAACGCGCTGTAGTGATATCCCGTCCGCCCCAAATCGGTAGCGCTGCGGCTGATTGGTCCCGGTGGCCCGCGGGCACCGTCTTTCGTCTGCTTTCAACTGGCCAAAATTATCGCGTTGAAGATTACGGCTGGGCGCTTTCCGGACGTAACACGATTGACCTTTACATGCCTAACAAGCGCGAAATGAACTCCTGGGGCGCCCGCCAGGAAACCATCGAGGTAATAAAATGGGGCGATCCCCAGGAAAGCCTGCAATTCTTGCGAAGGCACCAGGATTACAGGCACATCAAACGCATGGTGCTCGAGCTGGAAGGCCACGAAAAGGAAGCGGCCAGGCTGCGATAATCCACCAGCCGCTATCGAGCGCAACGCAGATCGATTTATAGCGGAATGAATGCTTACGTTTGAAGTGCGTGAGCCGCTGCGCCGCTTTTCGAGCGAATTACGGCAATGGTTCAACACCCGCCCCGGCGCAATCTGCAGAAGAACGAAGTCCAGAAATCATGCGTCACACGGATATGGGCGAAAATCGTGCTTCGGAGAACGTTGGAGCTAACGCACCGCAAGAAAAGTTCGCGATCGCCAGCACACGAGACGCGTGCGCTCCCCAGAATATCCGTGGCATCCGCGTAATCCGCGGTTGAAATTTAGGGTTCGCTCCAGTTGAGCACGATTTTTCCGGAGTTACCGGATTTCATCAGTTCGATGGCTTCCTTGAATTGCGTGTAAGGGAAGCGATGGGTGATGACCGGGGAAATATCGAGGCCACTCTGGATCATTGCCGTCATTTTGTACCAGGTCTCGTACATTTCGCGGCCGTAAACGCCTCTGATGGTGAGCGCGCTGAAGACGACGGTGTTCCAGTCGATGGCCGCGCTGCCGGGCATGATGCCTAACAAGGCGATTTTGCCGCCGTGAAACATGTTCGGCAAGATATCTTCAAACGCTTTCGGGTTGCCGGACATTTCCAGCGCGACGTCAAAACCTTCCTTCATTTCGAGCTTCTGCATCGCTTCGGTTACTTTCTCTGTGCGGACATCCAATGCGAGATCCGCGCCCATTTTGCGCGCGAGATCGAGGCGATATGCATTCACGTCCGTGATGACGACGTGACGCGCGCCGGCGCGTTTACAAATCGGAATGGCCATGCAACCGATCGGCCCGGCGCCGGTGATGAGCACGTCTTCTCCCACCAAATCAAACGAGAGCGCAGTGTGCACAGCGTTGCCCAACGGATCGAAACAGGAAAGCACCTCCAGCGGAATGTCCGGATCGGCGTGCCAGCAGTTCTCCTGCGGGATGGCCACGAATTCCGCCCATCCACCGGGCCGATTAACACCGACACCCTGAGTGTTCGGACAAAGATGCCGCCGTCCGGCGAGGCAATTCCGGCAATGTCCACAGGTGATGTGACCTTCGGCAACGACCAGATCGCCGCGAGCGAACCCTTTTACGTTTTCGCCAATGCGATCGACAACGCCGACAAACTCGTGGCCGATTATCATCGGCACCGGAATGGCCTTCTGCGCCCAGGCGTCCCAATTGTAGATGTGCACGTCCGTGCCGCAGATGGATGCTTTCAGCACGCGTATCAGCACATCGTCGCCGCCGACTTTTGGAACGGGCACTTCTTCGAGCCACAAACCGGGCTGAGCTTTGGCTTTGACAACTGCCCTCATCGTGGTTTGCACGACAGCAAACTAGGCGAACCGGCGAAGCGTGGAAAGATTTTTGCGACCGTGCACATCTATTATCGTCGAACCTTTGCCAGTCGTGTTCATCTTAAGGGTCGCGCCTTAAGAGCGATCGCCGGAGGCCTCGATTGATTTCTCGTTAAGAGCCGTGGGCACGACCGCTCGATTTTCAAGAAACGCGCAGGCGTTTTTTGTTGACACCATATCTGCATCTCTGGCAGAACCCTTCCTGGAGGAAAACAGCAATGGCCGTGAATTTCTTAGGGGAGCCGATTCCGCATGTGCGGAGTTTACCGGCGCATACGGGAGAATTCACAGACGGCCAAAACAAACAATAAAAACAACGAAGGAAAATTAATCTATGAAAAATCGAATATTGATGGCCATCCTGCCGGCGTTGGCCTGTTTTGCGCTTTTACCAGGAGCGCGAGCGGTCAGTCCGGCGCCCGATGGTTGCTATCCAAACTTTACCACAGCGGAAGGGTGCAATGCTCTTCAGAACCTCGTGGGTGGGGCTGGAAATACAGGACTTGGTTGGTACGCGCTCTTCAGCGACGTGAACGGCGCCTTTAACACAGGTGTCGGCGGCGGAGCGCTGGCTCTCAACGACGCGGATTCCAATACCGCGGTTGGTGCCGCAGCGTTGTTGCTCAACACGACTGGCTCACAAAACGTGGCCATTGGAACTGACGCAATGGTCTTTAACACCGTCGCCAGCGACAACAATGCCGTCGGCGCATTTGCGCTCTTTAATAATGACTCAAGTGGTCTCGGCTCGGCGAACTTCAACAACGCCCATGGCCGTAACGCGCTTATGGACAATGTGGACGGTACTCAAAATAATGCGTTCGGTGATGACGCCATGTTCAACAACACGACGGGCTCCTTTAACACAGCCATCGGCGACGACGCGCTCGACAACAACGTAGACGGTAATTCTAACGTGGCTGTCGGTGACGAGGCCGGCACGGGTTTGGGGACAAACGTCAATAACTGCATCGCGATTAACGTGCCTGGTGCAGGTCCTTTTGCTGTGCTCGATAACACCTGCTTCATCGGCAGCATCTTCGACCAGCCGGTTAGCGACGCTGGCACCCAGGAAGCAGTATATGTCGATCAATTCAACGTGATAGGCATCATGGCGTCGTCCCGCCGCTTCAAGCACGACATTCAACCGATGGACAAAGCCAGCGAAGCCGTTCTGGCGCTTAAGCCGGTGACCTTCAAATACAATGCCGATAAGAACGGCAGAACCCAATATGGTTTGATTGCTGAGGAGGTGGCCAAAGTGAATCCCGACCTCGTAGTCCAGCACAAAGATGGTGACATCTCGACCGTCCGCTACGAGCAGGTCAACGCGATGTTGCTCAATGAATTCCTCAAAGAGCACAAGAAAGTTCAGGATCTCCAGGTCACAGTCGCCCTGCAACAAAAAGGGATGGAAGTCCTGACGGCGCAACTCAAAGAACAGGCCGCGCAAATCCAGAAAGTGAGCGCGCAGCTGGAAGTGAGCAAACCTGCCCCACAACTAGTCACGAACAAACCGTAAAGCTGCGATCTAAGCAGGTATTGAATTGGAAAGGCGTTCGCCTCGTGGCGAACGCCTTTTTCATGAACCGCGTCGGATGTCGGCGACCTTGGCTGACTCGGCGGGCAGGCTGTCAGCCTGTCGAATAAATCAGCTTGGGAGCACGGTGGCACCTAACATCCTGTTCTTCTGGCTTCCGCCCAGCACGATGCTTCAGGAATTCGATCTTTTTGTTGACACATCAGCGGCGTTTTTCAGGCCAACACCGGCAGGATGGCCGCCAATATTCGATTTTTCATAGATTAATTTTCCTTTCGTTGTCCTTTTTGTTTTGGCCGTCCGTAACTTTACGACAGCGGAAGGGTGCAACGCTCTTCAGAACCTCGTTGGAGGCGCGGGAAATTCAGGCCTTGGTTGTTATGCGCTGTTCAGCACTGTGGAGGGCAGCTTCAATACCGGTGTTGGCGGTGGAGCGCTGGCGCTAAATACCGCGGATTCCAATACCGCAGTTGGCGCTGCAGCGCTGTTGCTCAACACCAGCGGTACACTGAACGTGGCCCTTGGAACTGACGCGCTCGTCTTTAATGACAGCGGGAGTGACAATACGGCTGTCGGCGCTTTTGCGCTATTTAACAGCGTCACCGCCACCGACAACACGGCGGTTGGTTTTCAGGCGCTCATTAATAACCACGATGGCGGTTTCAACACCGCCCTTGGTTCTGGCGCGCTGTTCAATAATGACTCCGCCGGAACCGTGCCCGCGGAGGCGTTTTACAACGATGCTGTCGGCGCCGGTACGCTCTTTAATAACGTTGACGGGTTCGAGAACAACGCTTTCGGGGAGTCGGCGCTCTTTTCCAATATTACCGCCGCTGCAAACACCGCCATTGGCGACGAGGCGCTCTTTAACAATGACTCGGATGGACTCGGTTTGGCCAATAACAACGTGGCAGTTGGCGAGTTGGCGCTCGGATTTAACATTGATGGCAGTGAGAACACAGCCGTGGGTACAGCGGCAGGACAAACCTGGTCACTGGCGTCAATAACACTTACGTCGGCGACTTCGTTGGATCTGGCGCCGGTGACGAAAGCGATACGATCCGCATTGGCGACCTCTCGGGCGCGGATTCCTTAGCCTGCTTTATCGGTTGTATCTTCAATAACTTCCAGCCTGTTGGCGGCAGCGTTGTTGAAGTTACTCTAGACCTTTCCAACGACAAGCTGGGCTGGGATGTTGGCCCGAGCCAGGGAGGTCGCACACCTGCTTCGCCTCGTAGCGCACCTGGGCGTCGTAGCGCGCCGGCCGCGCCCCAGCGCCCCGGCATGCCGAAAATTGGCAAAGTTGAGAAGTTGGAAGCAACGGTTGCGCAGCAACAGAAACAAATAGAGACTCTCACAGCCCAACTCAAAGAGCAGGCCGCGCAAATCCAGAAAGTGAGCGCGCAGCTCGAAGTGAGCAAACCTGAGGCAAAAGTGGTCGTGAACAAACCTTCATCATTTCGACCACAGGCGTTTGGCGTGTGTGTTTAGCGCCAACGGCGCTGGCTCAATGTGAAGCTTGGGGCATCGCCCCAGGACATGAGTGTGCATAGAACGAGCGCTGAAGGCGCGCCTCAACAATGTCGCTGGTCGTATCAGGCAGGCACCGTGCCGAACCGCGGGATTGACTTGCGCTTTCAGCGCTTGTCGTGATTTCTATTTTGATTCCTGGGGCGCTGCCCCAGGCTTGCGGCGAATGCTGCGCCTTTGGCGCTAAACACAAACCGTTTTGGCACAACCGCCTCTGCAACTGCGTTCAAAGACTTTCTGCATAGCATCCGCGTAGGCACTCAGTTCTTCATCTTGCGGCGGATCGGTTTGTGGCAGGAACGGTCTCGAGCCAGACCAAACACAACGAACTCGCTTGCAGCGTTAACTTGTATTTGACTAGGCGACGGCGTTCGTTCTCTTGCTGCGGAACCACGGAGACCAATTACAATTTGCTCCCGATATGAAAAAAATGTTTGTCATTTCGATGCTCATCGCTTCAGCAATGATTTGCGCCTGCCAAAAGCAGGACTCGACCGCTGAAGCACAACTCGCGCAACGGAAAACCGAATTGGATGTACGCGAGGAAGCATTAGTTCAGAGAGAGAAAGCTGTGGATGAAAGAGAGAAAGCTGTAGCCGAAGGGGAAAAAGCCGTAGCAAACAGACGCATCATTCAGCCGCGGCGCCAGGCGCCAGACTCCGCGCAGGCCGAAGCTGATAGACAGAGAAGAATACAACAGCTGCCTCCCGAGCTTCGGGCCCTGGTTCCCGACCGCTCTCGCATGGATGCCGACAAAGCCGAAAAAGCCAATCCAACACAAGAGCAAGCCGTCCAAAGCCAGCGTAGCGTGGGCGACGCCCGAAGAAAGAAGATGTCTGCGATAGCAGCTCCCGCACCGGAGGTTCCTGAGGCGGACACCGCTTCTCCGTCTCCGTCGCCCACGCCGTAAAAAATTTGATCCACTACTCCGCACGTCGGTTAAACGTTGACCGAAGAATTTGCGCGTCACGCAGCGAGACTGTGCGCCAATGTTTCCATAGGCGGGTTGAAATGTACAGACGCTTTAGAGAATAGTACGGAATGACCACTCGAGAGCGTGTGGCGCAGCTTCTGAAAGCCTGGCCAAAAATTTACCCGACAGCCCATTGCGAACTGGATTTTCGTAACCCGCTGCAGCTCCTTGTAGCCACGATTCTCTCGGCGCAATCAACCGACAAACGCGTCAACATGGTCACGCCTGCGCTGTTCCGGAGATACCGCACGGCGAAAGATTATGCGGACGCGCCGCTGCCCGAGCTGGAGAACGCGATTAAATCGACAGGATTCTATCGGAACAAAGCGAAAAGCATTCGCGGCGCGATGCGCGAAATCGTCAAGAAACATGGCGGGAAAGTGCCCGACACAATGGAGGAGTTATGCGCGCTGCCCGGCGTCGGTCGCAAGACTGCGAACGTGGTACTGGGTAACGCCTTTCACAAAAACGACGGGATCGTCGTCGACACTCACGTGATCCGCCTCTCCCAGCGGCTCGGGCTGACAAAACAGAAGGATCCGGTGAAGATCGAGCAGGATTTGATGAAGCTTGTGCCGCGCGAGCATTGGACCGACTGGAGTCACTGGCTCATTTGGCACGGGCGTCGCCGTTGTTACGCGCGCAAGCCGGACTGCAGCCGGTGCGAAGTTTTCAAGCTCTGTCCCAGTGGGAAGATCTTCTTGCGCACCGGCAAGGCCCAAAACCCCAAGGAGTAGCGGCTTGGTAGTTCTGTGAAACTACGAGTAAAAATTACTGTCGAAGCCAGCGGTAATCTTACATCCCACGTGCGAATTAAAGCTGCGTTCAGCGCGATTTGGCCGATTCGGACTTTTTAGAGCGTGTTCCGTTGCGCTCAGCCTTGCTTCGCAATCGTCGAAATTGCTCCTCTAATTTCTTGAGGTCTTCATCCGAAAGGTTTTCCAAGTCGACGAGTTGATTGCGCGCGCCTTTCACGGCACGGATTAGCTCGTCCAACTTGAGGTGCATTGCCTTGGCGTCACGGTTCTGGGTGTTCTGAATCAAAAACACCATCAGAAACGTGATGATGGTCGTGGCCGTGTTGATGATTAGTTGCCAGGTGTCTGAGAAATGAAAGGTTGGTCCGGTAATGAGCCAAACGAGAATCACAAGGACGGCCCCGCTAAACGCCCATGCGCTTCCGAGCAATGTGGATGAATGCTGCGCGAAAAGCCGGAATGCATTACGGACGACGCAAAAGAAATCGCGCTTTTGCTGCTGTCTTTTTGGTTCTTGCACCCGCGTTTGGTTCACGATGTTACCTGATTTTCGCGTCTGACTCTGGGATTGCGTGCACAAACTTCCCACTTTCGGGGACGAGTGGCCACAAAGCGGATTGATTTTCCCGTTTCTTTACGGAACACTTAGCACCCGAAATCATGCAGCAAGTGCCCGCGTTTTCACGTCTGCAAACTGTTCCGGCTGTGCTGGCGCCTGCCGGCACGCCGAAGCTGTGGATCCCGAATTTATGGCGAGACCTGATCTACAAGGAAGCCGAGGAAAACCTGCGCCTGGCCAAGGCGACCGATGCTCAGATCTTCACGGCCGCGCACCAGTAATTTTTGATCAGTCTTGCTCAGCATCTCAATCTTGACGACGCGTGGCCGCACGGGTCGCTGCGCCTTCCTATGATAGACGCGCGGAGCTGGGGGCCGCGGTTGCGTTTCTCAGCGCCGCCCCGATTGATCGAAGAATTTTATCAGGAGCACGAGAAGAACCTCGCGTCAGATTTTCTGCTTTACGGGTCCGGCGACTTTCACCATCTGACAGCGCTCCGGTTGCGTGCAATTGCGAAGCCCATCGTTCTTGTGTCGTTCGACAATCATCCGGATTGGGATGTGCGTCCGCCGAAGTGGGCCTGCGGCGCATGGATCAATCGGGCACTGGAACTTCCCTGCGTGCGACAGGTCAATGTGTGGGGTTGTGGCAATTTTGAATGCTGGTGGCCGCACCAAATCTTCGGCAACCGCCGCGGGGAACGCGCCGGAATCCTTGAAGTGCATCCGTGGGCAGACGACCGGCCGATGAAGGATCAAAAACGCAAGGGGGCAATCCTGCGCGATAATTGGCGCGAGCGTTTTGGAGAATTTTTAAACCGTCTCGCTGGCGAAAACGTCTACCTCACCATCGATCTCGATTCCTTGCGTGTTGAAGATGCGCTGACGAACTGGGAAAGCGGCCGATTTACCGTTGCCGATCTGGAATGGGCGCTCGGAAGATTGCGTGAATGTTCCCGGATTATCGGTGGAGACATTTGCGGCGCGTATTCGCCGCCGAGTTATGCGCGTTGGAAGCAACGTTTCGCCGCCGAGTTCGACCGGCCTAAGCTCGTATTACCAACTCTTGAAAAAGCGAGGGCGATCAATTTAGCGAGTTTGGAAAAACTCTGGCCAATCTTAAAAGAGTCGTTGTAGGGCAAGCGCATCGCTTGCCTCGAAACTGAGCTGGCTGCGCCTCCGTTTTTGTCAGTGTTGTGTAACAACTAGCTCATTGAGACCAGCACGATTCCTGCGGTGATCAGGAGCGCGCCAATCGCGAGACGCGCGCTAAGTTTTTCCTTTAACACTACTGCGGCGAGAATTGTGATGAAGATGACGCTCAAACCTTGAAACGGATAAAGATAACTCAGGTCGAAACGTTGTAGCAGGCCGAGAGTCAGGAAAAAGGAAACGGTCATTAGTGCAACGCCTATGGCAACGCGGGAAACGAAATAGGAATTGCGCATTCCGCTTGTCGCTGAGAATTCCATCGCTTTCTTGAGAATGAGTTGCGCTGCCACGAACGTGACCAGAGAAACAACGATTAAGAAGAACGCAAGGAAACTCACAGGCGTTCCTCCATCTTTGCGATCGGCTTGGCCACCAACGCCAATCCGATAACTACCAACGCAATCCCGCCCCAGCGTAAAGCGGAGATTCGTTCGCCCAAAAAAATCCAGCAGCCCAGCGGAACAAGAATATCCACCACACGCGAGAGTGGGTAAGCCACGTTCAGGGGGATGTGGCGAAGCACGTAAAGCCAGCTGATGAAGCTGGCGATGATAAGAAGAATGGCCCACCACACCAGCGGCGATGCCAGGCCGTTGATACCCGTCCACGAAAGCGCGCTCTCCGGCGCCGCGACCTCACTTGCACCGCGTTTCAAAAGGAGTTCGGAAACGAACACGCACGCGACGCTCACGCCGAGTTGCAGCCATGGATTGCCAAAGCCGGATGGCCGATTTTGCATCCGCTTTTTTAGCGCGCGATCACAGCACCGCAACCAGTTTCGATTGGTAGAAATGGTAGGGAGGCCGCGCTGTCCCGCAGCGCGGGAGTCGGCGTAGCGCGCCGACCCTGCCAATGCACCGCGGCGCATCAGAGTTGATCCGCGTTGGGAAACTTGTGCAACACTGGGTCGTGCCGCGTCGGCCCGAGATATTTGATTACTTGCCGAAAAATCGGATTCAGCAGTGGATTCGTATGCATGACGTACAGGTCGAGGGGCACTAATTCGCAATCCAGATGCAGCTTCGGTTCGTAATTGAGTGGATTGCTGTAATAATATTTTAGGCCTTGTTGAAGCGCCCACGAGATGATGTCGCGCAGCGTGTAAAAATAGAGATGGAGATCGAGCGCGACGCTGTAATTGAGCCCGATGCACTCGTCGTAGATCGCATCGTCGCAGACGAGGCAAAAACTGAATGCGACGATCCTGTTCTCTTGTCGCCAGATAAAAAACCGCGCGCGTTCCGGCATTCGCTGAGCAATCGCGCGGAAATAATCCTTGGTTAGCGTTTCAAACTTCAGTGGCGATTTCTCGTGGACGGCCAGATACAGCGGATAGATCTCGTCGATGAACGGCGCAATGTCGTTCACTACCTCCATCTCGATCTTGGGCGCGCGCTCGGCTTTACGAAACTTCCTGCGCAAATCTTTCCGCGTGGCCTTGCTGAGCGTGCAAAAGTAATCATCCCACGTCTCATGATGGAGCGGCAGCCGAGTCATGGGCATGCTCGGAATCCGCGCATAATTGTTTAAACGCAGCGTTTCTAGCGCGGACCGATAGTTTGCTGGAAAATCCTTGAACACGATTAGTGAAACTTTGTTTTGTCTTGCGAAGGTCCGGAGAGTTGAGCGCAGTGCGTTTGCCACCCATGGCTCGTCCTGCTCGTCGCATGCGGCCAGATCGCCGGTGCCGGCGCCGCAGCCAACCATCAAAACATGCATGGTGAGAAAGCGCGGGAAAACTTTCCGGATGAAATCGACAATAGACCGAAGCTTGCCCGGCACGCCTTCGACAAGATTTTGCCGGACGAAAAACACCGGCTGAATGGCGCGCACGTCGCCCGAACTATCCTCGAGCAGCAGATAATGATGTTCGAATCCGCACTGCAGCGTTTCTTCGACGACCTCGTAATAACGATGATCTTTGGATTTATTCTGAAGCGCTCGTGGCCATGCGTCGCAATTTTGGAGTTCAGCCAGGGTAAGCGCTTTCGCCACGCCTTGAGGAATTGGAATGAGATTGTTGCGCAGCATCGCGAAACGAGAATTCATCTAATGGCGTGTCATCCTGAGGGAAGTCGAAGGATCCCGTGTAATTGCCGTTGGGTGATCGCCACGGGATTCCTCGACTCCGCTCGGCATGACGCTCAAGCGCCTACACCTCTGATCGCTTCGCCGATTGTTCAGCTGTGACGTTCTCCACTTTGAGCACGCCGTCGCGAATATGCACGTCGCGCTGGGGAAACGGAAACTCGATTCCGACTTCATGAAACTTCTCAGCAATGGCAAAGTTGAGGTTGCTGCGGTAGCGGCTCGGACGGTCGCTCATTTCACTGCTCCAGACGATCAGCTTAAAATCGATCGAGTTGTCGCCAAATTGCTCCAGAAAAACACTCGGCTCGGGATCTTTTAACGTGTGAGGATTTTCGCGCGCCACCGCGAGTAGCGCATCACGAACTTTGTTGACATCACTGCCATAGGCTACCCCTACCGGAACTCGAAAGCGCACGCGCCGGTCGCCGTAGGTCCAGTTGGTCACGGGTGAATCGATGAATTTCGTGTTCGGCACAATCATCATGATGTTGTCGTTTGTGCGAATGACTGTGCTGCGCGCGCGAATATGCTGCACTTGTCCGGTGATTCCGGCTACTTCAACCCGATCACCGACCGTGATTGGTCTCTCGGCGAGAATAACCAGGCCGCTGATGAAATTACTGGCGATGTTTTGCAGGCCGAAGCCAAGACCCACGCCAACCGCGCCTGCAAAAACCGTCAACGCAGCCAGATGAATGCCGGCGTTTTCCAGAACAAAGAAAATGCCGACCACTAGGACGATGTTACTGACGACCTGGGCAATGGCGTACTGCAAAGAACGGTCCAGCCCACTTTGCGCGAGCAGCCGGTTAAAAAGAAAACGTTTAGTCCCGGACGAGAGCCAAAATACGGCGACCAGCAGCGCGACCAGTAGAAAAATTTGGACCAGACTCAACTGAATCGCCGGAAGAGGCGCGGCCCAGGCCAGCGGAATTCCTGCAGCATTGACGGCGCTGACGGTGAAAAAGACAATGGCCGCTACGCTTAAGATTGTCGTGACGATCGCGATGAAATTTGTGTCGATCTTGAAACGGCTAAAAAAACGTCGAACAATTCCGCTCTGCAAAAAGCGAGCAATGATCAGTCCCGCCGCGAAAAACCCGAGAAAAGCGATCAGCCCAAGCACGGTTACGTAATAGTGACCAACGTGAAACAGCGGCCGCTGCAGAATCGTTGTCTCCACGTCCATTAGTGTGAATGTGTCATGGGGCTTCGCAATCCCAAAGCCCTGAACACTGCAGATTATAGCCACGGCCATGTGGGCCGTTTTTCGCCATGGGACGATTACCGAGCCGGACCGGCCATAAGTCCGCACACGGACGGATTCGTCCTGCGGCGAACCGGTGGCTACAGGATGAAAAAGCTCGCGCTACTGCTTGGACGCCTTCTCTTCGATGTATTTGATGACGTCGCCGACCGTCTGGAGTTTTTCCGCGTCTTCGTCCGGCACTTCGACCCCAAATTCCTCTTCGAAAGCCATTACCAGTTCAACAATGTCCAGTGAGTCCGCCCCTAAATCTTCAATGAAAGATGCCTGCGGCGTGACCTGCTCCGGGTTCACGCCCAGTTGCTCGACGATGATGTCCTTGACCTTCTCTTCGATCGATTTTTCCGCCATAAAATTTGTTCGGTTGAATTAGTCGCACGGGGGTTAAGTCCGGTCCCGCAGAGCGGGATACAGCCCGGGCACAGCATCGCAAGTAAATGAATTAAGCAGGATGTCAATCATTTTCGGGAGCCTAGTCAGCGCGCACTGAGCGCAGTTAGTGTCATTCCGAGCGAAGTCTGGGATTCTCTCGATTTTCTGAATTTAGAGATGTCAAGGACTCCGCCTGAAATGACCAAATGCTGTAGCCGCGCTCAACGTGAATTCGCCTCTCACGCCTTGGCGTTTGCTTCCGTTTGCCATTCGAGTAGATGAACGTGATGAGCGCCCCGCCTGTCGAGCCTGTCGATCTGCTTGATCTAAAACTTCTGCCCGCATGGGTGAAGGAGCCCGGCGCGACGAATCATTACGAACACTACACACCGGAAGCGGATCCGGACCTGCGCAGCCGGGGCGGCGATGGCAGACACAAAGATCGAAGGTTTCGCTCCAGGCAAGGGCGAGGAGATAAGCCAGGTGGAAAATCTGTACCTGACAGGCGCCGGGATGAGAGAATGCCAAAGAGTCGGGACGACAGACGCCCCCATTCCGATCGAGGCAAAAATCGCCGCCTGCCGGAACGGGTGGCGCAGGCTGCCCCGAAACCGCCGGAGATCACCATCCGTTTTCTACCGCGCCACAGCGTGTTTGAAAACGTCGTTGCTCAAATCAAGTCCGGAACAGTTGCCTATTCGCTCTTTGCCCTGGCCCGTTTGTTGTTGGAAAAACCAGGGCGTTATGAAGTTCGTCTGACAGCAAAGGCGGAAACACCGTTTTATGAACTTGGCGAGGGCGGTGTTGTGTCCGTAGATAGGGAATTTCTTGAGCGAAACGCATTTCGATTCGCTCAACGCGACTTTTACCAGGTCGACATTATGGAGAATGAGCCGATCAAGGGAAATTTCTCGAACGTGGCGCGGTGCCGGTTGAGTGGAACGCTTCTGGGTCCGACGAATTACCACACTTATCAGCCGCAACTGCGCAGCTTGTACGAGCAACGTTTCAGCCGGCGGATGAGCTTCGCCGAATATCAGCGCCAAATCGAAATCGTAAGCGACGCTTCTTTCGTCGAGCGGTGGAAAGAAGAAGCGAGGAAGGTAACGACTTACACCACGTTACGAGAAGAAAACGCTGTAACGTTTTCATCTGCTGTGGAAGTGGAACGCCATTTTCGCTCACAATACTGCCCAACACTAATCCGTAGCGTGAAGGACGTAACTATCGGCGGCACGTTAAGCCGGGGTCTGCCCGATCGGATACTGAATCGGGTGATCGAAGAGGCGTGGGCCCGTGAAACCCGCTCGCCATCAAATATAATGCAGGAATTGGCCGGCCGATTTCGGCAAAATGCGCTGAACGTTTTTCGTCATCGCCGCGGAATGTTGTTCGTGTCGCCAATCCGCGTGCGCGCGTTTGTTCATGAACAGGCAGAGGTGTCTTCGTCTGTGAACGCAATTTTAGAAGCAGTGTCGGCTACTGCCGCAATCAATCGGAAACAGCTTTTCGAAAAGTTGACCGGCAACGGCGCGACCGAAGAAGCAGAGCCGCGCAGACTGGCGTTAGCGTCTGACCTGCGTTGGCTAATCAACGAAGGTTACGTGATCGAGTTCAACGACGGCTCACTTGATCTACCACGAACGAAATCCAAGCCGCAGGGACCGATGTCCGCCGAGGACGCAGCGCCAAACTCCTTGAGCGGATTACCTGCGGGAGGGATGGAGCTGGCGCTTGCTACCTCGAGGGTGCTTGCACTTTATTCACCGACGATCTTAAACGGGCGCGCTGAAACGCCATCGTCGTAGCGGACGATTTCATTCTTCTCGTTTAGAAGAGCAATAAATGGCCGATGTAACGCCGCTTCCTGCTCGGCGCAGCGCGCGAAGCTCATGATCGTCACCCGGTCGCCGATTTTTCCGAGGTGCGCAGTAGCGCCATTCAATTCGATCAGTCCACGTCCAGCCGGGCCGTGGATTGCATAGGTTTCGAAACGCGCGCCGTTGCTCAAGTTGGCTACGAGAATTTTTTCGTAGGGGACCAGGCCCACCAACTCGGCCAAATCGGCTGAGATCGTCAGGCTGCCTTCATAATCGAGACTTGCCCCCGTGACAGTCGCGCGATGAATCTTCGACTTGAGGAGAGTCAGTTGCATCAGGATTTCTGGTCATTCCGAGCGAAGTCGAGGCTGCAACGCAGCCCCGAAAGCTTTCGGGGCGAGGCCAGGCTTTCCATCCCGTGTCGCTTAGTCACACGTGAATTTCACGGGATGTCTCGACTTTGCTCGACATGACGGGTTTAGGAAGCAGCGCTCAGATGGCGCCGGCTTTTTTGAGTGCCTTATAGGCGCCGTGTTTGTTGATCGTCTTGAGGCCGCGTGCTGTGACACGGACACGGACAAACTTTTTGAGCTCGGGCACCCAAATGCGCTGGCGATGCAGGTTTGGCGCAAAAATGCGTGGCACCACTTTCGTGATGTGCCGGCCTACGCCGCCTTTTTTCTTGGCCAAACCGCGGCGGTGAATGACGCTGCCGCGCGTGGCTCTTGATCCTGTAATGTGACAAACTTTCATATCGAGAGAAAAGCCGCGTAACGTGGCGTGTCTCGACGTCGCGGTCAAGCGGATCGTAATCTGAAGCCACGAATGCACGCGATGCCGTCGGCGCGACCGCCGACGCCCTCAAACGCTCTGGTTGAACGCGCAACTCACCAGCGCGGTCAAACTTAGCTCGCACCACAGCCAATCGAGTTTGCAGCAGAGATGATCACCTAATGCACAAAAATAATCACAAACTACGGATCGGGATTGTCGGCGCGGGCAATATTGTTCGCACCCGCCATTTACCGGCCTTGAAAAAACATCCTGATGTAGAAATCGTCGCCGTTTCAAATTCCACATACGAAAGCTCGGAAAATTTTTGCCGGGAAAATTCGCTATCGGCGCTGCCAATGCGGAACTGGGCGGAACTCGTTGCGTCGCCGGATATCGATGTTGTTTGGATTGGCACAACGCCTTACATGCATTCGGCGGTGACAATTTCCGCGCTTGAAGCAGGCAAACACGTCTTTTGCCAGGCGCGGATGTCGATGGACCTGGCCGAAGCAGAGGAAATGCTCGCCGCGTCGAAGCGGTTTCCGGAGTTGGTGACCATGCTGTGCCCGCCGCCCTTCGGATTACGCGGTGATTTGATGATGAAAAAGATTTTGGCCGAAAATTACATCGGTCGGCCACATCACGTGCGGTTGCAAAGTTTCCACGGAAATTATCTGGATTCCGACGCGCCGGCACATTGGAGGCAGAAGATTGAGATCAGCGGACTCAACACGCTCACGCTTGGGATTTACGTCGAAGTTTTGGAGCGCTGGCTCGGCGACATAACCGGTGTGTTCGCTCGCGGCAAAGTCATTCATCCCGTTCGCGAAATATACAACGTAATTGTCCCGGACTTGCTCACGGTCCTGTGCAGTTTCGAGAACGGTGCAGAAGGCGTGCTGGAGTTCAGTGGAATTAATGCCCTGGCCGAAGGCGATCGCCTCGAGGTTTACGGCAGTGCCGGGACACTGAAGTATGACTTCACAGCCGACGTGATGCGGGCGGGAAAGGTGGGCGATCGCGCATTGCACGTGGTGGATATTCCCTCGGAATTGGAAGGCGAATGGCGCGTGGAAGACGATTTTCTCGCTGCTGTGAAATCAAAGGGGCGCGTGCTTGCCCATCCGAATTTCGAAGATGGCCTTCGCTACATGCGCATCGTGCAAGCTGTCGCTGATTCTCGTGCGCGCAACGAATGGGTGGTAATCCAGAGCTGAACTCAACGGGCACTCTACGGTGTCCCATCTGGAACGAGATATCTCCGCACCGCGAGCGCCCAGATTAGCAACGTGATCAGTTGATACCACGCGAAGAAGCGATCATAACCGCGGCGGCGCGCAATGAGACCGGCGGCAGCCAGCACTCCATAATGACCGACAAAGGGAACGTACCAAACCGGATGAAAGAGATCGCCGTGGATTGCGGTTTGCGCGATGTCGAGAACGCACATGGCGATGAATGCCGAATAATAGCCGGTGCGGTTTCGTTGAAAACGGCGCTGGTGTTCTTCCGCTTCGGATAGGTCGGGCGGGTAAAGGAAAACAGTGAGCATGTAAAGCGTGATCGTCCAAACGATCAGCACGAGAAACCGGTCGAAGCTCCAGATGACCTCGGTGTTCCATTTAAACGTTACCCACCATTGCAAAACCAGCAGCAGTAGCGTCGCGAGTGTGAGGACAATGTGAACCTCATCGAGCGGGTTCTCTCTGCGGCGGTAAAATGCGCGCCCGGCTCCTGCGAGCAGGTTCGTCACACCTAAACCGATGATGATTGACATCAGCGCCGCGATGAACTCGAAACTGCTCATCAGATTCTGTGCGTTCTGCATGGCGCGCTGAGCTTAAGGCGAGTCGAACGCCGAAATCGAGTGGCAAATGCGGGTGCTGGGGAGCGCAGGCGTCTCAAGGCGTCACCTGTGAAATCGACGGCTGCCCAAACCGTCGTTCCTTGGAAGACGCGCTACCCAGGGCGCTATCGCGGCGAGCGAGGAGAACTCGCTTTCGCCAACAACCAACCTAACGCCTCATTCAGATCCGCCAGCGCAATGCCTTCAATGGGATCATTGTGGTAAGCATTGCGCACCGCGATCACGCGTTTTTCTCCTGCGTACGCGTCAACAACAAACCGATGAAAACGGGGTGCGACGATTTCATCGTTTTCCGAAAGCACGAAAATTGCTGGTGCGTGGATCGCCTTCGCATTTGCAATACTGTCGAGGTCTCGCGGGATCTGCAACGCGACTGGCCCCGCCAACAACCATAGGTTCCACCAGCCGAATTGCCGCAGGACCATTTCCCGGATTGGCGGTGGATTCTGCAAAATTAAACCGGCAATCCCAGAGGGTCGCGATGCGGCGAGATGAAGCGCAGCTGTCGCGCCGATGCTTGTTCCAAAGACCACGATCGGGCGGGCTGTAGCCTGCACTGTCCTCAGCGCAGGATTCAACGATGATCCGCTGGGGACAGCGGACTCTACAATATTCTTGCTCATCGCCTGGTGTTGTAACTCATCAAACGCCGCAAGCGCTGCCGGCCCGATCCTCGACAGCCGCGCCGGTCCCGTGCTGCCGCCGAATCCGGGATAATTCATTCCCCAGATTTCAACGGCGCGATCATTCCACATCGCCGCTTCGGCTGCGGCCCAGCGATCCGCCCGGTCCGCGTTGCCGTAAAAACGCAAAATGAAAAAATCGGCGCGGCCGTTCTGTTGAGCCTGCTGCGATTGCGCAGTCCAGATCTCCAACTCGCCGTTCTCGAACGGGATTGTTTTACGAACGGCGCCACCGGCGTCGATCGGCGCGCTTGTTGGAAAAAGAATCAGGTGATCCGCCAAATGACCGAAAAACATGACCGCCAAATATACGACGCCGATCGCGATGAATCGCCACAGCCGGCGACTAGTTCTCAGCCTCACATTTGTTCAGAGCCACGAAATTGGGAGTTAAGGAGCGGGTGACACCGCAGGTTTCACTTGATCATTCTTCGACGCTGCCGCGAGGAACCGTTGATACAGGAATGATGCGAGGATTGCGATTACGGCGACGACGATGAACGCGCCAATCCGGTAGAGTTGATCAAGTTGCGATAAGTCGTGAAAGAAAAGTTTCACCACTGTGATGCCGAGCAATCCGAGACCCGCGTAACGCGCCGGCGCGCTTCGTTTTTGCATTCCGACAATGAGCAGCAGGAGCGCGAATAATCCCCATGCGATGCTGTAGCTCATGTCGCGCGCGAAATTTCCTGAGAATTGAAATGTCAACGCCGCGGTGTCGGGCGCGCTGAAATAATCGGCGATCTCGATGTTGACGATCAGAAACGCAAGGACGCTCCCGAGCGTGTAGAGCAACGGCCGCACATTTTGACCGAGCACGACATTGCGTGGCGGCGCGAGCAATCGCCCAGCAGCGAAGAGGCACGCTGTCGCGATTCCATAGGTATAAAGATACCAATTGAAAATCGGAAAGCCGGCACGTGGATGATAACTGAGCACGGCCGGATTGAGTGCGAGCCGCACGAATACCACCGCAAGCAAAACGACACCGGCCAGGCGCAGGCCCGGATGCGGTACCCGACGAAAGAGCCAGCAAAGTGCTGCGCCTTCCAGGGCCCAGCCCACCGTGATCCATTGTCGCTGGAACTCGATTGGGAAAATCAGCGTGATGAAAAATAACGTGGCACCGCCGAACAAGGCGACGCGCGCGTCGGATGCAGCGCTTGTGACTGGCGCGCGCTTGATCAGGACAGACAAACCGAGTAACGACGGCAACCCAAATGCAGCCGGCACCAGACCGGGAACCACGTTCGGGTACGCAGAGCGAATTAGGTGATAAATCAGATAAAAATGCAACGGACCGGCGAGGGCCGCCGTTGCCCACGGCACAGTTTTGCCCGCCAATTTCTTTTGGAATAGGAACGGAAAGATCGTGAACAAAGCGTAGAACCCGAGATACCAAATCAGCGGCAGGGCGGCACGGATGGGATCGAAATGTTCAAAATGCCACGCGTGCTCAAGCGTTAGCACGGAGACGAGCGCGACTGCGGGGAGCAGATCAAGAGAACAGATTTCGCTCATGCGGAGGAGCAAAATGATCAGCAACAACGCCAGACCGAAGATGGGGGATGGATTCGCCAGCGGTAACCGCAGCGTCACCATGATGAGCAGCAGAAACGGCAGCGTCGCCGAGAGCGCAGGAAGTTGAACCGAAAGATTTGCCGGATCGTTAATGTTGCCGAAAAGCCTCGGGGCGCGCGTTCCCGCCATAGTTAGACGGCGACTCGCCCAACTTGCAGTGATCTGAAAGAAAACCGCGAAGGCCCCGAGGAGGCAGAGTCCAGTCGGCAGTCCGATGAGTTCCTCCGGAATCCGAACGAGCCACGCGCCGAGCGCCACAACCGTCAGCAGCAGCACGGCGAGAATGGGAAGCAGCGACGCGGTTGCCAGGGCGAGAACGATTGCGAGAAGATTAACAATCAATACAAAGGGCCAGACGAGAATCGAAAGCTGGCTGAGCTGGAAAATCGGCATTAACACGAGAAGCAGTGCCAAAGCGGGGAACACGTGACTCCACCATGGGATCTTGATTTTGCGCAGGCGACGGAGCGCTAGCGGTACCGCAGTATGGAACAGCGTGAAGACAAAATAAAAAGCCAGGCCAGTATAAAGGCGGCTGCTCGTTAGGTAATTGCCAGTCCACGTGCCCAGGAAAATGAACGCTGCGAGTCCAGCCAATACTTGAACAGCCACGAGTCTGCTTTCGAGCAGCGTTAGCGCGAGCAAGCCAAGATCGATAATAAAGAGGTAACTGAACAGCAACGCCGGCCGATACGCCAGTGTTGGGAAGGAAAGCAGGTAAAACGCAGAGACCATCGCGACGGCACCAAGGGCGATTGCACAGGCGAAAAGTTCGCGGTTCGTTTTTCCGGTCCGCCTTGCCCATGCGCTTGCCGCGACAAACAGGGCCTGAAATCCGGCAAACACTGCCATGAAAATAAAAACTTTGTTGCCGGCAAAATATTTTTCGGGAACAAAGAACGCCGCGGCCCAGGCGAATTCCATCAGCGCAGTTCCAACCGCACCCAGGATCGGGAGCACATTCCAGCGCTGTCGTTGCGCGACGGCGAGCAAACCGATGTCCAGCAGCGCGATGTAACCGAAAAGTCCGAGCGGATTGTCCTGGCCTGTTGAAAGCAATATCGGTGTGAGGAAACCGCCCGCGATCCCGAGCACGGCGACGACGATCGCATTCAACCGAACGGCCAGCAGAAACGCGACCGCTGTAATCAACGTCATCAATAAAAAGGTTGGAATGAAACCGAAGAACGCGAAGTGGTAGTACGACCGACACGCGAATGTCACCGCGTAGAGCACCAGGACGCCAGTCGCGCACAGCGTTTGCGCTGTGACGGCGGTTTCTTTCCGTTTCAGGAGCACACCGCCGATGACAAGACCGATGCCAAGGATGAATCCGATCGCCACCCGCAACCCCGGCGGGATCAGGTTGTGCTCGAACGAATACTTCACGAAAAACGCGATCCCCAGGAAAAGCGCTAGTCCACCGATCCACGCGAAAAGTTTTGCGCCCATGAATTGCTCCCAATCAATTGGTGGTTTGCTTGGTCGCGCGATCTGAGGAATGCTCGGTTCGAGGAGTTCTCGCGGGATTGGCGGCGGCATTGGTGTTGTCTGAGGCGCGGCCGGAGCAGAGGTCGCGATCGGAACGGGTGGAGAAACGGTCTCCATCTTTGGTTGCGGTGCGACGACAGGCATTTCCGGCTTCACGGCGGAAATCGTTTGCGGCCGCAAGTTGCGCAGTTCGTTTTCGAGGAATGACAATCGCTTGACGAGATCGTCAACGCCGCGTTTTGCTTTGTTTGCTTTTGCCAGCGCGACAAACGGCAGAACGATAATCGCGATGACAAAACCGATTACAAGAAACCCTAGAAATTCCATTGGTTGTTGGGGTTTGGCTGAATGACTCCGGCCTTGCGACAGAGGATAGCTGCTTTGCGCGGCGGCTGTGAATTGATAAAAATGACGAATTTTATCGACACTTTCGATTAGAACTCATCTCTTCGCTTCGGTCAGAATGACATCATGAGCAGGTTACTCGAAGTCGAGAACGAAATAACCGGTGGAAGGCATAGTGGTAACAGCTCTGTTACCTTTTTCTCGCGACCGTTGAGGCTTTCGGTCAAACATTCTGCTTGCGTTTTTTAGAAGCGCCTGCGCAATATTCTGGCGCTGAATCGCACAGCGTCAGCTGCGTTTTAGTTTTAAACAGGAAAATCCGGAAACGCTGACGCGCAGAAAGGATCAGAAGCATGAAAACATCAAATGCAGCAAGATTAATTTTTTGGGTAGCAGTCATCATTACGACAGGATTTTTGGTGCGGGCTGAATCTGGCGTGAAGCGCTCAAGTATGCCTAATACAAGGAGCGCGCCACCACTGCGGATTTTGGATCAAAACGGCCGGGCAGCCGTGAGCGGTGTTCCATCGGGCGGTCAGATTTTCGATGTAGCGGTGGGGCAGGGCGGCGATGTGTTTGTGCCGGACACAGTCAACATCTCAGTGGGTGACACAGTGCGGTGGACTTGGGCCGAGAGCGGCCACAGTGTCACCAGTGGTGATCCCTGCACGGCGGATGGGCAGTTCTGTTCTCCGAATAACACGAACTGCGGCCAGTGCATGACTTCCAGCCAAGGCTCTATGTACGAATTCACTTTTACACAGGCTGGCAGTTTTTCTTATTTCTGCTGTGTCCATTGCGCTATCGGTATGACTGGAGTAGTTAATGTTTCAGGCGGTGGCGCCTGCAGTTGGGCAACCGCCGCGCCTTTGCCGACCCCCGGGGTCCGTCAGGTTGGCGTTTTTTTCCCTGCCAACGGAAAGTTTTACTCCATGGGCGGGCGCAACTCTGACAATCAGGGCGCCGAATTTACCAACCCCTTCGAGTATGAACCGGTGTCTAACACGTGGACGACAAAGGCAGCCACTTACCCGGATGAGATCGTCGACAACATGGCTTGCGTCGTGCTAAACGACAGCGGCACGGACTACATCTACTGCGCGGGCGGATCGCAAGTGGTCACCAATCTGGTGACCGATCGGGTCTTCCGGTATGACCCTGTTGCCGATGCAATCACAGTTGTTGCCGCTCCCTGGCCACCTGGGGTGAACACTCTGCCAGGAGGCTTCAGTGTGTTTAACAACAAGCTCTATATCCTGGGCGGGTTTAACAATCCGCCGACTGGCGACTCGACCAACCAGATATGGGAGTTTACTCCTGGTAGCAATATCTGGGTGCAGAAAACAGCCGTTCTTCCGGTTCCACTCTGCTACATACCGGCGGCTACCATCGGCAGCCAAATCTACACGGGTGGGGGCGCCAGTATCGTGGCCGGCGCGCTGACTCCTACCACTAGTTCATTTAAATATGATCCCGCGGCCGATTTGATCAGCACGATTGCGGGGATACCCAGGCCCACAGACAATACTCGGGGGCTTAACTTCTGTAACCAGTTGTATGTCGTGGGCGGCGATGACACGACGTTTCCCAATCCCTCCAATGAGGTGGACATCTACGATCCACTAAGCGATAGCTGGTCGCTTGGTCAGCCATTTGCGGATGCGCGTCGCAACTTTGCTACGGATACCGATGGCACCAGCAACATCTGGGTGGCAGGAGGCTACGATGTCATCGATGGTATAACGGCTTCAATGGAGATCTTCAACTGCCCCGTGAGTCCTTGTGCGCCAAGCCCAACGCCGACGCCTACTGCGACGGCTACTGCAACTGCGACGCCAACGGCGACTGCCAGCGGAACAGCTACGCCGACGCCGACACCACCGGGAACGCGAACTACGCCAACACCGCGCCCTCGGCCGACTCCAGCGCCTCGCCCGTAGGCCCTGTAGCCGCTTCGCCGCCTGCACGCCGACTTGTGTCGCCGTAGCTTTAGCGTAGGCGCAAGCTCCGCGATGACGGGTGCGAAGCGCCAGGCGGGCTCGTCCGAAAACAGGTGCCGCATCTCGCAGAGACGCGGCTACAGCCACATTTTGTGTACCGAGGCGCCGCCCGCCGCGTCGACGCTCCGTGTAACCCATCAGACTCGATCGGCGTAGTGAATCAAAAGAGAGCCGACGGTGATTGTGCGTCCGATTCTCTTTTACGAGTAAACGCTTATGCACAGGGAAATTCTGAGATCGTGCGCGATCTTAACTGTCGCGTTGCTTTGCGTGCGGGCGAGTGTGGTTTCGGTCGCAGCGCAGCAGCCGCAGCAGACGCGCGAGGGAATTATCACCTCGTTTGCGCCAGTCGTGGAGAAGGTCGCACCGAGTGTGGTGACAGTCTTTACTACTCAAACAGTGTCGCGGCCGGCGTCGGCGTTTTCTGACGATATTCTGCGCCAGTTTTTCGGCGGACGACTGCCAAGCCAGGGCAAACAGACACTACAGGGACTCGGTTCGGGCGTGATTGTCAGCCCGGATGGATACATTCTCACGGCCAATCACGTCGTGTCAGGCGCGGAGGAGATCATGGTGGGACTGGGCATCGATCTCCGCAAATTCAAGGCAAAAAAAGTCGGCACTGATCCAGGTACAGACGTCGCGTTATTGAAAATCGACGACAAAAATCTCCCAGCAATCACGTTTGCCGATAGCGATAAGGCGCGCGCAGGCGACATTGTGCTGGCGATCGGCAACCCATTCGGTCTTCGGCAAACGGTGACAATGGGAATAATCAGCGCGGTTGGCCGCGGTGGCATGGGCATCGTCGACTATGAGAACTTCATCCAGACCGATGCTGCCATTAACATGGGCAACTCGGGCGGCGCCCTGGTCGACACCGAGGGCCGACTGCTCGGCATTAATTCAGCGATTCTCACTCGCACCGGCGGAAATCAGGGGGTCGGATTTGCGATCCCGTCAAATCTTGCGCGTGAGGTTATGCAAAGCCTGCGTGAAAAAGGCCGTGTGGTTCGCGGCTACATCGGTGCGACAGTACAAGACCTCACGCCCGAATTAGCAGACGCGATGAAGCTCAAAGGGCAACCGACGGGCGCGCTGGTCGGCGAAGTCGAACCAAATGCTCCGGCGGCAAAAGCAGGGATCAAAACTGGCGATCTAATTACGATCGTCAACGGCAAGAAAGTCAGTGATGCGCGTGAGTTGCGTTTGATGATCGGTTCAATGCCTCCCGGGACAAGGGTACAGATCGGCGTGAACCGCGACGGTCAAACCAAAACGTTCGACGTTCAGCTCGCCGAAATGCCTCCCGGTGCTACCCGGGAGGGCGCCGAGAGCGCGCCTGAGGAAAACACGGAGGCTGAAAAAACGACTGTTTTCGCCGGCGTCGGAGTGACGAACCTGACCGATGACATTCGCACCGCGCTCAATCTTCCGAAGGACGTTCAAGGGGCGGTGATTGCCGACATTGATGCGGAATCCGCGGCCGCGAAGGCGGGGTTGCGCGAAGGCGACGTGATCCAGGAAGTGAACAAACAGCCGATCAAAAATTCGAAGGACCTGGTTGGAATCAGCAAAAGACTAAAGCCTAACGAAAAGATTCTGATGCGCGTCTACAGCCAGGGCCGCAGCGGTTACATCGCGTTGGAACCGAAGTAAAATCCAAAGTCTGTAGTCCGAAAGCATTCGGGGCTGTCCTCAGCGGGTTTCCTATTAAGGCTGCAAACACAATGCGCTGAGGACAGCGCACTCTACAGTGTTTTCAAATATCCGGGATTACGCTCGCTTTCCAGCCGACGTCCGTTGAGGCTATCGGTGATCGCCATGCCTCAAAAACGGACGCCCCGCTTTTCAAACGCTCATGACGATCGAGGCTTAATTTTCGCGCCAACTTTGAGAAATGAGTTGACCCACCAAAAAACGTTCTCGTTCTGAACATTCCGTCGCATGCGTTTCATGCGCGCACTGCGCTCGGCCTGATTCATGCGGAATGCATTCAAGATCGTGTCTGCCATTTGCTCTACATCGTAAGGGTTGACCAACATCGCGCCCGGTCTGAGCTGCTCGGCGGCGCCGGCGAACTGGCTCAGGATTAGCGCACCATCCGAGTCGATGCGGCACGCGCAGTATTCCTTTGCGACGAGGTTCATTCCGTCTTTGAGCGGCGTGAGGAAGGCAATGTCGCACGCGCGATAGTGCGCGAGCAGATCTTCGCGATTAAGTCCGCGAAAGTGATACTGCACCGGAACCCAGCTGCTGGTCGAGAAACGACCGTTGATGTCGCCCACAAGACGATCGATGAGGCCTTTGAACGCGTGATATCTGGGAATCTCCACTCGGCTTGGCACAACCACCTGGATCAGCACGATCCGGCCACGCAGCTCCGGATACCGTTCGAGAGCATTGCGAAATGCCCGCAGTCGTTCGGGAACTCCCTTACTGTAATCGAGCCGGTCCGAGCCAAGGATCAACTGGCAACCAGGAAACCCAGCGCGCAACTGATCCGACCCTTTCGCAACCGCCTCGGATTTTGCGCCATTTGCAAAAGAGTCGAAGTCGATTCCGATCGGAAAACGCCCGACCCGAATCTTGCGATCTTCAAAGCGGATCACATGCAGTTCGTCGCGAGAAAGAACCTTCGCGTCCGGCATCAGGCGCCTCACGCACTGAAGAAAGTTGCGCACGTCGCGCCGGGCTTGGAATCCGAGGAGATCGAACTGCAGCAGCGCGCGCAAGAGCCGCCGTTGTTGCGGCAGCTTCGCAAAGATGTCGTACGGCGGAAACGGGATGTGCAGGAAAAACGTCAACGCCGGGACTTTTTGTTTGGAAGTGCTTCCTTCCCGCAATGCCTGGGCGACGTACATCAGGTGATAATCGTGTACCCAGATGAAATCGTCAGGTTTCGCGCGGCGGATGATGGCGGCTGCGTAACGTTCGTTTACATCCTTATAGGCTTGCCAGTATGCCGGTTCGAAATTGCAGAAATTTTGTAGATCGTGAAAAAGCGGCCAGATCACCTCATTCGAGTAGCCGTAGTAAAATTCGTCGCGCTCAGTTTCGCTCAGGGTGACCGGTACTATCTTGTAACCGGCGTCGTGCGTGGCTTCCGTCAGCGGCTCTTTTGGGATTTTGCCAGCGATGCCCGGCCAGCCGATCCACGTACCACCGCGCTCCCGCAGTACTGGTTCCACCGCAGAAACAAGTCCGCCAACAGCCGGTGTGACGGTCCAAAGATCTTCGCCTGCCGAATCAAGCGCAAATGGCAGCCGATTGGAAACGACTATCAGGCGACTCATGAGGTTTAGAAGTTAATATGTTATAGTGTTGCAGCTGAGTGCGTCAGCGTCCGTTTTCTAATTTTGTTACGTTCTAACTATTTAAAATGCTTTTGATAAAGTCGAATAGCATTCCATCCGCACTCGATCGGTTCGATGAAATAATCGTTCCGGCGCGCGGCAATCAGGTTGCAGTTTTTCTCGATTATGACGGGACGCTTACGCCGATCGTCAGTCAGCCGGAGGAAGCGCTTCTTTCCGATTCAATGCGGGAAGCGTTGCAAGAACTGGCTTCGCGCGTACCGCTGGCCATTCTCAGCGGTCGCGATCTCGACGATGTTCGCGAACGGGTGGGTATAGGGAACATCGTTTATGCCGGCAGTCACGGATTTGATATCGCTGGTCCGGATGGATTGCGCAGGCAAATGGCCAGTGATTTTCTGCCGAAACTCGACACGGCGGAAAAAAAACTGCAAGAAGCGCTCAATGGAATTTCCGGTGCGCGGGTAGAGCGGAAACGTCTTTCCATCGCCACGCATTACCGCAACGTGAAGGAAAACGACATCCCAAAAGTAAAACAGGCCGTGGGGGAAGTGGCCTGGCGACATCGCGAACTGCGCAAAATGACGGGAAAAAAGGTTCACGAACTGCTGCCCGACATCGAGTGGGACAAAGGCCAGGCGTTAATGTGGTTGCTGGAAATGCTGGGCTTGGAAGGCGAGAACGTTTTCCCGATTTACATCGGAGACGATCGCACTGACGAAGACGCCTTTTGGGCGCTAAAGTCACGCGGCATCGGCATTCTTGTGAGCGAGCAATCGCGGCCCACAGCGGCGAGATATTCACTCAGGAACCCGGATGAAGTCGAGCAGTTCCTGCGCGCGCTCACGTGACGCAGACAATCCTGTCGGCGAAGGCCTTCCAAGGAGCGGCGGTCTCTAGTCCGCCGCTCGGGCGATCTGGAGATCGCCCTTCCTTGAAATGAGGCAAAGAGGATTGTCTGCCTCACGGTAACGCAATTCGATAGCCCCACGGAGAACACTTCCCCGAATGCAAACTTGGTAGTATTAGCAGTTCTCCGAGGTTTTGTTTTGCTGAGTTTCCCAAAGAGCTTTGCGCGGCAACCACAAGCCTGCATCATCACTGAAGTTCTGATGTGCTTGTTCGTGATCGCGGTCGTCGATTTCGCTTGACTGAAAGTGCCAGGTGCCTAAAAAGAGTCCTCCACAAAAAAGTTAGCGCCGCTAGCTTCCAACTCTCCACCCCCACCCCCACCTCGACATGAAAAAACAACAAAAAAACTCTGCACGCGCCTTTGCGCTTCGAATTGCTCTCGCTCTGGCTCTGACATCCATCTCGGCGATTTTATTGGCTTCGGGCCTCACGTCCCCGGCAGGAGCACCGAACGTAGCACAGCAGCCGAACCTTCCCACGGCGGCGCTGGCCATCGGCAAAGTAAAGCCTTTTGTGTTCAACGGCGATGTGCGCAACCTGCCCCAAGTTCCGCAACGCGAACTCGAAGAGCGCGAGCTAGAGGAGCCTTTCGATTACAAGCAGCTTTTGCCGGAAGCGGTGACTGGACAAAAGGCAGAACCAAACATTCCGCTGGCACCAATGCCTGCTCCGATTCAAAACTTTGCCGGAATCAAACGAACCGACACGTGCGTCGGTGGCCAGTGCGGCGGCGGCACTCCGCCGGATACCAACGGTGCTGTTGGCCCGAACCATTACATCCAGGCCGTCAACACCGCGTTTGGGATCTACAACAAAACAGGCACCCTGCTCGCTTCATTTACAGAGAACGCGCTGTGGGCGGGGAGTGGAGCTCCGCAGTGCGATGGCAGCGCCGCAGGCGATCCAGTGGTCATCTACGACGCGCTGGCTGACCGTTGGATTCTTACCAATCTGGCTTTTCCTGCCGGGGCAACCAGTGGACCGTTTTATGAGTGCGTCGCAGTATCGCAGACTAGCGACCCTGTAAGCGGCGGATGGTATCTTTATGCTATTCACACCGACACAGGCGCTGTTGGCCAACCGCCTGTCAACACCATCAATGATTATCCGAAGTTCGGTGTGTGGACAGACTGCCTTTATTACTCTGCCAATGGTTTTAATGCGACCACCCTGACCTATGTGGGCGGCGAGTTTGCCTCCTTCAGCCGCAGTGACATGTATGCGGGCTTGCCATTGACCGCCGCTCTGGGGTTTGCCGCCAGCACAAGTGACTTTTTTACAATGATGCCCAGCGATCTTGAAGCACCGGTCGTGGGAGCCTATGACGGGACGCCTCCAGCGGGGCGGCCGAATTTCTATGTTCAGGAATCGCTGACAGCGTTCAATTTTCGGGTACGGACGTTTACTGCAGGCGCGAACTGTGGCAGCGGCGGTACCCTCAGCGCCGCAACAACTGTCAGTCAGACAAGCTACACCACTCCCAGTGGGAACATCGTCCCGCAACCTTCTACTAGTAACCTCCTGGACAGCCTGGGTGATCGCATCATGCAAAAAGTGCAATATCGCAAAGTCGGCAGTACCGAATCGCTCTGGCTCGTTCACACAACGCGCGGCGGAGCTAGTGCAACTACCAGGCCGCAGTGGGCCCAGATTAATGTCACCGGCGGAACAATTGCCACTACACCCGTGCAGCAGCAAATTTATGCGCCCGATACCACAATTTATCGCTGGATGGGCAGCATTGCCGCAGACATTCAAGGTAACGTCGCGCTCGGCTATTCCACCTCGAATGCGATCAGTCCAAACTTTCCGAGCATCAAGTACTCGGGTCGTCTCGCAACCGATCCGTTGAATACTTTGCCGCAAACCGAAACAACACTCGTCGACGGCGTTGACTCACAAACAGGCATCTGCGGCGGGGCCGCATGTCACCGCTGGGGCGACTACAGCTCAATAACCGTTGATCCATCGGACGGCTGCACCTTCTGGTACACAACTGAGTACTTCGATACGCTAGGGGACGGCAGCACCTCGCCTCCGGTATGGACTACGCGCATCGGCTCGTTCAAGTTCCCGGACTGCGCTGCGCCAAGCCCTACACCTTCACCCACAGCGACGGCTACGGCAACTGCTACGGCTACAGCGACTGCGACAGCTACGGCTACTGCGACGGCTACGGCGACGGTTCCACCGTCGCCGACACCTACAGCCACAGCGACACCAACTGCAACTGCTACAGCCACCGCCACGGCGACCGCTACAGCTACAGCAACTGCGACTGCTACGGCGACACCAGCAACCGTTACGGTAAACGTGCGAACAAACCCCGTTGGCCGCAGCTTCTCGGTTGACGGCATGACCTACAACTCTCAGCAACAGTTCATGTGGGTAGCCGGTTCGAGTCATACAATTGCCACCACTTCACCTCAAAGCGGTGGTACTGGTGTGCAGTATGTCTGGAAGAATTGGAGTGACCACGGGCCGATCTCGCATGTTGTCTCTCCGACGACCAACAAGACCTATACGGCGCAATTCCAAACGCAATACTTCCTGACGATGAGTGCGGGAACTGGCGGCACAGTGACACCGGCCAGCGGCTGGCATAACGCCGGATCGAATGTGACCATTAAGGCAAGAGCCAATCATGGCTTCAGTTTTGCCGGGTGGGTGGGGAGCGGTACGGGCTCCTACACTGGGCCGAACAATCCAGCTTCAATCATAATGGGAGGGCCCATTACCGAGATGGGCAATTTTAGTCCCTAATTACAACTGCTAAACGAGAAGAGTCCTTGAGTTCAAACCGCGCCTTCGCCTCGCCGGTTCGAGGCGTCTCTTTGCCATTGTTCATCGTGGCACCTGCCGTAGCCGCAGAGGAAAAGGCGCATGAGTTAGGGTAAGCGCCAAATCCCACGTTTGCTAGGACACGTCGGCCAGCTTGATCGCCGTGGAGAATGCGGACCGGTCTGCGTGGACTCGAGGCGGCGCGCAGAGGACTGCGCGCCCTACCATTAATGTTTTTTGCCCGTGTTGCTGCGCTGCCTGCACGGATCTGCACATCTGCAAGGCGTGGTTCGCCGTCACAATTTCACTTTCATCCCGTCGTAGGCGATGCGCACTTGCACCGCGCGCTCCGTAGCAAGCGTGCGAAGTTTTGCGGCAATTTCCCCCTCGTCACCTGTCACGATTTCTGAACCGCAATGCGTGATGATGGCACGCGGAACACCTTCTTTCTGGGACCATATCAGTTGGGTCCGAACAGGCGAGTGACCGATTAACGCTCTGCCGCGTTTGCGAATGAACGAGCGCGTAACCGTGGTGCCATCGCCAATGTAGATTTTCACGTCCTTAAGCGCTGCACTGCGCTCGTGAATGAAGATGAGGTCGGGCGCATAGAAAATGCAAGCGCGCTCAGCGCTCAGGCGATATCCTACCGCTGGCGAAAGAATCGAATGTTCGACCGCAAACGCTTCGAATGTAATTCAACAAATTTTTGGTCGGCGTGCGCTCTTTGATCAGCCGACGTTCCTCAATGGGATAATGCAGTAATTGCTGCCACGTTTTTTCCGGCGCAAACACCGGACAAGGCGCGCCGTGTTTCAATCCCCAGGCGTGATCGGGGTGCGCGTGCGTGAGCACGATGGCGCCGGGTACGCCTTTCACTCTGCCCAGCCAATCGAAGCCGCAGTCGATCATCACTCTAGCGCGCCGATACGAGACCAGAAGGGACGTGTGCATGCGATGCCGCCGCGTGCGCGCGTCGATCTCGCCGCGCGTGCCGATGAATGTCAGTTTCATTAGGAGACGCTAGTCCTCTTGTGAAGCGGCTTGCACTTCTTTGGTAGGGCGCGTCACTCCGTGCGCGCCGTTGTTTCGTGGAATCCAAATATCGGCGGGCAGGGGACTGCCACGTCCTACCTGTGCGTGCCGCAATTGACGTGCGATTTACTTTCATGGACAACGCCCGAATCTACAATCGTGGAGACCAGCAATCGTTCGCCTCGCATCACCGACGTTTCGTGGGGCCGGCTCGAGGTCGAGGGCGAAGCTGAACCCTACAAACACGCAAAACTTTTTCCCGGCGGATCATGCGAATGGAGCTGGCGCGAGACTGGAACGAGTCACAAGCCGGGCATTCAAATCGCCGATGTGCAGGAATTGCTGGATCACGGCGCGAAAGTCCTCGTGCTCTCATGTGGAATGGCCGAGTGCCTTCACGTGCCACAAGAGACACTTGAGTTTCTGGAACAGCGTCAAATCGCTGTCCACGTGCTGCCGACACAGCATGCTGTGGCGCTTTACAACAAGCTCGCAGAAAAGGAGCCGGTTGGCGGCTTGTTTCATACGACGTGTTGAGGGGGGGCCGGCGGAGGTGGGAAACTGAAAACCGTTCCGTACACCGTGAGCGAAGTCGCTTTCGGAGGCATAAAAGAACACAACGTCCCAGGTCTTTATGATGGGCCGTTCCCGTGGGAATACACCTTTGGCTTCCACCTAGCTGGCATGGTCGGCCACGATTTCTTCAAGCCCTATGGAGTCACCTTTGACTTTCAAAACATGCAGGTTCTTCTGCAATAGGAATGCTGATTCCAACCCAAGTGAAACTGTGGTGTGTCGCAGACTCGGCAGCCGGTGCCACGGCTACACAGATTTCTGCCCGAACATGCCTCGGAACACGGCCACTTCGGAGTGGCTCCAGTTCTCTCCTAGGCGGATCGGATTCGGCCGCGCACGGAAAACTCCGCTGAGACAGCGGACACTACAGCAATCACAACCCGACGGGATGCCTTGCCTCAAACCCGCGGGGCGGGCGGTAAGCCGCATACCAACGCGGCGCCCACTTCCCGGTGTAACGATCGAACGGAGTCGTGTCGAGCCGCAGCCCGGCAATGACTGCGAACGTGTGACCTTCGCGAGCGTAGATCGTGATCCATTTTCCGGTCCCGCGCTCGCCGTAGCTGCGAAATTCCGTTGAGCTCATCGGTGAAGCGATCAGACCCGCGGCGGCGAGCGCATAGGAAATCGTGCCTGAACAATCGTAGCCGCGGTCATCAAATGATTTGTGGCCGCCACCGTACCGGTATGGTTTATGGCGAAGTTGGTTCGCAGCCCAGATCGCGCGTTTCACCGGGACCGGCGCATTCTTCGGCGCGGCTGCGTGGCCAAAACGAAGCCGGGCCACTTTGCCCGAAGTGACCGGCCCTTTCGTCGGAAAAAGATCGGCCGATGCGTGTGCAAGCATCAACCCTGAGATGACGACGCCTAGCAGGATTTGACGATTGACCGGATAGATAAATTCCTCCGGGTCCGTTTTTTACAGAAGGAAAGTGGCAGTTGAAAGAAAAAATTTTAGAAAAAGGAAGGACGGCTTCCCAGCCGTCCTAAGGAGCGGCGGTCTCCAGACCGCCGGGGCGATCTGGAGATCGCCCTTCCTTGACTCCACAGCTGCCCAAGCCATCGCTCTCCAAAATTTTTGTGATAAACTGCCGGCATGATCCGCGCGATCGCGTTGCCGGTGACGTTGCTCACCAGCGCAATGATCGCACTGGCAGCGGATCAATCGAGCAATTCTGAGGAACCCGGCGAGTTCGACATTGAGCCGCCGATATTAAAGCAAAATCTTTCGGACGAACTAGCTGAGACGGGAACGCCCAATGGCGACGTTGCCCAGTGCGAAAAAAAACTGGAGCGGGCGAAACGAAATGCCGGCGGCGCGGAACGCCTTTGGAAGATTGGCGTGCTGGCCAAGGTCGAAGTCGAGCAACGAGCGTTGAAAGTGATCAAATACGAAGCTGAACTGGCAAGCGCGCGAGTCGCGCAAGCCAAAGAACAAATCGCCGCGCAGGAATCGCGCGCTGCATCTGGTGAAGTTGCCAAGCAAGAACTGGATATGGCGAAAACAGCGCTGACGCAGTTAATCGAAGCGGCGCATAAGGCAGGAGCAAAACGCGAGACCGCCGAGCTCGAATTTGCCGAAGCGAATCTGCGTCGTCAGCAAAGATTGCTTAAGCTCGGCAGCGCGCACAAATCCGACGTGACCAGCGCTGAGGAAAAACTCGCTGAACTTAAGACGCCGAAGCAATAATGGCGAGCGAATGGGCGAATCCGCGAATGGGGCAGTTTAAGTTTGGGGTTCGTACCCACTTCGCTCGTTTTCCTGTTGCGCTACGTCTTTCCCAAAAAGCGGCGTCAAGCCGCCGCACTCCAAAGCGCGCTCCGCGCGCGAAAAAGAGATTCACCGCTTTCTCGCTGCCGGCTTCAATATCCGGCCGCCATTTCCTCGACGTCGCTCGGAATGACAACAGCACGCAGGACTACCTAGCTGTTAACTTCGACGTTGGGCGTTCGCCGTTTCGCCGTTTCGCCCTGATCAATATCCCGCCGCCTGGCCGTCTTTGCGTGATTCGCTCGCGCCGACATAGACGCGTCGGCCATCGTGCATTTCAACTTTGATGGCCTGGTAGCCGCCGTAGCCTCCAACGTCAACGCGCACATCGTGTCCGCGTTTGCGAAGTTCACGCGCGGTCTCGTACGGAATTCCGCTCTCGAGATCGACAAATCCGGCCGCGTCCACTTTCGCTCCACCTTCAGTAACACCGGTACCGATTGGCTCCTGCCCACTTTCATGTTGCCACCGGGATGCATCGCCCGCTTCCTGCACGTTTAAACCGAAATCGATCTGATTTGTGAGCACTTGCACATGTCCCTGCGGCTGCATACCGCCGCCCATGACGCCGAACGCTTCCCATGGCTTGTCATCCTTCATTACAAAGCCTGGAATAATGGTATGAAACGGCCGTTTACCCGGGGCATAAACGTTCGCGTGCTTCGGATCCATCGAAAAAAGCTGGCCGCGATCCTGAAACATGAACCCAAGACCTGGCACGACAATCCCGCTGCCCATGCCGCGATAGTTGCTTTGGATGAGCGAGACCATGTTGCCCTCGTCATCGGCAGTGCACATGTAAATCGTGTCACCTTGATCGAGTGCCGGATTGCCCGCTTCGACCTGTTTTGCTGCGTGATTTGGGTCAATCAATTTCCGCCGCTCTGCTGCGTATTTTTTCGAAAGCAATCCTGTGAGCGGAATTTTCGCAAATGCCGGGTCTGCATAAAATTTCGCGCGATCGGCCCAGACGATTTTTTTCGTTTCGATCATAGTGTGCAGCGTCTCGGGGGAATTGCGTCCCATCGCGCGCAGATCGAATCCTTCGAGAATGTTCAACATTTGGAGTGTGGCGATGCCTTGACCGTTCGGCGGAAGCTCAAACACATCGTAGCCGCGATAATTCACCGAGACCGGCTCGACCCACGTCGAGGTATGCTTTTCGAAATCGGTTTTCCGCAGGAAACCGCCGTTGGCACGCATGAATGCATCGATCTTGTCGGCGATTTCGCCTCTGTAGAAAACATCCCGTCCTTTTTCGCCGACCAATCGCAGCGTTCTCGCCAAGTCTGGGTTCTTGAAAATGTCGCCTTTCGCCGGCGTGCGCCCTTTGCCGTCAAGCGTGTACGTTTCCAGAAACCCGCCTGGCAATCCTTTGTAAAGGCGCGGACCAAATGCCCAGTAATAGGCGATCAATTCCGTTACTGGAAAGCCGTCCTCGGCGTAATGAATCGCTGGGGTGAGATCGTCGCTTAATTTCAGTTTGCCGAATTTTTTGTGCAGTTCGGCCCATGCATCGACGCAACCGGGAACGCTGATCGGCAGCATGCCGCGCGGCGGAATCCCGACGCTGTCGGGATGCAGCTTCCCCAGTTCCGTTTTCATCTGCTCGTAACTCAGACCGAGCGGCGAACGACCGCTCCCGTTAATTCCATAAAGCTTGTTGTCTTTGGCGCTGTAAACTATTGCGAACAAATCTCCGCCAATCCCGTTGGAGACTGGTTCCATTAAACCGAGTGTCGCGTTTGCGGCGATCGCCGCATCCACCGCGCTGCCCCCGCGCTTCAAAATCTCGAGTCCAACCTGCGTGGCCGCGGGCACGCTGGTGCAAACCATCCCGTGCGTCGCCAAAACCTCCGATCGCGTGGCAAAATTTCTGCCGGTTACGCGATCAATCTGCGCATTTGAAGGTGGAACTGCTGCAACCGCGACCAGTGCAAAAATCAGTGACCGAATTCCGCGCATCCCCAACATTAAAACCCTCTACGCAAAGAGCGCACTTGAATTTTGTGCGTCTGGCTATATTTCATTGCCGCTGGCAATGAAAATCTCTACCGATGACCAACGAGCGATCGGGTTGATCATGATCTGCGTTGGAGTTCTTTGTTTCCTGATCGGGCTCGCCGGGCACCTTAAAGAAAACTATCATTTCCGCGGCGAAATCTCAGCCACTGGCTTCACAGCAGCCGCCGTTCTGGCGGGGATCGGCCTCATCCTGATTTTGTTTTCCTTGAGAAAGAAACGAGGCTGAGGGCGATGGCAGTGACGCAGACAATCCTGTCTGCGCCATCCCAAGGAGGGGCGATCTCCAGATCGCCCGGCGGCGGACTGGAGACCGCCGTTCCTTGTAAAGCTCTCGCGGTCACAATCTCCCTGCGTGAGAAAAGCGACCCGGCGGCGACCCTTTTGAGATCGCCGCCTTTTCCCTAGTCGCTCTGAACGAGCGGGAAATTATTCTTGCACCGCGTCATGCAGTTCTTTCTTGGCGTTCTTCATGTCCTGATGCGCTTTTTGGATCGCATCGAGTTTTTTCTGCTGATCGGCGTTCAGCAGCGGACGAATTTGTGACGTAGCGCCGTCCATCACGGTCTTCATTTTCTGCATCGCCTCCTGATGAATGGCGGCGATTTGCGGCTTGGTCGCATCAAGGATCGGCTGAACCTTCGTCTGTTGGTCAGCCGTAAGATCCAATTTCGACGTTAGTCCTTGAAGACCGAACGCGTGGCCATGCCAGTGCCCGGCACCGCCCATGCAGTGTCCAGCCCCGCCGGGGCCTGGTTGTGCCTGCACCATAACAAAGCCGCCAAGGGCGATCGCACCGGCGGCTGCAACTGCTAATAGGTTTCGTTTCATAGTTTGTTTTGTTGTTTGTTTGCGAAGCGCTCTTCACGCTTTGAAAGATATGACCGCATGCGCACGGGCGCGGTTACAAATTTTGTTTGGTTTATGAGAATGTGGGAGGGACCTCAGTGTCCCGACCGATCGCGGCACTAAGGCCGCTCCCACATTGCGCCAAGTGCTTGGCACGAGCATCTCTACAAACGAAGTTGTAACCAATGCGCAGCCGTGCTGGTCATGGTTAATAGTGTGGATGCGCTCTTGATCACATGGATGATTCTGACGCAGGCGCTCTTGTTGAGGCTGCTCTTCAAAACGACGATGACGCAGCTCGCGCGTTGGTGCAGCGGCTTTATCCGTTGGTCGCCAAGATCGTCCGCAGCCATCGCCCCAAACGAACGTCGGAGGAGGACCTTTGCCAGATGATTTTCATCAAAGTATTCCAAAAGCTATCGCAATTTTCCGGGAAAGTGCCGCTGGAGCACTGGGTCTCCCGGGTTGCGGTCAACACTTGCTTGAACCAGATCGAATCAGAGAGAGTGCGGCCGGAAGTGCGTCATGCTGATTTGAGTGTGGAAGAGCAAGCGGTGATTGAAAATCTGGCAAGCTCGAGCGAGGAGCTCGCTCCAGACCAGCGAGTCGCGTCGCATCAACTGGTAGAGCATCTTTTGGCAGCGCTAAAGCCGGTGGAGCGCCTGGCGATTGATTTGCTATATTTGCAGGGGCGTACTGTGGACGAAATCCGCAAGATCACCGGCTGGAGCGCGGCGCTCGTTAAGGTGCGAGCATTTCGAGCGCGGCAGAAGATGAAACAGCACCTCGCGAAGATTTCGGCAAAAGAAAAACAATGAAGGAGGAAAAAATTGAACAGCAAGGAACGACGGTTTCCAAACCGCCGCGACGATCTGGAGATCGCCGGTGCTTGGATCGGTTGCTCCGATCTGCTGCGCAGGTGGACGATGAGAGTCCGGGGGCGATGCCGTTCGGGTTCGATACTCGCGTGGTCGCGCTCTGGCGTGCTGCTAAGCCGAAAACGAATGGCGTTGTCCAGTTGCTTCGAGGCGTGGCCGCGTTATCGGCAGCGGTGATCGTTATTTCAACAATCGCTGCTGTTCGCGAAGCAAATCAGAGCCGCGAGATTCGCGAATCGCTTACGAACGAATTCGCTATCGCGGATTCGGCGATCCAGGATGAGTTTTCGAAATGAACCAGGCATTGCAATGGAAACTCATCGCCGGATTTCTTCTGGTGTTTGTCGCCGGTGGAATTACTGGCGCGTTTGTGGGGGGAGCATACGCCCGGCATCATTTCTTTGAAGTTCATCATCCCGAGCGGATCGGAACGCGAATGAAGGAAAGGCTCCGCGCGGAACTCAATCTGACTCCAGAACAACTCGCCAAGATTTCGCCGATCATCGACAAAACAACTGTCCAACTCAGAGACATTCGGCGAGACACAGGGCGACGAGTCCATGAGGTCATTACCGAAGCGCATCAACAAATGACTGGCACGCTGACAGATGAACAGCGTCAAAAATTGCAGCAAATTGAAAATCGACATCGCCGCTGGCGCCACCATCGTTTTCACGAACCTCCGGCCGAAACGCCGTCGGCCACACCCTAAAGACGCTTCTGTTGTAGCCGCCTCGCTCTGCCGAGGCGTTTGGCGAAGCACGGAGATCACCTTTAGCTCTATTAACGACCCCCACGGCGACAGAGCGCCGTGGCGACAATGCTTCTGCTTTGCTTAAGCCCCCCACGGTTGCGTTCAGAAGCGCACCCCATTTTCGAAAAAGATTCGTTCGCGCTCGACGCTCGCGCCGCGACTCCAAAAAAGGTCGCGAATTTCCGACGTATAATAGTCGCCGTTATAACTGGGATTGAGTCCGAAAAAGATTTTGCCGCCCGGCACCATGTGATCTTGCAGATCGCGCAGGAGAAAATCCCATTCCGCCGTTCCCCAGCGTTCCTTCGACGGATGATAAAGATTGAAGTTAACCGAGAACGCTGTGATCCAATCAAACTTCTGACCCAGATCAGGCATTGATTCGAACGCATTGATCCGATGAACGAGTCGCGAAACGCCGAACAATTCCAGCAGTTCGCCAAACAACGGAACGCGCTCGACATCGACGCCCAGGACGGAATGGCCAAGATTCTTGAGAATGAACAAAAAGAATCCGCCGCCGCATCCCAAGTCGAGGACACGTTTCGGGGTTGAGCGATGAAGGTTCAAATCCTGCACCCGTTCGCGATTCAATCGCAACCACGGCTCTATGTTTGCGTATTTCGCGTAGCCGGCAGTTGAATTCGCGTATCGCTCCTGGATCTGGCGGGCGCGCTCCCGATCGACCTGCGCCAGCATCGGCCCAAGCGGCAGACGAAAGATCGAGCGTTGCGCCCTGCGCCAGCCGCGCCGATACGTCAGTGGCTCGGTAAACTTGAGAATCTTGCGGGAAATTTTCATTCAAAAATCGATGAACTGTAGGGCAACCGCACCGGTTGCCAACCAGGGCAACAGCGGGCGATGCGCCCGCCCTACAATTTCTCGACGATATCGCGGATTAATCCAGGTCCCCGGTAAACAAGCCCGGTGTAAAGCTGAAGCAGTTGTGCGCCGGCCTGAAATTTTTCGCGCGCAGAATCCGCGTCGCAAATTCCGCCGGAAGCAATTACCGGGATTGTCGATCGTGCAACAATTTCACGCACCAGTGTGGTTGATCTTTGTAGAAGTGGCGTTCCACTTAATCCCCCTTCTTGATCGAATTCTCGCGGAACCGAGGAATGATCAAGTGTCGTGTTTGCCGCAATGATCCCTGCCACGCCGTTCTCTTCACAAACCCCGAGAATTGCTTCCAGTTCGTCGGCTGACAAGTCAGGTGAAATTTTCACAATAACCGGTTTTGGAACCGATCCGGCTTCATTGCCGATCGCGCGAAGTAACTGCGAGAGCTTTCGAGGTTCCTGCAACTGACGCAAGCCGGGTGTGTTCGGCGAGCTGATATTCAGAGTGATGTAATCAGCAAAATCTCGAAGCAATCGAAATGAGTAAATGTAATCGTCTATTGCGTGTTCGAGTGCCGTTACACGCGACTTGCCGATGTTGATCCCTACTGGAACAGCCGGCCATCGTCTGCTCCCACGCAGCGCCCGTAGGCGCTTCGCAATCGCGTCGGCCCCATCGTTGTTAAAGCCAAGGCGATTGATCAACGCTTGTTGCGGCGGCAGTCGGAAGATGCGCGGCTTGGGGTTTCCGGGCTGCGCTTTCGCAGTCACCGTCCCTATCTCGATGAAACCGAACCCGAGCGCCTCCCACGCGGGAAGAGCGACACCGTTTTTGTCGAGCCCGGCGGCAAGTCCGATCGGGTTCCGAAATTTGAAACCGAATAATGTCTTGGGTTTGGACGGCGGCTGAAAAGACTTCAGAGTGCGCAATGGGAAATCGAAATGCGACGCGCGGCGAAGCAAACCAATGGTAAGATGATGCGCCGTTTCAGCATCCAACGAAAACAGCAGCGGCCGGACGAACCGCTCGTATCCGTTTTTCATGGCTTACTCTTGATCATGCTCGAAGTCGTCGGCGTGCCCTCGCCACAGCGAGCAAACTGTTGTCGCGCCCTGCCACCTTCATTTGCCGATGCAGAACTGGCTAAAAACGGAATCGAGAATCTGTTCCATATCCACGACGCCAATGACTTCGCCGATTGCGCGCAGCGCCTGATCAAGATCAACCGCAACGTATTCTCCAGATAGACCCTCGCCGAGTGTCGTTCGCGCCCGATCGCAGCATTCCAACCCCCGGCGGAGACAATCGCGATGACGAGTATTGATCGCGATCGCGTTTTCCGGCCGCAGATTCTGCTGGCGGATACGCGCCAAAATTTCCTTTTGCAATTGTGGCAGGCCCTCTCCGGTCGCGCACGAAAGCCGCAGTGCCGGAAAATCTTTCCAGTCACTGTGCTCGGGCAAATCGCTTTTGTTCAACACTACAAATTCGTTGGTGTCATCGCTCCTGCCGTTGAACTCCGAAAGCTTTCGCGAGTTGAAGTGCGCCGGCTTCGGCGCGTTGCGATCAGCAATGTGCAGGCGCAAGTCTGCGAGTTGCAGTGATTTTTCCGTGCGCGCGATGCCTTCGCGTTCCAATTCGCTTTCCCAAGCTCGCAAACCCGCAGTGTCGAGCAACCGGATTGGTACACCCTCCAGGTTAACGCTTTCCTCGATCGTATCGCGCGTGGTGCCGTGGGTTTCGCTGACAATGACGCGCTCGTAACCAAGCAGACGATTCAGTAGACTCGATTTGCCGGCATTCGTCGCTCCATAAATAACTACCCGCACGCCTTCGCGCAGAACGCGGCCCTGATCGGCGGTGGCAAGTAAAGTCGCGATTTCTTCGCGAATGGAATCAAGCGGAGCGCACAGTGTTTCGCCTTCCGCAGGATGAATTCCTTCGTCCGGGAAATCGATTGACGCGTTGATTTGAGCGAGCAGCGCAATCAATTGATCGCGGACCTTCCGGATCTGATCGCCTAGTCGTCCCTCGAGTTGTTCGGTCGCCGATCGAAGCGCGAGATCCGTTCGGGCGCGGATTAAATCGATCACCGCCTCAGCCTGGGTGAGATCCATTTTACCGTTGAGAAACGCGCGCTCGGTGAATTCGCCGGCGCGCGCGGCCCTCGCCCCTGCACGCAAACATGCCTCCAAAACTTTCGCCGAAACCAGCGTGCCGCCGTGACAACTGATCTCTACCAAATCTTCACCGGTGTAACTTGCGGGCGCGCGATGAATTGAGACCACCGCTCGATCGATTAACTGATTGTCTGCGCTGACAATCTCGCCCAGGTGTTGAACATGTGACAGGAAGCGCGATGGCTGTTCCTTGCCGCGAAAAATCTTGTCGGCAATCTGGATCGCGTTTGCACCGGAAATACGAACAAGTGCAATAGCGCCTTCACCAGGCGGCGTAGAGATAGCGGCAATGGTTTCGGAAGCCGTCATGCTCGTTTTACTCCGGTCCTAAGCGAGCCTGAGATCAAATCGTTCAAAGAGGCGGAAATCGCGGACGTTTAAGGTCGCCAGAGCTGCGTCGCGACGAATCGCGTGCGCTGCAATCATGCAATCGACGTGACTTGGTGAGCGGCGTCCCGTACCGTTGAAAAGTGTGCTGGCAAGCTCTGCATCCTCTTCGGTAAAAGGCTCAACGCGGTTGATCAGTTTTCGTGCAAACGGGACCATAACGGGCTCAAGTGGACCACACAAATATTCGGACCAAGCAATGGCACTAATTTGAATTGTGGCACCGGCGCCCGTCCAAGTGTGAAGCATGTCGCTTTGACTCCCGCCTGCGTTGAGAACAGCCACGAGAAAGTTGGAATCGAGTTCGATGATGTTGGTAGCGTTAGCGCCTGCCACGTTTGATCAGTTTTTTCCACTTCTCGAGATCGATACGCTTTTCTTTCGCCCAACGCTGTAGCGAGTGGAGAGCAGCAATGCGTTCTTCCGGGGACGGCGCAGCTTCCGCAGCCCGCTGCACTGCTCGACGCAACGCTTCAGTCTTCGACACCTGCCAGCGATGCGAAAGCCGATTCAGTTTCTCAAGAGTTTCTGAATCCAACGAATAGGTTGCTTTGGTTACCGAGGGCATACCATACCCAATACCATACCCAAAATCTCAGTCAATTCGCCCAGCCGAGGATTTCGTTCAGTGCTGCGATGCATTTCTTGTTTTCCTCCATTGTGCCGACGGAAATGCGGACCCATTCGGGCAGCCCATAGCCTTTGAGTGGACGCACGATGATTTTCCGCCGCAGCAGCTTTTGGAATACCACACAACCGTCGCCGACATTTACCATCAGGAAATTCGCAACGGCTGGCACAAATGAAATTCGCATCTCAGTAAATTTTTCCTGTAAATAAGCCCTGCCTTCGTCCACAACGCGTTTCGTTTTGCGCAGGTGCGCTTCATCATAGAGGGCCGCGACCGCGCCGGCGTGGGCAATGCTGTTCACGTTGAATGGTTGCCTCGTCTTATGAAGGACCTGGATCATCTCAGCAGGAGCCACGGCATAGCCGATTCGCAGCCCTGCAAGGCCATGAATTTTCGAGAACGTCCGCAGCACAACGACGTTTCGCCCGTCCCGAACGAATGGAAGCGTGTCGGGCGGATCATCGAGGAATTCGAAATACGCCTCGTCGAAAACGACAGTAATACTGGCCGGAACTCGCGACATGAAATGGGCAATCGCAGCCTGCGAAACCAATGTGCCCGTGGGATTATTTGGGTTAGGCACGAAGATGACCCGGGTTTTTGGTGTGATGGCTGCGAGCGTGGCATCCAAATTCTGCTGATAATCAGGGCTCGGCGTTTCAATCGTGCGCACGCCGAACGCGGTGGCGAGCAGTTTGTAGACAATGAAGGCGTATCGACATGTGATTACGTCATCGCCTGGATTCAGAAATGCGTGGCCCACAAATTCGATTACTTCATTCGATCCATTGCTCAGGATTACGTTCTCCGGCTTCAGGCCAAGTTTCGTCGCGATTGCCTTGCACAAATAGAATCCGCTGCCGTCGGGATAGAGATGCGCATTCTCCAGTGCGGCGTGCATGGCCTGGATTGCCTTTGGAGAAGGGCCGAGCGGATTTTCGTTTGAAGCCAGCTTGACGATTTCAGCCGGATCGACGCCGAGCTCGCGCGCGGTTTCCTCGATTGGCTTTCCCGGTTCGTAGACAGCGAGATCACGCAGTTGCGGATTTGCGAGATCCCAGATCGAGGTCATGCGCGAGAGGGTAAATGGAACTGCGGGAGTTTCCAACGCATCTCTTTTGTTGTTCTTGCTCTTGTTCTTAGTGTTGCAGATGCTCACAGTGGAGCGGAGACCGCCGCTCTTTGATTACGGCATCCATAATTTTCTTGCAGGCCGATGTTGCGGCGAGTCTTTTAACGTGATGGAGGTCCCAAGCGATCCCGCAGCTTCGCGTTACGATCATGTTGGAGAAGGTCTGCGCCGGAGCGATCTCGATCCCGATCCGATCAAGCAATTTGCGAACTGGTTCACCGCGGCGATTGAGGCCGGCATCCACGACGTAAACGCGATGAGTCTCGCCACTGCGGGTCGCGATGCCAGACCCTCGGTGCGCATCGTTCTGCTGAAGGGTTTTGATCAGGACGGCTTCGTCTTTTTTACGAACTACGAAAGCACAAAAGGAAAACAGCTTGAGGCAAATCCGTACGCCGCGCTCGGGTTTTACTGGATCGAACTCGACCGGCAAATTCGCATCAGCGGAGAAGTAGAGAGGATTTCGCGTCAAGAATCGCAGATTTATTTTCATTCGCGTCCTGTCGGGAGCCAATTGAGTGCATGGGCCTCCCGCCAAAGCGCAGTGATTGACGCGCGGCGTGTGCTCGATGCGCGGATGGCAGAAATGACCGAGCGTTTTCGCAACAAACGAATTCCATTGCCGCCGCACTGGGGCGGTTACCGGCTAAAACCGGATATGATGGAATTTTGGCAGGGACGGCAGAATCGTTTGCACGACCGCTTTCGTTATACGCGACAGGCCAACGGCACGTGGTTAATCGAGCGCCTGGCGCCATAAGTAAATGGCGAATGACGAATGTTTAATGACGAAGGAATGTCGAAATCCGAATAACGAAGGCTCCCTCGTCGCCTTCGTCATTTGAACATTCGGGTTTCTTTCGTCATTCGTCATTCGAGCTTCGTCATTTTAGAGAACACGATTCATGAAGAAGCCTGTTAGCGACATTGACATCCTCCGCGGCGACATCACTAAGCTTGATGTCGATGCGATCGTGAATGCAGCGAACACTACGCTCATCGGCGGAGGGGGAGTGGATGGCGCGATCCACCGTGCCGCGGGGCCCGAACTGGTCGCTGAAAGCAGCAAACTCGGCGGTTGTAAACCCGGCGAAGCGAAACTTACTCGTGGCTATCGTTTGCCTGCCCGGTTTGTCATTCACACGGTGGGACCGATCTGGCGCGGCGGGAAATGTAGCGAAGCGCAGACGCTGGCGAATTGCTACCGGAATTCTCTGCAGCTCGCGGTGGAGAACGAAATGAAAACGCTAGCGTTTCCGGCGATCAGTTGCGGCGCTTACGGTTATCCTCTTGAAAAGGCCGCGCAGATCGCGCTGAAAACCACGCGTGAGTTTCGCGCGACGAACGATACGATCGAGAAAGTAATCTTTGTGCTCTGGGACGAAGCTATTTACGACGCATATAGCCGATTACTGTAGCGGCGCTTTATGAGTGCCGACGGGAGTTCAGTCTTTTGGGGCGCCTCTGTGTCGCGCCATTCTGTCATGTCCGCCACGGCGGATTCGTCCAGTGGCGAATTGAGCGAAGCGAAACATCCAGCTACTTCAGACAGCCCGGCGGCTCGGTTAGTTGCAATACCAGTGAAGGTTTTTCATTACAATGTAACTGCTGAATTGCTCGAAGTAGCTGGATTCTTCGCTCCCGCTCAAAATGACAGAGACTGCGCGATAAAGAAACGCAATCGTGCCTCGGCAAACGATAGAAGTTTGTATGAATCCGAACGAAAACGACTTTACGACGGACGAACCGCTTTCTTCGCAGCTTCACCAGCACGAAGAAGAAATTGGCTCAATGGGGCGTGAGCAGTTTCGTCGAGCAACAGAACAAGGTTCCACGGAAATGAGCCAGACGTGGGACCAAACGAAGGAGAAGGCGAACCGTGCGCTCGAGCGCACCGAGCATTTTGTGCGCGAAAATCCGGTGCCGACCATTCTCGGCGCGTTGGGACTTGGCGTCGCCATTGGCCTGGCGATTCGTTTTGTTGCTCCCAGCGAGCGCAAACACGAGATCGAGGTGAAATCGCCAGTAGGAACTTTCAACTGGACTCTCCTCTCGCTCCCGTTTCTCTGGCCATTTTTTAAATCGGCCCGCAAAAAATATGAAGAATCGGCCGATGTTGTGGCGGGTGCGGTGAAAGACGGCGTTAAACGGCTGAAGAAAATGGATGTAGAACGCTACGCAAAGCCGGTCCGTAAACGCTGGCGAGCGTGGACGCGCTAAGCTTCTGCTTAGGTACAGATGTTCAGGTGTAGCAGTGGCGCTGTACTGGCGTGCTGGGTAGGATTGCGCGCCCATGAACGCTTCGACATAGCGAGGCGGCTACAAAGCGACGTCTGGCGGCTACGCGGATCTATCAACTGCTAGAAAGTTGTTGATCAGATCGCCGAGCTCTTGTGGATACTGCGCCGTCAAGGCATGGCCGCCGTGAGGGAACTGGGCAAGCCACGCGCCAGGGATTGCGTTTACCAGTTTCAGAGCATTTGAAGCAGGAATCACGATGTCCTGCATTCCGCCAGCGATCAGCACCGGCACATTTATCTCTCCCAACCGGCTCACGACCCCATTGCGATGCCACGCATCCATCGCTGCAGCCTGGCGCTTCACGAGTTCCGGAGGCAGCTGCGCACGCGCCGCCGCTACGATGTCGCCGATTTGGCGATAGAGAGATTCGGCAACATCGCCTGGGAAAAGCAGGAACAACAAGCGATGCGCCTGCTCGTGAGGCGTGCCGGATGTGTCGATGAGCTGAGACCAGACGGCGGGCGAGGCGCGGTCAGTATCGGGTCCTCCCGAATCGGTCGATAACAAGATTAGCTTGTCGACGTGATGCGGGTGCTGCAATGCAAGTGCCTGCGCAATAAATCCGCCCATGGACCATCCCATTACACTCGTGTGCTCGAAACCGAGAGTCCCGATCACATGCGCGGCATCGTCGGCAAGCTTGGCGATGTCGAATGGCTGTCCATCGTCGGCGGAGCCGCCGATCCCGCGGTTATCGAGCATGATGAGCTCGTTGAAAGAGGCGAGTCCATCGATGAACGAGGGATCCCAGTCTGCATTCGTTGCGGCGAAACCATTCAGGACCAAAACCGGTCGGCCACTGCCGATCCGGCGATAAGCAATTTGACCGCCAGCGACCGGAACGCTTGACAATACCTCAGTTTTCATCAGATCCCATCAACCTGACAGTTGAATCTTGAACGTTGAGCGATAAACGTTCTCAGCTTATGGGAAGCTGCAAGGGAGTTCGGCTATTCGCGTTCATTATTCTATGTGCGACCGCTCTGTCGGGGTGCGCCTCAAGCAATAGCGTAGATAGCACTCCTGGGAGCGACCAAACGGTTCCAGGGGCAACCGTATGGGGTCATTACAACGGTGAGCCGGTGACAAAGTGGAATCCGGACGGACGCACCATGACGCTGCTAACTGAATTGCGCTATACCGATCCGCATGGTGAAGTTTGGGTCGCGCCAGTCGGTTCGGTTGTCGATGGAGCGTCAATTCCGCGCTACCTCTGGTCGGTTATGGGCGGACCGTTCGAAGGAAAATATCGGAATGCTTCCGTCCTGCACGATGTCGCCTACGGCGAGCACAAGCGTCCGTGGCAGGACTGCGACCGAATGTTTTACTACGCCATGCGTTGCAGTGGAGTCAGTGCGGTCGAGTCCAAGACGATGTACTACGCGCTCTACAAGCTCGGGCATCACTGGAAGTTTCCGATCAAACGCGGGAAACCGGTGAAATATGAAGGCGCGCTTGTGGCAAGAGGTGAAGAAATTCCGCGCGCCGTACCGGTGAGTCCGGCCCAAATCAGTCAGGCGCGGGATTGGATTAACAGTACCGATCCCAGTCTGGAACAGATCGAGCAGCGAGCGCAAACCGAGGGATGGTAGAACGCACCACCATTGTGGTGCGCGCGTGACGACGTTGGCAAATAAGGGAGTCGTTAGGTGTCCCCGGTGGCGCTGGTTGCGTTCTTAGAGATTTGAATCAACGGGGCCAGCCAATCGGGCGCATTCATGCGCAGATGATTTGTCAGGATTTCGCCAGTGAAACGGCGAAAGTCACCATCGCATGCCTTGCAAAGGATCTCCATCGTATGTGCGCCAAGCATGCGATAGCTTTCGAACTGCGACTCGGAGAAAAACTGGTCAGCCGTGCTTTCGTGCGGGAATGTTTCGCTCCTCTTAAAGTACTCGTAAATGTCGCGAGGTTCGTCGCCGTAACAGGCCGGCTTGATGTAAACAATGATGCCGTCTGGAGCATTGGCACCGTCAACGGCGGAATAGCAAACGCGACCAATAGCGCAGTTGTGGCCTGGCTCTTTCAGCGTGTCGATTTGCGCGCGGGAATAAATAGTCATCTGACCGAAATCGATTGGAATTCCAAAATCGATTCGAATCTTTCGCACTGCTTCGCCGAGATCGGCGAAGGAACATTCTGGGTCCTGCCCCGCGTCGCTTACTACAATAAAATGGCAGCGGCGCAACACCATTTCGTAAAGACCGAGGTTTTCGAAATGGCCGCCATCCGAGAGATACACATACGGACTGGTGTCGTTCGTTAGGCCGAACGCTTCGGCAATTATCGGCCGGACGCTGCTTTCTGGATAGCCCAGTCGAAACGTGTGGTCGCCTGCTTTCCCGGGATTTCCAAGCCAGGCGCCAAGCCGCACATTGAGCAACGTCAGGATAAACGTGACGAAGGGCGACGAGTGATAGCCCATGTTTGGACTCGCCGCGGCGCCGGAAATAGTGATAGCCGATCCAACTGAGATCCCTTCCGGACCACCATACACACTTCCATCCGCGCCTGTCGTCGAACGATAGCCCGGCTCCATTGCAGAGGAACCGCAGTGCAGGGGACTGACCGTAAAGCTCTGCGCCTTGCGTTCCTGCCAGCCGAGCTTTTCGCCAGACACCAGATTGAGCGCGATATTCACGATGGACATAAGCTTCCTCTCGAATTTTTCGTGCAGCCAGAGGTCGCGCATTTTAATATTGTCGTTCTCATCGAATCCAGTGAATGGATTCTCTTTCCGATCCGAATTCGAAGCGCCCAGGTAAGCGCGAATCAACCGGTCGCGATACACGCCATGCAATGAAAACTTGTTCGCGTTTATCAGGCGCGCCATGACAACGCCGGCGAGTAAAAGTACCGCCGCGAATGGAATCACCAGCCACCATGGCGTGTAAAAAATCACGTTTAGATATTCCTCGGGACGACCGAGTAGCCCGGATTTCGACTCCAAAGTCGCCTGATAAGTCAATGGGATGTGAGAAACCTCGATCAACTTTTTCATCACCGATGTTGTTGCCTCGGTAATGACAATTAAGAGCACCGACGCAAATACCGCAGCCGCGATAGTGGATGCCTTCGACAAAATCAGGCCCAGTGGACTGGCCGTTGCCCGCTCCTTTTGGCTGGCAGCAACCATGGAGCTGCGGCCACCTAGCACAGTAACAAGTGCCGCCACGCCGCCTGTCGTGACGAACGACCACGTCCACTTCAGAGAAAGCGGTCCGAAAACAACGAGCCCGCTGATGAGCAGCCACCCGAGGGCTACTGCGAGCAGCCAGCCAGTGGCACGCCCCCACCATTCACGATCCGAATCGTCGGTCCAACGGCTGGAGATTCCGGCGAAGGCCATGATGGCCAGGAAAAACAGCGCCATGAAACCCGGCACAGCCAGGCAAATGTATAATTCCATTTGCATTACCGGGTGGGGAAACAATTTCTGCGCGCCCAGCCAAAGGATTACCCCGCCAATGGCTCCAGAGATGACGACCGCAACAAATTCCAACGTCCGAAATCCATGAGCTGGAAGCAATGAAGTCAGCCATGAGGCGATATGCAGCGCAATTCCAAGATAGAGGAACGGCACCCACGTCTGCGGCTGACCGAAACCGAACAAAGGCCAGGCGATGAGAGAACGCCCGTAATAATTGAACCACGCCCAGTAAATCGTCATGAGCACCGACGCGAGGAAAAGCGGCAGAAGACAGAAGAGCAGGAATCGCTTTTGGTCCCATCGGAGATTGGCTCCGCAGGGCAAGTTGAATCCCATATAAGCGACTCCGATCACAACCATTACTGCCCCGACCCAGAGTAGCACGTCGCTTCGTGGCGGTGGGTCCATCATCACGATTGAGCTGAAAATCCACGGCAGCGCGAGAAAGGCGGCGAGCAGTGGAATTATTACGCACCAGTTCAGCAGAAGATTCCGCAGATATGTACCAACCAATGTCCAGCTGTCCGCCGAAAAAATCCCGAGACGCGGGCTGAGATAATTGCTGTAGCTACGTAGATTCTGAATCTCGATCGGTTCCGGATTTGGCCTCGCCTGTTCGCTCGGGTGGGCCAGTTGCGCCACCACACTTGTTAGACCGGCCCGGTGAATCCAGGCGCTTAGCCAGCTGCCGATGTATCCGCCACCCGAGACGGTGGAAAGGTAGTGGAACTTATCGAGCAAGCCGCTGCGCGCGAGACCCTGCAAAATTCCCAGTCCAAAAGTCGCGCTGCGAATGCCGCCACCCGAAATGCAGAGAGCGGCGCGCTTTTCTGGCAGTTCATGAATAGCGGCCCAGATCGCTTTTAGCCGAACGTCGGGATCGGCCGAACTCGGATAATCACGGGGCAATTCTCCATGCAAAACGGCGAACTCTACCTCCAGCGCTTGATGCAACGGAACAGAGGGATTGGCTGATAAAGCTTCTTTCGCCATGCTGCCAGGCGCGTCCATCTGGGCACCAGCGTTTATCAAACCTGGTTCGACATGTCAATCACCCTGCACTCGCCCGGCTAAGATGAAATATAACACTGATGGCTCGTTGGGTTCGAGGTTGACCCGAGCGGGAAATTCGTTAGGCAGCACAACGAAGTTAATGAATAATTCACAGCGCTGTTCGATAAATATTTAGCCCTTCTCGCAGACCGCGTTCGTTCGGACGCATTAAAAAGAAATTCACATTTCGCAATCTTTAATTTCGCGTGAAAATTCCAAATTGAAGATGGAGTTTTCGGTTAGCTCGTTTTAACTTCCAGTCACTTGGCCGCGGCGGAGAGCTGGGCGGCGATATGGTTGTCCGCTAAGCACAGCGTCTACGCAGGTCGGGGTAAAAGTCGGCCGCAGCCCGCTCCACCAGGCTGCGGCCTATCCACTTCATTGCAGCTGCGGTACCGCTCCGCAGGCCTAACCTCCTTTGAGGAATGCCGCAATAATTACAACAATGTAATGTTTGGCAAGAATAAAATTTTTCCCTCGCAACTGGAGCGGCGAACAACGACAATCTCTGCCGCTGTTTCAGCACGGTTTTATCGGTTCTTCACCTCCAATTTGCCTAGCATGTGCGCCCGTAGCTCAGCCGGATAGAGCAACGGATTTCTAATCCGTGGGTCGGGTGTTCGAGTCACCCCGGGCGCGCTCCCTGACCGTCTCTATCGTGATCACGGATTTAGAGTCCGTGTCGTGGCAATCACTCTAAACGTATTCCGTAATGAGGCCGCTGGCTTCATCGATTGGTTTAGATGCAGCGCTCGAAACACACTGGTTCTACGGGCGCGGTGCCGGAGTAGGACGCGGCCTCGACGTTGGCTGAATCCTTGGCGTCGGCGTCAGCCTGGGTGTTGCCGTAGGGGTCGATGTCACGGTTGCTGTAGCCGTCGGGCTAGGAGTTGGGCTGGGCGTAGCCGTAGGTGTAGGTGTCGGTGTCGGTGTCGGTGAAGGAGGGATCGGTGCGCTGATCCAGAGTATCACGTCCCCTTGCACCTGATCCCAGTAGTCAAATGAGTGTGAGTGAACGGCCACATTCACAATTGTTGCCTTAAATGAGCCAGCCTCCGGCTCCCTTGCAGTCGACTCTCTTAATCCGATTGCGAGGGCTGTTGGCACAATGCCGTTTTCGCCGTTCTCAAGTACGCCTGGGGTGTTATTCGGTAAGTACGAGCGAATGTTGAACCCCGTTGATGTTGGAATGCCCAGGGAGTCTTTGCTTGAACACATGGCCCAAAACGGACACATGCCGACGTGCATCCAGTGAGTTGACGAGGCCTCCTGTGCAAGCGCCAGGTCGCTTCCGACTGGCGGAAGTGGTGCGGGGTCAGGAATGTTCAGATAATTTGCTACGGCGTTGTGGGGGCAGGTCTCGCCTCCAACGCATTCGAGCGCCCACCCATTGGGGTCTGCGAGATTCGAGGCACCGCTTGAAAGAAGCACCGCAAGATCCGGCATGTCGTATCCTGGTGTGCCTGTAGCGGCCAAATAAAGGCTGTGAGACCCGCCGGCGCTGCCGCCAATTACGACGACTTGGCCGTTGCTGCGTGGATCGTTCCGATAATGAACAATGGCGTCTCTCACGTCATCTGTCTGCTCGGGATAATGACCGTCGTCGTTGATGTCGTTTTGCCCCGGAAAGGGATGTACAGGAGTGTTCATTTCAGTGTGAGGCGGCGCCAGGCGATATTCAATCGCTACACCCATGAATCCATGCAGCGAAAGGTCCTGGGCAACCCCTGTTTCCATCCCGCCGGAGTTGTAGCCACCTCCGTGAATTACGATCGCTACGCGATGTCTTTGTCCGTCGTCGACGTTGTACACGGTCGCTCGAATGTTCATGCCGTTAACGATCTTGTAGGTCTCAATTACGACGGGTGGCGGCGTTCCCGTCGTGATTGCAGTTGGCTCGGGGACATTCATTACTTGTCCTCTGCCGGTTGATACCCCGACGGCCAGATACGCCAGCAGGCAAGCTAAAATTGCTGGTAAGATTTTCATTTTTTCCGTTTTTCTTTGGTTTGGGTTTGCATTCTCGAGGGATCACTGCCCGATTGCCGGACTCGTTTCGGAATCACTCCTGATGTCTTCGCGATGCGCGTCCACAGTCCAGATTTTTCGCCCTTCGTAATCCACATTTGCGATGTAGCCCCACGGCGAGGGATGATCATTGTCATATACATATCTCTTTCCCCTCCTGCCTGAGGCGTAACACGAGAAGCGACTAGTCTCCATAACAGGGTGGTAACAATGCTGTTACCGGTATGCGTCTCGACCTTCCATACCCCAAGGACCCATCTCAAACTCTCTGACGCCGTCGATGCCGCGTTACAGCGAGCAGACACGTATGACAGGCAACTTTTCGAAGGAATCCGTGTAAAGAGTATTTGGCTGGAATCCTTCGACGACATTGCCGCATTGGTTGACTTCATCTGCATAGAAGATCTATGCAACCCAATGTAAACCCGCGCAAACATTCTTTCCTAGATTACAAATCAACTGCTCTATCGGCCGGAGGCACCCGAATGGCAGCGCATCGGAAATTAGATCGACGCCGCGTTTATCTTTGCGCGGGCGGACTTCATAGGCGTGCATCGCAGTATGAACTCGTTGCCACAATACGAAGTTCGCTTCCGCGAGTGCAATTTCGTTTTCACGCCCAAAATCGGAATGTATAACCGCGCAATTCGGCAACTCGGCGGCAACCAGTTCAGCTTTCGTGTCGCAAAGAATGGATTGTCACTCCGTCGCTTTTGGCAATAGCACTGCCGTGGCTGTTCCCTTCTGTTTGCGACTTTGAGTAAAGAGCAACACAATGCGGGAATGGGACTTCAACCGTGGCGTGCGTGGACTGAAGGCGCGAAATCCGCAATTTGGTTCCAAATCCGGCTTGACCCACGGGATTCAATCGCCAACTCTCTCACCAGCAGCGGCAAGGCATTCCTTTATTTAGATGGCTGAAACAGTTCGCAACCTAGAATCGGAAACGCTGGACGTCGTTCTGTTGGGGTCTTTCAATCCAGCGATTCTCCATCCGCAATGGTTTCTTCGGCAGAAACTGATCGGTGAAGAGGAGGCATTGGCTGCGAAGATCAAGGTCGTGGCTACAGAAGTTACGGATGTCAGCTTCGCCGGGATACACATAATCTGCCTCAACCAGAGTTTGATTCTAAACATCCAGAATATGGCTTTTTCGACGAAGCTCTTCGATTTAATAGATGGCGTTCTCAATCTGCTGCCGCATGTTCCGCTGCACGCTTGTGGTATTAATCCGTCCGCCCACTATCGTATTGAGACTATCGAATATTGGCATAAAATCGGCCACACGTTGGCACCAAAAAAGCTAATTTGGGAGCCGCTTTTTCCTGAGCCTGGGATGCAAAACTTAACTATAAGGTCGCCTCGAAAAGGTGATTACGCGGGGTTCGTTAATATAACGGTAGAACCGTCTTCGCTTGTGAATCCCGGCTTATTTGTGAAAACTAATACGCACTATGATGTACCTGCAGAACTGCGAGAAAGCGGTGGTGCAGACGCAGTCAGAAAATTCATCAAAAACGAATCCGCTTCGGCGTGTGAGCAAGCCCGACGCGTGGCAGCGAAAATTTTCGCGGAGATAAAACCCAATGGCTGAAGAACAACAATCTACACAGACTCCGCTCGCGGAATGGGCCGTAGGAGCTGCGCAAACGAGCGCGGCATTGGCGTTGTCGCAACGAGAGAGATTGTTCTTATTGCCACAAAGAATCACCGAAAGATACCAACTCTCTGCTCAAAAGGGCGCGAGAATTGATCCGCAGACTGCTGCAACAACAACCCCGACTGATAAGAATGGAAACCGACGAGGCAGCAATTTAATGGGAACAACAGTTGAAGCCCCCCGCGTTCATTCGGCCCGCAGCGGCATTGCCGAGCGATTCAGCATGGTTCGCAAGTACGAGGGACGAATTATTAGACGCGACGCCGACACATTTTGGGCCGAATTTCGTGAGAATCCCGACGATTCTCCGATTGAAGCCGAGTTTGAAATCGATGCGTTGCCAGCATCAGATCGGCCGCTCGCTGTCGCAGGTGTACCTGTAGTTTGGACGGTGGGGTTTGACATCCAAGATGGTACTCACCGCCAGCAGTCGATCGTGTATCTTCGGCGAATACCGTGGCCTTCATCAGCTGAAGTCTAAACCTCCTTAGAGGTCATTAAGGGGCGGATGCGTGCTATCAATTGGGAGTAGACAATATCAGGCCCCCGCTACAGACGAAGTTGAGGTATCAATCTTCGGACCCGGATACGGCGAATGCGTTGTCGCGCACATGGGTCACAACGATTGGCTGGTAATTGATTCATGTCTGGAGGATAAGGCGAAGCGTTCGGTGGCACTGGAATATCTAGAGACTCTGGGAGTCGATCTTTCTTCTGCAGTCCACCTCGTCATTGCGACGCATTGGCATGACGATCATATAGTTGGGCTCTCCGATGTATGTAGGGCGACCGCGTCCGCGAAATTCGTATGCTCTGCCGCTATGACCTCAGAACAATTCGAGTCAATACTCGCGACTTGGCGCCTGCGCTCGTTTCTTCCTGGCGGGTCGGGTATCGACGAGATGGACGCGATTGTCCAAGTGCTAAAGAACGGGGGGGCTGTTCGTGCATCGGCGCAAAAGGTGTTGTGGAGCCGTAACCGACCAACTCACGCAGAAGTGCGTGCCTTGTCACCTTCAGAAGCAGCGGACCTCGCAATGATTCTTCGCTTCGGTGAAGCAGCGGCTCAGGCGAGCGCCACGACTTTGTCCCGAAGAGTGCCAAACATCGTCGACAATCACGCGTCAGTTGTAATCAGTCTAGTTGTTGGAGACGCGAGAATCCTGCTCGGCTCGGATTTGCTCGTTCGCACAGATCGGAATTTTGGCTGGTTTGCAATTATCGACTCCTTTTCGGGCACAAACCACTATCAAGCGTACAAGATTGCACATCATGGATCGTCCAATGCCGATCATGACGACATCTGGCGAGAATTACTTCAGCCGGAACCGGTCGCCGCTCTAACTCCATTTGTGCGGGGTGGAAAGCACCTCCCAACAGACGACGATTGTGATCGCATCCGACGCCGAACGTCTGAAGCGTACTTAACCTCGCCCCCACGGACACAGCGATTCCGTGATCGGAATCCTCGAGCGGAGCGTCTAATGCGAAGATTCACTCGTCAGCTGCATTCGGTGCCTAGTCGATTTGGGCATGTCAGACTGCGCAAAAAGATAAGTAGCGGCAACAGCAATTGGAATGTCTCGACATTCGGCGCTGCTGCGAAGCTTTAACTAGTAAGCGCCCAGGATTCTGTTAGTCATGGTGTGCAAGTTGCAGGGCGGTTGAGGTCGCCTTTTGAGCGCGAACGGGAACCACGTTCAGGCTAGACCCCTCCGAAAGAAGTACCCCACACGAATGACCCGGTAAACCACTGAGATTTGGCGACGTAAAGGGGGAGTCGAAACACTGTCAACGAAGTGACAACGGGATTTTGAACACCTATGTCACGAGACGGATTTCTAATCCGTGGGTCGGGTGTTCGAGTCACCCCGGGCGCGCTTTGTTAAGAATGTAAGAAGTGACTAGTGAGAAGTAATTTCACGTCTCACTTCTCATCCCGCATTCAGCGCGCATAGCGCTGCTCGTGATCGAGGAGCCACTTCTTGCGCCATAATCCGCCCCCGTACCCGCACAATGTGCCATCGGCGCGAATCACGCGGTGGCACGGAATGATGATGCAAATCATATTCATGCCATTCGCGCGACCAACCGCGCGCCGCGCATTTTCATCGCCCAGGCGTTTAGCCATCCATGAGTACGAGCGCGTTTCGCCAACCGGGATTGACCGCAGAATTTTCCACGCCCGCAATTGGAAAGGCGATCCGACCGGAGCCAGGCGAACATCGAAGTGCAGATTCTTGCCCGCGAAGTAATCACTCAATTGGGAACGGACCGTTTCAAGATGCCGATGTTTCCCCGGCACTACATTTGTGCACAATCGTTTCCGCAAAATCGACAACTCGCGTTCCGTCGCGCGTCGATCGATGAACTCGAGCAGACGCAAGCCTTTATCGTCAGCGACCGCGATTATCGCGCCGAGCGGCGTATCGATTCGCTCCGCAAACAGCGGTGCCCGCGTCTTCGCATTGCTTGGCGATTCACCAAAAATCTTTGTGAATGCTTCACGAAAACCGCTCTCCGACTCAAATCCGCTGCCGTTTCGCGCTTCATCGACGCGACCGCGTTGCCGCACCTGGCTCAAAGCAAGGCCCATCCGACGCGCGCGATGATACGCTTGAAATGTCATTCCGTAATGGCGTTTGAACTGTCGCCGCGCAGTGGAGGGATCAATCGAAAGCGCTGCCAGTTCCTTATCAGTTAGACGTCCACTCGGAGCACGTTCGACCTCGTCGCGGAGACGCTCAATCAGTTTCGGAGGACGCGCATTTGGATCGAGCGGGTGGCAGCGTAAGCACGGACGATAACCGCTTTCCAAAGCCTCGTTCGCTCTGGCAAAAAAATCGACATTCTCGCGCGCCGGTTTTTTGGCTGTGCACGTGGGCCGGCAGAAAATTCCCGTTGTGCGCACGCCGACATAGAAGATTCCTTCGAAGCTCGGATCGCGCTTCATGAGCGCGCGATACATCGTTTCAGGCGGCGGAAGAAGTTCGAGCATTTTCATGCACAGAAGCTAAGGGCGCAGAGCCGTTGCTGCATCGACGAAATTCGAGCAGCAAATTCTGTAGCCGCCTCGCTGTGTCGAGACGTTTTGCGAAGCGACATCAGGCACGGCGACGTAGCGCCGTGGCTACATGCATCAGCGATGTTTCGCGGTCTCCTCATGCGCGCTGAACCCGGAACGTGAAGCAGCCGTGGGTAACACTGCGCACATCTAGAAAAGCAGCGTCGGGATTTTGAAACAAATATTGGATGACGGCTTTCGGTTCGCTGCCATTCAGAACTTCCGCGTCGATGATCTTGTAATTTGAATCGTAAGCGCGAAAGACGCGACCACTGCGAAAGTCGGCCGGGTATTCGTCAGTCAAGCTGTAGCGCTGGCAATCGTTGGCGTGAACAAAGATCGGTCCGGTCTCAGAATATGGATGACCAGACGGAATTGCGGAATATGGAAACAGAATTACCCGCTCGCCAGGCTGTGCCCAACGCAGACAATGCCGGCATGGAGAACTCGTGGGCGAATCTGCTGTAACGAGCGCGTGATCCGCTGCTCCCGCTTTTACTACACGCCGTGCTGCCTCTGCAATTTCGGTGGGAAGAGGGATGATGCGAAACGCGGTGCTCGCGGAAGCTTTCGAAGTTGAATTCTTCATGAATGCCAGCTAAACGCATCGCATTAGGGCGCGCATCGACGAAATTCAGGCAGCGAATTCTTAAACAAGGAGCGGGGGCTTTCCAGCCGCCGCGGGCGCTTGGAAAAGCGCCCCTCCAATGGGACGCACGTGTGATTTCCTTCTTTACGGAGACAAAAACTTCAAGACGACGTGTGCGTTACAGTTTCTCTTTTCCCTGATCGACCTGCTTTACGACCGCCGCGGCAGCGAGAAACTTAAATGTGCTGCACATCGGAAAACGTTCCTGAGATTGGTAATCGAAGCGTTTACCGCTGCCGGTATCCAGCGCGGCTACACCGATCCGGCCGCCTAATCTTGCTTCGATTTCTGCGATATGTGCCGCCGCCGCCGATTCTCCTTCGGTGCGATCCTTGCAGCGAGCAAGACGGAACAAACCAACAAGAAGAAGAAAAAGGTTAACGTCCAACGCCGAACGCCCAACTGGCTGAATTGAGTGTTGGGCGTTGAGCGTTGGGCGTTGAAGGCCCTCAAGCTGTTCACCATCGATGATACGCGGGGTGGCCTTCCTTCACGGCGACAAAAACTCCGCGACAAGTGGCACAGATTTTTCCTCCAGCAGTCAAGGTGCCTTCGACGGTTGCGCGGTCATCCGTGATCTCCACAACCCTGGCAGAGAGAAAAACCGAATCGTTCGTGGGAGTGGGCCGCACCATTTTGATGGCGTACTCCGCGGTGACCGTGCAGGGCGGCCGAGTCTCGCCTGCGCGTTTCATCAGATGATAGGCGGCTGCCCAATTGCAATGGCAATCAAGCAACGTCCCGATGATCCCGCCGTTCAGCACTCCGTCGAACGCTTCGTATTTTTTCTCCGGCTTCCACTCGGCGACGATTTCGGCGCCTGCTCGCGATTCATCGGAGTTCCTCACGAAACTACGAATGTGCAACCCATCGGGATTTGACGGGCCACAGCCGAAGCATGCATTTCGGGGCGCATATCTTTCCTGAAGCGATTCTTGTTGTTTCATTGTAGCGGCGGTCTGTGACCGCCGAAACTGCATCACTCGGGGTGATATTCCAATGCAAAAATCTCGCCCACGAACGCCCAATCCTCGGTCTTTGATACAAGGACTGCCCGTACCGGATTCTCACGAACGTAGCTCCACTTTTCTGAATAGGATTCTCTACTGCGAAGCAAGTGATCAAAAAAGGTTTTCTGCCAATGCGGCGGAGGAGTTCCATGCAAACGCAGAGCCTTGGAAGCCGCGTTTTTCAAAGACTTCATCCAGACAGGCAACATGATCCTCTGATCATCCATTGAGACAAACAGATGCAAGTGATCCGGCACGATCACATATGCGCCAACCCACGCTCCATGTTCAGGACCTCTCCTGGCAAAATTAAGAAAAGCTTCGTGAACTTTTGCGGTGGCAAGAATTTTTCGCCTCTCGTGCGTACAAGCTGTGACGAAATAAATCGGAGAATGGACGAACACTCGGTCTAGTCGGTGCAATCGAGATTTGCGATTTTCGGCGCTCATAGAGCGCCGCTACAGTGCAGCCCCGTCATTTCGCCGCGCCGGGATACGGCCGCAACGGTGGTCCGACATAAAGTGAGCGCGGCCGGATCAGACGATTGTGATCGTGTTGCTCGGTCACGTGCGCGCACCAGCCAGCGACGCGTGACGCAGCGAAGAGCGGGGTATTCAACTCTGGCGGAAAGCCGAGCAGCCAAAAAACCGGCGCAGCATATAGATCAACATTCGCGCAAAGCTGTTTCTCCCGCTCCATCACTTCTTCGAGCTTCTCGCAAATCGGCACCCAGTTTTCTTTGCCTGTGCGTTTTCCGAGGTCGCGGGCAATCTCCCGCATCGCTGGCACGCGGGAATCGCCTTTTTTGTAAACGCGATGACCAAATCCCATGATCTTGTCTTTCGTCCCCAGCTTTTTCATTAGCCACGCCTCCGCACGATCAGGTGTCCCGATTTCCTCAAGCATCTTCATTGATTCCTCATTCGCGCCGCCGTGGAGCGGGCCTTTCAGAGTCGCAACAGCCGAAGTCACTGCTGCATAAATGCCCGCCAATGTGGAAGCGGTCACGCGGGCGGCAAACGTTGACGCGTTGAATTCGTGGTCAGCGTAGAGATTGAAGATCGTGTCGAGCATCCGGGTTTGCCATTGCTCGGGAACTTTGCCGTTAAACTTGTAAAAAAAATTCGCGGCCTGTGTCAGTTCCGGCTTTTCCGGGAACGGTTGTTGGCCCTGCGAGATACGCCAGCCGTCGGTGATTAAAGTCGAAACGCGCGCGATCAGCCGAATCGATTTGCGAATGTTGGCGTCGTGCGAGTTGTCCTCCAGATCCTTGTCGAATGCACTTAACATGGATACGCCGGTGCGGAGCATGTCCATCGGATGTGTGTCGCCCGGCAGAAGCCGGAGCATTTCCGTTACAGGGCCAGGCAATTCGCGTTGGCTGGCGATTTGTTGCCTGAAGTCCTTCAATTGCTTGGCATTCGGCAACTCGCCATTGAGCAGCAGGTAAGCGACCTCCTCAAAAGTGGCTTTCTCGGCCATCTGATGAATGTCGTAGCCCCGATACATCAGCCCGGCAGCGGGATCGACCCAGCAGATCGCCGTTTCACCGGCGATTACCCCGGCCAGTCCCGGGCTGTATTGTGGTTTTGTTTCAGTACCCATGTTGTCCGCTGATTGTAACTACGATACGCGCGACGACAAATCGTCAGTCGCTCAAGCCAGCCATTTCGCTGCAGTTGGATCGTAATCGAGAAGCTCGTAAAGCTCCTGCCGCGTCTGCATCTCATCGATCCATTCCTTTTGCGTGCCGCTCTCTTTGAGAGCACGGAGAAAGTGTTCGCTAGCTTTCATCGACACGCGAAACGCGCTTTGCGGGAAAATTACCATGCGATAACCGAGTCCGACCAAATCCTGGAACGAAAGCAGCGGACTCTTCCCGAACTCGGTCATGTTCGCCAGCAGCGGCACATCAAGCTCGCCGGCAAAATCGCGAAACTCCTCTTCGCTTTGCAACGCTTCCGGGAATATTGCGTCCGCACCTGCTTCGATATAGCGCTGCGCCCGATCAATCGTTCGATCGAAATCCTCCACCGCACGCGCGTCGGTCCGGGCGATGATCATGAAATCGGGGTCCCGTCGCGCAGCTACCGCCGCTTTGATTTTTTCCGTCATCTCCCTCACGTCGACCAGCGATTTCCCGGCAAGATGTCCGCAGCGTTTTGGAAATTCCTGGTCTTCAATGTGGCATCCTGCCAGACCAGCGGCTTCGAGTTCGCGGATTGTGCGCGCGACATTTTCCGAACCTCCAAACCCGGTGTCGGCATCGACGATTGCAGGAATCTTCACGGCCGTGGCGATGTACCCGGCCAACTGCGCCACTTCCGTTAACGTGAGCAGACCAATATCGGGAACGCCCGCAGTCGCATTCGCCATCCCGGCGCCACTGATGTAAAGGGCGTCAAAGCCAGCCCGTTCTGCCTGCCTGGCCATCGCCGCATTCGGCACGCCCGGCAGCATGATTGCGCTGGTCGCAATCAACTCACGCAGTCTCTTAGTCTTACTCATGCTCATGCTCGTGCAAATGGCGAAGCAACTTCCAGTCATTCCGAGCGAAGTCGAGGAATCCCGTGACGGAACCTTTCGTTAACTCAACGGGATCCTTCGACTTCGCTCAGGATGACACTGCGGTGGTGCTTCGTCATTCATTCGTCATTCGTCATTCTCAGTGCCTGCATCAATTCGTCGACGTTTTTTGCTTCGTCCAATTTCCAAACAAGCTCGACGATTCTTTTAGCTGGATTTTCGCCAATGAGGTTCTCGACAAGCCCGAGGAATTTTCCTTCTACTGCTGAATCCTTAAGCCGATTTTTGGCATTACCGAGTGGATAATCGACGCGCCTTGTTAATCGTCGACCATCGGCAAGATCAACGTGCACAATGTTGCCGACCGCATCCGGGTACATCGCGCTCAATTCTGCGTTCCGTTCGACCTTCACATTCTCCAGGAACTTCCACACTTCGGGATCTTTGAAGCGTTCTGGCTGAAACTGGCGATCGGTGATTTCCCCGTCAATCAGCGCAATCGCAGTGATATAAGGCAAACTGTGATCGGCTGTCTCGCGTGTCATGGGTTTCCATTTTTCCGGCTCGCTTCCGATGATATCCACAGAAGCGTCGTGACTCTCGATGACGACGCCTTTGATTTTGGAAAGGTCGCCAATCTGGCTTCGCAAAAAAAGCGCCGCTTCAATTGCGCTTTGGCTGTGATATTCCGCCGGCCAATATTTGATGCTCGTTTTCAAAATCATCGAGGGCGCGCCACGGAATTTTTCGCCGACGTTACCGAGCGATACGCCGAGTTGTTTCTCAAATCCCATTTCGCCCTCGAAGATCGGCGCGGGCCCGCTCATTCCCTCGCGTGCAAGTAGGGCGGAAAAAACGCCGTGACGCGCCGCATTCGCGAAAGCGACGCCTTTCCAGTGCGAGAGCTCGCCCGCGCGCGCTTGCCGCATGGCCACGCCGGCCACGCCGGCAATATTCACCGCGTGTCTCGTTTTTTCCGGGTCAAGCTTCATCAAACGCGCACATGCGAGGGCGGTCGAGAACGTCCCATAGGTCACATGGTCCCAGCCCCGTGCACGAATGCTGGCCGCATCGCATAAGCGGCATTGCACTTCGTATGCAAGCGCGATTGCTGTGATTAGTTCGCGTCCACTGGCACCCACGCTTTCCGCCACCGCCAGCGCAGCCGAAATGTTGTCGCTCGGGTGGGCAGGCTCTTTCGAGAGATAGGTGTCGTTGAAATCGAAATAGCGAATCCCGCAGCCGTTGGCGAATGCCGCCCAGTCCGGCGGCGCCTTGTGGGCGGTGCCAATAATTGTCGATCCGTGTTTCGCCGAAAAATCTGCGGCCACTTTTCGCGCGATCACAAACGGCTCTTCCTTCCATGCGCCGAGCGCGCAGCCGAGTGAATCGATCACGCGCCGCTTCACTTCATGCACCACTTCGTTGGAAAGTTCCTCAAACCGCAACGCGCACGCGTAATCAGCCAGTTGATGGGCAAGTGTTGTGTTCATGTAAAAAATCGAGATTCCAATCTGCCGATGATTGGCGGGTGAGCAAGAGTCTCATCCGCGCACGCAGATGGGAGGAACGGCTTACTAGGAAAAGAAAGCGCCGGCCGCTCCACCGCACGAAGGCAGACGGTTGTAGAGGCGCTTGTGCCGAGCGCCGATCGACGCGCCAATTGTAAGCTCGGCGTTTGACACAAACCTACAACCTCTTCGTATGCTGTGAAAATTGGGCGGTTTCTCGCAATCTTTTTTGCCGCTGCGGCGTCGATCCTCGCAGCCGATGAATTGGCGCTGCGCTTGGAGCCGGCGCTGGACGCGATCACGCCGGACGGTTTGCTCGCGCACATTAAGGTTCTTTCATCAGACGAATTCGAGGGGCGCGCACCCGGGACAAAAGGCGAAGAGCTTTCGATCAAATACATTACCAATCAGTTTAAACAGATCGGATTGAAACCGGGAAATCCGGACGGGACTTATACGCAGGAAGTTCTGCTGGCTGGGATCAAGAGCGATCCGGGAATGTCATTCATTGTCGGCGATAAAATCATTGATCTTAAATATCCTGACGATTTCGTCGCGTCCTCGGCGCGTCTCCAACCGGAGATCAAGATCGACAGGTCCGATGTGGTCTTTGTTGGATACGGCGTTGTCGCACCGGAATATGGCTGGGACGATTACAAAGGTCTCGATGTTCGCGGCAAGACGTTGCTGATGTTGATCGGGGACCCACCGATTTCTGATTCGAAAGATCCAGCAAAGCTCGATGAGAAAATGTTCAAGGGAAAAGCGATGACCTACTATGGCCGGTGGACATACAAATATGAGATCGCTGCGCAAAAGGGCGCCGCGGCTGCCGTGATTATTCACGAGACCGGACCGGCCGGCTATCCGTACGCTGTCGTGAAAACAAGCTGGGGAAAGGAAAACTATGAGATCGATTCGCCGAATAAAAACATGGATGCGGTCGAGGCGCGCTCGTGGATCACGCTCGATACTGCAAAGGAATTGTTGGCCGACTGCGGTCAAGGTTTCGATGCGCTGAAAAAGTCGGCAATCAGAAAAGAATTCCGACCGGTGATGTTGAAAGCCAAAGCAAAGATCGACATCAAACAACAGTTGCGCTCATTCAAATCGGATAACGTGATCAGCAAACTCGAAGGAAACGATCCGAAATTGCGGGACGAATACGTCATTTATAGCGCGCACTGGGATCATCTCGGGCGCCATCCCGAATTGCAGGGCGATCAGATTTTTAATGGTGCTATCGACAATGCGTCCGGCGTGGCTTCTCTGTTTCAACTCGCAGCCGCGTTCACAAAACTAAATCCGCCGCCGAAACGCCCAGTGTTGTTCATAGCCACGACCGCTGAAGAAGCGGGATTGCTCGGCGCGAAATTTTACGCCGAGCATCCCCTGTATCCTCTGGAGAAAACGCTCGCCAACATCAATATCGATACCGTGAACCCGTGGGGAAAAACGCGGGACATCGAGGATCTGAGCGACAACAACTCGACACTTGACGATTTGCTCGCCGCGGCTGCGAAACGCAACGGACGAATGATGACGCCAAACAGTGAGCCCGAAAAAGGCAGTTTTTATCGCGCCGATCACTTCGAATTTTCGAAGCACGGGGTGCCTGCGCTTTACACCGGCCGCGGCATAGATTTCATCGGGAAACCGGCTGGTTTCGGCCGGCAAAAGAAAGACGATTACACCTCGCATCGCTATCATCAGGTGTCGGACGAAGTTGATCCGAACTGGGACCTCTCCGGCGCGGTGCAGGATCTTCAACTTCTCTTCGAAGTCGGCTACCAGGTTGCGAATGGCGATAGGTTTCCGGAATGGAAACCCGGCAGCGAGTTCAAAGCAAAGCGCGATGAGATGTTAAAGAGGAAGTGAGTGGATTAAATAGACTCTTTCTGTCTAATCCTCGTTCGACCAGCTTGTATCGCATCCGCAAAGCTACCGCAGCAGGTTCATGCCAGGCGCAAAGAACTAGGTTGCAGCGCGGCGAATTAAATGGTTGAATCCTCACTCGCAAATCTGAAACTCTGAATGGGCTCGCTCAAAAAACGACGGAAAGCAAAAATTGCCAAACACAAGCGCCGCAAACGCATGAAGGCGCACCGGCATAAGAAGCGTCTGCGGTACAAGCTTTAGCAGCAAACAGCTGAAAGGCCCGATCTTGTCGTCGATTTGCTGGCGAATATCGCCGCCTTGGAGGATAGTATGATAGTGCATTGGACTGGCTGAAGAATCGCCGGGGGACGCAGCGTCGAATCACTCGCTACTCGATTGCTCCATGGACTTCATCACGCCACTGGCTGCCGGTTTGCCGAACACGCGCCAGAAATATAAGGTTAAGCGTGAGGAAGCGTAAAAAGTTCTGGGTTGGTAGCGGCTGCCAGAAGGTCATTGTTGGGGTCAGTTTTTTGATTGCGGCCGTAGTTGCGGACGGCAAGGTACCCAGAGCTTCACCTGCTAAAACGTCTCGCACCCATTCGGGAAAACCGGCTCTGCGACAGGACGATACGGTCAGCATGAAGCCGGCTCCAGACCTCGCGTTGCGTTCGCAAGGTGTGCATAAAGCGGAAGCGATTACGCATTTCGTTGAAGGGATGGCATTCGAGGAAAACGGCGAGATGGAGCGCGCGCTGGAGGCGTATCGGAAGGTTCTCAATGTTGATCCGGGCCAGTCGAATCTGGCCTCGCGCGTGGCCGGTCTGCTGGTACAGCAGGATGATTTTCCGCAGGCGATCGACGTCCTCAAGGATGCAATCAAGGCAAACCCGAATAATGCCGAGCCGTATCAGCAACTCGCTTTCATCTACACAAGGTATTTGAAGAAGACAGACCAGGCGATTGATTACGCCAATCGCGCCATAACTCTGAATCCCGGAGACATAGAAGGTTATCAGCGCCTCGTCGAAATCGAACTCGCAGCGGGGCAAGAGAGAAAGGCGCTCGACGCTCTTGATCGAGCCCTTAAGATTCGCAGTAGCGATCCGAATTTCTGGCTGCGCCTTGGAAAACTTTATGTGGCCATTCTTTTCAAGTCCGATTCGCAGCCAAAACCGGACGAACTAAAAAAGACCAACGAGATTTTCAAAAAGGCGGGGGAAAACGCCGGCGATGATCCGGGCATCCTCAAGGATGTAGCGGACTACTACGCGGCATCACAGCAACTCAAGGAAGCCATCCCGCTTTACCTGCGCGTGCTGGAACTGCAACCGGACGATGCAAACGCGCAAGAGAAACTGGCCACCGGTTTTATCCTGACAAATCAGAGAGATAAAGCGGTTGAGATGCTCGAGCAAATCATCAAGGAGCATCCCGAAAAGTATCAAACGTACGATTTACTTGCTCAGGTGCTTGACGAAGAAGCGCGATCACTGCAGCGCGACAACCACATCGAGGAAGCGAAAATGAAGTTCGCCAGGGTAGCTGCCAACTATGAGCAAAGCCTCTTAATCAACCCAAACCACGCCGGGACATATGTGCGCCTGGCGGAGTTGCTCCTCGGCCCATTGAAAGACGCCGACCGTGCAGTGAAACTACTGACTGAAGCACGGCGCCGATTCCCTGGCGCAGCGGAGATCGTCTATTACCTGGCAATCGCGCAACGCGAAGCAAAGCAAAATCAGCAAGCCGTGGCGACTTTCGAGGAAGCGCTGCACGAAGCGCAAATCGAGGAAGACGACGAATTCGTAAACGCGAAATTTTATTTCAATTATGGCGCAGCTGCCGAGCAGGCGGGCTTGTACGACAAAGCGTCCGATTTGCTTCGTAAATCGATTGCGCTCGATCCCGAGAACTCGGCGGAAGCATGCAATTACCTGGGCTACATGTGGGCGGATCACAACATGAACCTGCAGGAAGCTGAATTGATGATCAGACGCGCCTTGCAAAGCGAACCCGGCAATGCGTCGTATCTAGATAGTCTCGGCTGGGTGGAATTTCGAAAGGGTAGGTTCGATCAAGCCTTGAGCGACCTGCTCCGCGCTGCGAAGACTGCAGAGCACGACGACCCGGTGGTGTTCGAACATATTGGCGACACCTATTTGAAATTGAATCGCAGCCAGGAAGCGTTGGAAGCCTGGCAAAAAGCGCTGGCTCTGGATCCAAAAAATAAAAATCTGGCGGACAAAATCCAAACAACTAAAAAGGCGATCGGAAGGGATTTGCCGGCAAACACCAATCTCACCTAACAAGTGGATCACGCCGAACGCCCAACACCGAATGCCGAAGTCCAAGTTCAACGCGGTCGCTGCGCGTTTGTCAGACATTCGATGTTCGGTATTCGGCAGTGAACGCCTAGCCCTGAGATGAAGGAATACCCCACGCCCTGGCAACGCAAGATGATGTGGGCGGCGTTGACGGCCTTCTTCGTCGTTGTTCTCGTTCTTATCCTTGCGGCGGTTATCTGGACCGGGACAAGTATCATCAGTTTTCTCCAGCCGATTCTGATCCCGGTGGCGACTGCCGTGATTCTTACTTATCTGCTGGACCCGTTGGTGACGAAAATGTCCCGTGGAACGCTTAGTCGCACTAAGGCGATCACGCTGCTTTTCGCCATTGCGTTTTTCGCGTTAGGCGGCCTGGCAGCCTGGCTGGTTCCGACGATCTCGATTCAGAGCGCAAATTTCGCCAGGCAAATCCCCTCCTATACCGAACGGGCAAGGGACTACACCGTGGATCTGATCTATCGGTTCGACCGCACGTTCGGCTTGTTCAGCACAGAACAGACGAAATCCGCGTCCAAAAATCTCACCAACTTGCTGATCGGACCGGGTCCATCCGCTTCTCCCGACCGGCAAGGCGCATCGAGTCCGATCGCATCGCCGGCAGCCACGGCGCCCGCCACTGAAGTCATCGCCCCGAGCCCACCGAAGCTGAGCACCGCTGAACGCCAACGCATTCAAGAGTGGGTGGAAAAGCAAATGCCGAAGTTGCAGAACGCGCTCCCCATTTTGCTCGGAAAACTCTGGGAGATTTTGAAGAAAAGTATCGGCGGATTTCTCGGCGCGACCGGTTTCCTGCTGAGCCTTATTCTGGTCCCAGTCTATTTATTTTTTCTACTGAAAGAAAAGCCGCGCATTGAACAAAGATGGACAGACTACCTGCCGTTGCGCGCATCGCCGCTGAAGGACGAGGTGGCGGAAGTGCTGTCGCAAATCAACTCGTACGTTGTCGCGTATTTTCGCGGCCAGTTGCTCGTCTGCCTGGTGGATGGTCTTCTCATTGGCGTGGCGCTCACGATGTTCGGGCTGAACTTTGCAGCAGTCATCGGTGCAATGGTGGTTGTGCTTACGATGATTCCGTACATCGGGATCATTATTTGCTGGGTGCCAGCTGTTCTCATCGCCGCGTTTCAATGGGGCGATTGGACGCATCCAATCATCGTAACGGCCATTTTCATTTTCATACAGAACCTGGAGGGTCTGTTCTATGCGCCGCGAATTGTCGGAAACTACGTGGGCTTACATCCGATGACCGTGATCGTGTCGATCTTTGTCTGGGGGCTGATCATCGGTGGAGTCATTGGGCCGCTCCTTGCTGTGCCGCTTACCGCTACGCTGAAGGTGCTTTTCGAACGTTACGTTTGGGGCCGGCATTTGCGAGACCAGGTTCTGCCGATCGAAATGGCCCTCACATCTGAAGGAGTCGCACTGCCAACTCATCGTTAGCCCAACCACCATCGTGCATGAAAGGGAGAAATGGATCGACTGGCGTCGAGACAACGCACGTACTCTCGAAACAACTCGAATCCCCCGAGTATGCGACGGGGCGGCAGTCGTTTAGCGTCACGAAACCTTTGTTGCAACGGCGGCTCCGGCCGCCTCATCTTGCACTTGCAGTTGCCGGTTTAGCGGTTGCCGTTTTGCTCGGCACCTTTGTCGTCACGTACGGTTCAAAATTCTATCAGAACTGGCGTGAAAACCGTTTGTTGGATCGGGCAAGTGCATTGCTACACGAAGGAGAACTCAGCAACGCAGCGCAAATAGCGCGGGAGCTACTGGGGCGGCGTCCGAATTCTGTTCCGGCCCTGTCGATCCTCGCGGACACAGCAGAAAAACAAAATCTTGAAGAGGCCGTTTCGTGGCGCGAGCGCATAGCGCGATTACGCCCAAATGATGCCGACAGCCAGCTCAACCACGCTTCCGCTGCGCTTCGGTTTGGACAGTTCAATGTCGCACGAGACGCGCTTAATCGAATTTCTTCGAAAGATCGCGAGAGCGCAGCCTTTCATGTCGTCGCCGGTTGGCTGGCGCGCGCCGAAGGAAATTTTGCCGAACAGGAGGAACAATTCGCCGCCGCGGTAAACAAACAGCCAACCAACGACCTCTATCAATTTAATCTGGCAGCCCTGCAAATTCGTTCCAAAGAAGCGGAAAAGAGCAAGAATGCGCGAGACAAACTAGAGCAACTCGCCAAAACAGCGCCGTACCAAACAGGCGCACTGCGCGCCTTGCTCAACGACGCTGTGGAACACAATGACCTCGACGGCGCGGATAATTTTGCTCAACAGCTCCAAATGTCGCCGGATGTCACCTTCGGCGATTATCTGCTTTGCCTGAATTTTTACCGCAAGCTCGATGAGAAAAAATTTCGGCCACTACTGGAGAAAGTGAAACCGTTCGCGACACGAAATGCGTCTGATCTCGAATCGCTCATGGAGTGGATGAATCAGAACGGACTCCCTGGCGACGTTGTGAAATGGGTCGACAAGTTGCCGGCAGCAGAGCTGAGTTCGCCGCCCGCATCCGTCGCAGTGGCGGACGCGTACGCAACGGTAAAAAACTGGTCCCGCTTAAGACGCTGGACCCGGACGGGCAATTGGGGCGCCGCCGAATACCAGCGCCTCGCATATCAAGCAATTGCTGTCCGGCACTTGCGATCCGGCAGCGGCTCTAGCGTGAGCTCGGAGTTTGAAACGCTGTGGCAGAGTGTCGATGGTTTGGCAGAAGACAAGCCGGAACGCGAACTTATCCTCGCCCGGCTAGCCACGAAATGGCAACTGGAGAGCCAGGCCGAGGAACTCTGGTTGCGCGTGGAAGAAAACCCGTCGATGCGCCGTGAAGCTCTCGACAATCTTCGCCGGCTATACCGTGCGAATAACGAAACTGCCAGGCTGTACGAAGTCCTCCAACGCCTTCATGAGAGTTCGCCTAACGAGGCACCGATCACAGCCGACCTCGCCCGGCTAGGTTTGGTCCTTGAACAAGATACGGAACGCTCACATCAACTCGCCAAGGATGCCTATGATCGCGCGCCGAACGAGGTCAATTGCGCGGCAACTTATGCATTTTCTCTGCATCGCCTCGGCAGGAACGCTGAGGCTCTTGGCGTTCTGCAAAATTTACGGCCCGACCAATTGCTCGATCCGCATGCAGCCATTTACGTCGCGTTGGTTCTGGTCGAGGGCCGCCAGCTCGATGCAGCAAAGCAGTACATCGCCACAGCCGAAAACGGCAAGGTTTACCCGGAAGAGAAAAAGCTGCTAGCTGAAGCGAAAGTGAGACTGACCGCTGCATCCGCAACTCCGTAACCAGCAGAGTCGCCACCGCCCATCGGAACGCCCCAGCTGTAGAGTCCGACTCGTCCGCCGGAGTCTTGGCGAAGGAGGATGTCCTTAGCAGATGAGCAGTGGAAATGCGCGGAGGAGAGCGCACGCTACATCGGCGCCGCGATCACTGTTGCTGCTCGATTGCCTCTGTCCACGCCGCGATATCTTTCTCGTCCATGCGAACGCGCTCTTCCAAACGCGCATCGCGAAGTCCCCACTCCTGTACGTCCACCAAATACTGCTGCCGCGAAAGCAATGTGCCCCGGCATAACCGTTCTGGCCCTGCACTATTCGATTCACTCCGAAGTCGGGCAATTAACTCCTCCATAATTGCCGTCGGAATTCGCGTGCGTTCCCCAGGATAAATGTAGCCGAACAAAATCAAATGACTGAGCAGTACGCGCCAGTCAGGACCGAACCGGTGAACGAGGTGCGGCCAGTCGATTTCTGCCATGCAACGCCAAAGAATGTGCGCGATATCCGCGCCGTCGAAGCGTTCGCGTTCCATGATGTAGGCCTTCATCCAAATCATTTCCTCAGGCGCACAAAGTTTCACAGGCAAACCCAGCAGTTCGTCGTCGCGCGCTCGCTCGAACCACGAGTCATCCACCTCGCACAAACCGTTGCCGGCGCGAAAAATCAGATCAATGATGTCTCCTTCGCGCGTGGCCTTGGCCAGCCAATGCGGGAAGGTGAGTTCCGTTTCGTATCCGGCATGCGCCAGCGCATCGAGCGCGCTCTTCACATGCTTTGGCCGAAGGTACAGATCAAAGTCTTTGGTTGCGCGCGAAACGCCTGCGCACGCTTCCACCACGTATGCCCCACCGATCAGGAACGGAACGTCCGCAGCCTGCAGTGTTGCGCCTGATCTGCGATGAAACTCATTGGGAGTGCCCCCAAGCTCGTTGGGTCGCGCGGCTGTTCCGGTTGTGTTTGGAATCATTCTCATCAATTACGCACCGGAACCGGCTCACGCGTGCATGGCGATGTTGTAGTGTCCACTGTCCCCAGCGATTATCGCTCGAAGTATCGCGTGGGTGCGCTGAGCTCAGCACACGCTACAGCAAACGTCCAACGACATCGGCGGCTTCGTTTCTTAACACGATGGCAAAAAGCGCGTTACGTGTCGCCGCAACCGCGGACCTTCATTACGCCAAGCATTCCCGGGGAAAAATGCACGATGCGTTTGCCGAGATTTCGCAGAGCGCAGACGTGCTGCTGCTTTGCGGTGATCTCACGGAGTACGGACTTCCCGAAGAAGCGGAGGAACTGGCAGCCGATATTCGCACCGCGGTGAAAATCCCATGTGTCGCCGTTATCGGAAATCACGATTATGAATCCGGGCGCCCCGAAGCGGTTGCGAAGGTACTTGATGACACAGGGGTAACGATGCTCAACGGCGAAGCCGTCGAAATCGCCGGGATCGGATTTGCGGGAATCTGCGGGTTCGGTGGCGGTTTCGGGCGGAGAATGCTGAACGCATGGGGCGAGCCGCTGATTAAGCAATTCGTGCAGGAATCGATCAGCCACGCCATTCGATTGGAGCAGGCACTGGTGAAGCTACAAACGGAACAACGAATCGTGGTTCTACATTACTCTCCCATTCGCGCCACGCTGCAGGGAGAAGATCCGGAAATTTTTGCTTTTCTCGGTTCCAGTCGTCTCGAGGAACCGATCAACCGATTCCGCGCCGCAGCGGTGTTCCATGGTCACGCGCACAACGGAATCGTCGAGGGGAAAACTGCGACCGGAATTCCCGTTTACAACGTGTCAGCGCCGGCGCTAAGCAAAACCGGAAAGCCCTACCGAATTGTAGAACTGTAGGGTGTCTGTATCAGACGCCAAAGTCAGCCCGAAAAGATGTTGCCGCGGTGAGTCGCCAGGCCTCAACGTCCGCGCGGGTCTGCGTAGGTGAGACGCAGCGTACAGCTTTAATTCTGTCAAAAGTGATCTCAGGAAACGGCACGATAATCGACGCGGCGAGCTGCCGCCGGGCCGCAGCTTCCATCTTCTTGTAGAGCAAACTCAAGTGCGGTTTAACCTCGTACTTCAACGAATCGTCCGCACTTTGGCGAATCAGCTCATTCAGTTGTCGCAGTTCTGGGTTCAGCGCGAACTGCACAAAGAGCGTTTTGACGAACTCCTCTGATTGGTCAATCCCAAGAGGTGTCAGACTGATTTCTGTACATTCGCGCGCAACATGCTCGAGAGCCGTCTCAGTCAAATCGGCGCGATCGGCTCCGACATGAATTGTCACGTGCGGCTCAAAAACGGGCGCATCGAATCGGCGCGCGAGATCATTGATGATTCCGTGAAACAAGCTGTGCGTCGGTTCGGCCGGTATCAGCCAGAACGCGATGACGGTTTGCCTAGCCACAAAGCAGCAAAAATTTCCGGCTCAACTCCACTTCTGCAGCTCGATGATATTACCTTCGGGATCGCGAGCATAGACCACACGAAGCAGGCCAACACCATCCACTTCTGCGGTGGCAATTTCTCCCACCGCACCGCCTCCGGCTGCGATCACTGCCTGCAGCGCTTGATCGACGTCGTCGACTGCAAATGCAATGTGCGCGAATCCGCATTCGTTTGCTCTCGGTAGTTCGTGTTCGATGCACTTATCGTAGCTGAAAATCTCCAGCGTCGGTCCTTCATGGCCATAGCCAGGCAAGCGCAAGTGAACACCGCGTAGACGCGCGTTCGGAACCGATGTGACTTTGTCGAGCCACGTGTCAGACAAGTCCCGCTCCGGACCTTTCGGTTCGCATCCAAACACTTCGCAATAGAATCGGACCAGCTTTTTCCAATCTCGGGCGATCAGATTGGTGTGAACGTATTTTGCGTGGATTGGCATTCTTTTTTCTGCTCGATAGACTTTGTAGCACCCGTCTCATTCTGAGCGAAGCGAAGAATGGAGCGAGTGGGGCGAGCGACATCGAAGGTTGCGCTGCGAGGGTAGCAGCGAGAGAGTCGGGAGACGAACGAGTCAATCTCTGGATTGCTCAGGAGCCGCGAGAAAAACAACAGAGAGTTCCCCTTCGCTCAACACGACTGCAGGGTTAAGATTGGCTGACCTTATGCCGACGAATGTTTTAGGGACAGAATTGAAATGTTGTTGTCGCGACCCAATGACTGGATTTTATCGCGACGGTTATTGTCGAACGGGGCCGGAGGATGTCGGTCAGCACACGGTTTGCGTCGAAGTCACAGAAGAATTTTTGGATTTCTCCGTCCTGGATGGAAACGATCTCATTACGCCACACCCGGAGTGGGGTTTTCCCGGGCTCAAGCCCGGCGATAAATGGTGTGTGTGCGTCACGCGCTGGAAAAGCGCCCTTGACCACAATCGCGCGGCGCCTGTCGATCTCGAAGCGACGCACGCTTCCACGCTCGAATTCGTGACACTGGAAGAACTAAAGACGCACGCGCTCAAGTAGGCGTTGCCCACAGCTTGCCGCCGTGTCGGGCCGTCTCTCTCTCGTCCGCTCGAAGCGATTAGCAGGTGGAGCGCGTCACTCCGTGCGCGCCGTCCAGCAGATGCCGGGCGAGCGGCGCGCAGAGGACTGCTCGCCCTACCGACGCTGCGAGGTTGAATCCCATTGAGTTTGCCACCACGCTAAGGGCGAATTGAAACTTCCGTTTAGTCTTTTCCTGGCGCTGCGGTATCTGAAGCCGAAGCGCACGTTTCTTTCGATCATCACGTTGATCTCGGTCATTGGCGTGATGCTCGGTGTGACCGTGCTGATTCTTGTGATTTCAGTGATGACCGGATTCGACCGGGAGTTGCGCCAAAAAGTGATCGATTTCGACGCCCACATTCTCGTGACTTCCGAAGATGTGTTACGCGACTGGCGCCCCCTCAAGGCGAAAATTGACAAAACACCGGGGGTCGTGGCCACTGCTCCGTACGTGCAAGGACCGGTGATTGTGGAATATCAGAATCGACGCCTTGCGCCATTGATTCGCGGCATCGATCCAGTGCAGGAAGAAAAAGTCATTCCACTGCAAAAATTCATCAAGTTCGGCAAGCTCGATCTGGAAGGCGAATCCACCGTGCTCGGGATTGAGCTGGCACGAAAACTCGGAGTCACCGTGGGTGACAAGGTAACAATTTATTCGCCAGGCAATCTCGGTCAGGTCCTCGATAGCATAAAAAAACTGGAGAACGCAAAAGGCGAAGAAGAAAAGAAAGCGGTCGACGAGTTGCGGGATGTGATTCTCCCGAAAGAGCTGACAGTCACCGGCATTTTTGAGACCGGCCATTACCTTCACGATTCCGAGTTTCTGCTCGTACCGGTTTACGTCGGGCAAGAGCTATACGGCCTGGGCGATGGTCTGCATGGCATCACAGTCAGGACGGACAATCCGTACGGTGCCGAGCGTGTAAAACAGGCGATCGAGCAATTCCTCGAACCGCCGGAATACGCCCAGACGTGGATCGACATGAATCGCCAATATTTCGAAGCGGTGCGACTCGAGCGCACGGTGATGTTTTTCCTTTTGTTTTTCATCGTCATCGTCGCGGCTTTCGGGATCATGAGCACGCTGATCACCGTGACCGTGCAAAAGCGACGCGAGATCGGAATCGTGAAAGCGCTCGGGGCGAACATTGGGCAAATCATCTGGGTATTTCTCGGCCAGGGCACAATTGTCGGTCTTTTCGGAACTCTCACTGGCCTGGGCCTTGGGATGACACTGATCCGCTATCGCAATGAATTCAGTCGCTGGCTGGCGTCGACGTTGCACATCGAGATTTTCCCACGCGAGGTCTATCAATTTTCGTCGATTCCAGCCGAAGTAATCCCACACGATGTTGTTATCATTTGTATCAGCGCGTTCTTGATTTGTTCGTTCGCGGCGCTGATTCCCGCGTACTTCGCAGCGCGGCTCGATCCGGTCAAAGCTCTGCGCTACGAGTGATCTGTAGCCGCGGTTCTGTAAGCCGTCCTCTCCCCTAACCGCCCACAGGGCGGTGGCTACAGGACGTCAGGAAGATCTCCAGCGCGCGGTACGTGTAATCGTATCCTTCCGGCCACTCGCTCTGGCGCGGGCCGGCCAAGTTCAGGATGCCGATCTTATTCGTGCGGACAAAGTCGCCGATCAACTTCGCCGCCTTTTCGCCGGAAATTTGTGATGCGTCGATGAGTTCGTGCGGCCGCTGCAAATTCATGCAGCATTCGATCGTATATGCGGTTCCGCCTCCTGGCTGCTCATAATGGATGATTATCGTTCCATCCGAATCCTTCACATTCGCCCACGTGCGCTGAGCAAAAATGCCGCGCTTCTCCCAAGGAGCGGCAGTCTCCGATCCGCCGAGGCGATCTGGAGATCGCCCTTCCTTGTTTTCCCGCTTCAACTCCTTGAGGGGATATTTATCCGGAATCCTGCCGAATTCGTCGAGGCGCCCTACCGGACACCATCCACCGCACTCGATTCCGTGTTTGAGAGCGACATCGAGCGCCGCGCGATCGACGCCGGTTTGCCCGCCCGAAATAATTTTCACCGGCCGGGCGTTCAGTCGCCGGTAGGAACAATGTCTGCGCGCTCGACCATCAGGATGACTGTGCGTTCGGGAGCACGTGTGCGATTGCGCAGCCCTTTCGGGACGACGAAGCCTTGGCGTGGCGCAAGATCAATCACTCGATCTTCAAGATCGATTAAGAATCTCCCATCGAGCACGAAAAAGAATTCATCAATGTCGTTGTGTTCATGCCAATGATATTCGCCCTGCACAACGGCCATCCTGATCACCGAATCGTTCACCTTGCAAAGCGTCTGGTTGTACCATTTGTCAGTGCATGCATCCGCCAACTTTTGCACATCAACAACTTCAAGCGGTCCGTAAAAGATGTTCAGATAGGTTTTGTATGGAAAATCTTCAGTCGGTCCTTTCGTCTCCATATTCGGATGTCCTTCTGAATTCCTGTTCTCTAGATTTAATCTGCTCTGTCCCGCTTTCCTGGTTCATTCTTCGCCGTCGAAGTAGTCGGTTTCCTGCCCTTTAAGAACAACGCGATCGGCTGCTGACGACTTGTTCACCTTCCATTTGCCGCTATCGGGATAATAGCCCGATTCGCCGATCGGGTTATCGGCGATGACATAGTAAATGAGGTCTTCATCTCCAGAGTTAAACAGTTGATGCGGTTCGTCTGGACCAAAGATGAACGCGTCGCCGGGCAGAACTTCGGTTCTGCCGTCTTTGTGGCGAAGAGTGCCTTTTCCGGAAATCACTAAATACAACTCCCATTGGGCCGAATGCGCGTGGTAAGGAAAATTTGCTTTTCCGGGAGGCACGCGAGTCCATTCCAGGTCGAACGGATGCCGCTTGGATAAGTCGAGTGAAGCCGGTTCGCGCCCGAGCGCTTCAGAAATCCCCTTGAAAGACGCCGCATATTTTCCGCCGGGAGATTGCCACGGCACTTCTTTGATGCCGTTTATATTAATCTTTTTCACGGCTGTCGGATCATTCTTCGCCATCGAAGTAATCGGCCTCAGTTCCTATCAAGATCAATTCGGCTGATGCGTCTTTCGTGACCGCCCATTTGCCGCTGTCGGGATAGTAACAGGAATCACCTGTTGCTCCGCCGCTGCGCGGATTATCGGCGATGACGTAATAAACAAAATCCTCATTACCCGCATTCGTTAACTGATGCGCTTCGCCGGGTTGAAAGAAGAAGGTGTCGCCCGGTCCGACCTCAAATGTTCCGTCTTTATCGCGCACGTTCCCACGTCCGGCAACGACGAGATAAAGCTCTGATTCAGCTGCATGTGCGTGATACGGACACAGCGATTTGCCCTTCGGAATCCGCACCAGCGCGAGATCAAACGGATGCCGCTTGGACAGATCGAGCGACTCCGGCTCTCTCCCTAAGGCAACCGAAATATTCTTGGTGAACCGTCCAAATTTTCCCTTCGGCGATTTCCGTTCCTGCTCCGGGACCTCTTTGAGATTGATCTTGCGCATACGAAAAAAACTGTCGGTTTCTATCGGTTACTAACGAGAGGAAATTCGCTTGTGTGTGGCGATTGAGAAAACGGCTATCGCTGCCCAGACAAGGTTCACAAAAGTGGAGGGGTACGATCCATAAAAAATTGTGTTTGCGGCCAGAAGAAGACTGCCACCGACGTTGAGGAACTGGAAGACAGGCGAATGTCCCTCCAATCTCCGTGAAGATACCATGGCGTAAGCGACCAGCAGAGCTGCCGCTCCCAACCATCCAACCGCATCAAACCAAAACTGATTGTTCATATATTTTTGGTGTTTGTCGCAGCGATCATATACGAGTCTCATTTCTTCGGCAGCTTTTGTTTGAGTGTTTCGACCGGCTCGAACAAATCACCGAGTTTTTCTACCCGTTTGAGAGCCTGGTCGGAGCGAAATTTCAGCAGCTCGGCATTTTTCTTTTTCAAACAGTTCTCCACTTCCTTCCACGTAACCGGAGTGGAAACCGTTGGCTCTTCTTTCGCACGGAGCGAGTAAACGCAGATAGTAGTTTTGTGTTCGTCGTTCTGGCTCCAATCGACAAACACTTTCCCTTTGCGCAGGGCTTTGGACATATTGGATGTGACGAGGTCGGAATGCTCGCGCTCGAGATATTGCGCTAAAGAGAGAGACAACCCTTTTGTAGCATCATAACTCACCGGGGTGTTCAGTGGCACATACACTTGTAAACCTTTTGACCCGCTCGTTTTCGCCCAGTTCTTCAGTTTCATTTTCGCCAGAAGATCGCGGAGCCAGACGCCGACCTGACAGCATTGCACAATGTCCGCGGGTGCGCCGGGATCGAGATCGAAGACCATCATGGTCGGCCGTTCGATATTGTTTTTACGCGAGAGCGATGTGTGCAACTCGAGGTCAGCTAGGTTTGCTGCCCAGACGAGCGTGGGCAGATCGTTGGCAAGGCAGTAGTCCATGGTCCGCTGATTGCCTTCGCTCCATACCTTTGCTGTTTTCACCCATTTCGGCCGATGCGACGGACAGTTCTTCTCGTAGAAAAACTCGCCCTCCACGCCATTAGGATAGCGCTTCATCGTCAGCGGCCGGTTTTCCAAGTGCGGCAAAAGGACGGGGGCGATTCGGATGTAATAGTCAATTACCTGTCCTTTGGTGAAACCGGCTTTTGGGTAAAGGACCTTATTCAGGTTCGATACCGAAAGCTTCTTCCCTTCAACGACGATCTCGGCTTTTTTTGGCATACGCGAAGCAAACGTCCAACGCCCAACGCCCAACGTCCAACATCGAAATTCAGAAAACGATCAAGCAAAAAAGCGCTCGGGCGAAAGGATTGGCTTGGGCTTGCAAATCCGCGCGACGCAATGCTGCCAGCTTTCATGTCCGCTCAAGACTTCGATTTCCACCCGCAAGAAATAAACTGGGACCTTCAGTTCCGCTTCCGGCAGCCGCGGCATGCGGACCGAGTCCTTTTCGGTAGTCACGATCATCGCCAGATCGCGTCGAATGCAACGTTTGATAAAGCTAAGTAGCTCAGCCTCGGTATAGTAATGGTGATCAATGTAACGCTTTGCGAGATCGACGTGAGCGCCGAGGTTGCTGAGAGCACGCTCAAAGCTTTCCGGTGCAGCGATTGCGCTCAAGGAACCGATGAAGCTGTCGCGCAAAGTCTCGAGCGGCAGTCGTTCGCTCGTAAAAACGTTCTGAAGATAAAGCGGTTTGTGTGCGCATTCGATCACTTCAGCGGTCCGATTGTAACGACGGATCCGTCGCATCAACTCGAAATTAGGTTCGCCAGTGTTTTTGGTGATAAAGATGTAGCTGGCGCGGCGCAGATTGCGCGGTGTCTCGCGTAACGTTCCACGCGGCAGTAGGAATTCGTTTCCAAACGGGGCTTGCCGATCCACCAGAACCATGTCCAACCGATGCTTCAGATGGAGATATTGAAATCCGTCGTCGAGCAGCAGTGTATCGACCTGCCATTTGTCGATGGCGAACCGGCCACTTTTCACCCGGTCTTTATCCACGAGCACGATTACATCCTTCAAGTTGTGGGCAAGCATGTAGGGCTCGTCTCCCGCGGTCAGTGAGTCGAGCAGCAGTGATTTTCCATCCGAAACGACCCGCGGAGGTTCGGAATCCCGGTGGAACCAGCTCCGCCAATCTCGTTTGCGTGGGATACTTTTATAACCGCGGCTGAGGATTGCCACGCGTCGTCCGCCCGCCTGCAATGCGCGGGCAAACTTCTCAACAATCGGCGTCTTACCCGTCCCGCCGACGGTAAGATTTCCGATGCTAATCACGAGACAGCCGAGCGCGCGTTCGCGGAGGACTCTCTTGCGATAGAAATAAAGCCGAAGTTGCACGAGCCGATCGTAAAGAAGCGAAAGCGCGTAAAGAATCCCGCGAAGGACGGAAGCGCGCGCGCCATGACGCCGTTCAAGAACGACATCGATGCCAAACTCTTCTAATTGTTCAAGCCGGCGCCCCATGAAGAAACAACGATTAGTGAGAAGTATTAGTGACTGGTGAAAATCTGCGCGCCGCGGTTATCGACCTGGGTGATTATTGTGCGCCCGGGAGTTTTTGCAGCAGACTCCATGGCGGCCGCAATCTTTTTCGGCGCGTCGAGTGTAACAGCCGCAATCGTGGATCCGCTTCCGCTAAGAAAAGCTCCGAGCGCGCCGGCGTTCTCAGCGGCGGCAATCACACGCGCAAGAAAGGGAATGAGTTTTGCGCGAAAGGGCTGGTGCAGTTGATCAGTAAAATTCCCGCGCAAATTTTCGTAATCCTGCGATGCGAACGCCGCCGTGAGCGCGCATGCGTTCCCACAATTCTCTACCGCCGCGACACGGAAAACCATTGCCGGCAAAATCCGGCGCGCTCTCGATGTTTGGATCTCAAGTTCGGGAATTAATAGAACGAAGTACAATCGCGGCGAGACTCCAAAGCGTTGTACGCTAGCGCCAAGGAACGACGGCTTGGGCAGCCGTCGAAACATGACGGCTGGGAAGCCGTCTCTCCTTGTCACTGTAAAACCACCGAAAGTTGCCGGCGCAGCGTTGTCAGGATGTCCTTCCAGTTCTGCGCATATCCTAAAGATCGTTACTCGGTCGAGCGGATTGCCGCTCAGCAGGTTCAACGCTAGCAGCACACCAAGCCGAACCGTCGCGCTGCCGCCCAGGCCGCGCGAACGTGGAACCTGTTCCGCAATGGAATAGGAAAATAGGAAGGAGCGCCGCCGTGCCTGCTTGAAAAATCGATCTGCTGCCTCGGAGATAATTAGCGGATGAGAAAACCGACGCGAAGGATCGCGCCCGAGGGTGACACTATTATAGAGGCGCAGTGCAACGCCCAGACAATCAAAACCAGGACCAAGATTGGAAGTGGTCCCGGGAACACGAACGGTAACTTTTTGCATATATGAGCAGTCTGCTTGTCCGGCCAGCGGCGTGCCCCGCTCGTAAAAGTACCGGCTATCCGCCTTCGCTAAAGCAGCGGCGGACAGGCAGGCCGGCGGCTACAGCGGATTTTAGCAACGTCGGGTTTGCGGGCAACCTATCCATTGCGCCAGGTTGATTTCGAGGTATGCCGTTGGGGCGCAGGAAGAAAATGAATTTTGGATGGATTGATCCAGGCTTGTTCCGCGATTTCCAGGCAGAGGGCACCGACGCGCACCGGTTGTGCACGATTGAGGATGGCTGGGTGGAACGTTTCGGTCGCGACGTTCTCATCTCATTTAAAACAGTCCGGACGCGCGAACGGCTTGTCGAGGAACTGCAGTCGTGGGCAAACTCTGTCGGCTTCCACGTTCGACGTGTTTTTGCGCGGTTCGTCGAGCGAAGAACGGAAGAGCGCGGATCGCCCGTTTTGATTATTGGCGATCCGGGCGAGCCTTTACAGACCGTCGCTACCGAATGGCATTTGAAGTTCGGTATCGACTTCGGCACAGGTTATTCGCCGGGTCTGTTCCTGGACCAAAGAGAAAATCGCCGATATGTGCGCAATATCGCGCCCAAACGATTGTTAAACTGCTTTGCTTACACCTGTTCGTTTTCGCTGTGTGCGGCATGTAGCGGGGCGAGGACCGTTAATGTTGATCTTTCAAAAAAATATCTCGCGCGCGGTCGCGAGAATTTTGCGTTTAACGAGCTCCCAACGATCAATCACCGATTCATAGCTGACGATGTGAGGTCCGTGTTGCCGCGGCTTATCCGGAGAGGGGAAAAATTCGACGCGATTATCCTCGACCCACCTACTTTTTCGCGTTCTTCGAGAGGAAAAACCTTTCAGGTCCGGGATGATTTCGAAGATCTGCTCATCAGCGCTCTGGCACTGACAGAGCGTGAAGGGCAGGTATTGGTCTCGACGAATTGTTCCACGTTGAGCCAGGCCGCGCTGGAGGTCATGGCGCGGTATTGCCTCAAAGAAGCGCGCCGCGTCGCGACATTTTATCGGCCCTTGCCGCTGTCTGATTTTCCACCCGGCACGGGCGCAAGCTCCATCTGGCTTGCTTTGCGTTGACAGTTCGAGACGCGCAAGAGAGGATTGCAATGCGAATTATTAAGCGAAATGGATCAGTTATCTGCCGAAATGGTTGCTGAATTTCCGGAGCGCGGAATGCAGTGGGTAAAAGACCGAGTCGAGGCGGCCGTCAACGAAACCGGAGACTACGTGCGCGAAAAGCCCACACAGTCTCTTCTGTATGCGTTCGCGGCCGGGTACATTCTGAATCGTTTGCCGCTGGGCCGAGTGATTGGTGGACTTCTTCGTCTCCTAATGGTGTCATTAAGGCCCGCCATAGTGATTTATGGCGCCGCCAAACTGTACCAATCCGCCCAGGAACGGGAATAGTCGAATCTTTGCAGGATTGGGTTACACCGTCGTTGCTTTCGCCAAAGCTACGGTGCGGCAGGAACTTCCCTTAAGCGCGGGTGATCACTAAGATTACTCGTCCAGCGTGAATCCGATTTTTAACGTCACCTGCCAGTGTTCGATTTTGCCGTCCTCAATATATCCGCGGGTTTCCGACACCTCGAACCACCGCATATTGCGAATGGTTTTCTTCGCGCGGGTCAGCGCATTCTCGATCGCCTCTTCAAATCCGTTGGGCGAAGAACCGACTATCTCAATTTTTTTGTAAACGTGCTCAGCCATGCACGCATTTTCCCTGAAAATGTCGCGGAGAACAATAAAAAGCTCTCGCAATGCAGGTAGGGACGCCGCGCTGCCCCGAAAGCGTTCGGGGGTCGGCGCAGCGCGCCGACCCTACCAAGTATCAAATTTGCTTTACAAACGCATCCTAACTCCGGCAATTTCGTAAAGTGCGAAAGTCAGCTGGCATCCTGGTAATTTTGATAGCTGTTCTCTGCTCCGCAAGTGCACAGGACCAGGAAAAAAAATTGCTCGACCGGCTCCTCAAGCCGGACATGACTCTGCAAAACGATGCGCAAAACAAGAAGTTTATGGGCGATAGATCATCGCCGGTCAATAAGCGGGCTTCGGTCGGAAGCTTTTATGTTCACCAGAAAACGCACTCGAAGAACTTTTCTGGAACGCGAGACTTCTCCACAACGCAATTTTATTCCAAGACTTACCACAGCGGACGCAAGGCGTCCGAGGCTTCATCACAGCAAGTAATTGCGAATGCTCACTCCTCATACGCAAATCAGACCGCGCGCGACGTTCGCGAGGCTCCTCAATCCGGCAAAAAGGTTGCCTCGCGCGATTACGCCGGGAACCGTCCGTTTCTCGGCGAAGGAAAGAGTCAAAAATCCCTAAACCAACAAAACGCGCCGCTCACGATAGACCAGGTGCGCGAGTTGCTGAACAAAAGCAAGTAGCGCGCGCTCGTCATGTCGAGCGAAGTCGCCTGCCAAGCCGTAGCCCCGCGCTTGCGGGGCGAAGGTCTGGAGACATCCCGCGAACTTGCCTTGCCCCCTTACCACGGGATTCCTCGACTTCGCTCGGAATGACGGTATTGAAGTCGCATGGAGGCGGACGAAGCTCTCGCACAGTTAAAACAAGGTGCGGCGCAGATCATCAATGAGAGCGAATTACGTGAGAAGCTTGCACTCGACCGGCCCCTGCGCGTCAAACTCGGTGTCGATCCAACCACGTCGGACATTCACCTCGGCCATACGATCGTTTTACGAAAACTGAGGCAGTTTCAGGACCTCGGCCACCAGGCAATTCTCATCATCGGCGATTTCACTGGAATGATCGGCGACCCGAGCGGCCGCTCCGTCACCCGGCCGCACCTGACGCATCAGGAAGTAATCGCGAACGCGGCGACCTATCGGGAGCAGGCGTTTAAAATTCTTGATCCGGCGCGCACGGAGACCGTTTGCAACGGCGACTGGTTCCGCGCCATGTCATTCGAAGACGTCATCCGCCTGAACGGCCGGGTGACATTGCAACAGATCTTGCAGCGGGAAGATTTCAAGACGCGCATGCAAGAACAGCACCCGATCCGTGTTCACGAAGTCCAATATCCGATCATGCAGGCATGGGATTCAGTCATGGTGAAAGCTGACGTGGAACTCGGCGGGACCGACCAGCTGTTCAACATTCTGCTGGGCCGTGACTTTCAAAGAGAAGAGGGCATGCCGCGGCAGGTCGTCTTTCTGCTGCCGATTCTCGAAGGCTTGGATGGCGGCAAGAAAATGAGCAAAAGCCTTGGCAACTACGTCGCAGTCAATGAAACCCCATCAGAGATGTTCGGAAAATTGATGAGCATTTCCGACGAGTTGATGGCGCGATACTACGAATTGCTGCTGGGACGCGTACCTTCAGCCGGCGCGCATCCGCTGGAATCGAAAAAACAGCTGGCGTTTGAAATCGTCCAGACCTACCACTCAGCCGATGCGGCCAGAAAAACGGTGGATGAATGGAACACCAGATTCAGCAAACGCGAATTGGAGCGCGCCGATCTCCCGGCGTTCTCACCAACCGAGCGGGAAGAGCTCACCGCCGTGGGTCTCCTTGCGAATGTTTATCGCGAAGTGTTCAACCTGAACAAATCGCACAGCGAAATATCGCGACTAATAAAACAGGGAAGCTTCGAGGTCGACGGGACCAAGGTCCACGATCCCAAGGCGAAAATCACCCTTCGCCCGGGCCAGATCCTTCGCCTCGACCGTAAACGCGCCGTGCGAATACACTAGTCCGGGCGACCCAAATCAGGCGATTACGGCCGATCTGTGCAGTTGCGAATGCCTGTCAGGCGTGAGCCGGTTGAAGCATAGGCACCACTCGCGGGCGCTCCAGGTAGCTTGACCTGATCCCTTCGAAATGCGCGCGAACGCTGCGCAGTTCAGCGGTAACGAAACTGTCCACAAAGCGCAGACGTCGGTCCAGCCATGCGAACAATTTGTTTTTGATTTCGTAATGGATCGCCAGCGTAACCTCGGTGCACTGGGGTCGAATCTCTGTGAAATCGACGATACCCATCAAACAGATGTTCCCCCCAACGGACTCGAACGCGTACTGGTCCGGCGAATCGCTATCCACCGAAAGCAGCACCGTGTGCGCTTCGAACCCGAACGGGCCGCGAAAACTGAAGTCGACCGTCTTGGACGATGTCACGGTTGCGCGTGTCACCATCAGAAACTGCCGCCGATATGATTGTATACTGGCCAGACGTGCTTTGCACTCCGCCAGCGGTTGACTCATGTGTAAGGTTTTTTCTAGGAGCATAAGATTCAGTGTTTTTCGGAGCCTTTCTTGAGCAATAGCGATGCCAGCTCTTCTCCGCAGGGGGATTCGGCGCGGAATGGCTGGACAGTGTTCGTTTTTAATACAGCCCCTGTATCATCCCAACACGTTCAACACGATCGTGTTCGGCTGCCTCTTATAGGGCTATAGATCAGGCTTTCTCCTAAGTTACCTGATCGATTCAGGCGACCTGTTCAATGCAATCCGGCACGCTGGTTGAGTGCCTCGCGCCGATTGTTTGCATCATTGAGAGAAAAATCCTGGCGCCATCTGCACTGCCCAGCCGCGCATCGGAAGCGCGATCGGGATGCGGCATGAGACCGAATACATTCCGTTCGGCGTTGCAAATTCCGGCGATGTTTTCGATCGAGCCGTTTGGGTTCGCCTCGGGGACGATCCGGCCCTGTCTATCCGCATAGCGCAAGATCACCTGCTGATTTGCGTTTAACTCGCGCAGCGTTTGCGGATCCGCAAAGAAACAGCCTTCGCCGTGCGCAACAGGCAGGCGCAGAAGTGTTCCTTTCCGACAACCGTGCGTGAAGGGCGAATCATCCACCTCGACGCGCGTAATGACCACGTCGCACACAAATCGAAGAGAACGGTTTCGCACCAAGGCACCGGGTAAAAGACCGGCTTCGCACAAAACCTGAAAGCCATTGCATGTACCAAGCACGAGCTTGCCTGCGCGGGCATCGCTGATCACCGCTTTCATGATCGGCGAAAACCGCGCGATAGCGCCACAGCGGAGATAATCGCCGTATGCAAATCCGCCTGGAAGCACGATCGCATCGAAATCATCCAGCGAAGTTTCCTTGTGCCAGACATACTCAGCGTGCAATCCCTCCAGCCCGTTTATCGCGGCTACACAATCCTGGTCGCAATTGGACCCGGGAAACTGAATGACGGCAAAGTTCATGACATTAACGCGCGCCAGCGGCTGCGCGCTGCTCCGCATGGTAATCATTAACGACGAGACAGGCATGGATGACTCCCGGAATCCAACCGAGCAATGTTAAAATAATGCTGAGAAAGAAACTCGCGATGCGCCCGGTCATGAGCACCGCCAGCGGCGGGAAAACCACGCAGAAAAAATAGCGTAACGCTTTCATTCCGAACTCTTCCTCTTTCGCTGCATCTTCCGCTTCGTATTTGTTTTCTGTAGTTCGGCGTTGAGCGTTGAGCGTTGGGCGTTGGGTGTTTTCCTCTGATCTCCACTTTCATCCCTCAACAGTTCGTAATCTTCGATTACCGGATTTGATAGTAAATCGCGACAAAGCTGATGCAGCCGCGATTCAAGCTCGCCGTTTTCCCCTTCAATATCGATCTCCATGTATTTACCGATTCGCACACGGGCCACTTCGGGCATTCCCAAATGCCGCATCGCATCACGCACTGCGTTTCCCTGAGGGTCGAGCACAGCTGCCTTCGGCATCACGATCACCTTCGCATTCATGATCGCACAATATTGCGGCGATCTGCGGCGACAAGCGCAATCACCGCCGGATCTGTTTTGGGACTGCGGCGATCCCGACTTGTCGGGACTTTTAAACGCGGGGAACATGCCCACGCACTCCAAAGCAGCTCACTTCAAAACGACAACGTCAAGCGAGCCAGTCCGACAGAGGACATTCACGCCGACGTCGCCTTCGTCGTGTCTCGCGAGCAGAAGATCAACACTCGCGTCTCCGATTTTTAAATCGCGAATGCTCACTCGAGGAAGAAACGGCGGCAAAAACGGTTTTGAAAATTCGAGCCTGCGTTCCGCAGCAAGCACATGCAGACCGAGACAAGCTTGGAGCAAAAGAAACGCAGCACCCGACGCCCACGCCTGCGGAGCACAGGCCACTGGATACAAGGTCGGCGACTCGCCCGGACGTCGTGGAAAACCGCAAAACAGTTCCGGAAGCCGATGCGAATCGAAAAAGATGCTCGCGTCCATTAAACCCGCGAGCACCATGGCAGCCGACGATTTGTGCTCGTATCGGGCAAATCCGGTCGCGATCAAAGCGTTGTCGTGCGGCCACACCGAGCCGTTATGGTACGACATTGGGTTGTAACGCGCCTCGCCCATTGTCACTGTGCGAACTCCCCATCCGGAGAAGGATGGTTCGTCCGTGAGAGTCGTCACAACCCGGCGCGCGTGTTCTCCAATCGCGATCCCGGTAAATAGACACTGACCTGCGTTTGACGTGCGCACCCGGCAAGGCCGCTTCTTCCCGTCAAGAGCAATTGCATAGGTGGAAAGGTCCTCGCACCAGAAAGCTCTTTCGAATCGGCGAGCGAGCGCTGCCGCCTCTTCCGACAGTTCTCGGGAGCGTCCGGGATCGCCCAGAATTTTTGCCAGCTCGGCGGCCGCGAGCTTTGCCGCATAAACGTAACCCTGCACCTCACATAAGGCGATTGGGCCTTCGGCGAGCGTGCCGTCTTGGTGAAAAATTGAGTCCTGAGAATCTTTCCAGCCCTGCTGAACGAGACCGTGCTTAGACTGACGCGAATATTCGACGAAACCGTCGCCGTCGCAGTCCCCATAGCGACCGATCCACTCGAGGGCCCGCTGCACGTTAGGCCAAATGGATTCCACAAACGCGCGATCGCCCGTGCGGTTGTAGTAAGCGCCGGCCAGCATGATAAACAGCGGCGTCGCATCGATCGTACCGTAGTAACGCCTGAACGGCACCTCGCCCAAAACAGCCATTTCATCCTCGCGAAATTCATGCAGGATTTTTCCGGGCTGCGCATCCTGTTCAGGCTTCTCGGCGTCAGCCTGGTTAGCGGCCAGATAACATAGAACACCGCGGGCGATGGACGGATCGAACCAGAGGCATTCGAGCGCGGTGATGATTCCGTCGCGCCCGAATACCGTGGTGTACCAGGGAACACCTGCGTAAGGGTACGGACCATACGGCGTTTCAGTTCGCAGCATGTGGAGATCTGCCAGCGACCGGTTCAGCCAATCGTTGAACTGTTCGTTTCCGGTAAAGACACGGGGTTCCTGCGCGTGCACCCGATCGAGCGCTCCGGCCACTTCATGCATGACCTTTTCGTAGCAAGGATTAACCTCGACCCGTGAATCGGCACCCGCTTCGCAAGCAACGGCCCAGCGAAAGCTGGCCTCCTGGCCGGCCTCAACATGAACTTGAAACGTTGCCAGCGATTCGCTTAGACGATTTGGTCTCGGGTCGAACACAATGCGTGTCCGCCGAATGCAATCGTCCACTCCCTTGTACGCCAGCACTACGGTGTCCTCTGTCACTTCTGTCTTGAGCCGATCGCCGCTGCGTTCGCGCTTCGTGCCGCGCAACTCGAATATGTCGGCGAAATCCGCATCGAACTCGATTGAGAACGAAAAATCCAGGGGCGTCCGCCCGTAGTTATGGATACGAAGCCGCTCGTGACAAGCTCGGTCCCACAAAACTTTCGAGCGGAAAACATGCAGTGTTCCTCGCTCAATTATCACCTCGCCGTTGCGCGAGACATCAGCGTTCGTTGCGTCCACGGCCAGAACGGCGTTGTCTTCTCTGACCGTGGAGCTCAGCAACAAAGGCCGGTCTTTTCCGAGTTTTAGGGTCAGCCGGGACAAAAACCGCGTGTCTTGATAATACAGCCCGAGCTCGCCGCTGCCCAGCGTCTCGATGTCACCAAAGCGATCGAAAACAGCAAAGGTGTCTCCTTGCTTCAATGCCCGTGTACGGACATCCACGCGCGGTGATGAGGAACGAATATAAAACTCGTCGCGAACGCGGATAATTTCCCTGGCCATTACGCAGCCTCCGAGATTTTGTGTTCACTTTTCTCGATCAAATCTTCAAATACAGATATGTAATCCTGCGCCATCCGTTTGGCGGTGAACCGCTTTTCAAAAACTTCGCGACACCGTCGCCGGCTCAACTCCGGTATGCGCCGAACAGCGTCTACGGCGTCATCCAGTCCTTTTACGACGAACCCAGTGTGGCCCTCTTCCATCACTTCCGGAACCGCGCCATCGCGATAGGCAACGACGGGAGTGCCGCAGGCCATCGCTTCAATCATCACTAACCCGAACGGCTCCGGCCAGTCGATCGGAAACAGCAACGCATGCGCATTGCCCAGGAATTCATCTTTCTCGCCGTCCCCGATCTCACCAACGAAATCCACGAGTGAATTACGCAGCAACGGCTTGATCACTGACTCGAAATAATCTTTGTCTACCCGATCGACTTTCGCAGCAATTTTAAGCGGCATCCCGACCTGCCTGGCAATTTCGATCGCGTGGTCCACGCGTTTCTCCGGAGAAATTCGGCCTAAAAAAGCGAGATAGCTTCCCGGCTCTTCATGAAACCGGTACATTTCGGCCGGCACGCCGTGATAGACGGTCGCCTGCCAATTCGCCCATAATAGCGGCTCCCTTTGTCCATTCGAGATTGAGATCACCGGCATATCGCGAAACTCCTGATAGAGAGGAACGAGATCAGGCAAATCAAGCCGCCCATGCAACGTCGTTACGTGCGTAACCGCCTCCCGCCGGCTGAATGGAAAATGCAGGTAATCGAGATGAAAATGAATGATGTCGAACTCCGCAGCGCGCTGGAAAACATTCTCCAGCATGACGAAATGGTAGCCAAGCTCATCCTGGCAACGCTTATCCAAACGCAACGACCGCTGACACGTCGCCACCAACCGCGCTTTCGTCTCCGAGTCTCCGCTCGCAAACAGCGTCACTTTATGGCCCTGTCGCACCAGCTCCTCAGTGAGATACGACACGACGCGTTCTGTTCCCCCGTAATATTTCGGCGGCACGCTTTCATAAAGCGGCGCCACTTGTGCAATTCGCATACCCTGAATCTCAACCCTCCTCTCCCTTCACTTCCCTTGAAATTTCGTGACTCACCCGAACCGGGTCAAATCATCGCCGCGCTGATGGCAGAAGCGATGTCCCTCAATCCTCCCGAACAATTTGCCCGGCCTTTAATGTTCGAGTAAGCCGGTGAAAACGCGCGCACGCTTTGCTAATCAGAATTGAGAGGCGCGTAGCAGTCGACAACTCCGCGCGCCGACAACTATCGCGTCGGCGGCTGACCTCTGATCCGTTGTTCTCAGCAGCAGCACCGCTAAATCGCTTCTCATCGGAAAACTTTTCCGCTAAGATTCGCCTCAACGGGTAGCCGCCGGAGAGGAACCGACTCGATTGATTTCAGCGGAACCCCTTGAAAGCGAATGGCCTCCGAGAGCCCGCCTCTACCGGGAATAAATTGACAAAACTGCTCTTGACATATTAACCTAAAGGTTAAGTTATGATAATTGCTTACCAGATCAAGCGAGGAGCCAAGTTCAGCTTGATGGCCGTAGGCAGCCAAGAAAGTGAAAAAGTCCACCTTCCCTTTCTCGACTTCCAAGAGGAAGCGACCAGTCGAGAGCCGCGCGAATGGCCCAAACTTGTTCGGATCATGGACTACATGGCCGACGCTGGTCCACCAAAGGATGAAGAGAAATCGAAGCCGCTACGTGAAGGAGTTTTTGAGTTCAGAACGAAAGGAGGATTGAGACTACTTTGGTTTTACGATGAAGGCCGCGTCGTCATCTGCGTCAATGGTTACATCAAGCGGGGACAGAAGATACCAAACGCAGAAATCGACGCAGCGATTCAGTGGAAAAGAGATATTTCGAAGCGAAGCAAACAGGAAAACTGAAAGACATCACACGAACATGAAAACAATCGAACAAGTTCACGAACAAATTCAGGCAGCACTTAAGGCAGCGCGCGAAACACATGAATATCGTGCTGAGGGCGCATCTATCGAGTTCACCAATGCAATGGTGACTCGAATGCGTGAAGCCCGAGTGTCTCGCAGCGAGCTAGCGCGCATGATCAAAACCACTCCGGCGTACATCAGTAAAATTCTTCGCGGCGCTACAAATTTTTCTCTGGATAGCATGGTGAAAATCGCAAATGCGTTGAATTGCGAGCTCCGCCTTCATCTTCAACCTTCAGGCGCGAAATCGCAGTGGCTCGATGTTTACACGAGCAAGACGCTGAAGATGTCATTCGAACCTTCCGGCGTGCCTGAAAATATTATCCATCCAATGTGCTTTAAGCCTGTCGAGCTCCCGCTCGAAATTTCTAGAACCGATGAAAGACGCGCCGTTCTCGCTTGATGCTGCCTATCCGACGTTAGTACACGTCATTAGCGATCCAGAGGGATCGGCCGCTGCCGGGTACGAAGTCGAGTGTGACGTTCAGGTATGGCGGAGCGAAGAAAATCAACGCAGATGGCGCGTCCAACTCGGCGTGAAGTTCAAAGCGAAGGACACTGCTGTTGCAGCTCATTATGGTGAGATCACGTATGTCGGAATCTTTACTGTTATCGAAGGCTATCCGAATGAGAAAATGAATCGACTGATCGGCGTTAACGCACCATCGATCCTTTATTCCTCGATTCGTGAACTGGTAGCTCTACTGACTGGTCGTGGATCGACAAGGATGGTCCTGCTGCCAACCGTGTCATTCATCGAAAATGTCGTCGTGACGCTCCAGGAGGCCACCGGCGAGAAAGAATCGGAATCCGCCCATTCGGGAGAAACCGCGCAGCAAAGCGACGCTCCGGAGACATCTCGCGTGGCGGAAGAGCCAAGCACCCAAGAATGAGAGCTTCCATGATTTTGGAATATCGTTCGAGAGGAGGTGACTTGGGATGAGTTATTACATAACTCGGGTTGAGCTTCATTATGCGACTTATGAAGATTACGAGAACCTCCACGGCGCGATGCAGCGCGCTGGATTTTCCCGCTTCATTGTTGGCGATGATGGCGAAACGTACCGCTTGCCTACCGCAGAGTACGTCATTGTCGGCGACTACGACATCGCCTCAGTTAAGCGCGCTGCGGCGGAGGCTGCTGCAACCACTCGAAAACAGTTCGCGGTAGTTGTGACGAAAGGCGCGAGCGTCACCTGGCAGGGGCTTGCAGCGGCATAATTGGAGAAGATAGATCAGGGCCGCGCTCGCAGAGCGCGGCCTGATCATGTTAAGATCATTTCCTCAATGCTCACTGCTGAAACGAAACGCCGACTTGATGCTTGCCGCGATGTGCTCGTCGGCAAGCTGCCGTTGCCGACGGATCAGATCGAACTCATCACGCTAGCGTTGATCTACAAATTCATGGACGACCTCGATTAGGAGTCCGTGAAACTTGGAGGCAAGCGTTCGTTCTTCGTTGGTCCGCTGGAAAAATACCGCTGGCGCGCGCTTTTGCCACAGGCCGTTTCTGCCGATGAGCGGATGAATCTTTTTGCAGAGGGAATTGAAAGCATCGGAAAAGCAGAGCACCTGCCAGGACTCTTCCGCGACATTTTCCGAAACTCGTTCCTGAAATTCCGCGACGGCCGCATCCTCACGCTTTTTCTCAATGAAGTGACCGGATTCGTTTACTCGCACAGCGAAGAACTCGGCAACGCGTTTGAGTATCTGCTCAAGACGATGGGCATCCAGGCCGAGAACGGCCAGTTCCGGACACCGCGACATATCATCGATTTCATGGTGGCGTGTCTCGACCCGCAGCCGAGCGATCGCATCCTCGACCCCGCATGCGGCACCGGTGGATTTCTAGTTTCCTGTTATAAACACATTCTGGCGAAACACACTTCGCCTGGATCAACCATCGCTGGCGACAAGCTCACACACGATGAGCGCCAGAAAGTTTATTCAAATCTCACCGGCTACGATGTCACAGATCTGATGGTGAAGCTGAGCAAGGTGAATCTATTCTTGCATGGCTTCCCCGATCCGAAAATTTACGTTTACGACACACTCACCAACGACGCACGATGGAACGAAAAAGCCGATCTGATTCTCGCTAATCCACCATTCATGACGCCGAAAGGCGGCGTTAGCCCGCACACAAAGTTTCGAGTCTCGGCGAAAAAGTCCGAAGTGCTCTTTACCGATTACATTGCTGAACATCTGACGCCTGACGGTCGCGGCGCGGTGATTGTGCCCAACGGCATTGTCGGAACGACACAGAACGCCTATGTCAAACTGCGCCGCTTCCTTATCGAGGACTCGCTCGTCGCTGTCGTGTCACTTCCGTCAGGCGTCTTTAAACCTTATTCCGGCGTCAAAACGAGCATCTTGTTTCTCGATAAAAAATTATCCCGCGGGATAGGGAAGATTCTTTTTCTCAAGATCAATGCTGACGGATTTGACCTTGGGGATCAGCGTCGGCCGATCGCTGAGAATGATCTCCCGAAAGCAGAGCAAATTCTGAAGGCGTGGCTCCAATCGAAAATTTCGGAAGTTGGTCAAACGGATATACGATGGGCAACCGCTCCAAAGTCCGAGTTGCTCCGGCAAAAACATTGCAGCTTACAAGCTGAGCCGTTTCTCGGCGAAGAAGCACTCGAGAGCGTTTTTGAAATTGCACGCTTAGGCAACGTCGCCGAAATCGCTGCGGGAAATCCAGCGCCGCAGGGCGAACAATATTTTAAGAATGGGAAGTATCCGTTCTTCCGTACCGCTGACGTTGGCCGCGTGAAAGTTTCGCCCAATCTCATCGAAACTAACGACAAAATAAACGACCTGTGCTTGAACGAGTGTCGACTCCGGCTCTTTCCTACAGGCACGATTCTGTTTCCGAAGAGCGGTGCTTCAACTTTTCTAAACCATCGTGCCATGCTAGGCGTCCCTGGGTACGTATCAAGCCACCTAGCCTGCATTATCGTCGACCAGTCAAAGGTAACTGCCGAATTCGTTTTCTGGTTACTGACGAAAGTAGACGCTCGCACATTGAGCGACAATGAAGGCTACCCGTCGCTGCGACTGGAGCAGATTGCCGAAGTCGAAATCCCGTTGCCGCCCCATGAGGAACAGGAGCGGATAGTGGCGGAGATCGAAAGCTATCAAAAAGTAATTGATGGCGCCCGCCAGATTATTGATAGCTACCAACTCCGTCTTGGTACAGAGCGAAGTTGGAAATCGATCCCGCTCGGCGAAGTATGCCAGTTTGTCGACTATCGGGGAAAGACACCCGAGAAATCGAAAGCCGGCATCCCGCTTATTACTGCGAAAAACGTTCGTTGGGGTTTTATCAGTAAAGAGCCAGCAGAGTTTGTCACCGAAGAAACTTACAAAAAATGGATGACACGCGGATTTCCCAAACCTGGCGATGTTCTGTTCACAACAGAGGCTCCGCTGGGAATGGCCGCGCTCGTCGATAACGGAGAACGCTTCGCTCTCGCACAACGGATCATTTGTCTTTCACCCGACCCGACAATCGCGATCGGCGGTTATCTTTTCCGCGCCCTTCTCAGCGCACCTGTGCAGGAGTCTATCAGTGCTGCAGCGACAGGAGCCACGGTTTTGGGAATCAAAGGAAGCTCGCTAAGGGAAATTGAGGTTCCTATCCCGCCGCTAGACGAACAAATGAAAATCGTCGTTGAACTCGACGCGGAAGCAGTTCAGATCGAAGCGGCGCGAAGTCTGATTCCGCGTTTCGAAGCGAAGATCCAGCACGCCCTCGACCGCGTTTGGGGCAATAACGGGTCAGAGTAAACCATGCCGTCGGAAGCTCAGGCGCGGATCACGATCAACAAGATGTTGGAAGACGCGGGCTGGCGTTTTCTTCCCGATGGCGACGTCCAACGCGAAAACGTGATCCTCGAACATCGATTGAGCGGGCGAACTTTTTCGCCGAACGCTGATCTTGGAAACGATTTCGAGCGCGCTCCGGAAGGTTTCGTTGATTATGTCCTACTAAACACGGACGGCCGTGCAGTCGCAGTCGTCGAGGCGAAGCGCGAGAGCATTGATCCGCTGACAGCAAAGGAACAAGCTCGTGCTTATGCCGAAACTTTGAATGCGAGTCACATTTTCTTAAGCAACGGACTTGTGCACTGGTATTGGAATTTGCGACAGGGAAATCCTGTAAAGGTCTCGCGGTTCCTTCCGCTCGAAGAGCTCGGCAAAGCTTCTGAATGGCATCCTGATCCAGCCCGCCTCGCTTCGGCTAAAATCGACGAGAATTACATCGCCGTTTCGCAGGACTCAGACTGGCTGACTTACTCCGCAGCCGATCGGACGACGATTCAGATAAACGAGAAGATTCGGTTGCTTCGCGATTATCAGCTCGACGCAATTCTGGCACTGCAACGCGCCGCTGCGGGTGGAAAGGATCGGTTCCTTTTCGAAATGGCGACCGGAACGGGCAAGACATTGCTGAGCGCCGCCATCGCGAAGCTTTATCTGCGCACGGAGAACGCGAGTCGCATTTTGTTTCTCGTCGATCGGTTGGAGTTGGAAACTCAGGCCTGGAGGAATTTCAATGCTTACCTCGCAAACGACGGAATCGAGACGGTCATCTACAAACAGAAGCGGCAAGAATGGAAGCAGGCGCAAGTGGTCGTGACGACTATCCAAAGTTTAGCTGCCCGCAACCGATTCCTCAGCGAGTTCGCACCCCCAGATTTTCAACTGATCATCAGCGACGAAGCCCACCGGACGATCAGCGGTAATAACCGCGCAATTTTCGAGTATTTCGTCGGCGCGAAGCTGGGACTCACCGCAACGCCTAAAGATTATCTTAAGGGAGTCAACACCGCAGATCCGCAACATGATCCGCGCGAATACGAGCGGCGGTTGTTGCTCGATACATATCGGACATTTGGTTGCGATGACGGACGTCCAACCTTTCGCTATAGCTTAATGCAGGCTGTTCAGCACGTGCCGCCGTATCTGGTTAATCCGACAACCTATGATGCCCGGACCGACATCACGACACAGATGCTCTCGGATGAAGGTTACACCGTAACCGTTCCCGCAGACGAAAATGGAGAGGAGACGGAACTTGTATTTAGCAAGAAGGACTACGAGCGGAAATTCTTTTCAGACGAAACCAACCTCAGTTTTATTCGCTGTTTTCTCGATAACGCCAAAAGCGATCCGCTTACAGGTGAAGTAGGCAAGACGATTTTCTTCGCTGTGAGCCGCCGACACGCGACGAAACTGGCTGCGGTCTTGAACGAAGAGGCGACGCGCCTTTGGCCAAACGAGTACGCGGCCGGTTCGACCTTCGCGATGCAGGTGACATCGGACATTCCTGGGGCGCAGCAAATGACGCTGGATTTCGCCAACAACAATCTCAGCGGCAAATCCAAGTGGCGGGAAAATGAATTCCGCGATTACAACACGAGCCGAACGCGAGTGTGCGTAACAGTCGGAATGATGACGACCGGTTACGATTGCGAAGATATTCTGAATTTCGTTCTCGCCCGACCGATTATGTCACCGACGGATTTCATTCAAATCAAAGGCCGCGGCACTCGCCTGTTCACGTTTAAACACCAGGATGGCGACAATGAACAGAAGATCGAAAAGGACGGATTCGGCCTCTTCGATTTCTTCGCGAACTGCGAATATTTCGAAGAAGACTTCGATTACGATCAAAAGCTAATCCCGCCACGCGAACCAACTCCGCCTGGGCCAAATGGCGGCGGCGGTGGTGGCGGCATCCGCATCGACACTCTCACGAGCACGTCGCCTGATCCAATCAAGAGGGTCGCCGATCAAGAAGTCGGCAGATGGGGAATGCGAATTGATCGCGAGATGTATCGAGACCGTTTTGCTCATCAGGCAAATGAAGTCGTCGCTACCGATGCCATTTTGCGCGACGCGTTCGACGCCGAAGATTGGCCCGCAGTTGAAGAACGCATTCGGCGTTTGCTGTTCGAAAAGCCGGAAGAGTTTTGGAATGTTCCGAAGCTACAAGAGATTTACAAAACCGATCGCGCTCCCAGTCTTCGCGAAATCCTGGCGAAGATCTTTGGGGTCATCCCCGCGATTCCAACACGCGAACAATTGGCTGACGAGGCGTATGAACGCTTCGTTGCGACTCAAGACACAAATGCTGTGCACAGCCGCGAATTGCGAACTGTGTTTGTTGCATTTCTTCTCGATCCGACGAGTCGTCAGCTGCTTGAGCTTGGTCGATTCCCCGATTTACGGGCGCGAGACCCGAATCTGCACGCCGCGTTGTCAGCGCTCCCTGCCGAAGAGCGAAATGCACTGGTTAGCTACCTGAAAACCGAGATCTCTCTGAAAGACTTCGAAAAAGCTGCATAAGAGATGCGAAAGAAGAAAAGCAAACCAGCGAATGCGAAAAGCGAATCAAAATCGGTCGATTTCAAAAGCGCGTTCGACCCCGACCGCCCGGCCGATTGGTGTGAGCTCTTGAAAGATGTCGTCGCAATGGCGAATTCCGGGGGCGGCACGATTCTCATTGGCGTTGCCGACGATGGGGAATCCATCGGCGGCTCCACTGCGCTCAAGATTTTGCAAACCGACCCGGCAAAAATCACTGATAAGATCGCGAAATATACGGGGGTGCAGTTCGACTCCTTCACGATCAGTCCGGCTAGGCGAAGCGGGCGCAAAGTTGCGCTGATCACTATCGGTTGGGCCGACCCACCAATCATGTTCGAGAAGCCTGGCACCTACGCCATTGAGGATGGGAAGCAGAAAACGGCGTTCGGCACCGGGACGCTTTACGTAAGGCATGGAGCCAAGAGCGAGCCCGCTCGATCAGCGGACATCGCTCGCCTTTTGGAGCGCAGCGTTCAGCGGGCGAGGCGAGAATGGTTGTCAGGCGTAAGAAAAGTGAGCACGGCGCCGAGAGGTTCAACGGTCTCAGTTCTTCCGTCAGGAGTAGTGCAGTCCAGTGATCCAGGTGCTATCCCGATTCGGATCACAGACGATCCAGGCGCAGCAGAGTATCAGTTAATAGACGCTGACAAAACGCATCCGTGGCGGCAAAAGGAACTGCTCCAGGAACTGAACAAATCTTTGCCGACGAAGATCAATCCGTACGATCTGCTTGCCGTCCGTCGGCTCCACCATATCGACGAGGACGCCAACTTTGCTCACAAAGCCCGATTTGGATCGACCCAATATTCTCCGGCGTTTGCTGAGTGGCTTTTGAAGCAGCACGCGACAGATCCAACATTTTTTCAGAAGTGCCGATCCTCTTTTAAAGGTGCGGGAACGGTTCATCCCGTGAGCGACGAGAGATTGCGGTGGCTATCCGATTTCATGCGGAAAGACAACCTCAGCATTTCCAAAATGGCGCAACGACTCAAGATCGGTGGCGGGACGCTTAGTAGGTTGATGGCCGGGAAATACAAAGGAGATGTTCCACGAATGCTGGAGCGAATAGAGGCATACCGGAGAGAGATTGATCAGAAGGAATGAACTGCTTCGCCAGCCGAATTCTGGGCAAGGACCAGCTAGCTCGCGGCGAACGGTTTGCCTTCCCGGGCCACGCTCCCTGCTCGCTCCGTTCGGTGACCTCGTGGACGCTATACCTCGCGAACGAGCTCGCTTGGTTTTTTATCTTCGCGCAGGCCAAGAAAAACCGGCGCGCGCAATTTCCCATCGCGCGTCCATTGATTCGGTCGCTGCCCGCAACCTCACCCGCTGCCCTCGCGGGCCTGACCGTCTATCTCGCGGCGTCCCGGCTCGCTCGGTTCGGCTTGCGCCTCGTGGCCCCGCGACGGTTCATCCTTCTTTAACCACAGAGCGAGCGTCTTTTTCTTCTCTCAATCCCAAGAACACTGGCGCCCTTAGTTTTCCGTCGCGGGTGCATTGATTCGCTCGCTGCCTGCGAGCTTACCCGCTACCCTCGGGGACTTGCCCGTCTATGTCGCGGCGTCCCCCCGCGCTCCGTTCGGTGACCCTCGTGGACGCTATACCTCGCGAACGACCTCGCTTGGTTTTTTATCCTCGCGCAGGCCAAGAAAAACGGGGGCGCGCAGTTTCTTATCGCGCGTCCACTCGGCGAATTTGATTTCGGCGACGAACTTCGGGTTGATCCAGTGCATCTTTTTCATCATCGAAGGAGTGATGCCGAGCACCCATTGCCCGTTTTGTTTAGAGGGTAGATCGACAAAGGGACAACTGTCCCTTTCTTGTTGCTGAAATTTCCTATGCAAGGTTGCCAACGATTTTGCCGTAAACCCGGTGCCGACTTTACCGGCGAAAGCGAGGTGGGCGTCTTTGTAGTAGCCTACCAAGACCGCGCCGAAATGTTTACGCGCGCCCTGCGGTAGCGTGTATCCGCCGATCACAAATTCCTGTTCGTTGACACATTTGAGCTTTATCCATGCGCCGCTTCTGCGCCCCGGTTCGTAAACGGAGTTGCGTAATTTGCCAATGATTCCTTCGAGGCCGCGGCGTTTAACTTCCTTGAGGAGTCGGTTGGCATCTCCACCGATGGCGCCGGAGTAACGAATCGGGTCGCCTGCGCCGCCGCAGAGTTTCTCCAAAACGTTCTTCCGCGCCTCTAACGGCAGTGAAACGAGATTTTTGCCATCGAGCTGAAGGAGATCGAACGCATAGAAATAAATGGGCGATTTTCGTCCTTCTCCGCCAGTCGGACGGACTCGTCCCGTGGCGAGCATCTCGCGGGCTTGCAGAAGTTGGAACGACGAACGGCCCTTCGCATCGAGCGCGACCACTTCGCCATCAAGCACACATTCGTCTGTGGGTAGATTTTTAACGGCGTCGACGACCTCGGGAAAACGCGCGCTCAAATCGTTTTGATTTCGCGACAGCAACGAAACCTTCTCTTCGTTTTTAACCGCAATCAAGCGGATGCCGTCGAATTTGAGCTCATAAATCCAGTCGCCAGCCGCTGGCGGTTTCTCCACCAGTCTGGCTTTCATCGGTTCGATGAAGCGGGGTTTTGCCGAAGGTAGATCTGATAACGTCGCAATTGTAGGGCGACCGCTTCGCTTAACAGATTTTGCGCCCGGCAGGCGACGCGACTGCGCTACAGTTTCATCTTTTGCTTTTTTTTTTAGCGCCTCCCGGATTCGCGCCTTGAATTGCGAGGTCGGACTTGAGTCCTCTACACGATTTGATTGCCACTCGGCGTCGCGCGCGTCCGCGATTTGTTTCATCGTGCGACCGGTCTTTACCGATTCATCTTCGAGCTTTTTCGAAATCGGTTTTACGTCATCGCCGGTCTTTAGGATCAGCCACTGATTCTTTTCGCCGTCCCGGCCGCGGATTCGCACGAGCGTCCATTCCCCTTTCGCTTTTTTGCCATCGAGAAGAAGATGCAGCTTACCTTCCCGTAGCGATTTTAAGGGTTGCTCGCCGTAAACAAGGTAGGTGCCGCGGTCCCAGAGCATCACAGTGCCGCCGCCGTATTGTCCCTCCGGTATCACCCCTTCGAAATCCTTGTAATCGATCGGATGGTCTTCTACTTCCACGGCGAGATGCTTTTCGCCTCGCTTCCAGGGAAGTCCCTTTGGCAGGGCCCACGATTTCAGCACGCCTTCCATTTCCAGACGGAAATCGTAATGCAAACGGCGCGCAGCGTGTTTTTGAATGACAAAACGCGATGCGCCTTTGACTTTCTTCGGAAGTGGTTTTCCCGACGGTTCAGCTGTTTTTTTAAAGTCGCGTTTGCGTTTGTATTCGGCTAATCCCATTCCGCCAAACTTAACCACGGATCACGCGGATAGCACGGATTTCGAAACCAAAGATGGACACCAAGTGGATCGTCTTCTCCCGAAGACGATACGCGACCCATCGCTGAAGGCGCAGATATCAGGCGGCAAAGCTGCAGCTATTTATGCAACACGTTGAGCCGCCTTCGCACTCGCTACGGCGAGCGAAGGGACAACGCGTACCGTCTACACTTCGCCCGGGAGCGGCTCGCCGACGAGGTACCGAACGAAGCGACGGATAACGATGTTTTCGCCGAGCTCCGCAATCTTGCCATTGAGCAAATCGCCAACGGTCATGTCGGGATTCTTGATGAAACCTTGTTCGAGCAGGCAAACGGTGCTGTAGAATTTCTCCAGTTTCCCTTCAACGATTTTATCCGCAACGTGCGCCGGTTTGCCTTGCACCTGTGCCTTGTAGATTTCGCGTTCCGCTTCGATCAGGTTGCCCGGCACATCGGCGCGGCTGACGTAGAGCGGATGCGCGGCGGCGATATGCAGGGTGATGTCTTTCACGAACTCTCGGAAATTCTCGTTTCTCGCCACGAAATCAGTCTCGCTATTTACTTCCACGAGCACACCGACCTTGCCCTGCAGATGAATATAGGAAGCGACGATGCCTTCCTTCGTTGCGCGCGAAACTTTCTTGCCGGCGCTCGCGATCCCTTTCGTGCGCAGAATCGCTTCCGCTTTTTGCAAATCACCGCCCGCTTCTTGCAGCGCGCGTTTGCAATCCATCATGCCTGCGTTGGTTTTTTCACGCAATTTCTTAACGAGTTCTGGAGTAATCTCTGGCCCCTCACCCGAGCCAGCTGCTGTTTTTGTCATTTGATGTTTGTTGAAACCTTTACAGGGTAAATGGTTGAAAGGTTAGAAGTTGCGGCGTGTTCAACCGTTCAACCTTGTGACCTTCAACTTCGCCGCTAGGCCGAGACGCCAGCCATTTCCACCTGTTCGCGGACGCGGGCCTCGCTGCTGGCCGAAACAATTGCATCGACCAGTTTTTGCAAAATCACCCGGATCGCACGGATAGCATCATCGTTCCCCGCGATCGGATAATCGATGAGTTCTGGGTCGGCGTTGGTATCCACGATGGCGACCACCGGGATCCCGAGGCGGCGCGCCTCGTTGACGGCGTTTTGCTCTCGGAGCGTGTCGATAATCACCAGCACATCGGGCAGTGCTGACATCTCGAGGATTCCCTCGAGATTCCGCCGGAGTTTGGCAGCCTCACGATTCAGCGCAGCCAATTCTTGTTTTCCCATTTTCTTGTATTCCGGTGACTGCTCGATCTGCTCGATGTATTTCAATCGGCCGATGCTCTTGCGGATCGTGGTGAGGTTGGTCAGCGTGCCGCCCAGCCAGCGTTGGTTCACGTAGAATTGCCCGCACGCCAATGCCGCTTCTTTTATCGCTTCCTGCGCCTGTTTCTTGCAGCCGACCAACAAAATCCGGCCGCCGCGGCGCGCTACGTCCTGCAGAAACTCCGTCGCGCGCTGGAGTTGCCGGACGGTTTCATCAAGATTGATGATGTAAATCTGATTGCGCTGCTCAAAGATGAAGGGCTTCATCTTTGGATTCCAACGCTTCGTCTGGTGTCCAAAATGAACACCAGCTTCCAAAAGTTCGGGTACTAGTTCTGTCGTATCTGCCATAAGCGAAATTCCGGGAAAGAGAACCTCCAGAGCGGGACGGTGAAGATGCTACACCACACGTCGATGTGCAACCTGAAATTCAGCGGTCCCACTCTCCTGATTAGGCGCTGTGTCGGGACCCGTAGCAACGAACTTTGGATGTCGATCCTCATCACCCGGAGAGCCAAGGCGCGATCGGGTTTGAGATTGACGCAAACGACGTGTCCTCCGTCCCAGAAAGATGTGGATCAACAGCAAGATCGGCAAAGCCAGGCCTACACCGAGATGAATCCAACTCGTCCACGTACGCAGTCTTTCGCCGCCCGCGTAATAAAGGCCGTAGCCGGTAATGGTTAAAACGGCAAACGCACTCAGAAAAACCGATCCGTTTGCTCGGTTGCGCCGTGCGCGCCACGCGAATTTCACGTGCCCGGTCAGGAGCATGCCGATCAGGACCAAAATCGCCATTGCTGCGGCGCCATGGATTTTCATCGCCCAAGTTTTAGAGCTCGTCGTAAAATCACGAGGCGACAGAACGAGATAATTCCAGTACGCCCAAAGCGCGCCGCTTACAAAAAGCACGCCGAGTACAGCATAGAGAAGGTATTTCTGCAGGCTCTTCAATCGAATCGAGTCCGTTCGCCGGTGTCGCATTGTGAATGAAACATCCATGATGCCGCACCATCGCGTTCAAGCAACAATGCGTCCGCGCCATATTGCGCCAGCAATCCAGCAGCTTCTTCGCGCAGTGCAAAGACGACTTTCGTCAATGCATCCGCAACCATGCATTCGGTAGCCGCCACGCTAACACTAATCAGCTCGCTGGCGGTTTGACCATTGCGACCATCAAGCAATGGGCTCACATGCCGTCCCTGGTACTTTCGGCGTTCGAAGTAAATCCCAGAGGTCGCCATGGCACGTTCGCGCAACCGCAATGCCCCAGCTACGCGTGTCGGATTGGTGGGACGTCGCAGATGGATAAGCTGCGATGCCGGTCCAAATGTTCGCAGATCACCGCCGGCATTTACGATTCCGCATTCAATCCCGTTTTCCTTCAATGCGTCGACCGCGCGATCGACCGCAAAACCCTTCGCGATCCCGCCAAGATCGACAATCAAGCCGCGGCGGAAAAAGACCTCAAAGTTACGGCGAAGAAAAATGTCACGCGAACTCGCGGCTGGACCGAACTGATAACCACGCCGAGGAAGATAATTCCACTTGGTGAGCCATGAAGCGACGGTAATATCGAACGTGCCGTGGCTCTCTTCAGCCAACCGCTTTGCGGCCTTCATGACCTGCCAGGTCCACGGATGCACGATCACACGCTTTGGAAAGGCATCGCGATTCATGCGCGAGACGTCGCTTTGCGGATCGTGATAGCTCATCAGGCGGCAAACTTTCTCGACACTGGCGAAAGCGGCATCGATCCCACGCTTCAGATCGGCAGCGTTCCTTCCAGAGGCTACGACTTCCACAAATGTCCCCAGCAATGGCCGGCAGCGACGAATTTCAATGTTTGAGCGCGATCTCATAAAATGCCAAAAGGCGTTTCACGCCGTCGGTGATGTGCCGGCAACTCAAAGTCGCTCCGCTGATGTTTTTGATGTCGCGATCGAGCTTGAGCGTCGATTTGCTGGTCTTACCGACAAATTGATCTCGCCATTTCTGATCTCGAATCTGGCCACCGTAGGTTTCGCGGTAATCCATGATTTCGATTTGCTTGACCCAACCGTCCGCGTTCAAACCGGCGGCATAGGTAATAAACTCGTGTTTGCCGACAACTTCATCGACGATGAACCAGCCACCGCCACTTATGCGCCAGACCTGCTGCTCATCATGCAAAACGCGGACGCCGCTAGCCTGCTCGATGGCTTTGCGTTGAATGCTCGTCAGCTTCACGGGCGCCGCCGTAAATGATTTGCCCGGAAAAATTGCCTTCTGTGCCTGTTCGACAGTCAGGTATTGAATGGCGAACGCGGAGGGTGCGATTAACGCCGAAGCCGGCAGCGCGATGAAAATGAATTCGGATTCCATCCTGGGTTAGAAATTGAATCCGATCCTCAACCGCACGTAATATTTCTCGTGCTCATCACCAAAGATGTAACCGTCGTGCGCGGCAAACTCCTTGTTATCCTGACTAAATGCCTGACCGATTGGTAGCTGACGAAGAAATCCGAGAGTGGCCCACCAGCGTTCGCCGCCATAGTGAATCGTCGGTCCGATAAAGTAAGCTGAATGCTCATGGACAGTGGCATCGGCAAATTCGTGATGATTCCAAAATTCCAAACCGCCTGACCAATTGCGCATAAAGCGGTAAGAAAGCCCGGTGAACCATTCGAACATGCCATCGCGCTCGTAATCGCCGCTGTCCGTTTTTTCAAACTCCAATTCGTAATTGACGTTTAACGCCCAAATCAGCCGGTCTTCGAGCCAGTTCTTTTGCAGCAGGATTTTACATTCCAGCTCCGATTCCTGGTCGCCAACTGCCGGCTCGAAATAAAGCGCGAGACCAATCGGATGCTTGTAGGGGCTCAGGAGCCGGTAAATGGCTTCGAAAGAAACAGATTCGAAGTGATAGCTGTCGAACGGTGTGGCTGGATCGTGGCCCGCATGGACATCCTCGCCGCCGGTTTCGTAAACACTGGGCAAGAGTTTTTTGGGGTGCGCCGGATCTGCCACCGGGAAGTCGTGGTTCGCATCGACGTAATGGTGGTTGAGGTAAAGCGCGATCTGAAAATTGTCTGTTACTCCATACTCAAGCTCTTCGCGAAATTCGAAGACATTGTAGGTGCCGTGCTCTTTTTCCCAGCGCGCGGTCATCCATTGCTCAAATTCCCACCGGCCTTTGGGGAGCAAATCGGTGGTATAAGTCCAGGCGAAGATTGCTTCGTCGCCGCGGGCAATGGAAAGGCAAAATGAAATTGCGGCAATTAATGTGATCCTGATCTTCATCGCCGGTATTTCTAGCAACAAGCGATGACTTCCGCTGCCGGAGGGTTGCCAATTTTTGACGCCGGATTGCAGAGCAATCGAAGGCGCGCACAGCAACGCGCCGCTAACCGGAATTTCGCGTGGCTTTCTCGACGTACCTGGCCAACACCCAGCAGAGATCGGAGAGCCGATTCAGGTAACGCAAGATCTCAGGATTGAAATCCCTTTCTGCTGCGCTAAATGCGGCGACGTGCCGCTCTGAGCGGCGGCATGTTGCGCGAGCCAAATCCAGCGCGGCAGAAACGGGAGTGCCACCGGGAATGACCCAGTCTTTCGGATATAGCGATCGGTCCTTCTCCAGATTGAAAATGACCGAAGTGATCCGATCCACCATCTCGGAGGTGGTGAAATGATAGCCATCCTTAACGAAGCGTTCTCGATCGGCCGAAGCCGTTGCCAGCTCACCCATGACCACAATCAAATCTTTTTGGACTGCTAGGATTTGGTCCGAAACAAACTTATCGACGGAAATGGCTCGGCCCACGCCGAGCGCGGCGTTTAGCTCATCGACGCATCCGTACGCGTCCACACGCGGATCTGTTTTAGACAACCGGCGCCCGTACATCAGTGAGGTCTCACCTTTGTCGCCAGTTTTGGTGACTATGGACACGAAGCCAAATTGTAGGGCGTTTCTGCCAAACGCCAACCCGATAGATGGCGTCTCTGGCAGACGCAATTAACGTTCGGACTTAACCAATCGCGGGCTGCGCTTCGGCTTCTTCTATCACTGGCGCGCCAACCGGCTCGCCTTTTTCGATCAATTTAAGCTGCCGATGGTCTGGGAAACCTGTTCCGGCAGGGATTAAATGACCCATGATTACGTTTTCCTTGAAGCCACGAAGTCTATCGATTTTTCCCAGAGTGGCCGCTTCGGTCAGAACCCGTGTGGTGTCTTGGAAAGAAGCCGCAGAAATAAAGCTATCGGTTTCCAGTGAAGCCTTGGTGATGCCGAGCAGCACCGGAACAGCCTCCGCGGGTTTGCCGCCTTTCTCTACGACCTTCTTGTTTTCTTCCTCGAAATCGAGTTTATCGACCTGATCGCCCCACAGCAGTGAAGTATCGCCGGGATCGGTGATCTTCACCTTGCGCAACATTTGGCGCACGATGATCTCGATGTGCTTGTCGTTGATCTCCACGCCTTGGAGGCGATAGACCTCCTGCACTTCGTTGACCAAATGCTCCTGCAATTCCTGCGGACCGCACACCTCCAAAATTTCGTGCGGCACGATTGGGCCTTCAGTGAGTTGCTGACCTTTCTTTACGAAATCGCCTTTGAATACGATGATGTGCTTTGTGAGCGGGATGAGGTGTTCTTCCTCGGCGTTCGTGTCGGGATCTTTCAGAATCAAACTACGCTTGCCGCGCACGGTTCCGCCTAATTCGACAATGCCGTCGATCTTGGCGATCTCAGCCGCGTCTTTTGGACGTCGGGCTTCAAACAACTCCGCAACGCGAGGCAGACCTCCAGTGATGTCTTTGGTCTTTGCGACTTTCCGTGGCGTCTTCGCCAGCAACGCGCCTCCGCGCACTTTCTGGCCTTCCTCGACAATGACGTGAGCGCCAGCAGGAATTGAATAGCTGGCGACCACTTCCTTTTTGTCATCTACGATGACCACCTGCGGGTGCAGGTCTTCCTTGTGCTCGATGACCATTGTGCCCATGAGACCGGTCGCTTCATCCACTTCGCGTTTGATAGTGACTCCGGCAATCATGTCGCGGAATTCAATCTTCCCGCCCTTATCGGTAAGGATCGGCACGTTGTATGGATCCCATTGCACAAAGGTCTCGCCCTTCTTGACGGACGCGCCGTCCTCTCTGGAAATGACTGAGCCTATGACGACATTGTAGCGCTCCAGTTCGCGGCCCTCTTCGTTATGCACACCGATTGAGCCGTTCTTGTTCAGCACGATCCAACTGCCATCGAGCGCCTGCACGGTCCGCAAATCATTGAATTGCACAGTTCCGTCGTTCTTGGCCTTGATGATCGGTTGCTTGAACGTCTGACTGGCCGTGCCACCGATATGGAACGTGCGCATGGTCAACTGCGTGCCCGGTTCGCCTATGGATTGCGCGGCGATAATTCCGACGGCTTCACCGAGCTTCACAAAATCGCCGGTGGCCAGGTTACGGCCATAACACTTTGCGCACACGCCCCGGCCGCACTCGCATGTGAGGACCGAGCGAATCTTGAGTTGCTCGACCCCGATGCGCTGCAACTCCATTGCGACCTTCTCGTCAACTAGCTGGTTTGCTTTGACGATTTTTTTTCTTTTATCCACCGGGTCGGCGATCGTTTCGCAGCTTACGCGGCCAATGATGCGTTGGCCGAGGTCGACTACTTCCTCGTCGCCTTCGTAGATAGAGCGGACGACGATGCCGTTCACCGTTCCGCAATCGTCCGCCACAATGATGACGTCCTGAGCCGCATCGACAAGTTTTCGGGTCAGATAACCGGAGTCCGCGGTTTTCAGCGCGGTATCGGCGAGACCTTTACGAGCGCCGTGAGTGGAAATGAAGTACTCGAGCACGGTCAATCCTTCGCGGAAATTTGAGGTGATCGGACGCTCGATGATTTCGCCGCTGGGCTTGGCCATCAAGCCGCGCATGCCCGCGAGCTGACGCACTTGCTGGCGATTGCCGCGTGCGCCTGAATCGACCATTAAAAAGATGGGGTTATACTCCTTGCGGTCCTGGTTCCCCTCCAGCTCTCGGAACATCACGTTCGAAATCTGATCGCCGGCGTGCGTCCAGATATCGATGATCTTGTTATAACGCTCGCCGTCAGTGATGATGCCGCGACGGTATTGCTGGTCGACTTGTTTAACCTGTTTGTACGCGTTTTCCAACTCTGACTCTTTGCGTTTTGGAATGATCATGTCTTCGATTCCAATGGAGATACCAGCGCGGGTCGCTTCGTTGAATCCAAGCTCTTTCAGTTTGTCGAGCGTCATGACCGTGACGGCCGGCCCGGCGATCTGATAGCAGCGCCAGATAATTTCACTGAGCTGCTTCTTGCTTGCCGGTCTGTTGAAGAAACCGAGTTCTTTCGGCCAAATCTGATTGAAAATGACGCGGCCGGCAGTTGTCTCCAGGACACCGACCTCGGAATTTCCGAACATGCTTTGCCGCCCGCGATCCGGATTCTTAAACAAAATCCGGTCATGGGTCTTGACCTTACCTTCAGCCATTGCGAATTCGACTTCCGATGCATCGGCAAATAGTGGCAAATGCCCATCCTTCTTCGGCGTCCGCGGATTTTGCGTTATGTAGGAGCAACCGAGCGTAATATCCTGCGTCGGCGTCGTGATCGGTTTACCGCTTGATGGCGAGAAAATGTTGTTTGGTGCCAGCATTAGCATGCGCGCTTCCAGTTGCGCCTCCACTGAAAGCGGGACGTGAACCGCCATCTGGTCGCCATCAAAGTCGGCGTTATAAGCGGTGCAAACCAATGGATGAATGCGGATGGCTTCGCCCTCGATCAATTGGGGCTCAAACGCCTGAATCGACAGACGGTGCAAAGTCGGCGCACGATTCAGCAGCACCGGATGACCTTTAGTAACTTCGTCGAGAATGTCCCATACCTCAGGCGTTTGGCGCTCAATCATCTTCTTTGCGCTCCGCACCGTGTGCACATAACCGAGATCTTTCAGTCGGCGGATGATGAACGGCTCGAAAAGGACCAACGCCATTTTCTTCGGCAGACCGCACTGATTCAGCTTTAGCTCCGGCCCGATGACAATCACGGAACGGCCCGAGTAATCGACGCGTTTACCTAACAAGTTCTGACGGAACCGGCCGCCTTTGCCTTTGAGCATGTCGCTCAGGGATTTTAACGGGCGATTGCCGGCGCCGGTTACGGCGCGTCCGTGTCTGCCGTTATCGAACAAAGCGTCGACGGCTTCCTGCAACATTCGCTTCTCATTCCGGATGATTACGTCCGGCGTCTTAAGCATGAGCAGATTCTTAAGCCTATTGTTACGATTGATCACCCGACGATAAAGATCGTTCAGGTCGGATGTCGCAAATCGGCCGCCTTCCAATGGGACCAATGGACGCAAATCCGGCGGAATCACCGGCAACACTTCTAGAATCATCCACTCGGGACGCGCGCGCGAACTTTGGAAGCCTTGAACAAGCTTGGTACGCTTCGCCAGTTTTTTGCGAATCTGCTTGCTCTTGGTCGCCCCCATCGCTTTCTCGAGCTCTTTGTTGAGCTTGTTGAGATCGATCTCGGAGAGAAGTTTCTTGATTGCTTCAGCGCCCATGCCCGCCACGAAATCTTCGCCGTATTGTTCCTGCGCCTCGCGGTATTCGACTTCATTCAGGAGCTGTGTCTTCTGCAAGGGTGTCTTGCCAGGATCAATGACGATGTAATCCTCGTAGTAAATCACGCGCTCGAGTTGACGCGCACTCATGTCCAGCATGAGCCCGATTCGCGAGGGCATGCACTTGTAAAACCAAATGTGCGAAACCGGAACCGCCAGCTCGATGTGGCCCATCCGCTCGCGCCTGACGCGCGCCAGCGTCACTTCCACACCGCAGCGGTCGCAGATCACGCCCTTGTGCTTGATGCGCTTATATTTTCCGCATGAGCATTCCCAGTCCCGGGTCGGTCCGAAAATGCGTTCGCAGAAAAGGCCGCCCTTTTCCGGCTTGAACGTGCGGTAATTGATTGTCTCTGGGTTTTTTACTTCGCCTTTGCTCCACGAACGCATGGTGTCGCTCGAAGCAATGCCAATTGCCACTTGATCAAAACCCACTGGGCGCTCTTCGCCCACTAACTCACGCCAGGAATGTTCGTTCATGATTTCTCCGAATAATTGTGAACCCAGAAGCTATGCCACGCTCTCCAAGAACGTGGGCGCCTGGCTGCCGACCTTCACGTCGAGACCCAAGCTCTGCATTTCCTTGATCAAAACGTTGAATGATTCAGGCGTTCCCGCCTCCAGCGAGTTGTCGCCTTTAACGATCGACTCGTAAATCCGGGTTCGGCCCTGCACGTCGTCCGATTTAACCGTCAGCAATTCCTGCAAGGTGTACGCCGCGCCATAGGCCTCGAGTGCCCAGACTTCCATTTCGCCGAAGCGTTGTCCGCCGTATTGCGCTTTGCCCCCGAGCGGCTGTTGAGTAACGAGCGAATACGGTCCGACGGCGCGCGCATGGATCTTGTCCGCCACTAGATGGCCAAGCTTCAACATATAGATGTAGCCAACCACTACTTCCTGATCGAACGGATCACCGGTGCGTCCATCGAACAGGCGCGCCTTACCATTTTCCTGCACCCAGGTGTAGCCCTCCTTCTTTTTCGCCTCATGCAAATAGTCGCGAATCTGTTTTTCCTTGATCCCGTCGAACACCGGAGTCGCCACTTTGAATCCAAGCGCTCTGGCGGCAACCCCAAGATGCGTTTCCAAAACCTGTCCTACATTCATACGGCTGGGGACCCCTAACGGATTAAGCACGATGTCGACCGGTGTTCCATCTGCCAGGAACGGCATATCTTCCTCAGGCACAATGCGTGCGACCACGCCTTTGTTGCCGTGACGGCCTGCCATCTTGTCGCCGACGCTCAGCTTACGCTTGCTGGCGATATAAACTTTAACTTGCTTGATGATTCCTGGTTCAATTTCCTCCCCGCTTTCCACCCGGTCGGTCGCCCGATCCTTCTCAAGCTCAAGCTCCGCGAACTTATGCTCGTAAGAGCCAATGATTTCACGAATCCTGTTTCGAATCGGGCTCGGATCGATCTCAATATGATCGTGCGCCGTCGCCAATTTTCGCAAAAGCGTTTTGGTAATTTTGCGATTGGCCGGAATGATGATCTCACCGGTCTTGGCATTTACCACGTCGAGAGGAATTTTTTCGCCCAGCAAAACGTTAGACAGTGAATCGGTCAGCTGCTCAATGAGTCCCTCTCTCTTGCGCTTATGGTCTTCGCCGATGGTCTTGAGCTGCCGTTTGGTTTCCGCGGGAGTGAGTTTCTCACGTGAAATTTCGCGGCGGGATGACACCTTCACGTCCATCACGATTCCGTAGGTGCCAGAGGGCACGGTCAGTGACGTGTCCTTTACATCTGCGGCTTTCTCGCCAAAGATGGCGCGAAGCAGACGCTCTTCCGGGGCCAGCTCTGTCTCGCTCTTCGGCGTAATTTTCCCAACCAAAATATCGCCCGGCTTCACCTCAGCGCCGATTCGCACTACGCCATCCGGGCCCAGATTGCGTAAAGCTTCTTCACTTACATTGGGAATGTCGCGCGTGATTTCCTCCGGTCCCAGCTTTGTGTCGCGCGCGCCGATCTCGAATTCATCGATGTGAATGGAAGTATAAACGTCTTCCTTCACGACTCTCTCCGAGATCATGATCGCGTCCTCAAAGTTGTAACCGTTCCACGGCATGAACGCGACGAGTACATTTTTACCCAGCGCCAACTCACCGCGATCGGTATTTGGGCCATCGGCGATAACCTGCCCGCGCTTTACGTGCTGACCTTTGCGAACGATCGGTTTCTGATTCACGCACGTGCCGGCGTTCGACCGCATGAATTTGCGGAGCTCGTAAACATAAGTACCCGCCCCAGGATCGGTTTTCAGTTTCCTTTTGCTCTCGGGCAAATGCCCGTCTTTGGTGACGACAATTTGATCAGCGGTAACGGAAGCAACCTTGCCGCTCTCGACCGCAAGAACCACTGCATGCGAGTCGCGCGCCACTTTCTCTTCAAGACCGGTTCCAACCAGCGGCATCTCTGAAACAATCAAAGGTACGCCCTGGCGTTGCATATTGGAACCCATCAGCGCGCGGTTCGCGTCGTCATGTTCCAGGAAAGGGATAAGACCCGCTGCCACCGAAACGAGCTGTTTCGGCGAAACGTCCATGTAATTCACCTTCGACGGATCGACTTCGAGGAAATCCCCGCGGTACCGCACAGAAACCTTTTCGCCGGTGAAATGGCCACGGCCGTCAATCGGCGCATTCGCCTGCGCAACAAGGAAGTTCTCTTCCCGGTCAGCGGTCAAATAGTCGATCTCGTCAGTGACTCGCCCGTTTACCACCTTGCGGTATGGCGTTTCGATAAAACCAAATTCATTGATGCGCGCGAAGGTGCTCATCGAGCTGATTAGCCCGATGTTTGGTCCCTCAGGCGTCTCGATCGGACAAATACGGCCGTAGTGCGAAGGATGAACGTCGCGCACTTCAAAACCAGCGCGTTCGCGGCTGAGTCCTCCAGGTCCGAGCGCGGATAAACGCCGCTTGTGAGTCAATTCCGCGAGAGGATTCGTTTGATCCATGAACTGCGATAACTGCGACCGCCCAAAGAAATCCCTGATCACTGCGCTTAGCGCTTTCGGATTGATCAACTTTTGCGGTGTCATTCCGTCCACGTTGATGTCGAACAAAGTCATCCGCTCTTTCACCAGACGCTCGGTGCGAGCGAGCCCGACCCGGCACTGGTTCGCCAGTAATTCGCCGACCGTGCGCACGCGCCTACTGCCAAGGTGATCAATGTCATCAAGGGTGCCTTCACCGCGCCGCAGATTGATCAAATACTTGATGGCCGCGATAAAGTCTTTGTCGGTCAGGATGCGCTCGGAAGAATCGACGTTGATGCCGAGCTTCTGATTGATCTTGTAACGGCCAACTCGGCCAAGATCATACTTTTTGGGATCAAAAAAGAGTCGTTTGAGTAAAGCTCGGGCGTTGGCTACAGTCGGCGGATCGCCCGGACGAAGGCGTCGGTAAATGTCTTTGAGTGCTTCCTCCTGGTCGTGCGCCGGATCCTTTCTAAGTGCCTTCACGACGGTGTCATCATTCGAAATGTCGATGACTTTCACTTCGTGGATATTGAGCGCCATGATCTGGCGAACGGTTGCCAGAGTCAGCGGCTCAAATGCACGCGCCACGGTGACCTCACCATCGCGGATTTCCGCCGTAAGCACTTTGCTGGCGAGCTTTTCTTCATCCAGTTTGTCGCTCAGCTTCAGGTCCTCGATGTTATAAAAAAGTTTGATGACTTCCTCGTCGGACCCGTAGCCGAGAGCGCGCAGGAAAGTCGTGGCCAGAAATTTCCGACGGCGCTTGCGTCGGTCCAGATAAATGTAAAGCAGGTCAGCTGTATCGAACTGCACTTCGATCCACGAACCGCGGTCTGGGATAATCCTGAAGCTATAAAGCACCTTCCCGTTGACGTGGACTGTCGATTCGAACGCGATTCCAGGGGAGCGATGCAACTGGCTCACTACAACGCGTTCGGCGCCATTGATGACGAATGTGCCCTGCGGCGTCATCAACGGGATTTCGCCCATATACACCTTCTCTTCCTTGGTGCCTTTTTCTTCGCGTAACTGAAATGTGACGTGCAGCGGGGCGCTGTAGGTTTGCCCTTCGCGCTGCGCTTCGAGCGGCGTTAATTTCGGTTCGCCGATATCGTAGTGACTGAAATCGAGAACTGCTTTCTCATCGTAGCTCTCGATTGGGAAAACTTCCTTGAAAACAGCTTGAAGCCCCTGATTCTTCCTCTTTGAATACGGGGCGTCTTTTTGAAGAAATTCGACGTATGAATTAGCCTGAACCTCAATCAGGTTCGGCGGTTCGATGGCTTCCTTGATACTTCCGAAGTAAATGCGTTCCGACATAATGCCTAAGCTCACGAACTAAACCTCACACCGACCACACCAAATCGACGGCTGATGCAGCGGATTACCGGTTCCGGGATGGGCGAAGGGCACAAAAATGCCACTAAAACGGTGACCTGTCAAATTGACGACCTCCGTCTCGTAGTCGGTAATATAATTTGCCTTTTTAGCGCCGAGTTAAAAATACGTCTGGCGGACTGTGACCGGTTTTAAGTTTATTGCGACTCTGGCGCTGCGCAACCAATTTGATGGATCCGTACCGCGCCAGACTCGACGTTTATTTGATTTCGACCTTTGCTCCCGCGGCCTCGACCTTTTTCTTGATCTCATCCGCCTCCTGCTTGGCCACACCTTCCTTAATTGTTTTGGGCGCTCCTTCGACAAGAGCTTTCGCCTCCGCAAGACCGAGCCCTGGAACCGCGCTGCGGACTTCCTTGATCACGGCAATTTTGTTCGCGCCCATCTCTGTCAGGATCACGTCAAACGTGGTTTTTTCCTCAGCGGCTGGCGCTGCTCCGGCAGCCGCACCCCCGGCAGAGGGTCCCGCCGCGACAGCCACTGGTGCAGCGGCGCTGACACCCCACTTTTCTTCGAGTTGCTTAACCAACCCAGCGATCTCCAGAACCGACATATTGCTGAGTTGGTCTACCAATTTATCTGTATCTGCCATTTTAGTTTTTCCTCCGGTTGCCGCCTCCGAAAGCCTTCGAAGAATTAAAGCCGATAGCCATCGGCTCGGACAATTTCGTTGTTTTTGGATTTGTCCGACAGACAGAGAGTCTGCCGTACAAAATTCATGTCGCTGGTGCGCCCTCCTTTTCCGCCATCGCGTTCAACAATCGCGCTAACGCGGCGGCCGGCTCGTTCAATAAACGCACGAGACGCGTTGCGGGGGACAAAAACAGTCCCAGCAATTGCGCTTGCAAAATTTCCCGCGCTGGCAATTCCGCCAACGTTTCCAATTCTGCCGTAGAAAGCGCTGCGCGATCGACAAAACCAATCTTCAGCGCTGCCAGTTTGAACTCGCTCGCGAACGTCTTAAAAATCTTGGCCACCGGCGCCACATCTGCTTGCCCTGTCACCACTGCGGTTTGGCCCGCGAACTGATCACCAACATCTGGAAAGCCGGAGTCCGACATCGCACGCTTGAGAAAATTATTTTTCACCACGTGCACTTCTGCGCCCGCCGGCGCCAGCCGGCTCCGCAGTTCGCTGAAATCGGCCACCTTCATCCCGCGATATTCGGTCACGAGCACAAAAGGCGAGCGTTTCAACGTTTCCGACAACTCTAAAACAATGTTGGCTTTTTCAGGTCTCATAATAGTCGAGCTAATTATTGCCGAGTCAGGTGCTGCTCAAATAAGGCGCTGGGTCGACACGGACGCCCGGCGACATCGTCGAACTGATTGTCACGCCTTCAAGGTAACGGCCTTTGGCCGTGGCCGGGCGAGCTCGCATAACGGCTTCGATCACCGCATTCGCATTTTCCACTAGAGCACTTTCATCAAAGGAAAACTTTCCCACCGGGACAGCAACATTGCCATTCTTGTCGAGTTTGAATTCTACCCGGCCCGCCTTCACTTCCTGCACTGCTTTCGCGGTGTCGTCGGTCACCGTCCCCGTCCTCGGATTAGGCATCAAGCCGCGTGGTCCGAGAACTTTACCAAGCTTGCGCACCTCCGCCATCGCTGCCGGCGTCGCAATGGCTACATCAAAATCCTGAAAACCTTCCTGGCATTTCTGAATCAAATCTTTCATCCCAATAAATTCCGCGCCGGCCTCTTTGGCCGCTTTGGCCGCTTCACCTTCAGCGAAAACAAGCACCCGCACCTGCTTTCCGCTGCCGTGCGGAAGCGGACACGTCCCACGCACCATCTGATCCGATTGTTTGGGGTCGACTCCCAGGCGAAATGATAGCGTCACCGTTTGATCAAATTTTGTGGGCGGAAATTTCTTCAGCGTAGCGACCGAATCGGGAAGAGCATAACTCTTTGTTCGATCCAAGTGCTGCGCCGCGGCGCGATAACGTTTGCTTCGATTTGTTTGCATCATTGGGTGCAGTCCAAACGCCTGATCGTTGACTAAACGACGAGGCTCCTGCTTAAATTATGCCGCCCAATTCAGGGAGCGGGACACGGAACGTAGCGGTTATCCTTGCCTTGTCAAAACCTTCCCCAACAAAACGTAACGGTTTCAATCGGCTGGCTCTACGACTTCATCCGTTGATCTCGCCGATTTGGTAGTTCTTTGGACCGCAGACGGTCCCTGTCGAATAATTTTACCTTCCTTCATCACGAACGAGACCGTGCTCGGTCGCCGTAATATCAGCAGTCGGATCTGCCGGTATCGCAATCACGTCGGCCAGTTTCCCTTTCTCCAGCGTGCCGACTTTTGAGCAATCCCCAGAAGCTCGGCGTCGTTTGCGGTCGCTGATTTCAATGCATCGATCGGGTTCAATCCCAGATCCACCATCAACTTGAACTCCTTTGCGTTTTGTCCGTGTGGAAATACCGCGGCGTCCGTTCCAAACGAAATTTTGAGACCGATCTTCACAGCATTGCGAAACATGTCGGACCGAGCGGCTGTAGCCGCTTTTGCCTTCGCCTGTAGCGCCGGCGGATAATTGTCGATTCTGCCGATGATCCATTCGGACGCCATGAGCGTGGGCGTAAGAAATGTCCCTTTCTTCTTCATCATCACAGCGTTTCCGGTTTCATAAAAGAGCCGTGCTCAATCGAATCTACGCCCGCCTCGATGACCTCACGCGCGGCCTCGTCACCGTGACAATGCACGGTGACTTTCTTGCGCAACCGATGCGATTCATCGAATAGCGCCGCCATTTCCGATGGTGTGCGTTGCGGAGTATCCACCTCATCGGCGAGTGAAAGTACGCCTCCAGAAACTGCGGCCTTTATCACGTCTGCTCCATTCTTAACCTCAAAACGCACCGCTTGCGGATTTCATCAGGGCCATCCGCAATGCCATCTGTGTAATCCGGTTCGCCTCCAAACAGAAAATCGCGAAAGCCGTTCGCGGGATCGAAGTGTCCTCCAGAGGTTCCAATTCCTTTGGTTGCGACCAGCATTCGCGGGCCGACGATCACGCCTTTATTGATCGAGTTGCGCAACGCAACGTCGACAAACTCGCGGCTGCCAACGAAACGGGTGCCCAAGTCACGTACGGTCGTAAACCCCGCTTCAACAGTCGCCCGCGCATACGCGGTGGCAGTAATTGCCTGTTCCCAGACGTTCAGGTCGAGTTCCTTCAGGCGCCGCTGATTGTAGTCGCCGGAGAAATCGAGCGTCAGATGCGTGTGGGCATCCATAAATCTGGGGTAAAGCGTCGCATCGCGCAGGTCGATGACGCGTGCGGCGCTGGGAATTGGCAAATTACTTCCTGCATCAACAATCTTGTTGCCCTCCACGATGACGACGCCGTTCCGCACGAGGATGTTCGATTTGCCATCGAACATCCGCGCAGCCTTCAGTGCTATTAATTCCTCAGCCGCATCCACCGACGCCGCCAAGCAGAACAAAACTAGAACGATCCAACGCGTGGTTTTCATGCCGTCCGTTTCGAGGCAAGGCGCGAGCCTGGCAAGAAGGGAATGTAAAAACGTGAAGCGGTGCTACGGATTTTGAAGTCTCGCCGTGCTCTCCGCCAAACCTTGTTGCGCCGCCGCCAAATTCGGATCTAACGTCAACGCCTTCTTGAAGGCGGCAATGGCGCGCTGCTGCTGATTGAACAAGGCCAGGTATCGCCCACGATTGACCAGCATTCTCGTATAAGCCGGCAAAACCTTGAGCCTAACTACATCGTCGCTGGCAGATCGCAGTGTTGCGTCTGCTAACCCACGCGTGCGGAGGTGCGGGTCGGGGGAATCGTGAAAGCTTTGGTCTGTGGCGAGATTGAACACCAGGCCTTGCGGGACCAGTTGATAGGTCTGCGGGATCCATTGGGTCAAGTAGCCGTTTGTCTTGTCGGCGGATAACACTTCATTGGTCATGTAAACTGGAGCGACCTTGATTTCATTCCTCACCATTGCCCGAACCATTTCCAGGAATGCCATGCTAATCCTTTGAGTAAGCTCCTGGTTCCTGGCAAAAGATTCAGGATCGCGCTCCCATTGTTCAAGGAGCTCAACGTATGGATCGATTTTCTCGCGCGACCGGTCGATTAAATCAGGATGCGTATGTTTCAGATAAGCGAAATACCACGAGCGGCGCAGCAGATTAATATCCACCACCTTCACATCGCGCCGGCGTTGTTCTATTTCTTGTGCATAGAACATTGGGGATACGACCTGCCAGTCTTGCGTAAGCAACAGGCCATCCGGCGCGATCGTGCTGAACAGGTTCTGCACATAATCATCCGCGATGAAGTAATGTCTGCGATTGTTGAAGGGCCAATTGGCGGCAAACGCCGTCGCCGCCGTCAGCACAATTGCAACGGCGCCCGCAACGTATGGTTTCCCCACAGGTGCAGTCCTCGTTGTAGCAACTCCGATTAACCAACGAATGCCGAAGCCAGCTGCGATCGCGATCGAAATAAATGCCGGCAAATAGTACGCGTCCTTGTCCTCGGCAATTTCGTAGCTGAGCGAGTACCCCAAGTCGGCGATTATGATCAACAGTAAAAACCAAAAAGGTGTGCGGTCATGTTTGTACGCGCTGGCGAAACCGGCCAATGCCAGAAGCGGCGTTACGGGCAGCCATGGAAAACCGAATTCACGCAACGCCATTCGGCAAAACTCAGTAAACTGCGCTCCCATTGTGGTCGGCGAAAAGGAGAAGAACACTCGATATTGCCGGCCGGTGATGTGCCACCAGATTTCCTGTAGCGAACGCGGATTGCCCCAGTTCATAACCGGCGCGTGCGCCGCCGCCAACGGCAAATACGCGTAAACAGCAACCAAGGCGCCGAACGAAATTAGCGCGGCATACAAGAGTCGACGGCTCGTATAAAACCTTAGACCCTGCATTGTGTAAACAACCGCGGCGATAGCTGGAAGTGTTAGCGCGACGGTGACGTGGTGAACACCCATGGCGAGGCCAAATACGAAGGCCGCAGCATAGATCCACGCGTCGTATGTTGTAACCGTGGCATCGGCATGTTTTCGCGCTTCAAAAATTCGCCGACGCCAGCGAAGAACAAGAAAGAATACAACCAGGATTAGCAGCGCATTGAGAGCGTAAACTTCAGTAATCGTCGCATAGAACCACAGCGTTCGGGAAAATGTCATGAGCAACCCCGCGCCGACCGCGGGCGCGAATATCAAAAATCCGTCGCCGGTTGAATCGTCAGGTTTTTTTTTGCTATGGCGCGCAGCCTTGCTCGTTCGCTTTGGCGCGCCAAAACAGCAAGCAGTGATCAGTAACTCCGCTACAACAAGAGTCACCATCGCGCAGGCAAGCGCAGCGAACACGGCGGACGAAAAATTGATCCGCGCCGCCACATTTCCAAACGGCGCGAGCGATGCGAGATGAGCAAGCATGACCCAGAGAGGAAAACCTGGTGGATGCGCGACTCCTAGCCCCTGAGCCGCCACGATCAATTCGCCGCTGTCGACTAGCGTAACTGTCGGCGCGAGCGTGATCGTGTATAGCAGCATCGCTACAACAAAGACCGCGCCCGCGCAGAGCAGTTCCGTCCGAGACCATGAAATCGTCCTC
>DASYDV010000026.1:0-48299 GCA_036499375.1 Candidatus Udaeobacter sp.
GAGGCAAAACGTGGGGATGGCGAGGCGGCGCTGAGAGCCGCGATGCAGGAATCCGATCCGGATTGGCGGGCCTACGCGATCGCCCTGGCGCAACAGGCTCGAGGTGATGCGAAAGCTGCAGATGAAGCCCTCAACGCGCTCATCGCCGGCCATAGCAACGACATGTCTTTCCAATCGCGACCGTTTATGCCTTTCGCCGCGACGCCGACAAGACCTTCGAATGGCTCGAGCAGGCTTACGAAAAGCAAGACCCTGGTGTCATGGCAATCATGGACAACCCCTTCACACGCGAGCTGCGATCAGATCCGCGCTTCGGCGCATTCTGCAAAAAAATCGGCGTGCCTTTCCCGCCTTGAGGGAGTGAGGGCAGCGAACGAATGGAACCGCGGGGACGCGAGCGACATGGATGGTTGCGAACCCTCCCTCTCAGATAGCAATCTAAATCGAGAAAATCCGCGAGCAGTTTACCCGCCGCGGCGGGCTACTTCGGCCGCGAGTTGGCGATCCGCAGCAACACGTCGGCGTGGCACGGCTGGTCGAGCACGCACCAGCAGGCAAGATCTTTGCCGCGCAGACAGTGGCGAATATCGCGCTCGCTGAAATTATCAGCGACGTGCTGCTCGTATAACTCGAGGGCTTTTTCGGCCGTGAGCGTTTCGCCGTTCATCAGCTCCGAGCCCACCACGTACGGGTTTCCCCAAACAGTCGGTCGGCCGACGTAGATGGCGTTCGCCGGCATTTTCCAGCCTTTCGAGCGGCTGCGCTGGATTCGCTTCGGTTTGCTCATACGAGACCATAAATTCTCGCGCTGCTTTTCCGTTCCGCAAACAACAGCGTTGGCAATCCGTCGCCCGTCCGCTTCTTATACTATTGATTGTAACCATCGATTCGAACAATCTTGCGGCCATGAAGACACTCGTTGTTTGCGCGTTTGCTCTTTATCCCTTAACCGTGGTCGCCGCGGGCAGCGAGGTTGCTGGCCTCGCGGGCCTGCCTAACCAGCCATTTCTCTAAGTAATCATGTCATCATCAGTTTGTAATTGGCCAGTCCTGAGTACATCTAACAAGAAAGAGATAAGCAACGGTTAGCGTTGACCAACTTTAGGTCGGGAGTCCACGAACCGCGGTTCATTTGCACTCTGCTGGGCGCGACACTTGCCCGGCTTCTTTAGCTTTCTTTGCTAACTCGTTCCATGGCTGGAGTTTCCAAGGATGCATTTCGTATACAAAAATTCCGGACTTTACTGCCGGGTCGTTCGCCACTATCGCCTTCGCTTCTGCCTCGTCGGAAACTTCCAACAAGACGGCTCCACCTGCATTGTCAGTAAGTGGACCTGCTAGCCTCATCGAACCTTTTATGTAGAGGCTTAGCATGTACTTTCCGTGCTCTTTAAGCGGCTGCTCCATCACAGATTTTCCAGTCAGCCACGCCGGACCCGGCCGGTAGATGACGAGGTATGTCGCTTTCGTTGTCGCTTCCTGCGGATTCACGGTTTCGGCGAGGCCTTGTGCGAAGCAGTATATCTGCGCGACTCCGAGCACAAAGAACAATGCGATCATCTTCATCTGCGAATTTCCTGTGGCGTCTAACGAGAAAGAGATAAGCGCTGAACTACGAAACGGTTATTCCTTCGGCCGTTCCGAGACGTTAAAGAAATTCCATTCCCAGGTCTTGCCGTTATCTGGTGAAAAGGCCTGACCCCAGACAGGGCGGTCCTTGTTCCGCGCATCCCAGCGGAAGACGACGAGAATCGGTTTGCCATTAAGCGTGTCTTTCCCAAAAAAATGGCCCACGTGGTTTTGGTCGAACGAACCGACGACAGGAGGATCGATCTTTCCGGTGTTGCTCGCGATCCAGTAGAGACTCCAAAGTCGCGTCTTCGGGTCGAATAATCGTAAGGTGAGACCTTCGAAAAGCTTGCCTCCCATTCCGGGAAACTGCGTGGTCGAGAATGTATCCATGTCGACCGCACCGTTTAGAATCTTCGTATTCACATCCGAGGAATCGAACTCCGTCCAGTCGCGGCAATTGGCCAGCCGCTTATCCAGATGCCGGTCGTGCATTTTCCATTTCCCGACCAGAAAATCGAAGTCGTTAGGCGAAGAGTTGGGCGAAGCGTTTATCTTGAGCTCACCCTGAGCGTCGAATTCCACTTTGGGAATCGGGATACTTTCGTCCGCCGTCAATTCTTTGTTTCCCGCCTGAGCAAAATGGGAAAACGCCAAGACCAAACTAATGATCAGACAATTTCCAGGAACGAAAGTGCGTCGCATCGCTCAACCTAAAAGTAAAACCGGGGGTAACAAATCGCCACCGTTGCTGCATGTCAGGGGCTGTGATTCTGATGACATTTTGCACAAACGCCCCGATACCGGAATCCGAGAGCAGCGGCTTTCAATGCAACAGTGTCTGAAGCGCAGCGCAACGAAGTACGGAAGAGTTGCGATCATGCACGCGCAGGCACGCTCGCGGTGCGCTCGAGTTTGCCCCAGCTAACCCAGGCGCCTTTGATGGCACGGAGGATTGCTTTCCAGATACAGTAGCTAAGCATCGGACGATAGATCAGGCGCATCGGCAAAATGCGCCAGGCGCGCAAGATTGGTTCGCGTTCCAAAATGCACGCTAGCGTGGCGAGGAGCACGTCCATCGCCAGGAATATGATAATAAACGGCAGCACCGCGCTCCATACACCGAACGGCAGAGATGCCAGCAGAAACAAATCCACCATGGGTGTGAGAGCGACGAGGATGATCTGGAAAAACCAAATGCTGGGCAAACTGAACCAGCCAAGCGCGCGATAGTTCCAGTTGAACACCATGTCGCGATGTTTCCACAGGCACTGCAGCGTGCCGTAGGCCCAGCGCGAACGTTGTCGCGTCAGCGCGTGCACGCTCTCAGGCGCTTCCGTCCACGCGATCGCGTCGGGCACATACACGATGCGCTGACGCTGTTTGTGCAAACAGAGAGTGAGATCGGTATCTTCGGCCAGCGTTTCCAGACTAAGCCCGCCCGCCTCCTTGATTGCATCCTTGCGTACGGCGCTGATCGCGCCCGGAACCACGGTGATGCATTGCCAGCGGTTGTAAGCGCGCCGGTCCAGGTTAAATCCGCAGGTGTATTCCAGCGCCTGGCAACGCGCGATGAACGTGCGGAGATTTCCGACTTTCGCATGACCCGAGACGGCGCCTATACGCTTATCTGCAAACGGCTGGAGCAAACGCGGGAGTGTATCGCGCTGGCATTGCGTATCGGCATCAATGAAAACGACGATGCCATTGCGCGCGGCAGCCAGGCCTCGTTGGAGAGCGGGCGCTTTCCCGCGATTTTCCTGTTGTAACAATCGAACGCGCGGTTCGCTTGCCGCAATGCGCTCAACTTCCGCAACGGTTCGATCGCGTGAACCATCGTCCACAACGACTACGTCGATTTCGCTGTTGTAGTCTGTAGCGAAAAGGGTTCGCAGCGTCTCGGCGATCACTTTCTCTTCGTTGTAAGCAGCGATGACGACGCTGATCGGCTCCGCAAAATCTGTTTTCGGTCCGCGCCGAAAACGAAACGCAAGCCAGATCACAATCAATGTGCGGATAACCACTAAGGCTGTCGCGACGATCATGAACGCCCAGAGAAATTCCTCAATGCTGTGGTACATGCGAAAGCCGGTGCTGCTTACGAACCGGCTGAGGGATTGTGCACCGGCTTGCACGGGCGGCATCACCGCGTCGCGCGTCGTTCCCAGCAGTGTGCTCAACGGCAACACGGTGTCGCCGCGCGTATGCAGCCAATCCAAAATGCGTGGAAGCGCTTCGACCGTCTGGGAGCGATCGCCGCCCGCATCGTGCAACAGGATCACGCTGCCGTCGTGCCTTTGTTGTTTGATCCGTCGCAGGATAATGTCCGCCCCGGGCTTCGCCCAATCTTGCGGGTCGATATTCTCGAGCACCACGAGGTAGTTAAGGTCTTCCGCGATTTTCAGCGGAACCAGTTCACTAAGTTCTGTGGGGCCGGTGTCAGAGGCGTAAGGCGGGCGGAACAATGTCGTCGCGCGTCCCGTAATGGTCTCAAGCAATAACTGGGTCGCGTTCAACTCCAGCCGGATGTGCTCCGGCCAGCAGAGCGCGAGGTTTGGGTGATAATACGTGTGGTTCCCGATCTCGTGTCCTTCGTCGACGATGCGACGCACCAGCGCCGGATAACGCTCTGCGTTTACTCCGACGACGAAAAAGGTCGCCTTCACGTTCGCTGCCTTCAAGATGTCCAAGATCTTCGGTGTCCATCGCGGATCGGGGCCGTCATCAAAAGTAATAGCCACTTGATGCTCGCCGCCGGCGCCCTGGTGATACAGCGTGGGAAATTCGGCAAACTTTACATACCTGGCTGTCAGATAACCGTCTCCATCGACCGCTAGCTTTCGCCTTCCGTCCGTGCGATCCTCGTCCACGGTGACGATCTCGCCATCGCCCACGTCGGTGATCGTGTCGGTGGATTTTATCAATTCGAGCGCCTCTCGCGTTTGATTATCAATTTTGAAATCGCGCGGTACGCTGAGCGCGTCCCAGATCGCCGGGTCTTCGCTGCCTAGCCGATAAAGCGCAAAACCGCCCGCTTTCTGGTCGCGGACCTTCCGGACTTGGTTCAGGAAAGTCACCGCATCCAAAAACCAAACCCCGTGCTCGGTGCCTTCATCCTGGAAGTAAAAGTAGGGACTGTAACTCGGTCCCTGAACTTGGACGCTCTGGATTTCCGCGTCGTTGGCGCGGCTCATCGCTTCGGAAAAACTGATCATCTCGCCCTTCTTGCCTCCGATGGCCCAGTCATATCCGTAGCTGCCAATCGCGATGATCCATTGCTTCGTGTCGGAATCTTCCAGCAGCACCTGCAGCCAGCCTTCAAACCATGAGCGGGATGCCAGCGGCCCTGGCGGATCTGTGTCCGACGTTTCGTCGAACAACATTGCCACGAAACGATCCACGTTGTCACTGAGCGCATCGATATCGATGTAATCCAGTTCCTGCCCTGGCTGGACGCACAGCCACAGCTCCTTGTTATCGTCGTGCAGTGCGTCGGTGAACTTGTCGATAAATGCGGTGAGGTCCTTCTTGTATGCCGGATCGATTTGTTCCCAATCAACCACTACGCCGGCGGCCTTTGCATTGCGCAAAACCGAAAGCACATCTGCGATGAACCGGTCCTGTCGTTTAGCCGGCCCATGCGCGAGATTTTCAATTGCTTCGGGTTGCCAGGTGTCACCGACGAGATTGGTCAGCAGCGGCATGAGCGCAATGCCTTTGGTTGCCGCCAGCTTGGACACACGACCGTCGGAATCGATTTGCAAATCGCCCAGGCCGTCGATCACAGTCATCCATTCCGGGCAGACGTGCGTAATCTGCGCGGCGTGTTGTTCGAGCGAAGCGTAGCTGTACGGATCGCCATTAGCGTAGAATGCCAGTCGCACTTCGTTGTTAGGCGGTTTCTTCCGAGGGCGCGGCGAAGAAGTTGGCGCTGCGCCGGCAAGCTTTTTCGCTGCCTGACGTGTCGCGCTAAATTTCTGCCACAGCAGCGAAGCCGGAGACAACTGACCTGCCGGGTTTGCCTTTTGCAGCGCGCGCAATTGACCTTTCAACTGCCGCAACGAAAACGGCACGTTCATTTTCGGCGCGACAAAGAGCGTCTGAACGAAAAGCACCAGCGCAACAAAGAAGAGCACGCTGCCGGTAAGCAGAATCAGGCGCAGCCGTGGCCAGCGTTTACCGCTGGGATCGGAGAAAACAAACGGTGTAACCTGTTCTGGAGGAAACTCGGCCATGTGACGCCTATAATCGCGCAAGTCCGAGAATTACAAAATCCGATTCCGCCAGCGGCGGGCGCGTTCGAGGCAGTTGCAAACCAAACATCGAACATCGAACGTCCGACACCGAATCTTTCAATGCACATTCAGCCAGATTCACTGCCGACCGGGCATGATGGCATCATGGCACGCCTGCAAAAAGGCCCTACCATCCATTCAAGCGCGTGGGTCGTTCCAACCGCGACCGTGCTGGGCGACGTAATTATCGAGGAGGAATCGAGTGTCTGGTATGGGGCGGTGCTGCGCGGTGATATTAACCGTATCATCATCGGGCCGCGTTCGAACGTTCAGGATAATGCTGTCGTCCACGTGGACACCAACTACCCGACAACGGTGGGCGAACTGGTCACGATCGGGCACACCGCGGTCGTTCACGCGTGCACGATCGACAACGAAGTGCTGGTCGGCATGGGCGCCATCGTTCTCGACGACGTCGAAGTGGGCGCGCGTTCCATCATCGGTGCAAACGCGCTGATTACGATGGGTATGAAAATCCCGCCCGGTTCACTCGTGCTCGGTTCCCCCGCAAAAATTCGCCGGCAGCTCACCCTCGACGAGCAAAATGATATTGCCCGCTGGGCGTCGAGCTACGTGGAAACCACGAAGCATTACCGCGAATTTTATTGAAGGCTAAAATAAGTTGTAGGGCGTTTCTGTGAAACGCCTCACCTACAGAAGCGGCGTCTGACACAGACGCCCTACAGATGCGCAACACCCGTATCACAGACCCACTCCAAGTGTTTCTGCCAGTTCGCGCGCGTTCGCACGCACCAATTCCGCTGCGTGTCTCATGTTCTCTTGTTCACTCATTCCCGGCCGCGCGTTCTGGTAAATTCCGTCAAAGATTTCGAGGACGTCACGGTCTGGAGTTGCGCGGCCGACAATTGCGAACACGGGTTTGCTGAGCTTGCGTGCCAGCCGCGCGACGCCGGCAGGCGTTTTACCTTCGAGGGTTTGCCGATCCAGACTCCCCTCGCCCGTAATCACCAGATCCGCATTTTTCATCCTGTCTTCGAGTCCAACCGTTGCTGCGACAACTTCAAACCCCGGCCGGATTGTCGCCCCGCAAAAACTCAGCAAACCGAACCCGAGCCCACCCGCCGCACCGGCGCCAGGTTCGTTGCGATAATCGAATCCAAACTGTTCGGTAACGACATCGGCGAGCCTGGCGAGGGCGCGTTCCAAAATATCAATCTTGTCCTTTGTCACGCCTTTCTGCGGGCCAAACACGAGGGTGGCGCCATTTTCCCCGAGCAACGGATTTTTCACATCAACCGCTGCGATAATGTTCAACTGTAGAGCCAGCCGTTTCGGCTGCGTCGTCGAGTTTGCAGGCGACACGCCTGCCACTACAGGAGTCTCAATTTCCGTCAGGTCCTGCAGTTCCGTCACTCCTTCGATCAATTCCTTTCCATTCGAAAGAAATCGAAATCCCAAGGCGCGCGCCATGCCGAAGCCGCCATCATTGGTCGCGCTGCCGCCAAGGCCAATGATAATTTTCGTCGCGCTGCGATTGGTCGCATCCAGAATCATTTCGCCGACGCCGAACGTAGTCGCATGAATTGGATCGCGTTCAGTCTCGGAAAGCCGTCGCATTCCGGCAGCTTCGCTCATCTCCATTACCGCAATTTTTTCTTGTTCGATCCATCCATAGCGTGCATCGATCTCGCGGCCGAGTGGATCGTGCGCCTTGCATTCCAACCAGGAACAACCGCGTGCCGCACAGATCGCCTCCGCCGTTCCTTCACCGCCGTCCGCCATCGGCACCACTTCAATCTGCGCGTCCAGAAGAACGTCGAGCAGTCCTTTGGCGATGTTTTCCGCGACTTCGCGCGCGTTAAGCGCGCCTTTGAATTTATCCGGAGCGATTAGGATTTGCACGCCACTATTGTAGGGCGTCTGTGTCAGACGCCAACAAAAGGCGTTTCACAGAAATGCCCTACACCCACGGTCTCCAGACAGCCGTCACTTCGTCGGCGGCTTGGAAGCCGCCGCTCCTTGAAGTTTCCGTTCCAAAATTTCACCCACCACTTGCGGATTAGCCTTTCCTTTCGATGACTTTATTACCTGTCCTTTCAAAAAATTCAGCGACGCAACGTTACCTGCCCTGAAATCTGCCACCGGCTTCGGGTTCGCAGCAATCACCTCGTCACAGAGTGTTTCGATCGTGCCCGTGTCGCTCAGTTGCTCGATGCCTTTTTCCTTCACGATCGCCGCCGCGCTCTTCCCAGTCGCGAACATTTCCGCGAAAACTTCCTTGCCTTGTCTGCCATTGATTTTTCCACCGTCGATCAGATTGACCAACTCATCCAACGCCTCTGGCGGGATGGCACACTCGTCGATTGGTTTATTGGCAGCGCTGAGAGCGTTCTGCAAATCGTTCAGGATCCAGTTTGCAATGTTCTTCGGCTTCTTTGCGCTTTTGGCAGCGGCCTCAAAATATCCCGCCAAGTCGAGATCGTTTGCCAGGACAGCGGCGTCATATGGCGTCACCTGATATTGCTCGACGAAGCGGGCGCGTTTCGCTTTGGGGAATTCCGGTACGTGGTCGCGAACCTCAGCCAATAAGGCTTCAGTTCTCACCGATACAAGATCGGGATCAGGGAAATAGCGGTAGTCATGTACGAATTCCTTCGTGCGCATGAGAAACGTCTCGCCGGAATCATCGTTCCAACCACGCGTCTCCTGTTCGAGTTGCTGGCCACGTTCCAAGACAGGAATCTGACGTCGCATCTCGTAAGCGAGGGCGCGTCGAACGCCGCTAATTGAATTCAAATTTTTAATTTCAATCTTTGCTCCGAGTTCATTTTGGTTGTCACGTCGAACCGAGACGTTGCAATCACAGCGGAGTTGGCCTTTTTCCATATCGGCATCACTCACTCCGGCGTAGATCAGGACTTGTTTCAACGCAGTAAGAAATGCAAACGCCTCTTCGGGCGAATCGATTGCCGGTTGCGTCACGATCTCCATCAACGGTGTGCCTGCACGATTGAAATCGATGCCGGTTGTTGTTTCGAAATGGAAACTCTTCGCCACGTCTTCTTCCAGATGGATGCGCACCAAACGCACTTCCTTGTCCGGCGCGGCGATGTTTTTCTGAGCATCCTTCGGGTACGCGAGATCGTGCAATAACAGGCTACCGTTCGTGCACAGCGGCATGTCGTACTGCGAAATCTGATAATTCTTCGGCATATCAGGATAGAAATAGTTTTTCCGATCGAATTTGCTGACCGGCGCGATGTCGCATCCGAGCATTAATCCAGTCAGTACTGTCATGCGCAACGCCTCATGATTCATCACCGGCAACGCCCCGGGCAAACCGAGGCATATCGGACAGGTATGCGTGTTCGGTTCGGCCCCGAATTCAACCGGAGATGCGCAAAACATTTTGGAGCGTGTCTTCAGCTGCACATGCACTTCCAGCCCGATCGTGGCGATGTAAGACACGTCTGAAATTAACCACGAATAGACACGAATGAAACACGAGATAATGAGGAAGCACGAATGACGAATGCCGAAGGAACTGAAAAAAGCCAAATGGTGAATTCAGCGACCGCCGCGACACGAATCGGGCACCCAAGCCGCCAACTGGCGACAGTTCAGCCTTTGTCATTTGGGTTTCGTCATTGATTCGTCATTCGTCATTCGTCATTCGAATTTCGTCATTCTAACAAATTCGTGTCTATTCGTGATTAGTGCCCGGTCTGCAATTGGATCGCCCGTTGCCGCAGCGCGTGATCACAAAGGACGATCGCTGTCATCGCTTCCACGATCGGCACGGCTCGCGGAACAACGCATGGATCATGACGTCCACGCGCCGCAAGCTCGGTTTGCTCTTTCGAACGTGTGACGGTTTTCTGCTGGAGCGCGATCGTCGCGGGCGGCTTGAACGCAACGCGAAAGTAAATGTCTTCGCTGTTGCTAATCCCGCCTTGCACGCCTCCGGAGTTGTTCGTCACCGTTCGAATCCTTCCATCGCGGATTTCGAATGCATCATTGTGTTGCGAGCCACGCATCTGCGTCGCCGCAAATCCAGAACCGATCTCGAAACCTTTCGCGGCCGGTATGCTCAACATCGCTTTCGCAAGATCGGCCTCGAGTTTGTCGAACACTGGCTCCCCCAGTCCGGCTGGGACGCCGCGCGCAACGCATTCAATTACGCCGCCAATGGAGTTTCCTTCATCGCGGATTTGCTCGATCAACGAGATCATCTTTTTCGCAGCCGCAGCATCCGGGCAGCGGACGATATTCTTTTCCACGTCTTTGATTCTAACGGTCGAAGGGTCAATCTTTGCCGTGACCTCGTGAATCTGCGTGACGTACGCGACGATTTCCAAACCTGCATGGAACGTTGATAAAATCTTCTTCGCAATTGCGCCCGCGGCGACGCGCCCAATCGTTTCGCGAGCAGAGGCGCGACCGCCGCCTTGCCAGTTTCGAATTCCGTATTTGGCTTCATACGTGAAGTCGGCGTGTGACGGTCGAAATCTGCGTGCGATCTCGCTGTAATCTTCCGGTCGAGCGTCTTTGTTCCGGACAAGAATTGCGATAGGCGTTCCGAGCGTTTTCCCTTCAAAAAAACCGGATAGAATCTCGCACCGGTCTTCCTCTTTTCGCTGTGTGGTGAGTTTGCTTTGACCAGGCCGGCGACGGTTCAGCTCTCGTTGAATCTCCGCTTCGGAAATCTCAATGCGTGGCGGACAACCGTCGATCACCACGCCGATGCCCCCGCCATGCGATTCACCAAACGTTGTGACGCGAAAGAGATGACCGAACGTGTTGCCCATAATGCGAAGATGGTAAACTAATGGTGGAAAATTATAAGACGCTTCCAAACGCTTTGGTAGGGCGCGACCGCCGGGCGCGCCGCGAGTTGACGGACGGCTCGGCGAGCCGTCCTACCAGTGTTCAGATGGCTTCCAGCGCGTTCTTGAGATCGTCGATTAGATCGCGCACGTCTTCGACACCAACCGACAAGCGGACGAGCGAATCGGTGATGCCGAGTTTTTCTCGTTGTTCTTTCGGCACGGAAGCGTGGGTCATAAGTGCAGGATGGTTAATGAGGCTTTCCACGCCGCCCAGGCTTTCCGCCAACGCAAACAGGTGGGTGTTCTCAAGAAAACGCCGGGTTCCGGCGAGATCTGTTTTCAAAACAATCGTGACCATCCCTCCAAACCCGCGCATCTGCTGCCGGGCCAAATCGTGTTGTGGATGCGACTTTAACCCGGGGTAATGGACTGATTTGACCTCGCGCTGCTCTTCGAGCCAGCGCGCAATTTCCAGCGCGTTCGCGCAATGCCGCTCGAGGCGGAGTGCAAGCGTTTTCAAGCTGCGCAGGACCAGGAAACTATCGAATGCGCCAGCGATTGCGCCGACCGAATTTTGCAGGAACCCAATTTGCTCGGCGAGTTCCTTCTTCTCACCAACTACCGCGACACCACCCACCAGATCGGAATGTCCGTTCAAATATTTGGTCGCCGAATGCACAACGATATCGAAGCCCGATTCGATCGGTCGTTGGATCCACGGCGTGGCAAAAGTGTTATCGGAAACCGAGATGATCTTCTTTTTGCGCGCGATTTTCGCGATCGCTTCGAGATCGATCAGTTTGAGCAACGGATTGCTTGGAGTTTCAATCCAAACCATGCGCGTGTTTGGTTTAATCGCGCTCCCGAAATCTTTCGGGTCGGTCAAATCGACGTAAGTAAAATCAAGATTAGCGGAGCGACGGCGCACGCGATCGAACAAACGAAACGTGCCACCGTACAGATCGTCACTCGCAACGATATGCGAGCCGCTGTCGAGCACCTCAAGCACTGTCGCCATCGCAGCCAATCCCGACGCAAACGCAAATCCGCGCGACCCGCTTTCCAAATCAGCGATGCACTTTTCGTACGCCAGGCGGGTGGGATTGATCGAGCGCGCATAATCGTAGCCTTTGTGCTTGGCCGGGCTTTCCTGCACATATGTCGAGGTGGCGTAAATCGGTGTAATGACAGCGCCAGTCGTGGGGTCCGGTTCCTGTCCGGCGTGAATGGCGCGTGTGGCAAAACCCTGTTCCTTTTTCATGGTCCGTGTGTGGGCGCCCTACACGAACTCGCGCTCCACTGGCGCGGATGATTTCGGCATGTGAAGCCGGAGATAGGAAAGCAGATCCGTGCGCGTAATCAGTCCAAGAAATTTGTTGTCATCCATCACGATAGCGACTCGGCCGCGGTCAAACACACCCAGCAAGTCGTTAAATTTCGTGTCGGGAGGCAACGTTTCTAACTGGTCCGTCATCGCTTTTTTTACAGGATCGTTAAATTTCGACGGCTCACGGTGGACTTTCACCAGGAGATCGGATTCGTCGATGATGCCAACGGCGCGCCCGCTTTTGTCGACTACCGGGAGCTGCGAGACGTTTGAGTCGCGCATTCTCTTGAACGCCGTGAGCAAGGAATCGTCCGGCCCCACCGTGATCACTTCGCCAGCTTCGTATCGATGCGAGATCAAATCGCTCAGATCGCCGTGCGGCGAGCGATGAATGAACCCCTGCTCGGCCATCCAAAAGTCGTTATACATTTTGGAGAGATACTTGTTGCCGGTGTCAGGAACGAGCGTGACCACGCGTTTTGGTTTTTCTTGCTCCCGGCAATAGCGCAGCGCGCCGGCGAGAAGCGTGCCCGTAGACGAACCGCCGAAGATTCCTTCCTTGCGCAAAAGCTCGCGTGCTGCGGCAAAACTGTCCGCGTCGTCAATCTCGAATGCTTCTGTGACTAACGACATGTCGGCGATGTCCGGAATGAAATCTTCGCCGATGCCTTCCACCGCCCAACTGCCCGATTCAACTAGCTGACCGGTCTTGACGTACTCGTACAAAATCGAGCCGGTTGGATCGGCCAGAACCATTTCGATGCCGCGCCGCGGTTTTACGCGATTAAAAAACCTGCCGAGGCCTGTCAGCGTTCCACCCGACCCGACTCCCACGACGACGGCATCGACGTCGTGTCGCATTTGCTCCCAAATTTCCGGGCCCGTCGTGCGCTCGTGTGCCAGAGGATTTGCCGGATTCCCAAATTGGTTCACGTAAAAGCCGCCCGGAATTTGTTCGGCGAGCCGCGCCGCTACGTCCTGGTAATACTCGGGATGGCCGCGCGTCACATCAGACCGTGCGATCCGCACTTCGGCGCCGAGCGCCCTCACGTGCGAGATTTTTTCCTGCGACATCTTGTCGGGAATCACCAGCAAAACGCGATAGCCTTTAGCGCCGGCCACGAGCGCGAGACCAAGCCCGGTGTTGCCTGCTGTCGCTTCAATTACCGTGCCGCCAGGCTCCAATTTCCCTTCACTCTCCGCCGCTTCGATCATCGAGAGCGCAATCCGATCCTTGATCGAGCCACCCGGATTTTGATTTTCGAGTTTCAGAAAAAGTTGACACGGCCCCGTGTCGAACTGCGTCACCTCCACCAGCGGCGTATCGCCGATGAGCGACAAAATCTCGGGTGGCTTGTCATGCGCAATGGGCGAAGCAGCGGAACTGTTACTCATAAACTACTCGATTGAAGGTTCGCCTTTGTGCGACCACTCCGACTGGCTGTCTACCAAAAATTGCTGGAGCAGCGGGAAGCGGACCTCGCCGTAATTCAATGCGTAGCGGAGATCGCCGCCTTTGTAGATCCAAGTCGACGGAATCCAGCTGAGCGCCAGACCGGCAAATTGCTTGATCTTGTTTTCACCGCGATGCGGACCGGGATCCGCGAGAATCGTCACGTTCGGCTGATCGGCAATTCCGAATCTTTTCAGCATCGCGCGCCCGTCCTGGCCGTCATTCCAAACGGAGACGAAATAAAATTTCACCTGCGGATTTCCATCGATCATTTTAGTCCAACCGCCGGTTTTAAGTTCAGCCTGACAATTAGAGCACCACGGCGCCCAAAGATGAACGACCGTCAGTTCCGGCGCTTTGATCGCATCCTGGACTTTTTGCTCAGTCGCGGATTGCGCGTGTAGCGTACCAGCCATCAACGCAGTCAACATCAACAATCGTAGCATCGGCATCTTTGGCCAGAATACGGGAGAAATGCGGCACACTCAAGGAGCCCAGACATCTCGGCTGTGCTACGAGTTGACCGAGGGCACGAAAACGCCTACTTTGGCGTCCCCATTCCGCTTCCGGCAGCAGCTGGATGCGCGGAACATCGGTGTTCGATTGAGAGCGCCGCTGTACTGCAAAGGAGGCCTACTTAATTTTTATGATTCAAATGCAGGACGTAATGTCGAAGGCGATGCCGGATTTCCGCGAAGGAAGCATCATCAAAGGACAGATCTTGGAAATTCGCCCTCGCGAAGTGCTCGTCGATATAGGGTACAAATCCGAGGGTGTTATTCCGTTGAGTGAATTCGAAGATCCCGAATCGTTGCAGGTTGGCGACGAGGTGGACGTTCTTCTGGAACGGCTGGAAAACGACGAAGGCATGGTGGTGCTGTCGAAGGAAAAAGCCGCGTATCGCCAAAATTGGAACAAGATCGTTACCGTTTTCGAGGGCGACGGACTGATCAAGGGCAAGGTGAGATCGGTGGTCAAAGGCGGGCTGATGGTGAATATCGGCGTGGAGGCCTTTTTGCCGGCATCTCAGATCGACGTCGTTCCGCCAAAGGATTTGCAGCAGTTCGTCGGGAACACTTACGATTTCAAAATCGTCAAGCTCAATGACGAACGAAAGAACGTCGTGCTAAGCCGGCGTGAGGTAATCGAAAAGGAACGCAGCGAGAAGCGCCAGAAATTCCTGGAGAGCGTCAACGTCGGCGACCGTGTGGATGGCACGGTCAAAAACATCACAGACTTTGGCGCGTTTATTGATCTCGACGGCATGGATGGATTGCTGCACGTGACTGACATGACATGGGGCCGACTGGGACACCCAAGCGAGTTATTGAAAGTCGGTCAGCAGTTGGAAGTCATTGTGCTGGACATCAACAAGGAGAAAGAGCGCGTTTCGCTTGGCCTCAAGCAAACGCAGAAAAATCCGTGGGACCAAATCGAGGAGCGATTCCCTGCTGGACAGCGCATCAAAGGCAAGATCACCAATCTCGTTCCGTACGGCGCCTTCGTTGAGATCGAGGAAGGTGTGGAAGGTTTGATTCACGTCTCGGAGCTTTCGTGGACTAAACGCATTATGCGCCCTTCCGACATTCTCAGCGTCGGCCAGGAAGTCGAGGCCGTGGTGCTGGGCGTAAATAAGGAAGAACAAAAAATTTCGTTAGGCCTGCGCCAGCTCGAACCAAATCCGTGGGATGAAATTGAGAAGAAGTTCACCATCGGCAGCCGGGTCAAAGGCACGATTCGCAACATGACCGCTTACGGTGCGTTCGTGGAATTGGAAGAAGGCATTGACGGCATGATCCACGTTTCCGACTTAAGTTGGACCCGGAAAATCAATCATCCCAGCGAGATGTTTAAGAAAGCCGATGAAATCGAAGCGGTGGTAATCGACATCGACAAAGTAAACCAGCGGATCAGTCTCGGTATCAAACAATTGACCGAAGATCCGTGGAAAACGATCGATGAGAAATACAAGATCGGCGACCTGGTGAATGGAAAAGTGACAAAGCTCGCCAGCTTCGGCGCCTTCGTGCAGTTGCAGGACGATATCGACGGCCTTGTACACATCTCGCAATTGAGCGAAGATCATGTGACCAAAGTAAAGGACATCCTCAAAGTGGGTCAGGAAGTCGAAGCCCGCGTTATCAAGGTCGACAAAGTCGAGCGCCGGATCGGTCTGTCGATCAAAGCCGCAAATTATTCTGAAGAACAACTGCGCAAGGAAGTCGAGTCATTCGACACGCTCCGTCCCGGCGAAGACATGGTTGGTTTGGAAAAAGCTTTCGCTGCTGCCGAACAGGAGGAATATCGTCCCGGTGAATCGAGACAAGGCGCCAAGGAATCGAACGAATCTAAGGACGAATCGAAGAAGAAGTAGCTTTCGCTTTGGCTCGACGCCGAAGTAGTAGACAATTATAACTCGGCATTGATGGGCGTTGTTTTTGTCCCTGGCAGGCGTCTTTTCTATGTAATCGCCTTTGCAGCTGTACTCTTTTTTCTAGCTGGCTGTGGGAATTCCAGCATCGTCGGCAAATGGCGAATGTCGGGAGCTGAAAATCAAACGATCTGGGAATTTTCAAGTAACGGCTCCGTCCTCGTCGGAGAGGTCAGCGGCCGATACAAGTTCGGCGATCAGGACCGGATCAAAATTCAAACGCCGTTCTCTACAACAGTTTATCACGTGAGAATTTCCAGCGACCAGCTCGTTCTGCAGGAGCCTGGCGGTTCCAAGCTGGAGTTTACAAAAATAGAAGGAGCGCAGCCTTGAAGTCTCACCACGTAACTCAGGCATCCTGCCTGGTAAGTCGTGCGGCCTTCCAGCCTGCGAGCGTGCAGACAGGATGTCTGCACGACAGGATCAGGCAAGATGCCTGAGTTACGCCGCGGGCGTCAGAACTGCGCGCTGCCGGGGGTGCGAGCGAAGGGAATTACGTCGCGAATGTTTGAAATGCCAGTGATGAACATCAGCATGCGTTCGAAGCCGAGGCCGAAGCCGGAGTGTGGAACGGTTCCATAACGGCGCAGATCGAGATACCATTTGTAATCGGCGGGATCCATGTTGTGCCGCCGCATGTTTTCCTCCAACATTTCCAGTCGTTCTTCCCGCTGACTACCGCCGACGATTTCGCCGATGCCGGGCACAAGTAAATCCATGGCCGCAGCGGTTTTTCCATCGTCGTTCGAGCGCATGTAAAACGGTTTAATCTCCTTCGGAAAATTGAAAACCGTGATCGGAGAATTGAAACGTTTCTCTGTGAGCCAGCGCTCATGTTCCGATTGCAGGTTTAATCCGTAGTCGATGGGAAACTCGAATTGTTGCCCACTCTTCTTGAGAAGATCAACTGCCTCTGTGTAGGTGATCCGCTGAAAGGGCCGGTCAAGGACAAAATCAAGTCGGGCGAGCAATTCCTTATCCACAAATTTTGCGAAGAGTTCCATTTCTTCGACGCAATGCCTTCTGGCGTCTGCGATCAAATATTTCACGAATTCTTCAGCGAGATCCATGTTGCCATTGAGATCGCAAAATGCCATTTCTGGCTCGATCATCCAAAACTCGCTGGCGTGTCGCGAGGTGTTTGAGTTCTCGGCGCGAAATGTTGGGCCAAAAGTATAAACGTTCGTTAGGGCGCATGCGAATGCCTCGGCCTCGAGCTGGCCACTGACGGTGAGATACGTTTGTCGGGCGAAAAAATCCTGCGCGTAATCGATGTCGCCATTTTTTTTCGGCGGATTGTTCAAATCGATCGTGGAAACGCGAAACAACTCGCCCGCGCCTTCGCAATCGCTTCCGGTGATGATCGGCGTGTGCACATACACGAACCCGCGTTCTTGGAAAAATTGGTGAACCGCAAATGCAAGGCGGCTGCGCACACGGAAAACGCACCCGAATAGGTTGGAGCGCGGACGCAGATGCGCGATCTCGCGCAAAAACTCCGGTGTGTGTCCCTTCTTCTGGAGCGGATAACTTTCATCCGCACCGCCAACGATCTCGATATTCCGAGCGATCAGTTCCCATCTTTGTCCTTTGCCCTGCGACGGAATCAGCGAGCCGTTAACGATAAGCGATGCGCCGGTATTGAGCCGTTGGATGTCAGCGTAATTCGGCAGCGCGTCTTTTTTCGCAATGATCTGTAGATTGCGCAAAGACGAGCCGTCGTTGAGCTCGATAAACGAGAAATCCTTCGAGTCGCGGCGGGTCCGCACCCATCCCTGAACGCGAATCCCATCGATCGGCGCATTGCTTTGCAATGCATGTTTAATCGGAGTTGTAGAAAGTTGCGTCATTTAGAAGTGGCGGACATCACGCCCAACACTCAATGCTCAACGCTCAACGTTCAAATCGCGGCTTGCGTTTTAGAGTGCGCGAAAACGTCCGCGCTTCGAAAGGGCGACATGTCGCCGCACTCCAAAATTTAGCTTAGCGGCAGCCAACTACCCGGTTGAGGCAACTGTTTCACGCCATTGAAACTAAGGTAGGTATATTCCTGCAGGAAACGTTCGTAATCGTCGAGCAATCTCATGGCGTCATTAGGCTTGAGGCGATCGGTTTTAATCGCTTCATCTACCTGCGCTTTCAGCAAGCGCATCAGCTCGAGTTTGTCCCACTGCGTCATCGCGAGCACTTCGCCGATCGTGCTGCCCTCTATGACTTCCTCAATGTACCAACCGGATTCCTCATCGGGATCCAGGAAAACGTGCACTTCCGTGACGCGGCCAAACAGATTATGCAGATCACCCATGATGTCCTGGTAAGCGCCCACCATGAAAACGCCGAGATAATAGATTTGTCCGGGATGTACCCGATGCAGCGGCAGCGTTTCTTTCACGTCTTGCAGGTCGATAAACTTACAGACCCGCCCGTCTGAATCGCAGGTGATATCTACGATCGTGCCGTGCCGATCAGGCGGCGTATTGAGCCGGTGGATTGGCATGATCGGAAATAATTGACCAAGCGCCCAGTGATCGAGCAGCGACTGGAATACGGAAAAATTGCAAATGTACTGGTCGCCCAGCGTCGTTTCGAGCTGCTTCACCTCCTCCGGCACATAACGCAGCCCGCGATGCATGTTTACGATTTGGTGTGCGACCTGCCAGTAAACAGTGTCGATCTTCGCTTTCGATTCGAGGTCGAGCAGACCGAGGTCGAATGTTTGCTGCGCTTCCTCTTTGATCTGCTGGACATCGTGGAGGCTTTCAAGGCGATTTCCACGTTTCATCCGCTGTTTCACATCGAGGATGTCGGCTACGAGTTTGTGGTCTCGTTCATTCACTTCGACCTTGAGCTTTGGCAGAGTCTTTTCGATCGCGCCGAACGCTTCCACCACGAGCACGGAGTGATGTGCGACCGTGGCGCGACCGCTCTCGCTCACAATGGTGGGATGCGCGACACCTTCCGAATCGCATACGTCCATGATGTTCCAAACGACGTCGTTCGCGTATTCCTGGAGCGAATAGTTGGTCGAACTGTCGAAATCGCTGCGCGATCCATCGTAATCGACGCCGAGCCCGCCACCCACGTCGAGATAGCCAAGCTCGTGCCCGAGTTTGGAAAGCTTCGCGTAATATCGCGCGCCTTCGCGCACGGCTCGCTTAATGGTCGAAATATCCGGCACCTGCGATCCGACGTGGAAATGAAGAAGTTTGAGACAATGCGCCAGCCCTGCATCCTTCAACATGCGACTGGCGGCAACGAGATTCGTCGTGTCGAGGCCGAACTTGGCATTTTCACCGCCGCTCGGCGACCATTTCCCTGAGCCTTTGCTGTACAAACGAGCGCGAATTCCAATGTAAGGCTCGACGCCGACCTCCTTCGACGCGCGAATGATCTGCTCAACCTCTTCCAATTTTTCTGCGACGACGATGACCGGTTTGCCCAGCTTGCGGCCGAGTAACGCCATGCGAATGAAAGCGGGGTCTTTGTAGCCGTTGCAGATGATCAAACTCTCGGAGCCTTTCTGCATCGCAAGCGCGGCCACCAACTCCGGCTTGCTGCCTGCCTCGAGCCCAAAATGAAATTGTTCGCCGGCATCGACGATCTCTTCGATGACTTCGCGCAGCTGATTGACCTTAATCGGAAAAACGCCGCGGTAAGAATTTCGATAATCGAATTCGGAAATTGCGCTTTGAAACGCGCGATTGATTGATTCGACACGGTGCCGGAGCAAATCCTGAAATCGAATCAATAATGGAAAACCGAGGTTCCTCGCGCGCGCCTCATTGACCACCTCAAGCAAATCAATGGAACCGCCATCGTTCTTCAACGGCCGCGCTTCAACATTGCCGGAGCTGTTAACAGTAAAATAGCCCTCGCCCCATCCCTCCACGTTGTATGTGGCGATGGCAGATTCGAGATCCCAGTCGTTTTTCATTGTTTCGAACTGCCGAGGTAACTAATGCGCATATTAATCAGTGTGCAGAACATTCAAGCTCTTACAGCGAAAATCTTCATCTTACGCATGTGGCTCTTCCATCGATGAACTGCGTCCGGCGCGCTGCTTGTTTTTCCGGTTCGTAGACGTACTATTTATGCGATGAACAAGACGGTAATCGAGGTACAGGTGCGGGCAGTTTTGCCGACCAGCGGCGGGTGCGCAGTGTTCCTTGGGAACAATGACAAGGTGTTCATCATCTACGTCGATCAAACCGTGGGCAGCGCCATCACGATGTTCATGCGCCACATCACCAAAGAGCGTCCTCTTACTCATGACTTAATGGCGCATTTGCTGGCGGCCCTCGGGGCAAAAGTCGAGCGTGTGATCATCAATGACCTGAAAAACGCCACTTATTACGCAAGGGTGATCATTCAGGTTGAAAACGAGCTGCACCAGAAAAAGATCATCGAGCTAGACGGACGACCGAGTGATTGCATCGCCATGGCCACCCAACAAAAGGCGCCTATTTACGTAGGTCAGGACGTCTGGGATGAAGTGGACGATATGAGCGACGTCCTGCGCAAAATGGAGGAAGAGGGACTAAAGACCGATCCGGAAGCGGAAGAGTGATTCTGTAGCGGCGGTCTGTGACCGCCGAAATTCGTCGAAGGACCGGCGCTCATAGAGCGCCGCTACAGTTTAACCCAAAAGATCACCGTAGCGACTGTCTGCCAGTTGCAGGCAACGTTCCAGAATTTCCGATGCGGTGTTGAGCTTCAACGTTTCGTCGATCAGCTCGCGACATTCAGGCATGCTCAGGCTTTGCACGGCTCGCTTGACGCGCGGAACCAGGGTCGCTGACGTGCTGAGCTCATCGATGCCGAGCCCCAGCAAAAGCGGAACCAGCGCGATATCTCCCGCCATTTCTCCGCAAACGCCTACCCAAATATGGTTGGCGTGGCCCGCGTCGGCGACCATCTTGAGCAAGCGGAGTATTGCCGGATGCGTCGGTTCATAAAGGTACGCGACCTTTTCATTCACCCGATCGACGGCAAGCGTGTACTGAATCAAATCGTTTGTACCGATACTGAAAAAATCGACCTCGCGTGCAAGGGTGCTTGCGCAAATGGCCGCGCTTGGGATTTCGATCATCGCGCCAACTTCAACTCTTTCAGCCATCTCGATGTTTGAGCTGCGCAACTGTTGTTTGCTTTCCTCAAGCAGAGCGATGGCGCGGCGCAGTTCATCCAAGCCGGAGATCATGGGAAACATGATTTTGGTGTTACCGATGACGCTGGCACGAAGGATGGCGCGCAACTGCGTTTTGAAAATATCCTGATTCTCGAGACAAAAACGAATTGCGCGCCAGCCAAGGAACGGGTTCAACTCACCGCTAATATCTGCCTCACCCTCGGTTAGTTTATCGCCGCCGAGATCAAACGTGCGAATAATCAGCGGATGCGGATGGACACGCTCCGCAACTTTTCGGTAAGTTTCGTATTGCTCGTCCTCTGTTGGCAGAGTTTTGCGATTTAAATAAAGGAACTCAGTGCGATAAAGTCCTATTCCCTCCGCGCCATTGGCGGCAACGGCATTGACGTCTTCCGGAAGCTCGATGTTTGCCGAAAGAACAATGTGACGGCCATCTCGCGTAGTTGACGTCGTCTCGCGAAGCTCCCTGAGTTGCGCGGTGACTTTGGCTCTCCGTGATTCGGTTTCCTTATAGCAGGCAAGCGTTTCCGGGGCTGGATTCACGATCAGCCAGCCATCATTCCCATCGATAAGAACGTGCTGTCCGGTTTCGATCTTTGCAGTGATATCGTGCAATCCGAGTACCGCGGGAATGTTGAGCGAACGCGCGAGGATTGCGGCGTGGGAGGTACGGCTGCCGACGTCCGTGGCCATCCCAAGCACGTTTTCACGGCTCATGCTTGCCGTATCCGAAGGAGTCAGATTATGCGCAATGAGAATGTGCGGCTCCCTGAGGGAAAGAAAAGTTTTGGGCGCTTTCCCCTGAAGATTGCGAATTACTCGCTTCGTGACGTCCTGAATATCGAGTGCCCGTTCGCGCAGATAAGGATCGTCGATTTTGCTCAACGTCTCGGCGTAACGTGTGGCGACTTCCTGGAACGCCCACTCCACATTGCAAAAATCGGTCTTAAGTTTCCGCAGAACTTCATCGATCAACGTGCGGTCCTCCACCACCAGCAGGTGCGCATCGAAAATCGCGGCGTCCTTTGCGCCAATCGATTCGGCTATCCGCTGCTGCATCTCAAGGATTTGCATGCGCGTTTGGATAAGCGCCGCCTCGAACCGACCGATTTCATCTGAAACCTGGGATGACGCGATTCGGTAGCGCACCACCTCATCCAGGTCATCGCGCACGACATGAGTCTTGCCGAAGGCGATTCCCGGTGAAACGCCAATTCCTTCAAACCGGATTTCCGCACCGTCGCTCATCCGGTTCCGAGAGTAAGGCAGATGTCAAACTCACGAAAGTCTTTCGAGCTTCCGCTTCCAAAACATGTCGAGCGACTCAGTCTTCGTTGAATCCCGCTTTGATGAGTTCTTCCAGCTCTTGCATTGCCTGGTCGGCGTCTGGTCCGTCGCAACGGATACGCAGCTTGGAGCCCTGCCCGGCGGCAAGCATCATCAGGCCCATGATGCTTTTGCCGTTCACCTCTTCACCTTCCTTTGCTACCCAAATCTCCGATCGATGCCGGCTGGCGATGCGCACAAACATCGCCGCCGGCCGCGCATGCAGCCCAAGCCGATTTACGATTGCAAGCTCTTTCTCGAGCTTCTGCGCAGGCGCGCTGCGGCCCGTCTTTCGGTACAGCAACCCCATTTATATCGCTTCCTTCCCTCGCTCGCCGGAGGTCGCCGCGGCGACCGAAGGCTGCCGCTCCATTAAACCGAGCAACCGCGTGTTAAAATCAACGGCCGCATTTTGTCCCAAGCCTTTCAATTTTTCGTCCATCGCGGCGACCTCGATCAAACGCGCCATGTCGCGTCCAGGCCGAACCGGAATGGTCACATGCGGAACTTTGTGGCCGAGAATTTCATAAAATTCCCGGTCGAGCCCGATGCGATCAACCTCTTCGAGATCATGCCAGTCTTTTAAAGTCACCACGAGATCGAGCCGCTTTTCGATCCGAATACTGCCAATACCGAAAACCTTTGCCACATCAATGATGCCTATGCCGCGGACCTCCATGTGATTGCGCGTCAGTTCGGGCGCGGTAGCCATGAGTTCCCGTCCTTCGAGCATCGTGATGCGCGTGACATCGTCAGCGACAAGACTGTAACCGCGCTCAATCAGTCCAAGAACGCATTCGCTTTTGCCGATGCCGCTTGCTCCGCGAATCAATACGCCGATGCCCAGAATGTCTACCATGCTGCCGAACTCGGTCACCGTTGGGGAAAAATCCATCTCCAGAGCGATCGTGGCGGCGTTGATAAACTTCATCGTGATCATCGGCGTGCGGAACACCGCGATTTTTGCCTCGCCGGTGACTGCCAGCAACTCCGGCGCAAGATGAAATCCACGCGACATCACAAGGCACGGGATCTTGTGCTCGCACAGTTTCCGAAATCGGTGGACGCGAAGCGTTGAAGACAAACTTTTCAAATAAGAATGTTCCGCCGCGCCGAGCACCTGCACCCGTTTCTCGGCGAAATAGGTGTAGAACCCCGAGAGCGCAAGCCCGGGGCGATTGATGGTTGGTTCGCGAATCTTTCGATGAAATCCAACGCATGGGCCTTCGAGCTTCATAAGCAGTTTTTCGGAGTGAGAATGGTAAAAGCTTTCGACCGTGACGATCGGAACGCTCTTCTGCCGATCGCTTGAAGACGTAATTGTTTGCGTCCCGGGTTCTTCCGCCATCAGACGTAACTTCTAGCGTGAATACCGCGCATTTCCAAGGGGCATCAATCTTATCATCGCTATTTGAAGCTGCTTCGCAGCCAATTGATCATCCAAGTGGAACCCCCGTGTCGCAATTGGCGGTAGATCGCTACCCCTTCGTGTTTATTCGCTTTTCCGCTGATCCTGATAACGGATCACCTTGGCTCTTTCGAGCGTGACCAGTCCGCCGCCCATGATTTCATCCAGCACCGGCAGAAATGCATTTACCTTATCCTCGGAATCGACGATCTCGATCACGATTGGAAGGTCCATGGACAAACGAAGAATTTTTGCAGTGTGCAAATGACTTGATTTTCCAAACCCCATTGGCCCGCGCAACACGGTGGCACCCGCCATCTGCATCTCACGCGCTTTCAACACAATCGTCTCATATAATGGCTGATGCCGATAACGATCGCTTTCGCCGATGAAAATCCGCAGGAGGACGGCGTCTTCGGGAATTTGCATACGTTCTTTTATTTCGACAAAAGCGTGACGGCAAGAATACGTCCGAGCCAGACCGCCCCTAGGCAGCAAGCGAACGACAGCGTTGTATTCAGGAACGCTTTCAACCAATCTCCATCACGAACGAAATCGAGTGTTTGCACGCTGAACGATGAAAACGTCGTGTAACCACCGCATACGCCGATCATAAAAAATTGCCGCAACCGCGGCGGCACCAGAATCGCCCCTTCTGGATCTGTAAGCGCAGCAAAGAACCCGATGACGAAAGAACCGCTAACGTTGACGACGAGAGTGCCCAGTGGAAAAACCTCACCGGCGCGTTCGGCAATGAAGCCGGATACGCAGAATCGCGCTCCAGTTCCAAGCGCGCCGCCTAGCATCACCAAAATGTAGCTGACCATAAAAAAACTCCTTCCTGCTTGGAAGGAGTCATCAGCTCACGCGGTTTTCTGTCCCGAATGCTTTCGGCATAGAAGGCAAACTCCATTGCCTTGAACGCATGTTACGGAAGGCACACATCGAGTCAACCAATCACGACAGACATGTTCGCGGCGTAGCTATGCTCGCGCATTTTGCCATAGCTCGGATTTGACGAGGCCCAGCCGCCATTGCGATCGCTCGAGGCAGACAAATCCGTTGGCCTGCAGTTCAGGCGTTGGATCGACCAATCGTTTCGCGGGAACCGCGGTGGTAGTTCGAAAAAACCAGTACAAAATCGCCAGCCAGATTTTTGCGTGTACACGCGCAAAAGATGTTTTCGGAATGCAAAAGTCCGCCAGCAGCCAGTATGCCCCGGGAGTTGCCAATCCAGCCAGTTTTTGAACGATTAATTTGAGTTCGTTTTGTGGAAAACAATCGAGAACGAAATGTGTGACGACAAGATCGTAGCAGCCTGGTGGCGTCCAGGACAGGATATCTTGTTCAAAAAATCTCACGCGGTTCACTCCATCCGGGATGCGTAAGCGCGCGAACTCCAACATTCGGGCGCTTGAATCAACGCAGTCCACAACGGCATCGCGGTGAACGCGCAAGAACTTGCGCAGGAAATGGCCTGTCCCCTCGCCGACCGTCAACACTCTCTTCGGCCGCGGCACTGTTTCGATCCAGCGCGTTCGCGCTTTCTGCAGAACAGATCCAAATCCGACCGTTTCCAGCCAGCGGTAATGTGGTGCAAGTCGATCAAAGCTCACGAGAGCAATTCAGCAAAAAGGAATGCGAGCGGCGTCAGCAAAACCAGGTCTGCCAGCGCGGTACGTTCATCACGCCCAACAGATACGAAATGAAGAATCGTAAGCAGAGCGGCACCGGCGGAAAGAGAGATCGCAATCGGAAAGAGCGAAGCGCTGGCCGTTGCGAGCAATAGCGCAGCCACTGCCACGAGGATGCAGAAAGCTCGTACTGGAACGCCAATAGATGGGTATCGGGTAGCAATGGAATGTTTCCCTTGTGCTCGATCCAGATCCCATTCCCACACTGCGATGCTCATGCAATTGAGCGAACACAAAATGGCAAAGAGCAACATGGCCAGTACCGCCGATAAGCCTCCCATGGTCGACGGTATCAGCGCGAATTTAGGGATCAGCACAAGCAATGTCCCTGCCGAAAACAAAAATCCAACGGTGATTTCTTTCAGCGGAATTATTTCCCAGACCTCGCTGAATGCATAATTGACGGCGAGATACACCGCAGCGATTCCGCTTACACATACACCGGATATCAGAACATCGCGATTGAGGTGTAAGAGAACAATTGCTGCGTCGACCAATCCAACAGCAGGGATTAAACCCAGCCAGAGCTTTTTATGGCGTAAACAAAACTGTTGCCGCACTGATCGCGGAGAATTCGCTTGTAAAGAAAGGGCATCCGCGAGCCGGTCAACCAAATAAATCAACCACGCAGTCAGGAATAAAGCTCCACGAGCCCACACAGACACGGCTACATGCAAGTAACACGTGAAAAGCCATTGCCACACAATGGCGACGAGAGGGGCGTCGAGACAAACTACATTGAGCCAGAGGAGCGGTTTCTTAGGACGCAATCTAAGAAATTTACATCTTGAATCGTTCTCCAAGATAAAGCTGCCGGCTGATAGGATCGTTGATGAGGAAATCTTTTGTCCCTTCGCTTTCGACGCGACCATCAAAAATCAAATACGCGCGATCCACTATGGAGAGAGTTTCGCGGACGTTGTGGTCGGTGATCATGATGGCCAATCCCGATTTGCGCAGATTGACGATGATTTGTTGCACGTCATAAACGGCAATTGGATCGACGCCGCTGAACGGCTCATCGAGCATCAACAACTTCGGTTGCGTGACCAGCGAACGCGCAATGGTCAGTCGGCGTTTCTCGCCACCGCTTAAGGTCAGCGCGGTGTTCTTTGCAATTCGTTCAATCCCGAACTGGTGCAGCAACTCGTCGCAACGGTTTCGCCGTTCCGCCCTGCTCATCGGAAGTGTTTCCAAAATGGCCATGATGTTTTGTTCCACGGTCATTTTGCGAAAGATCGATTCTTCCTGCGGCAGATAACCCATTCCAAGCCGGGCACGCTTGTACATCGGGTAGTCTGTCACATCGCTGCCGCAAAAAATGACGCGACCGCTGTTTGGCCTGACCAAGCCAACGATCATGTAAAAACTCGTGGTCTTTCCCGCTCCGTTTGGCCCAAGAAGTCCCACGATCTCACCCGCGTGGACGTGCAGGTTGACTCCGTCAACGACCGCGCGGCCACCATAGATCTTGACCAGTTGATCCGTATTGAGGACGGTCTCCGGCTTCGGCGCGACAGCCGAAGTTCGTTTTGGAATCGAAACCGGCGCAGTTTGGCTGATCATGGTGTTGGCAGGGCCTGTGCTGGCACGGACTGAGACGGCCCGGCCTGAGCTTCGGGTTTCTTCGCTTCGCCTTTGTTTTCTTTCGTCTGCTCTTGTTTAGGCTGCTGGACAATTTCGGTGCGACTGGGCCCGTGCGTCCGTAGCTCACTATTCTGACCGATGACCATGATCGTATCGGGGCTGGTTGCCACGTGCAGGTTTGGTCCCTCTTGCACCCGCGGTGTTCCCATCAATTCAACATCGCCAGTAGCAGCCGTATAGGTGGCTTTATCGCATCGACCAACAGCACGGGTCGGAGGGCCACCATTCGCGGCGGGCCGGTCGCGAATGAGGCCAACATTCCCTTCGGCGATTGCTTTCTCCAGACTCTGGTTTTGTCCCTTTGTAATGAACACTGTCAATTTGTCAGATTGAAGATTGAAGCGCGGATCGACTACCTTCACACGGCCGCTAAAGATGCCCATGTTCTTCGTTGAATCAAAAAAAGCCTCATCGGAGTAGATTTCCGTCGTTGTCGGTCCATTGGACTGCTGCCCTGCAGCGCCTGGGCCAAATAGGTTCGTCCCCGATGACTTGTCTTTCTTTTTGTCTTTGTTTTTCGCCTTTGCCGGTTTCTCCCCTTTTGTCGGCGAAGGGGAAGACGGTGCAGCGGCAATCTGCCACGGCGACCGCGCGGCAATCCCCCATAGAATAAACAAAACCAACACCGCTAATCTTTTCATTCCTTCGGGGCGGGTGTTGCAGTCAGATGGGATTTGTCAGTGATCACCATCTTTACGTTTCCTATCAATCGCCCAGTCTTCGAGTTCGTGTCGAATTGCACCGAATCACCAGCGATATTGAAATCCGCGCGCTGGATTCTTGTGCGTTCCTTTGAGCTCAAGATACGTGTTTTTAAATCAAGTACGGACGTGCTCATGTCGATCTTCAGGTCCGGCTGATCTTCCGGCGTGTAGGTAGTAATTTTGAGCTGGTCAAAGCCGATGTGTTCCTGGTCGATCCGGTGCGCTATGCCCGCTTCGAATTTTCCTCGGAGATGGCCGTCGGCGTCGAAATCCGGTAACACAAGCCCTTTGGCTTCGTGACCGATGGGGAGTGGAATGTTGGTCAAGCTTTGTTCGCCTGAAGACGAAGTGGGCGCCGCCTTCCCGCGAGCTTTTCCCTTGTGACCCTTCGACTGACCAGACGCATGAGGCCCCAAAATTAAGACGGCGAACGCAATTGAAAACACCCAAATCGCTAAGAACCGGCGCTGATAAGAACGGTTCACTCGACCCTGCAATTCCGCCGATTTGCCCTCGATGTCTGGGTGATAACGGTCAGTCAGCCTTACTTGCGACGACAGCATGAATAGCCTTTAACATGCGAAGATGCTTCGGCAAATCGTTTAGCCGAACCTGATTAGACCCGTCGGACAAAGCGCGGGCCGGATTTTCATGAACTTCCATGAAGATTCCGTCGCATCCTGCGGCCAGCGCGGCCCTCGCGAGGACTGGAGCCAGAATGCCATCGCCCGAGGTGGCGTCCCCTGCTCCACCTGGCCGCTGCACGGAATGTGTTGCATCAAAGATGACGAAATAACCAGCCTCGCGCATCCAATAAAGCGACCGCATATCGGCGACGAGATTGTTATAGCCAAAAGTCGTGCCACGCTCGGTAAAACAGAATTGTGAGTTACCGAACGCAATTAATTTCTCAGCAATGTTGCGCACGTCCCACGGCGCAAGAAACTGGCCTTTTTTCACATTGATCGGGCGAGCTGCTTTTGCCGCGGCGCGCAGCAGATCCGTTTGCCGGCAGAGAAACGCCGGGATCTGCAGCATATCGATCTTGTCGCCGGCAATCTCTGCTTCAGCCGGGGAATGAACATCTGTTGTTACCGGAACTTTCAGCTCGCGTCCGATTGCCGCAAGAATGTCGCAGCCTTCGCCCACCCTGATCCCACGAAACGAGCGCACCGACGTACGGTTAGCTTTGTCATAGGAAGCCTTGAAAATGAAATCGACGTTCTCAGCAGCGCAGATCCCGGCAATCTTCTTCGCCATCCGCCACACAAATTTCTCTGACTCAATCACACACGGACCGAGAATGAAGACGGGACGTTTGCCTCCGATGGTAACGTTCCCGACGCGTAATAACTTTGGCTTTGCCATGAATGTCTAAGGAAAGCAGGAACGCAGGAATTTTAAAGAGTTCGTTGTCTTCGATTCCCTGCCAATGTTGCTCGCGCAAGATCAATAACGGCGAACGGCGCATAGAGCACGAGAAAGAAAAGCAATGCCACACCGTGCAGTTGCAGAAGGTACAGCGCGCGCGAATCGGAGAGAAAACTCAAAATTGAGAACGCTTCAGGTTTATGCAGCAGGAAGCCGTAATTGAACCCGGTGAGTTCGTCTGTGATCAGGGTCACCACGAAATAAAACTCCGTCCACAGCCACGCCCGCACAATCGACATCGGATATGGCCGATAGCGGCGGGTTAACATCAGGAATACTACGCCGACAATGATGCCGGAGTGCGAAGTGAAGAAACTGATGAACCGCCAGTCTGGGAAGCCATAGCGCAGATTCGGCGTGAGCACGGCTTGTAAGGTGCCCCCAATTCCCCAGAAATACGCGACCTCGAACCAGCGCTGATTGCCCGTCCACATCGCCACGATCACGACAACCATGCCCCAATCGCACATTTGCATCGGCAACGTCTGCCGCCAATCCGTGACGCCCTGGCTCCGGATGAAGATCAGATAAGCCACATAGTTGAAAATCAGTACCGCCGAGAGCGCAGCGATGATTGCTTTTTCGATCCGCTTCGATTTTGTGCGCCGAACGAGTGCGGCAAGGGCAAACGGCAGCACGATCGTAAGAAAAATGACCGTGAGATGCGGCAAACCGTACGGTTGAAATTCAGGTACACCGTTCATGGAAGCTCACAAATTCCAAAATCCAAGGTCCAACATCCCGAGAGACGCAAGTGTCATCCTGAGCGAAGCGAAGGATCTCTGGTCGGATCGCTTGCCTCATAAACGGATAATCGGAGATGTTTCGCTCCGCTCAACATGACAATGTGATGGCTTGCTTCGCGAATGAGACTTTCTCTGGAGCTTGGATGTTGGAGTTTGGGACTTCCGCTCAGCGGATCACCCAGAGATTGCATGGAATCACATCGCTAACCCAGGCGATATTGCTCGGCAGTTGCTGAACCCTTCCGCCGGTTTTCGGCAGCGGAACTACAAGCAAATCCGCTTCCACCGATCGCACGAAATCAGATGCCGCCAGCCCGGTAGCGCCCCGAATGAAGCGCGTCTCGATTGGAACTTCAGTCGCGCCGGCTGAAAGAACCAGTTCTTCAAGAGCATCCTCGTTTGTGTCGTTCGGCTGTTGCGCCTGAGCATTCGCTGCATTCCCCTGGATCGATGCGCGCGCTTCATCAAACGCAGTAACAATGGCGATGACGTACAGTCGCTCGCACGGTTCTGCTTCCGCGAGCTGCAGCGTCGTTTGCAGCGCCGACAATTTCCCGTGTGAATGATTAGCAACGAACACGATGCGGCGCAGCGGTTTCGGGTTTTTTTCCGGATGCGTAAACAGCATCACTGAACAGTTGGCCTCTCGCACCAGGCGGCGTGCGACATTGCCCAGAAATGGATGCAACACGATCTCCTTTTCCAGCGCACCGGCCAGAAGCATGTCGATGTTTTCCCGGGCGAGCGCGCCCAGAATCGCTTCGGCTGGATCACCCTCCTCATAATGGATTGGCGAATCTGCGGGAAGCTCCAACTCCGCAAGCACCTCGCCAAACTTCCTCGAGATTTCGGCATTCCGCCCGCCAACATAGATCAGATGAAGATCGGCCGAAAACCGGTCCCGCATCCGTCTCGCTTCGGCAAGGACCCGTTTGAACCGGGGCGAAAATGTTGTCGCCACAGCGATAGTCTCGTAAGGCAATGGATCCGGCATCGAAGAACAGAACTTCGTGTCTCACACGGTTTAGGCAAACGAGAGAACCGCGCTACGATTTACCCGTGAACAGGCGAAGCCATTAGGCTTTCCATTTCCCATTTCCTCTGGCAATTTTCGCAGATGCGGCGCGCAATTTACCCGGGAAGCTTTGATCCGGTGACTAACGGCCACCTGGATGTGATTGAACGTGCACGAAAATTATTCGATGAAGTCGTCGTAGCCGTGGCGCGCAACGACGAGAAGCAACCACTTTTCTCGCTAGAGCAACGCTTGGAACTGCTGCGAGAGACCGCTGGCAGAATCAACAATGTACGGATCGCTGAGTTCAGCGGGTTACTGGTCGAATTCGCCCGGGCTCAAGATGCGGGAGCAGTCATTCGGGGTTTGCGCGCCGTCTCAGATTTTGAATTCGAATTTCAAATGGCTTTGATGAATCGGAATCTGAATCCAGCGGTGGAAACGATTTTCTTGATGCCAAAGGAGGAATATACTTATCTCAGTTCGCGAATCGTAAAGGAAATTGCCAGACTCGGCGGGAATGTCTCAACTTTCGTTCCGTCTTGCGTGGCCAAAGCGCTAAGCGGGAAATTCGGACGATGAACACTAAAACGCTTATTCATTCTGTCATTCCGAGCGAAGGAAAGCCAAAGCTCTGATCGTTAAATGCGTTCTGATTGAGTCAGATGTCTCGACTTCGCGCGATATGACAAAAAGGGCATGGAGGAATCACGATGAAAGTGCATCTCAGACAAATCCCGGCGCAGGGTCTTCACTTAAAGGGAGAAGAAGATTGTCCTCTCCAGGAATTGGCATCGGACGAAATTCGATGCGCCGGTGCTTTGCATTACGACATCGATGTTGGCGTAGCCGACGGCGGGTTGTGGGCCAACGGGGCGCTGTCGCAGCCGGTGGAACTGCGCTGCGTATCGTGCCTGCAAAAATTTGTGCACGAAATCCGGGTTCCCGCGTTTGCCGTGCATACGGAGCTGCACGGCCCAGAGACGGTCGATCTCACCCCGTTGATGCGCGAAGACATTTTACTAAACCTGCCGGCACACCCGCATTGCGACAGAGACGGGGGCCGGGTCTGTAAAGCCAGGCCGGTGTTAACTGCGGACCAGGATGTGAAGCGCCAACCAGACTGGAGCGCGTTGGATAAATTGAAGTTGAGGCGGTGAAGAGTTCAAGAAGATGTCATCCTGAGCGGAGCGAAGCGGAGTCGAAGGACCCCGGGAAGCTGCCTTTAAGCTAACGCAACGGGGTCCCTCGACTTCGCTCGGGATGACCAAAAGCGCGATTCCGTTTTTAACCCTTCAACGTTGTTTTCTTGTCCAAATATGCTTTGGTAGCCGCCTTGCCATGGGAGTCCCAAAACGCAAAACTTCAAAAATGCGATTGCGCATACGGAAAGCCGCGAACCGCTGGCACGCCTCGCAGCTTAACAAATGCCCGCAGTGCGGGAGCAGTGTGCCGTCGCACGTCGCTTGCCCATCATGCGGTTACTATCGCGGCCGCCAGGTGCTGACACTCGAAGGCAAGTAATTGTCCTGTCGAATGGTTAAACTGTTAAACGGCTAAAGGGTTGAGATTCTTCAACTCTTCAGACCTTTAACCTGTGGACTCCGCAATGCTTCTTATTTTCGCTTTGCAATCACGCGTTTTAGCTCCCAAAGTTTCGCACTGATGAAGATCGCCCTCGATGCGATGGGCGGTGACTTTGGCCCGCCTAATCTCGTTGCCGGCGCCGTTATGGCGCTGCGTGATTACCGTCACATCAACAAACTTTTTCTTGTCGGCGACTCCGCGCAAATTGAAGCAGAACTCAGGAAACATGGCTGCAATGACAGCCGGATAGAAATCACGCACGCAACGCAAGTGGTAGATATGAGCGACCGCGCATGGTCGGCAGTCAGGCGAAAAAAGGATTCATCAGTAAGCCGCGCCTTCGATCTCGTGAAGCGCGGCCAGGCGGATGCAGTCGTGAGCGCAGGTCACACGGGCGCGGCGGTAGCCGCAGGCACGATTAAGCTTCGCACGTTGCCGGGAATCGATCGACCGGGCATTGCGGCCGTGCTTCCGACCGAAACCAATGTCTTCGTTTTGATCGATGCAGGCGCGAACATCGATGCCCGCCCCGAACATCTCCTTCAATACGCATTCATGGGCTCGGTCTATTCACGTCATGTTCTCCATTACAAAAACCCGACGGTTGGCTTGGTCTCGCTTGGCGACGAGGACGTGAAGGGGACCGAGTTAACCAAGGAAGTGTTTAAGATGTTGAAACCAAGTTCGCTTAACTTTGTTGGCAACATAGAAGGCCGTCATCTCTTTGAAAATCCGGTTGAAGTTGTGGTGTGCGACGGATTCGTTGGCAACGTGATCTTGAAAACATGCGAATCGATCGCGGTGGCAATGTTTAAATGGCTCAAGCACGAGCTCATGCGGACGCCGATGCGAAAAGCCGGTGCATTCCTCGCGAAGAATGCCATCGGGACCATTAAGGCTAAGACGAACTATGAAGAGTACGGCGGCAGTCCACTTCTTGGCGTGAATGGCATTTGCATCATCGCCCACGGCGCCAGCACTCCGCTTGCGGTCAAGAACGCTCTGCGCGTGGCGACCGAGTCGATTGAACAGCAGGTGAACCCGCATATCGTCGAGGAGATTCGCCGGTATCATGAAAAGACAGCCCACTTCGAGCCCGCGCTCTCATAAAACGCAGCGAACAGTCTCAATTGTTGGCACAGGAAGTTATGTGCCGGAGAAGATTCTAACCAACGAGGATCTCTCGCGTCTAGTCGATACCAGCGACGATTGGATCACCACTCGCACCGGGATCAAGCAGCGCCGAATCGCTGCAAAGGATGAAAACACCAGCGATATGGCAGCGAAGGCGGCGCTGAAGGCACTTGAGCAGGCAAAGATTTCGCCGAAAGAAATCGATCTCATTCTCGTGGCGACGGCCACGCCTGACATGCTTTTTCCTGCCACCGCCTGCTTCGTTCAGAAAAAGATCGGGGCGACCAATGCTGCTTGCCTTGATGTTTCCGCAGCCTGCGCAGGGTTCCTGTTTGGCGTAGAGATTGCACAGCAATTCATCACGTCGCATACGCACGACACGGTCCTTGTAATCGGGGCCGACAAACTGACCTCCATCACCAACTGGACCGATCGCAATACATGCGTTCTTTTCGGGGACGGCGCGGGCGCGGCGATCTTGCGTCACCGCGGCAGCACTCATGGCGTGATCAGCACACACATCGGCAGTGATGGCCAGTACACGGACATCTTGTTCATGCCAGGCGGCGGATCGCGTTGCCCCATCACACGCGAAAATGCCGATATGCATTTGGCAACCATCCACATGACCGGCAAGGAAGTGTACAAACAGGCCGTCATTGCGATGCTGAAGGCAGCCAAAAAGGTTCTCGATCAAGCCGGGCTTTCCATCGACGACATTGCCTGCGTCATTCCGCACCAGGCAAATCTACGAATCATGGAAGCGATCGCGGATCGGCTCGGTATCTCGCGTGACAAAATGTTTGTGAATCTGGATCGTTACGGCAACACCTCTGCGGCCGCTGTAGCTATTGCCCTCGACGAAGCTAATCGCACCGGACGAATTAAACGCGGCGATTACATCCTGATGATCGTATTCGGCGGCGGCCTTACCTGGGCGAGCACGGTCATCGAGTGGTAACGTTCGCAACGTCAGACGCAATTGTCTGCGAGGGATTCAATTAGATACGACCGCTGTTCTCTGCTCGCACGATATTGCCGTGAAATTCATGAGTGTTGTTCCGATGGCCGAAAAGCAAGCGATCGTGAAACCGGAGCAGTTCACATTCAATGATGACGGCTTCTATCCGGGCAGCGTTCTGCCTTTGCTACTTTACCGGGCAGCAATCACGGCGAACACGGAGGATCGAGCTTCTATTTTTGAGCGAGCATTCGCTCAGAACGATTGGTGTAATTCCTGGCGCAACGGCGTTTATTCCTTTTCTCATTACCACAGCACATCGCATGAAGTGCTTGGTGTCTATCATGGCTCTGCAAGACTGCGACTCGGTGGCAACCACGGCCAGACCGTTGAGATCCGGTCGGGTGATGTAATTCTTATCCCGGCGGGTGTCGCTCATCAGAGCATCGGCGCCAGCCGGGATTTTGCGGTCGTTGGAGCTTACCCCGACGGACGGGAATGGGACGTGCTTCGCGGATTGCCGGGCGAACGGCCAAAATCCGACCGCGTCATCGCCGCCCTGCCGATTCCCGATCACGATCCGATCTACGGCGCGGAAGGCCCTCTCCGGCAGATTTGGAAAGCGACCGAGCGCTAACTGCGCGATAACAACAATACCTCTGGGGACAGATCCCAGAGTTTGTTCGCAGTCCATTCGTATTCTTGGGGCGATGCTCCAAGCTTCGTGTGAAGCAGCGCTTTTGCCGCTTAAGAGGCGGAACAAATATCGCGCTATTGCGGCAGGCGCGTAATGTTGAAGGATGACATCAACCAAGGATGCATTCCTCGCCGCAAAATTCCGCTCGCTGCACGACTCCGGCTGCTTTGTGCTTCCCAATCCGTGGGATATCGGAACGGCGATTTATCTCGAGCGCCTTGGATTCAAAGCGCTCGCCACCACGTCCGCAGGCTTCGCTTTTTCACGTGGCAAACCCGATGGCGGCGTCCCACGTGATGAAATGCTTCTGCATATCCGCGAAATTGTGAACGCAACGGTACTGCCAGTGAACGCAGACTTTCAAGCAGGCTACGGAGATGACCCTGAAGACGTTGGCCCGAATGTTCAACTCTGCCTTGAAACCGGGGTTGCGGGTTTATCGATCGAAGACAACACAGGACGCAGTGATCGTCCTTTGTACGAGAAGGAACTCGCAGTGGAGCGTATTCGCGCGGCGCGGACGACGATCGACGGCTCGCAAGCTGGCGTGGTGCTAACCGGACGCTGCGAGGCGTGGCTGGTCGCTGACTCCGATCCGTTGCGTACAGTGCTCGACCGTTTAACCGCGTACGCTGAAGCTGGCGCCGATTGTCTCTACGCGCCGGGCGTCAGTGATCCGGATGAAATTTCGCAGATCGTCAAAACGGTCGCGCCAAAACCGGTCAACATCCTTGTCTCCGGATTCAATCATCAGCTTACAGTGCCCGAGCTTGCCGATCTCGGTGTGCGCCGCATATCCGTCGGCTCAGGTCTTGCGCTGGCAGCGTGGTGCGCTTTCCTCCGGGCAGCTAAAGACATCCAAACGAACGGCAAATTCAATCTCCTGGCCAATAACGCTTCCTCTGCGGATTTAAACGGACTGTTTCGGCAGAAATAGGTGCTCTGCACTTGTGTGATTTGAACGTCGGAAGGGGGTGTCATGTCAGTATGTCGCCAAAAGGCCACTTGCAATTTGAAATCCGGCATCTTGATTTTCTATAAGGCTGTTTAACTTTCGAGCCTTTCCGTCCATGAAGCGCATTTTTATCATCGTTTACGTTGCATTGTTTTTGGCGCCCTTCGGCTACGCGCAGGAGAGCACGCCAGCGCCGCCTCCGGGTCAACAACAAATCCCGGGCCACGAACCAGGTGCATCTCGAACAAGTCCGCCTGCGCAGGCGGTGATTTCGGTGCCGGTTCCCATTGCCCCGCCAAAGCCTAATGGGCCAGTCCAGAAAAGTCTTGTCCGGATCACAGCCACGTCGGTGGACCCCGATTACAAGGCGCCGTGGAATGCCGGCGCGCTCCAGCGCGGAGTCGGGGCCGGGTTCGTGGTCAGTGGCAACCGTATTTTGACGAACGCGCACGTCGTCGCCAATAGCCGTTACATCACGGTGGAACGCGACGGCGATCCGAACAAATACCATGCTCAAGTGCAATTCATCGCCAACGATTGCGACCTGGCGCTGATCACCGTGCCGGCGAAGGATTTTTTCAAGAACATGGTGCCGCTAAAATTCGGCGGAATCCCAGCGCTGGAATCCACTGTATCGGCGTACGGTTATCCAATCGGCGGCGAACGAATGTCGGTCACGACTGGGATCGTGTCGCGAGTTGACTTCCAGCTCTACACGCATTCTTCAGTCGATCAGCATCTGGCGATCCAGATCAGCGCGCAGATTAATCCGGGCAACAGCGGCGGACCGGTGATGCAGGACGGCAAAGTGGTCGGCGTAGCGTTTCAAGGATACAGCGGCGACGTCGCTCAGGGCGTGGCCTACATGATTCCCACACCGGTAATCAACCGTTTTATCAAAGACATCGGCAACGGCCATTATGACGAATACCCCGACCTGGCGATTACGTATGCGAAATTGCAAAACCCGGCGCAACGAAGGTATCTCGGATTAAAAGATGACGATCGCGGCGTCCTCGTCGGTTCCGTGGTGGCGGCCGGTCCATCGGACAATATTTTGAAGACAGGCGACGTGCTGCTCTCGATCGACGGTCATCCGATCGCAAGCGATGCGAACGTCGAACTGGACGGCGAGCGCGCACAGTTCGAAGAGGTTGTAGAGCGTAAGTTCAAGGGCGATTCGGTGAAGCTCGATATCCTGCGAGACAAACAACCGATGACGGTCACAATTAAATTATTCAAGCCGTGGCCATACTCGATTCAGGGCCACGCTTACGATGTGCGACCGCGTTACGTTCTCTACGGCGGGCTCCTGTTTCAACCGCTAAACCTGGACATGCTCGAAGCTTATCGCACAAGCGATCTGCGCCTCCGTCACTTTTTCGAATACTTCATCCTGGACCAGATTTATCTCCAGCATCCCGATGTGATTGTGCTCAGCAATATTTTGCCGGACCCGATCAATAGTTATCTCACGCCTTACCGGGGCGAGATCGTCGATGAAGTAAACGGCAAAAAAATCCTGACGCTCGATGAATTGGCGGAAGCTTTTGCTCAGGCGCCCGAGCGACTGGTGATTCGGATGATCGGGGAAGGACCGCCCCTCGTCCTGGAACGCGATAAAGTGGAAGCCGCGCGCGAACGCATCAAAATGCGTTATAACGTTTTGAAAGAACAAAATCTCGAGGAACGACCCGCCTCGCACATCGCCGCCGCAGACGAAAAAAACTAAAATGCAAAAACAGTCGTTCATAGCTTTCAGTATTGTTCTCGTCGCCCTTAGCGGCGCACAGGCAAAGAAACAACCGGCTATTCCGACCACCGCGGCTCAGCCAAAACAGGTGGCGCTCGTGCGGGTGAACGTGACCGGCCAGTCCTATGATTATTTTCGACCCTGGCAAAAGAAAGCTCCGTTCTCAAAGCGCGCGCTCGGGGCGGTTTTGCCCAACGGCCGTGTGCTTGTCACTGCAGATCTGGTTACAAACCAAAATTACGTCGAGCTCGAGCGCGCCGAGTCCGGCGAAAAAACGGCCGCCAACGTACGGGTGATCGATCACGAAGCGAACCTGGCGTTGCTCGAACCAGTGGAGAAAAGTTTCCTCGACGGCATTACACCACTGGAAATCACATCCGATACAGTGGTGGGTGACCGCCTCGCGGCATGGCAATTGGAGCCGACCGGTGCGCTGCTGGCCACAGAAGGTTTGGTGACGACGGTGCAAGTGATGTCGTACCCAGCCGATGTTGGGCAGTTCCTTACGTACCGGGTCAGCATCCCAATGCAATATCGGGAAAACAGCTACACGGTTCCGCTGGTCAAAAAGAACAAGCTGGCCGGATTGCTGCTGCGTTACGATTCGCGATCGCAATTGCTCGACGTAATTCCCGCGCCGGTGATCACGCATTTCTTGAAGGAAGCTGAAACCCAGAATTATCGTGGTTTTCCCTCAGCCGGATTCTCATTTTTCCCGACGCGTGATCCGGCGCTGCGCGAATTCGCGGATGAAAAAAACAAACGTGGCGTTTACGTAACGAACGTGGAGGCGGGCACGCCCGCAATGAAGGCCGGGCTTAAGGCGGGCGATATCCTGACCGCGGTCGGAAGTCACGATATTGACGAGAACGGCAACTACGTGGATCCACTCTATGGCAAGATCGAGTTCACCAATTTGCTGACAGCGCATGCGTATGCCGGCGACGTTATTCCCTGCCACATTGACCGAGAGGGTAAACCGATGCAGGTCAGTCTGACTCTGGAACACCGAGATGCGAAGGATTACGTGAGCCCGCCGTATTCTCCTGATCAGCCGCCGCGATATTACGTTCTAGGCGGCATGATTTTTCAGGAGCTATCCCGCCAGTATCTCAAAGAATGGGGCCCCAACTGGCAACGCGAAGCGCCGCAGCGTTTGGTTTACATGGATCATTTTCAATCGGAGCTGTTTCCGGACAGAAACCGCCGCGTGGTCATTCTCAGCCAGGTTCTGCCCGCAAACAGCACCATCGGGTACGATGATCTCGCCTATCTGACAGTGAAAAAGGTTAATGGCAAAGAAATCAAATCACTGGACGATCTGGCCGAAGCTGTGAAACAACCTGTCGAGGGGTTCATCAAAATCGAGACTGAAGAAGATCCAAAACAAATCGAGCTCGATGCTTCCCAGGTCGCGGCCGAAGCCCCGGCACTTCGGGAAAATTACGGCATCTCCTCACTGCAAAGACTCGAGTGAGCCACGGGGAGCGCTCTCGTAAATTCTTCTTTGCGGCGCAATTCAGATCCGCATTTATCGCTCAATTCGTAGCCCGCAGCCGCTGGCCTTGCGTCTCGTTAGGCCTTCAGAGGCTTTCTCGCGAAAATGTCGCGGAGGCAGCTATTGGTTAGGCCTACGTGCAGATGACGATTCAACGCCTACCGTCGGCGGTTATTATTCCATCACGAGAGCAACGAAGTCCTTCTGTCTGAAGCTTGAGGGGAGTCCTTTGAGTGTTCCGGAATTTGTAATGGACAAGTAACGAGAAAGATTGCCGAGACTAACCGAGCGTGCATAGGCCTAACGAGAGCGAAATAAGCCACGGCAGGGTATCATGACAATTACTTTGAATGGAGCCTCGCGCGAAGTAGACGAATCTTCCTAAAAACATCACCGAATGGTTTCCTCGTCTAATACCGGCGTCAGATTTGTTGTTCTGTCGCGCTGGTAATTGTGCGCGGCCTCGCTAGAAAGCGGTCGACTTCGTCGTTGTACGTCTCAAACGGATTGCCCATGACGAGGAAGTCGCGGCTGTCGCATGCGATCGAATCCCAGTTGATCACGTAGGGAAAATTGCAGTTCTGGAAAAAGCTAACGGCGCGTGAGCGACCGGATGCGCGGGTATTCGCGGGAGGAACGTGCGTCGCGCCCGGACGGCAGATACTGTTGTTCCATTCCGCGATTCGTTTCCCCGATGTCACACTGAAGAACAATCCGCGACGCGGATCGATGTTGTGGTATTCCAAATCGATGCTTTGCAGCCACGGATCGTCCCAGCTTAGTCCTTCCGCCTCGATAAGCGTTTCTAGCAACCATTTCTTGGTGATCCAGTCAACGCCACCGATCAGCGCATGCCGGTTATGCGGGATTGTTTCCAGAACGAATCCCCAGTTTTCCAGTAACCAGTTGGTTTCCGCGTTGCTATGCCGCAAATGTTTCTGCGCAAGGTGATGAAACTCCCATTGCACATCGAGAGCGCTCATGGTTTTGCCATTCTCGAGGCGGACCATCCATCGCTCGCTGGGATCGCGCGAAATGTCGCGCGTGCTTTGCACTGCGTCGGCCAGGACAAGGTTGCGCGGTAAACGGCCCTCCTCCAGCAACGACAAGACGCAGGCGGTTGTCCCGATTTTTAGCGCGGTGGCATACTGGCTCATGTTCGAGTCGCCGATGAGCAAATGCAGTCGCCGATATTTTCGATAATCCGCCAGCGGCTCGTCACGCGCGTTAATAATGGCGCGATTGAATTGCACCCATTGATAAATGTCGTTGACGATGTGATCGGCGCGCTGACTCAGCTGAAAATTCACCTGGCCTTCTGGCTGCGGCGGCTCGAAATCGAACGCCAGCGGATTCGATTGGCCGACGCGCCCCGCGCCGGTGAAAATCTGGCGCGTCGCCAGAAAAGTCAGCAGCGTTCCGAGAATGGGCGGCGTAAACTGCGCCTCGCGTCGCATCAGATAATTCTCGTGGCAACCAAACGTGGCGCCGGTGTGATGGTCCACGTTGTTCTTGATAAACGAGACACGGTCCTCCGCGCCGAGAGCGATCAGAGCCGATTGCAACAGCTCGTCTCCAGCCAGCTCATAGGCCACAAGATCGTGCAGATGCAAACATTCCGGCGACGCGTACTCGATGTGGCCCATGTCCAGGTAGAGCCGGCCACCGTTGAGCAGAAATCCGCCGTTGCCTGGCGGTTCCTCATAATCGCGGTAATGCAAATCGATCGTCCCGGCGTCGGCTTTGCGGAAAAGATAATTTTTTACCTTGGCCGGCCAGAGCTCCGAGTTCACGTGCGGCTCCTCTTCACTTAGAAGACAGCCATACTCGGTTTCGATTCCAACAATTCGATCCATTCGGGCTCAATTACGCATCGAATCGGAATTTGGCTAAACCAAAAAGTCCACTTATCTCAATCCCCCAAATGGGCAAAAGCCAATCGCATAGTCCGGGGACCGCACAGAAAGCAAAGTGCGCGAGCCGCGCAATTGGTCCACAAATTCCCCGCGCGCCCGGCACCTTGCTCTTCGCCGCTTGGCCCAACCGGAAACTCCGCAATGCCCAACCCTCGGCGATCCGGTCGCGGCTCAGGGCACGCCCCTACCACGCCACCCGAACAGCAAAGAGATTACAAACAGCACAAGGAATATGACGAACAGGATTTTCGCGATACCCGCCGACGCTACGGCGATGCCGCCAAATCCAAAGATCGCTGCCACAAGTGCTATGATTAGAAAAACTACTGCCCAGCCTAACATGTTTCACCTCCTCAAAGACTAAATCGTATTTGCAAATTGCATCGCGCGCCTGACCACGGCTGTTCACGCTGAAATTTCTTGGAGCAACTCAACGATTTGCGCCGGCCGGGAACATGACTCGTTCAGGAGCGGCGTTAAGCGCAGCGAGCAGTTTTTTGATGAGCCGAGTTTTGACACGGCCCGCTTCGCGTGGGGCAACCAGGTAACGAACAATCGCTTCCAGCCAGGTGTTTTCGCTGACGCGGAAAATTACGCGCGGATGCTCGTGCACCTCTAATTCGTCCACCGGCGTGCGCGCAAGCAGGTCGCGAAAAGTTTGCACGCGTTCGATCATTTCCCGACCCAACTCTTCCTCGGTGATTTTCTGCATTGTGCCGGCGATGAACTCCAGATCGGCGTTGTAAGCGACCTGGAACTTCACCTCGTTCCAAATGTAGGGGAAAAGAGGCCACGAATAATTGTAAACAAGTTCATCCAGAACCTTCTCATTCGGGAACTTGATCAGCCGGCCGCTGGGATGATCCCCGGAGATATACTGCCCACCGAATTCCCACAACGTGGTGTCCAGGTAACCTACGTCAATGACGTCACCGGTGGCATCGCCAATTTTGATGCGGTCGCCTACGCGAAAAGGCTGGCGAACAAGAATGTAGATCCACGCGATGAAGCTTTTCATCGGGGTTTGCACAGCCAATCCAATAATAATGGAACCGACGCCGAACGCAGCGACCGCGGCGTACCAATTCACAAAAACGATCGAGACGACAACCACCGCGATCGCCAACGCAACCGCCAGATGTGCGATGCGCTGGAGTGTAAAACGAGTGGAAGCTTCGTCGATACGGGCAAGTCCATAGACCGAAATCGCGCGCGAGATGGCCAGCAGCATGATAATCAACACTGCGCCACGCAGCACGCGCTGAGCGATATTAATCCCAGCCTCTGGCAGCGGAATGATTTTGGCGCCGATTAGAAAGTAAACAGCGGAGCAGCCCGCAAGAACAAGCGCGTGCACGACAAACCAGAATCTGTCGCGACCGGAAGTTTCAATATTTTCGCGCCGTTTTTCCCCCGTTGCCCGCTCCAGTTCTTTGCGAATTTCTGGTCGTTTACAGAGTTCTTCGGTCGTTTCGGCCATCAACATTGGATTCGAACTCGGCGCAGAAAATGGGTGCAGCCAGGTCGGCGCGCACAGGAGTGACGGCCCTACCAAACCTGCCTTCACGAACGATTTTTAAGTATGTTATCAAACACAGATGTCGCGGAGCTGCTCGCTCAGCAGGCGGAACGCGAGACGGGAATTCTTTCCCGCGCCTTTCGTCGCGCTGCGCGCAGCGCGTTTTTATGGCCGGAAGAGATGTGCGATTTGGTCGTGCAGAACCGCCCACTGACCGAGCTCCGCGCCATCGGTCCGTTCATCGCGAAACAAATTCAAAAATGGATCGATAAACCTCCGCGCCGCGCAAAAACAGTTCCCGCGGTTCGTCAGGATTTCATCTCGCTCGCTGAAGCACGGCGCCTACTCGCAACACGACCTGCATGGCAGAGGAAGCTGCGCGGCGATTTACAGATGCATACTCGCTGGAGTGATGGATCGGGCACAATTGCGGAAATGGCCGCGGCGGCCAAAGAACGCTCGTATGAGTTCATCGCGATCACCGATCACTCCAAGACATTGAAGATTGCGGGCGGGATAGATGAGCGCGCATTGAAACGACAGGGAACGGAAATAGCGAAAGTGAACGTCACACTTTCAAAATCACACGCGGATCTGACGGTGCTTCGCTCGATCGAGATGAATCTCAATCCGCGCGGCGAAGGCGATATGTCGTCGGATGCGCTGCTGGATTTGGATTTGATCCTCGGCTCATTCCATTCGGCTTTACGAAAAACTGAAGATCAAACCGAGCGTTACCTCGCGGCACTACGCAATCCGCAGATCCACATCCTCGGTCATCCGCGCGGGCGCGTTTATAATTTTCGCATTGGGCTGAAGGCAGATTGGCCTCGCGTATTCGCAGAAGCTACCAGGCTCGACAAAGCGCTGGAAATTGACTGCTACCCCGACCGACAGGACTTGAACGTTAAGCTACTCAAGATTGCGCGCGACCACGGTTCCCGTATTTCCCTCGGCACGGACGCTCATCACGCGTGGCAGCTTGAATTCATTGATCTCGGCTTGGCTGCAGCACTCCGGGCAAAGATTCCAGCGGATCGCATTCTCAACTGCATGCCCATTCTTGAATTAAAATCCTGGTTCCAAAACGTACGCGATCGAAACACGGCGAAAAGATAGGCTATCGAGGCCGCGTCGCTTTTTTCGGTCGCTTCCTGATGACCGAGTCAGGCTGCCAAATCACCAGCGCGCCGGGTTTGATCGCGATCTCAATCGCGCCGCGGTGTTTTGAGTTGCTCTTCTTTTTGTTCGGCCATTGTTTGCCATCAAGATGCATTGCGCCGGGCAGAGAGGTGATCTTGAGCTCGCGAAATTTGCGCGGCTTTACCGAAACGCAGTCTTTTCGTCCGGCCAAATGCGCATCGACATGTTTAATGAAAATCTGGCGCTCATCTTCACGCACTGCGACAAAGTCCAGCCGGTGATCGTCCGTAGTCGCGTTTGGGGCGAGATGTAGTGCCGGCCCGGCCGAGCGAACGTTCATTGCTCCCCAAAGGATATAGCGATCGGAAATATCTTCACCGTCTATGCTCATTCTCCAGCGGCGAGCCGGATAATCGAGCGCCAACTCCCGCAGAAGCGACAGGTGCGCGGTAAGTTCTTCCTCCGGAGAAGCTCCCTCTTTTTTGTTTGCTTCTGCCGCAGGAAAATAATCCGCAAACAGGGCGCCTCCCGCCGCTTCTAAAAAATATTCCCGGCGCGATGAACTGCGCGCTACGCCGACATCGAACGGCCGCGCTTTTCCGCAATGAAGCGACTCAAGGATTTCGTCAACAGACGCGGTGAAACCAAGAGTGCGCGCAAGATTGTTCGCGGTACCGAGTGGCAAAATCGCCAGCGGAATACCGCTCCCTATGATTTGCCATGCGGTCTTGTGCACTGTGCCATCTCCTCCAGCTGCGATGACAAGATCCACTGGTTTCTTGAATGCTTTTTTCCAGCCGCGTTCCTTCGTCGCTTGGTACAAAGCCTGATGTCCAGATCTTGCGAGAGAGGTCATCAATTGTTTCTTGCTGTGTTTACCGTCTCCCGCTTTCGGATTATGAAGTAGCAGAACTCGCATGGTTGCCTTGCTATTTGAAGTGTTTGTATCACCTATTCGGCCAAGAGCATTCGGACACGCGTTTTATTTGTAATGATGAGGATTCTTATCTCCAACGACGACGGTATTTACAGTCCGGGAATCGTGGCGCTGGCCAAAGCAGCCAGGCGCTTCGGAGAGGTGCGCATCGTCGCGCCTGACGTCGAACAATCTTCGATGGGACACGCGATCACCGCATCGCGACCGCTGCGCTTAAAGCGGATTCACCTCGACAGTTTCGAAGCCCATCGTGTTAACGGCACACCTGCTGATTGCGTTGCTCTCGGCATGCATCGGTGGGGACACGTCGACGTCGTTCTTTCGGGAATCAATCTCGGCCTAAACCTGGGTAATTCGTGCTGGCATTCCGGCACGCTCGCAGCGGCGAAACAGGCGGCCTTGCTCGGTGCCCGCGGCATCGCGTTCAGCACAAACGTGGACAACAGTCGCGAGCCGGACTTCGCTGCCCTCGAGCCGTTTGTCATCCGTGTCCTCGATTTACTATTGGGCATGAAGACCCTTTCTCTGGTCAACGTAAACCTGCCGGAAAAGCCCAAAGGCATCCGTTGGACCCGTCAATCTGTGCGGCACTACGACGGCAAAGTTGTTCCCGATAAGGACCCGGCCGGCCGGCCGATTTTTTGGTTTACAGTCACGCCGCTTCAAGGCGCCGCGAAAGGAACTGATCGCTGGGCCGTCGAACACCATTGGGTGTCAATTACGCCGTTGCGCCTGGATCTCACCGATGAAGCAGATCTTGCCCGTGCCCTGGCCCTGTCGGCTGTGCCGGCCGCAAAGGTATCTCGGAAAACGCGCCGCTCCGCACGCGCGCCCGGAAGAAAGCGGAAAGCCCATTAGACCCCGCAAGCTATCACCTGGGTAGGAAGTCAATTTTTCGGCAAAATCTCGGAGCGCCGAGGGAACCAGACCAGACGGACGGTTCGAATCGTATTCGAGAATTGCCGTCCGAGCCCATGCCGAAGAAACGCTCCAGTAGCACCGCACTGCACGAGACCGCCGAACAGTTCCACATTTTGGTGGATAGCGTCGAGGAGTACGCCATTTACATGCTCGACCCTCACGGCAACGTGATCACATGGAATACAGGCGCGGAGAAAATCAAAGGTTACTCCTCGGAAGAAATCGTCGGCAAAAATTTCGCGTCCTTCTACACGGCAGACGACGTTGCCGCCGGTAAACCGCAACGCAATCTCCGCGAGGCCGCCCGTCGTGGATACATCCGTGATCAGGGCCTGCGCGTCCGCAAAGATGGATCGACTTTCGAAGCCGAAGTGATCATCACGACGCTTCGTGATAATACCGGGGAAATTCGAGGCTACTCAAAAGTGACACGCGATATCACCGATCAAATTCGTAGCCGTGAATTTGAAGCAGAGAAAATTGCGGCGCAGAAAGCGAGCAAGGCGAAGGACGACTTTCTTGCCGCGCTCAGCCACGAGCTGCGAACGCCGCTTACCCCTGCCCTGGCCGCAGCGACATACCTGGAAGAAAACGCGGAAAAACTTCCGCCGGACTTCGTAGAGGATGTCGAGATTATCAAGCGCAACGTGCAATTACAGGCCCGGTTAATTGACGACCTGCTGGATCTCACCCGCATTGCGCGCGGCAAACTTCATCTGGAATTAGAAGATTGCAACGCGCACACGATTATTCAAAACGCGCTCGAAACGGCCAACTCTGCCATCGCGGCCAAGCAATTGAATGTGTCAACCATGTTCGACGCGAAAAAGTATCATATCCTCGCGGACGGCATCCGGCTTCAGCAAGTATTTTGGAATTTGATCAACAACGCGGTGAAATTCACCTCGCAAGACGGAAAGGTCGTCATCCGCACGTTCAACGACAAGGATGGGCGATTTCATTTCGAAATTGCCGATACCGGAATTGGCATTGAACCCCAACGCCTGCCTAACTTGTTTCAGCCATTTGAACAGGCTGATTCGTCTGTCACCCGACACTTCGGCGGCCTCGGCCTCGGTCTGGCGATTTCCAAACGTTTGGTCGATCTCCACCACGGCACAATTGAGGCAGAGAGTCGTGGCCGGAGCTTCGGCGCCACTTTCAAGGTGGCACTCGACACTCTGTCCGAAGGAGCCGACGCGATTGGTCTGAAGGATCGTGCTAGAGCCAAGACATCCAAACCACTGCGCATCCTGCTAGTCGAAGATCACCAGGATACCCGGCGCACATTATCGCGTCTGCTTACTCATTTCGGTCACGACGTCGTAACTGCAGAGAACGTGTGCGGTGCGATCCAGATCATGGACTCGGATTCAATCAATGTGGTGTTATGTGATATCGGTTTGCCCGATGGAAGCGGTTACGAGGTGGCTTCTCAGGCACGCGCAAAAGGGCGAATCAAGGCAATTGCCCTCACCGGCTTCGGCACTGAGAACGACATCCGGCGCTCCAAAGAAGCTGGCTTCGATTTTCATCTGGTTAAACCTGTTAATTTCCAGGAACTGCAAAACGTTCTCGACCAGCTGACGGTGTAGGCGAATTACCGGAGGTACCCGGTGTAGCCGGTCCCTGCGCGCCGTTCTTATCCAGGGAAAGAAACAATGCATCGCTTGCGGTCGGCGCGGTGTAACTGTCCGAGCCGCAAGCAATGCATCCCAATCAACGGTCGCCAATCTGGCGAACAGCTATCGATCTGATGAAGCCGACGCCAGCTCCGGCTCCATGAGCGCCTCAGGATTCACTATGTCTTCGGCCAATTTGTTCAGAAGCTCGTTGGTTTCGGATTCCTCATCCAAAGTTTGTTGCAGCAGCTCTGCGGATTTGTCCTTCCCAAGGAGTTGCGCAAAGGTCCTCAGACTACCGTAACCAGCGATTTCGTAGTGCTCGACTTTCTGCGCGGCGACGATGAGACCGGCGTCGATCACGGAATCTTCGCCATCTGCCTTCAGGACTTCCGATCCTTCTTCGATCAGGCCTTTCATTGCCTGGCAGGTTTTCCCCTTTGGCTTTTCATCAATGTCTTCGAAGACCTCCTCAAGTCTCTGGACGTGACCCTTGGTCTGTTCCAGATGTTTCTCGAAGGCTTCCTTCAATTCATCTGATGAAGCACCTTTCGCCATCTTCGGCAATGCTTTGGTGAGCTGGTTCTCGGCATTGTACAAATCCCGAAGTTCGTTTACGTAAAGGTCTTTAAGTGTCTCAAGATTCATTTTCCCTTTTTTCCTTTCTGCTT
>DASYDV010000027.1:0-85214 GCA_036499375.1 Candidatus Udaeobacter sp.
CCGGCAAGCCGAGTCGGACGTTGTCACGCTCCAAACTCGTGTGTCCGATCAGAACCGCATCCGCGTGGGCGCGCTGGCGAAACAAATGCAGCTTGTCTTCGCGTGACGTAAAATCGACGGGGCCGAAGTTCTTCGTAGTGACCTTGCCGTCGGCGGTCATTGCAAACGTGGCAAAGACGAATGGACGCTTTGTAGACGCGGCGCCCACGCCGCGTTGGGGGACGCCAGAACGCGACGAGGGCGTCGCGTCTACCTCATTCCGGTTCGCCGAGCTCATGTTCCAGCGTGACAACTTCCTCTTCCATTTCACGCAATTTCACGCGTTCTGCCGCGCCACTCGGTTTGTAAAACAGATAAACAAAGGCTCCCGGAACACAACAAATCAGCATGATGATGAAACTCAGCGAGCCAATGAGAATGGCTTTTGCTTCCGGAACGCCACAGAGTCCGTGAAGCATGATCTGAAAGACTTTTTCGCGGAGCCCGATTCCGGCGAAACTGATCGGCAAAGCGGAGATTGTTCGTTCTACCGGCATGATGGCAAAGAAATTAACTATTGGCACGCGCACCCCCAGTGCATATGCCGCAAACAGGAACGTGGTAAATGTCGCCAGATGCGCCACGATCGACACTCCAAACGCGACGAGCGTCGCCCGCCAATGATGCGCGTAGAGATGGTAGGCGGCGAAGATCTCAATCAATTTGTCGCGGCCGGGAAAATGTGCCGGCAAAAAGTGGAAGAGTTTGAATCCACTGATGACGAACGTGGCAACAAGGAAGGTAATTGACGCGCCGAGAAGAAAGAGCAAAAGCCAGAGTAAATTTCGAGTCTCCGGTTTTTGGGAAAGAAAATCATATCGAAAGGTGATGAGCGTGGCCGTGATAGCGACCAAAGCAACGAGACCGATAAACCGGTCGAACACCACCGCCAGCAACGCGCCGGCTTTCTTGTCCGGCGTTTCCTTGAGCAGGTAATAGCTTTTGATGATGTCGCCGCCGGTACCTCCGGGGAAAAATTGGTTGTAGAATAACCCGATAAAGAACAATCCGCTGAGACGCGGGACGCTCAGGTGAATTTTTTGCACCTTCAACAAAACGTGCCAGCGAAACGCGGCCGCAGCTTCCACGACGGCATAGGCCAGCACGCCCGCTAAAACCCAGCGATACTCCGCGTTCCGGAGCGCCTCCACCATCTGGGCCCGCCTGTTTGGATCGTGATAAACCCAATACAGCACCGCGATGGTGACGGTAAGTTGGAAAATTGTGACCAGAACTTTTTTCATTCGCCAAAACGTTCTTTCCAGATGCGAACCGACTGGCTAATCGCATCCGCCGTTTTATTCGGACTCATTTCCCAAACAAATAAGCAATTTGTGGGAAGGAGCGGAACAAGTTTCTCAAAATCTACGCTGCCCGTGAAAGGCGGTTCATGATCCCTGGCCGGCCAAATACAATCTTGTACGTGGCAGCCCAAAGCGCGCGCGCCGATTGCGCCCAGCCACTCGGCGTGATCAATAAAGCCAAGGTTCGCCTTGATTTGCGAGTGCCCGAAATCGTGCCAGTACCCGACCTGCCCGGAATTCAAGTCGTCAAGCAACACGGGCAACTCGCGCTCGGTTGGAATTTCTTCGTAGCCGCGCCGGCTCTCCAAAGCGATTCCGACATTTTTCGAAGCGGCACGCTCAACGATGCGACGGAGGCAGTCTTTCACCCGCTGCAAATGAGCGGGCGCGCGTCGTTCGCGTGTTTCCACTGCTTTCAGTTTCGCTCGCACATAACCGCGTGACAGGTGCTTCCCGGCTTTTGTCATCTTGATCAATCGATCGGTGATCGGTCGCATTTTTACTTCCCCCAAATGCAACACCACAAACGGGGCGCCCAGACGCTCTGCAAAATCGATTGTCTGAAACGTTTGTCTGACGGCGCGCTCGCGTTCCTCGACGGAAACACCGGAAAATTGGTAACAATTCGGCGAAGCTACCATCACTTCGACGGGTAACGGACAAAAATTATGCAGACTGCTGAAGCGGACCTTACCCGCATCGAACATTTTCTGAATCCCGGGCATGAGCGAAAGCCGGATGCCGTGTCCCAACTCGATCAAGTCAAAGCCGAGTTCGGTTTTGATTTCGCGGAGCATTTCATCTCCGGCGGTATGCCGTCCGGAGTTCCAGCACGTGGAAAACGAAATCATCGGGTTGGATTGCGGCGCATTCGGTGGCCCGGGTTCAGCGCCAAAGGCGTTATTTCATTTCCAGCCTGGGGCATTCGCCCCAGGGGTTTGATCAGGCGCAGAAATGAGCGCTGAAAGCGCCATTCATCCACTCTTCCACGGGATAAAGCATGAATCGCGCTTTCAGCGCTGGTATTTAGGATTCTACAAATCCTGGGGCGATGCCCCAGGCTCCACATTGAATACCGCGCCTTTGGCGCTAAACACAAACCGTTCGTGGGAACTGCCATTTTCCGCTGCTCAGCAAACCGGCTCAATCTCAGGCTCGGGGGCAGGGGAAACCGGCTGATCGCAAACGTGACGTCCGGCAACGCTCAACACTGAGAAAGCGGCGATCCCATAGATCACCGAGGCGATCGTTAGCGTGGTTCGCATTCCGATGAGATCGGCGAATCCGGGCGTGATCAGCCCTGCCACGGGCATCAGCCCGAAAAAGCTCATACCCACAACCGCCGATACGCGACCGCGCAGATGCGCGGGCGCCTGTTCCTGCACGATCGTGTTGGACAGGCCAAAGTTCATCGAGAGCGCGATGGCAATGGCCCCCATCGCGCAAGCAGTGAGCAAAAATGTTCCTGACATTGACATAAGAAAAACGCCCACCGCAATGGCGAGCACGTTTCCGGTCATGAATTTCAAACGGCTCTCGCGCGCAACGCTAAGCAACCCGATTGACCCAAGGAACGATCCGCTCCCGGATATCGCCATCAATCCTCCCATCGATGTTGCTCCAAGATGAAGAATGTTGCGCACGTAAAGCGGCAGCATCACTGAGATCGCCGGAAAAACGAAGATCGTGTTTAGCGCTATCAGCGTTATGAGCGACAAAATGAGCCGATTGGAACGGACATAACGAAACCCCTCCAGGATGCCGCTCCGGCGTTGCTTTTCTTCCTCCGCTGTGCCGAGCGGTCGTTTCGGCAGCGAGATCAGAGCTATGATCAAGGCAAGAAAAGAGAGCGCGTTTGTGAAGAATGCCGATGCCGCGCCCCACCAGCCGACAAAGAAACCGGCCAGCGACGGTCCGATCAGACGCGACCCATGAAAGACGGATCGGTCAAGGGCGACGGCTGCGGCGATCTCGTCGCGCTTTACCAACTCCGGTACAAGGGCGGTAATCGCCGGCATTTCGTAGGAGAAAGCAATCCCTAAAAGCATCGCAAAAAAGATGATGTGCCAGATGCGGATATGACCGCTCAGCACCAGAAGCCCCAGGCCGACAGCAAAAATCATCTGCGCAATTTGCGTCGCCACCAGGATCTTGCGTTTGTCCATCCGGTCGGCCAGCGATCCAGCCACCGGAGCAAGCGCAAGCGCCGGGAGACCGGCAGCGAAATTCACCAGGCCAAGCAGAATCGCCTTGTTTGTAAGCGCGCTCATTACCCAGCTTTGCGCCATCATTTGCATCCATGTTCCGCTATCGGAAATGAGTGAACCGATGATGTAGCGGCGGAATGGTCCCTGGCGTAAAAGCGCCAGCGATTTCGATCCAGCCCATTTTTCCTGCGCGCTCATCGCACACACTCATCGTTGTGGAGGCGTTTGTGTCAAACGTTGAGGGTTGAGGTAGGGGCGATTGACTCAATCGCCTGCAGGCGGTTCGGGTGAACCGCCGCTACCAGGCGGAATTGCCGAGCGCATCGCGTTAGTTATTTTGATCTATGCGTATCGATAAATACACGCAGAAGATGCAGGAAGCGCTGCAGGCGGCACAGGACCTCGCGTCGCAGGCTAATCATCCGGAAGTCACCAACGAGCATTTTCTTTCCGCTCTTCTGGACCAGGGCGAGGGGATCACCCGGCCGCTGCTGGAGAAGATCGGAGCAAATGTGGATCAGTTGCGCGAACGGCTGCGCTCAGAATTAGAACGCCGTCCAAAAATTCATGGCGCTGCTGCCGATCTGCGGCTCTCAAACGAACTCCGCGGCGTGCTGGACAATGCAGAGAAGGAGATGTCGCGCCTGAAAGATGAATTCACTAGCGCCGAGCATTATTTGCTCGCCCTAAGCGCCGCGAACGTTCCCGCCGCAAAATTGCTGAAGGACCTTAGCGTTACCCGCGACAAGCTCATGCAAGGGCTTCAGCAAGTGCGCGGCTCGCAGCGGGTCACCGACCAAAACCCAGAGGGTAAATTTCAGGCACTGGAAAAATACGGACGCGATCTAACGGAGTTGGCGCGGCGCGGCAAGATCGATCCGGTAATCGGGCGCGACAACGAGATTCGCCGCGTGATGCAGGTGCTTTTGCGCCGAACGAAAAACAATCCCGTTCTCATCGGAGATCCGGGTGTTGGCAAAACAGCGATCGTGGAAGGATTGGCGCGGCGCATCATTAGTGGCGATGTCCCGGACTCATTGAAGAACAAGCGAATTATCGCGCTGGACATCGGGGCGATGGTCGCCGGAGCAAAGTACCGCGGGGAATTTGAAGACCGTCTCAAAGTGTTCTTGAAAGAAGTGACCGATTCGCAGGGCCAGATCATTCTGTTCATCGACGAATTGCACACGATAGTCGGGGCCGGCGCGGCAGAGGGCTCGGTCGATGCCTCCAACATGCTTAAGCCAATGCTGGCGCGCGGCGAACTGCGCACCGTCGGGGCGACGACGATTGATGAATATCGGAAGTATATCGAGAAGGACGCCGCGTTGGAGCGCCGTTTTCAACCAGTGCTAGTCAATGAGCCCACGGTGGAAGACACGATCGCGATTCTGCGCGGACTGAAGGAGCGTTATGAAGTGCACCATGGCGTGCGCATCACCGATGGAGCGCTCGTCGCCGCAGCGGTGCTTTCGCATCGCTACATCACCGATCGGTTTTTGCCGGACAAGGCGATCGATTTGGTCGATGAAGCGGCGTCGCGCTTGAAGATCGAGCTCGATTCGATGCCAACAGAGATCGACGTCATCGAGCGCCAGGTAATGCAGCATGAGATGGAGCGCCAAGCGCTTAAGAAAGAGAAAGATCCCGCGAGCAAGGAGCGTTTGAAAAAGCTCGAGAAAGAATTGGCTGAATTAAAGGAAAGATCGAGCGCGCTAAAAGCTGAATGGCAAAAAGAGAAAGCGGTAATCGACGAGCAGCGCAAAGTGAAGGAAGAGATCGATCGGTTCCGGACTGAATTAGAACGTGCGCAGCGCCGCGGTGAATTGAGCAAGGCAAGCGAGATTCAATACGGTCGCATCCCTGACTTGGAAAAAAAGCTGGCTGATCTTACTGCGAAGTCAGCGAAGGCAAAAAAGCGTTTGCTCCGTGAAGAAGTGACCGAAGAAGATATCGCCGAGGTCGTGTCCAGCTGGACAGGTATTCCCGTATCGCGTTTGCAGGAAGGCGAACGCGAGAAACTGTTAAAACTTGAGGAGCATTTGCATCAGCGCGTGGTCGGTCAGGATGAAGCCATCAAGGCCGTGTCCAACGCCGTGCGCCGCGCCCGGGCGGGTTTACAGGATCCGAATCGTCCGTTGGGTTCATTCATCTTTCTGGGACCGACCGGCGTCGGCAAAACAGAATTAGCCCGCGCGCTGGCGGAATTTTTGTTCGATGACGAGAACGCTATGATCCGCATCGACATGAGCGAGTACATGGAGAAACACACTGTAGCGCGGTTAATTGGCGCGCCGCCGGGATACGTCGGCTACGAGGAAGGTGGCCAGCTTTCCGAAGCGGTTCGCCGCAAACCGTATTCAGTCGTTCTCTTCGACGAAATCGAAAAAGCGCATCCCGATGTGTTCAACGTGCTGCTGCAGGTGCTCGACGATGGCCGTATCACTGATGGGCAGGGGAGGACGGTCGATTTCAAAAACACCGTCGTCATCATGACTTCTAACATCGGGTCGCAATACATCACTGAGGAAGAATCTCCAGAAGCGCGGCGGCGACTGGTGATGGATGCTTTGCGCGCACATTTCCGTCCGGAATTTTTAAATCGCGTCGATGAGATCATCATCTTCGACCGCCTCACTGAAGATGAGCTGAAGAAGATCGTCGAGATTCAGCTTGGCCGTCTGGCGAAACGCCTCGAGCAACAAAAGATCACGCTTAAGCTGTCCGATTCCGCGAAGGCACTCCTCGCGCGCGAAGGCTACGATCCCGTTTACGGCGCGCGACCGTTACGGCGTGCGATCCAGAGAGAAATTCTCGATCCGCTCAGTATCGACATTCTCGAAGGCAAAGTCCGGGAAGGCCAGACCGTTTACGTGGACGCGAAGGACGGGACTTTGTCATTTCGAGCGTAGTCGAGAATGGAGCCACTTAGGCGATGCTGCTCGTTCCCTCTTTCGAAACACAGATTAGATTAGTTCCACCGGAGCGTACCTAACTGAAGCGAAAGGAGGACAACTGAATTGATCTCCGATAATTTCCGCGTCGGCGTCGTCTTTTTCGATCCGCTTTTCGGCGGTACCACAAAAGTGAATGTGAAAGTTCGTTCGATCATAGAACCGATGATGCTGACCGATGCGCTTCGTCGTTATCTCGAGAACTTCAAGCGATTCGTGGAACAGCAGGCTGCAACATGATCTCACCTGCGCCTCACTAGGTTAACTGAATCGGTAGCGTATTTGGTAATGTGCCGTTGTACCCCTCGCAGTCGTGGTTAAGAGTAACTCTAGGAGCATTTCGACCCGGGCATCCACCAAGTCTGAATGCATGGCGCGAAGCATTCCGTTTGCGGTTTCAGACTTTCTGCCAGAGCCGCGGGAGATGAGACACCGCCAAGTGGACCAGCAAAGGCGGGAGCTGATCCTTACTTCGAATCGTCGATGATCTGTTGCGCGTTCTTGATCGCGAACTCGTCCGGCGATTTGTCTTTCTTCAGGATGTCGAGCTCTTGAGCAACTTTCAGAGCTTCTGCGTTTCGGTACGGATTGAGAAAACCTGGCGAGGAAAAAGCAGCGTCAGTTTCCCGGGAAGAGAGTCTACTTCGATTACCTTGTTCATATGTTTTCAATCGCTGTTTTCTCTCGACTTCCCTAGGTAGGCATCCAAGTGACAAACCAGGCGCCAAGGAGTCCGATCAGTAAGCCAATTAACGGGCTGGAGATCGCGAACCAGAAGGGAATGGCCTCCCGTAAAGGAAGTGAATCGTGTCTTCGCAAACGCCAGCTCCCATATTTTTCTGTGTTCGCGCTCACAATTCTCTTTCGTCGTTTTCTGGTGCCTTAACTAGGCGACCATTTGATCTTTGTGCGGCGAAGAGAGCCCGAGCAACTCAGCAAGACGCGACTCGTAAGATTCGCACGTCGGACAATCACCGTTAGGCTCAACCCATTCAGGATGTTCCACGCGCAACGCGTCGTGTATCTGTCGCTGAAGCTGAGGGTAAGAACGGATCTCCTCAGTCACCTTCGGGAGAGCGATTGTTGTCATGCCTCAAAACGTCGGCGATGATTGAAGCGCCGCCATTTCGCGTACGCAGGATTTTCCGGTGATACTTCAGAGGTGATTTGTAGTCTCTCTTTGGAGGGAGCGAATTAAATCGAAAGGACGGAAGCTCGACCTGAAGCGAAAGCCGCAACGGCAGTGCGGCTTAGGGAGCCGCCTCTACAGCTGAATCAAGCCGCGGCGGGTGGCGTTGGCGACAGCTTCAGTACGGCTAATGACGTTCATCTTCGCAAAGATGGCTTTCACGTGGGATTTCACCGTGCCTTCACTGATGAAAAGTGCCGAGCCGATCTCCTTGTTGCTTTTTCCCTGAGCAATCAATTTGAGAACATCGATCTCTCTCGCGCTCAAAGTTTCGCCACTGACGCGTTCGGCCAGCTTCGCGGCCAGATGTACAGGGACACAGGTCTCGCCCGCGTGTACCCGGCGAATACAATCCATTAATGCCTCGCGAGGCACATCCTTGAGCAAATAACCTTTGGCGCCAGCCTGAATCGCGCGATAAATATCTTCATCGCCGTCGAACGTTGTCAGCACGATGATGCGCGCGTTTTCGTTACCGCCTCGAATTTCCTTGATCGCGCCCACTCCATCGAGCTCGGGCATTCGCAAGTCGAGTAACGTCACATCGGGACGATGCTGTTTCCAAAGATCCACTGCCTCGCGGCCATTGCTCGCTTCTCCCACGACTGTCATATCTGCTCTGCGCCCGATTAGCGAAGCTAACCCTTCCCGCACGACGCTGTGGTCGTCCGCGATGAGCACGCCTATGGGAGGCCTCTTCGGTTCTGCAACTTTCGACGCTTTTCGCGAAGCCGCCTTTGATTTGTTTGCGGCTCTCGGGGACTTCGTCGCTTTCTTTTTGGATGTCATGAAATCGATTCGCCGTTCAAGGGCAATACCACGGTGACCTCCGTGCCCTTGCCGCGCGCGCTACTGATCTTCAGTGTCCCGCCCATTTGTTCGACTCGTTCGCGCATACCGGCCAAACCAAAGCCATCATGTCGATCTTTTATTTTGAATCCGTCGCCGTCGTCCCGCAGTTGGAGGCGAAGCTCTTTCATATTGAACGTCAACCTGGTTTCGAAATTGCGCGGGTGCGCATATTTGAGAGCGTTGGTCAACGCTTCCTGTCCGATATGCAGGAGATTTTCCTGCCAAACCAACGGCAGATGGCGCATTTTGCCACGAACATTGAAAGTCGTGTGAAGCGCAATGCCGGCAGTTGTGTTCCTAATGAGTCCTTTTAGCGCCTCCCAAAAGTTAGCTCCTTGCAAAGCCTGCGGTCGCAACGCGTGAACCGATCGGCGGGCCTCATTCAGACTCCGTCGCGCCAATTCGCTGGCGCGCTGCAAATGTTCGTTCGCTTCCTTGCGACGGCAGTACGCGATCGCGTCCTCCACCGCCTCTAATTGCACGATCACGCCAGTGAACCCTTGCGCCAGCGTATCGTGGATGTCCCGCGCCATCCGATTTCGTTCCTCCAGAATGGCTGCCTGCCGGCTTTGCTCGGCAAACTCATTGAGTTGAATCGCCAGCATCGCCTGGTGTGCCAGCGCTTGTGCTAATTCGATCTCTTCGGGCCGATACGGCGGCCGGTCGCCGTGACGAATTCCGATAAATCCTTTCACCTGACCGCCGACGAGCGTCGGAATTCTCAGGAACTTCTTCGTTCCTCCAGATTTCAAATACTCGCGAAGCTCCTTTGAAATGTCAGGATCACGATCGATATCTTCGCAAGCGACAGGTGCTCCCGAAAAAAACAACTCACGAAGCCCGCGGTCTTCTTTCCATGATGAAGGATTTTTATTGAATGGATGTTCCGGATCGGCCTTTGCAAAATTTGTGCCCTCAGCCCAGGCGCGTAAGACGAGCGAATCATTCGATTCGTCGAGCAGCCAAAGAATCACACTTTGCGCGCCGAGGAGACGACCAATGGTGCTCAGCATTTGCCCGAGAAACTTGTCCGGTGCTGGCGCAGTGGCCAGGACATCGAGGCTGTAGGTCAGTGCTTCCACCTGGCCGCGGGCGACTTCCTCGGAAGCGCGCAGAGCTTCCTCGGCGCGATCACGTTCAATCCCAACCCGAACGAGGTGCGTTGCCAAGTCGATCAATCCGAGGTCTTGCGAGCTAGGAGTTCGCGGTTGGCGATAGTACATGCAGAAGGTTCCCAGGACCTTTCCTTTCGAAGAGAGTACGGGATTCGACCAGGAGGCTCGCAGCCCGTGCTTCAGAGCTGAACTGCGATGCTCCTTCACGTCCCACAACGCGTCCGTCGCGATGTCAGAGACTATGACCTGCGATCCCCGATACGCCGCGGTGCCGCAAGAGCCGGCACACGGTCCAATTGGCAGCTTTTCCATCTGACAGATCCATTCTCTGGGGAGACTCGGTCCTGCAACGGAATCCAGATGAAGTCCATCGGAATTCAGTAACAAGACCGAAGCGAGCGTACCGCTCCGTTGCTGCTCAATAATTAGGCACAACGCGTTTAGGATCTCTTTCAGCGCAACACCGGTCGCGATCATCTCGAGGAGCCGTTTCTCTCCAGCCAGTAAAGCTTCGCCTTGCTTGCGCTCGCTAATGTCCAACATGAGGCCGCGCAACCGCACAGGCTGATCATGCTCGACCACAACGGTCACGACATCGTGCAGCCAAACGATGCGTCCATCCGCCGCGACCATGCGATATTCAAAATCGTGCGGACGTTTGGCGCGGGTTGCATTGATACAAAAGTTAGTCGCCCATTCTCGGTCGTCGGGATGGATATGGTCTTTCCAAAAGGTTGGTTCGCTGGTCCACCGCGCGAGTGGATAGCCCAACATGCGCTCGGCTTGCGGGCTGACAAAACTGAAGGCAAAAGTCTGCCCGTCGGCTTCCCATACGATTCCGTCAATCGAATTCACCAGCGTCATGTAATTCCAATGGGCTTGCCGCACGGCTTCTTCGGCACGCTTGCGCTCACTAATGTCGCGCAGAATCGCCTGGAAATATCCGCTTCGAATCGCGGTCACAGAGACTTCCACCGGGATAATATCGCCATTCTTACGTACGAACGCTCTCTCGAAGCGCAGCGTCCCTCCCGCTTTTAACTTCTCAAGTCGCTCTAGAATCAGGTGGCGTTCTTCTGGCAAATAGGTGTCCGTGACAGGTGTGCCAACCAGCTCGTCCTGGGGGATTCCAAGCAGCTCAGCGCCCGCGCGGTTTCCCAAAACACAGACGCCCTCGGCGTCGACAACATAGATTGCGTCCGGCGAAATCTCAATCAGGTCCCGATATTTCTCTTCGCTCTTGCGCAATTTTTCTGCTGCCCTCTTGCGTTCGGTCACATCACGCAGTGTGCAAAGCGTAGACAAAAATTCCCCAGTGGCAGACAGCCGTGGAACTGAAAGGCCATCGAAATGGACTATGACGCCATTTTTTGTTTTCCAACGGACTTCGTATTGCCGCGCCTTGCCCTCCAGTAGATCCGCGAGCACTTCGCGAACAACAGGCCGGTCCTCGCGAACAAGCAGGAGGTCAAAAACGTTCGCCCCGGGCAATTCCGTCTCTGAATAGCCGCTCAGTTGAACGCCCCGCTGATTGATGCAGAGGATGTTTCCGAGGCGATCCAGGGAAAGGATTACATCGTGGGATAACTTAAACAGGTATTTTGCTGCGCTTTCACCATCGTCGGCTGTTCCACGAGGCTCGCTTGGGGAGCTCAGATTCGTTTTAGCGAACATCGTTGGCTCCGCTGTGGCAGATTCGGATCTCATAACAAGTTAGTCGCTGAAGCTTGGACTGCACGGACATGTCGCTGCTTTGAAAGCGGTCCCGCCGTCGTGGCGGGATCGCCGCACCCTAAAAGGACATTCGTGCGCGTGGAAACGCATGGTTATAAGTCTAACGGCCCTGTGCGGTCGCGCCACTTTTGTTTCCTCCCTCGAAAGAGGTGTTATCCGCTCTCCCATGCGGCGCATCAAAAAATCCTCCAACCGCTTCGTGGTAGCGCGGCGAGAGATTATCTAGCTTAAGGGAACAAAATTATCAGAAATGAAAACCAAACAATCTCAACACAATTCCAAGCGGCCTCTGTGGCCGATTTTCCGGCGTCCTGCGCGGCGTCACGACCCGATGCTCGTGATCAACATGGCTATGTTTAACTTTACCGACGGATGGAACCGGGTTTTTTCGAGGGATCAATATGCACGGTTCTCTGTCTGACGGCCCAACAGCCGCGACGAATGCCGCATCGGCCGTACAACCGGCGATCAATGCCGCCCAACACGTTGTTGTTGTGAAGGCGTCCGTCGCCCGTGTGTATCAACAGTGGTCGCGCATCGAGGAGCTGCCGAGATTCATCACGTCACTTCGGGAGGTGCGAAGAATTAACGACACGCATTTTTCTTACGTCTGGCATCCGAACGGCGAAGACAAACAAGGGATTTTTCAGATCGTGCTTCAAATTCCTGGCCGCCGAATCGCGTGGCGCACCGTGTCAAACGGCTTCGTGTCTGGTGTAGTTTCCTTCGAACCGCGTTCTCAACAGGAAACGCAAGTAACGCTGAAAATGCGTTCGATTTTCGATCCACCCGGTTTATCGGGGAGGGTTGAGCAGTATCTGCGCAATTTCAAGCGGCTCATGGAAAGCGGGGAGGGTCAAGCATGAAAAGCTTTCTAACCGCACAAGAGCTCGTAGTAACGTACTGGCAAAAACTGGCGCGCTCTATCGAAAGGCCAAACAGGAACTTCAGACGCCCAACTGGATACGCCACACGGTCTCGAAAGCTTTCGGGAGTACGCGCAGGGCGACGACGCTATCAGCCGAGACCGCAGACCGCATCACGTTCGAACTCATAAATAGCACACGTCGATTGCCGGATATGAGACCGAATAGCGACAAGGAGGAAACCATATGCACGAAAACCTTGAAAAAGTGAAACTGCTCGCGCGTGATTTGCGGGACGGAAAAGAATTCCCGCGCAGCCCGCGCGCTACACTGGGCGGCTATGTGCTGGCTGCGCGCGCCGTAGATAAATGCCGCGCCGTGCTTCTGGACTGGCAAGGCGAATATCATTCCAATTGCCCGCTCGATCAGCGCTGGTTCAGTTTCGCTGAGATTGATTACGGCGACTTTCGTTCGTTAATCGCCACCGGCGCGACGGACGACGAGATCGCTGCGTGGATTGAGACACGTGCAAAGAAACGCCCCCGTGCCGGGATCGTTGCGTGGAACAATAAGGAACGCGACCTACGCTTGAGCGATCTGCCGCCGGAGCTCCAGGAATACATGGAAAATTACATCCACCGATTCGTCCCGCGTAACCGGGTGGTGTATCACTGGTTCGACGTGTACGATCTGGAAGAACAACGAATCTGAGGAATTTTGCTGAATCACTCGGACTGAGCGGACTAAAGTCTGGCTGCTGTAGCCACGGCCCTGCGGGGCGTTTTCCCGATCAAAAATGCCTGCGACGATGACCGGCCACAGGCCGGTGGCTACAACTTTTTGCCTACGCTTACGACTTCTCAGCGGCCGTCAATCTGATATTGATCTCGGACGTGAGCGTCCGATGAACCGGGCATTTGGCTGCGATTTCCATCAGCTTTGCGTGCTGTTCTGCACTCAACGGCCCTGTCAATTCCACTTTGACATTGATTCTATCCACCATGCCTTCCTTGGTGTCGCACTCCTCGCAGTCCCTTGCGTGAATGCGTGCGTGCCACAGCGAAACGGTGATGTTTTCCAAAGGCATTGTATTCCGGCGCGCGTAAAAACCGATGGTCATCGCGGTGCAAACACCGAGGGACGCCAGCAAATAATCGTACGGGTCCGGCCCAGCATCGCTGCCCCCGACACTTATTGGTTCATCTGCGACGAGGTGATGTTTACCAGCAGTGATTTTCTGCTCAAAATTGTCGGCGCCACCGCGCACGACGATGTGAGGTGCCTCTTTGTCGGTTTGTGTGGCCATCACCGGATCAAGCGCTGAAGATTCCTGTAAAAGCGTCGCGGTACCGCCAGAGGAGAAATAATTCGAGAACGGTGACAACGATTGCCGGCGCAATTCCCTCGGGTGCCATGAGGATGTGGAAGCACCAAATGTTTACTATCACCGCACCCAGTATCGTCAGGCCGAGCGGAACAAAGCGACCGATCAACAGAAGCAAGCCACCGAGGACCTGGAAGGCGCCGATCACGTAGAGGTAGCGGCTGACAAAAATTGCGTGCAGATATTCACCGGCCACGCCCTTTGGCAGCGGGCCCATCGGAATGAAGTGCAAAAATGCGTTGGAACCAAAGACAACAAAGATCAACCCGAGGAGAACCCGGCCGATAATGGTGACAACTTTCATATAGGACATGGTGACTTGGTTCTGTCGAAATTCCAAACTTGAATTTTTGAAAACCCCGACATCAAGCCGGTCAATCGAGCAACGATGGCATGAGGATGTATTTCATCTGGCGTGATCAAGGAGTGACGGCTTCCCAGCCGTCACGTTGAGTTTCGACGGTTGCCCAAGCCGTCGTTCCCTGTTCAAATCGCGGCCCGATCAAGAATTGAGTTCAGCACCTTCTCGGCTTCGAAGACTTCGCGTGCGAGAGCGCGAGCGGCCCGGGAGTGTTTTGTGTAATCGGCGTTGATTGTTTTCACAGCATCGGCGATTTCCTCCAACGTCCGGAAGGATAGCAGTCCCGCTTTGCCGCCGTAATTTTTGGTGAAGCCGGTTTCCTGAGTGATCACGGGACGGCCTGCTGCGAGATAACACGCACTGCGGTCGCTGAACCAGCCAGTGTTGAGCCGGACGTATTGGTCCTTGGCGACCGTGAACTCGCCTTTGGAGCGCTGGATGTAATCGCGATAGAGCCAGTAGTCGACGCTCATTTGCAACGGCGAAGTCAGGCGCCAGCCGTTTTGCCCGAATTTTTTGCGCGTCCGTGAATCGTCGATGTTGGTTGCCATCTCGAATGTTTCGCCGGCTTTTTTCGGCGCGGCGATGAACCGGAGAAATTCGCGGGACTTGCTCCACAGATATTTTTTTCCGCGCCAGTCAATGTCTTTCAAACCGCTCGTGGACCAGTTCGCCACAGTTGTGAATACGGCGGCGCGGGCAGGGGACCGGGCCGTTTTCCAAAGATCTGTCACTACTGGTTGTCGCGTGGGCAGCCATTTGAATCCATGCAGCGGAACGGGAAAATCCTTTGTCCCGATGTTTTCGCCGAATGTGAAAAGCGCGTGATGCCGCCGCAGATATTCGACTGTCGGTTTTACGCCTTTGTCGATCTTGATTTGTTCAACGCCGGGATCACTCTCGATGTAAAGAATGCGGTCGGAAACAAGCAAATCGTCATTGAGCTCCTGCGTGCCACAAACATTCAGGATGGCGTCAGCTTCGCGATAGAGTCGCCGGATTCTTTTCAGTGACAGCCCCGCAGTTGGCGTGCCCGGCAGATAACGCGCGCAATATGCCCAGCGATTTCTGAAATCAAATTCGCGCGCCAGGCGGTCGAGAACTTTTGCCGCATAATCGAACTCGTCCGTTACTTCAAATGTTTCCGGGTTGTACGGAAGACGCGCCGAATCTTCGATGTAATAGACGTCGTGCCCGAGCCGTTTCATTCCGACGACATAGTGGAGGTGCTGCCACACGACGCCGGCGATCGGCATCGAACCCATGAATCCCATCACGACTATGCGCTTCGATTTCATCGAAGCGAAAACGTCCAACGTCCAACGGTCGGAATTGAGCGTTGGGCGTTGAGTGTTGAGCTGCCTGCTCGCGAATCCTTTCGGAGTTGAGCGTTTATCTCAATCATTGCTGAACCGCTTCACTACAACGGCAGGATTTCCGGCAACGACGGTATTTGCTTCAACCCTTTTGGTCACCACTGCTCCGGCAGCAATTACGGAGTTTTCACCGATGGTAACACCTTTCAAAATCACGGCGTTCATTCCTATCCAAACGTTGTCACAGATTTTGACGGGAGTCGTTTTCAGTTTCGGACGAGCCGGGTGGTCCTTGAAATAGGGCGCCAGCGCTTGCGCATCGATCAGTCGTTGCGCCGGCTCGAGCGGATGGAAATCTGAATCGGCAATCCCGACATTCCACGAAACGAGGCAATGGGAGCCGATCTCGATTTTTTCTTCCGCCATGATCAGCGCGCCGTTGAGCAGCGTGAAATCGCCGATTGTGCAGTGGCCGTTCTCGCCGATCGCAAACGAGCAACCCGCGTAACACGAGACATGTTTGCCGATCACCACGGCGCGCGCCTTTTTGCTGCGAAGCTTTCGAAAGATTTGTGCGCTCTCGCAATAAAATCCCTCGCCAAACTCGACATTCGGCGGGACCGGCTCAGGCCACCAGTCGGCTTCGACGTGTCGATCGTCCTTAACGTTGCTCATAAATTTGGGAGTGCGGCGACATGTCGCCGCTTTGATAACGCGGACATGTCCGCGCACTCCAAACGACAAGTTGCCACTTCACGTTGGAAATTTTCCCGATGTATAAAGTTTCGCATAAACGCCGCCGCGAGTCAGGAGTTCAAGCCCGCGACCTTGTTCGATGATGCGTCCGTGGTCGAGCACGATAATCTGATCGAGATTGTGAATGGTCGCCAGGCGATGTGTGGCAATCAAGGTTGTCCGGCCGCGCATTAATTCCTTGATCGTTTCCATGATGGCAGCTTCGGTCGCTGGATCCAGAGCAGAAGTCGGTTCGTCCAGCAACAAAAGCGGCGCATTTTTTAGAAACGCTCGCGCAATTCCGATGCGCTGCCGTTGACCAACGCTCAAATGTCCGCCCCGTTCGCCGACGAGGTTGTCGTATCCCTGCGGCATTTGGCGAATAAACTCGTCCGCCTGCGCGCGACGCGCCGCTTCAATGATCTCGTCCTCAGTCGCATCGGGTCGGCCATAGGCGATGTTTTCGCGAACAGTCGTCGAGAAGAGCAGTGTATCCTGCAACACGATTGCGATCTGAGCGCGCAAAGATTTCTTCGTAATTTCTCGTACGTCACGGCCGTCGAGCATGACAGAACCGGTGGTCGGATCGTAAAACCGCGGCACAAGACTGAGCAGTGTGCTTTTGCCGGTGCCGGTGCCGCCGACGAGTCCGATAATTTGATTCGGCGCGATGGAAAGATTGATATCGCGCAAAACGATTCGGCTTTCGGCATAACCAAAATTGACCGAGCGAAATTCGATTGCGCCTTTAGCCGACGAAATCTCGATCGCATTTGGCGAGTCACGCACGTCGTCCTGACGATCCAACACTTCGAAACAGCGTTTCGCGCCGGCTGTAGCGCCTTCCATTGCCCATGTCGTGTACGTCAAGGATTCCAACGGTTGATACAGCATCAGGAGATAAGCGCTGAAAACGAGCAGCGAGCCAAGGCTGAGCGTTCCAGCGAGCACATGCAGAGTTCCTACGTAATACATCGCCGCCGTGCCGATCACCATGAGCGTACTGATCACCAGTGCGCTGTTCACATTCGTTAACGTCAGCCGCAGATTTGCCTGCAAACTCTGCTGCGCTTGTTGATGAAATTGTCGTACCTCGAAGTCTTCACGCCCGAAAGCGTGCACCATCCGAATCGAGCTCAGTCCCTCCTGCGCTTGCGCGAGCACGGCGCTTTCCTGTTCCTGAATCGAAGTCGATTCAGTGCGAATTCGGCGCGCGAAGAAATAAATCGCGCCCACGATCAGAGGCACAATCGCGAGGGAGAGCAGCGTCAATATCCAGTCGAGCCTCAACATTATGATGAATGTGCCAATCAGCGCGATTACCGACGCAAAGATGTTGGTGAAACCTTTGTTGTAGATCGTTTGGATCGACTGCGAATCGTAGGCGACACGAAAACTGGAATCGGCAGACCGTCGAGCATCATGATACTTCAGCGAAAGCGAGTGCAGGTATGCGTAAAGATCAGTGCGCAATTTCAGGAGCGCCTGTAGACCGATTTTTACGAATAGATAGTTTGTGATCCAATTGATGATTCCCCAGGCAAACTGGATAACGACTAGCGCGAGGCAGAGCAGGGGCACCCACGTGCGCCAGTCGCCGCGGGCGGCAGGTGTTGGCCGCAGGAAATCGTCCACGATAATCTTAAACGGCCACGGCTTGAGGAGGTTAAGGCCAATACCGATGAACGATAGAAACAGCCCGGCGATGGTTTGTCCCCAGAATGGCTTGTAATAGTCAAGGACGCGCCGATAGATCGACATTGGGAGGTTCCGTTAGCAGGTTGAACTAGCGCGAACTCTTTGATGATATCGGAATCGCGTTTGGCACGAATGCGCCATAGCTGACGGAAAATTTAGAGACTTCTCGACTGGGCTTGGGATACCAAAATGCATGCGCTGACAAACGAACATCTGAATTTCGGATTGCGGATTTTAGTTTTTAGACTGAACTAGGGCGAATTCATTCGGTTCGAGATCGAAGGATTCTCGACCGCGCTTGCCGTGAGCGTAATCAAAGGGCTTGGAATGACAATATGCATCATCTGGTTCAGTTATGGTTTCAGTGGGTCGAGCAATGGGGCTATCTGGGAATAATTTTGCTCATGGCGATGGAAAGCTCGATTTTCCCTGTGCCAAGCGAGGTCGTTATTCCTCCTGCTGCATTTCTAGCTATGGAAGGAAAATTAAACACGTTCGGCGTCATTGCGGCGGGCACATTCGGCTCATGGCTCGGGGCAACCGTGACCTATTGGGCTTCGTTGTGGCTGGGTCGCGTGTTCATTGCCCGGTGGGGACGCTACTTTCTCTTAAGTGAGCGGAAACTAGAGCGGGCTGAAAACTGGGTTCACCGGTACGAAGCCGGCGGTATTTTCTTTGCGCGGCTGCTGCCAGTGATTCGTCATCTTATTTCTATTCCCGCTGGAATCATTCGCATGAACTTCGCCACGTTCAGCGGAATGACATTGGCTGGGTCGGCGCTGTGGTGTTCGGTGCTCACTTGGTTTGGCCAAAGAGTGCTGACCCGTTCAATGATCGAGTCGAAAGATGCAACAGCTTTGATGCAAGCCGTAAAGGGGAGCGGTAATTTTCACATCATGGTGATTGCCTGCGTTGTTTTCGCTTGTTGCTACGTGGTTGTGGTGAGTCTGACGGGTAAAAAGCGGAGGGGCTGATGAAGCCCAGCGCACGCGAGTAGGCAGGGCTCAAGTGGACCAGTACCCGGCAGGTGCGCTGGCCTGAGCGCATTCACCAGCCGCGCGATCCACGCATTCGGTTGCGACAGCGGGCTCTACAAGCTCTGAACTCTCGTGTTCTAAAATTGAACAAAAGTGTCGCTGAATGGTCAGTTCCAAAGTGGATAAAGACTGAATAACTACACTTGCAACCATGGAAAAGATATTCACAACGAGTCATGGCATCGGACCTGCTCAGGGAAAAAACGGGCAATACATGAGAAAAAACCGAAAAAACCGACAAATCATCAGAACGCGTAACAGGCTTTCACTGGGTGACCTGATCCTGGCGGTCAGTTCCTGCACGCAAAGCAGCAGAGAGACAGTCGCTGCGGTTGCGGACCTTTTGGCGAGCGGCCAGGTGCGAGTGCAGGATAACGGGCGTTTCCTGCGGGCACGCGTTTGCTAAGCGGCGGATCGCGCCACCTATTTGCAATAGGTTCCGGCGTATTTTGTTGTACCGGCGTTCTGTCTTGCCCGCCAAAGCGGTGTTCATGAGAACAAAACGCTTTTCGGTCCTGCCGCTCCCTTTTATGCTGCCCGCGTGATTGATCGTTATTCCCGGCCGCAGATGAGTGAGATCTGGTCGGACCAACGCAAGTTTGAAATCTGGCTGGAGATCGAAGTGCTCGCCTGTGAGGCGATGGCGGGGCTTTCCCAGATCCCAAAGGAGGACGCTGCGGAGATTCGGAAGCGAGCGCGCTTTTCGATTCCGAAAATCCTGGAGATCGAAAAGCGAACCAACCACGACGTTATCGCTTTTCTCGAAAATGTTGCTGAATCGGTGGGCCCGCCGTCACGCTGGATTCATCAGGGGCTCACTTCTTCGGACATTTTAGACACGACGCTCGCGGTTCAACTCAACGAGTCGTCCGAGATTCTTCTCGACGATCTTCAGGCATTGCGAACCGTGATCGCAGACCAGGCGCAGCGGTATAAGATGACCCCAATGATTGGGCGCAGTCACGGGGTGCACGCCGAGCCAATCACATTCGGATTAAAGCTTGCGCTGGCTTATGACGAGTTTGGACGCGCAATCGAACGCCTCACCCAAACGCGTGAGCGGATTCGCGTCGGCAAGATAAGCGGTGCAGTCGGCACCCATGCGCACCTCGATCCAAAAATCGAGAGTAAGGTGTGCGAAAAACTCGGATTAAAACCGGCAACGCTTTCGACGCAGATCGTCCAGCGCGACCGTCACGCGGAGTTTATGACAACGCTTGCCGTCATCGCGTCGAGCATCGATCGGTGGGCGACCGAATTTCGTCATCTCCAGCGTACCGAAGTTCTGGAGGTGGAAGAGTTCTTCGGCGAGGGCCAAAAAGGCAGCTCGGCCATGCCGCACAAACGCAATCCTATCACAAACGAGCGTTTGAGCGGACTAGCCCGCGTGATTCGCGGTAATGCAGTCGTCGCGCTGGAGAATGTCGCGTTATGGCACGAGCGTGACATCAGTCACTCGAGCGCCGAGCGCATCATTCTGCCTGATTCATGCATCCTTCTCGACTACATGCTCGCGAAATTGCGCGACGTCATCGAAAAGCTTCAGGTTTATCCGGAGCGGATGGCGGAAAATCTCGCGCTGACCAAAGGCCTTTATTTCAGCCAGTCGATCTTGCTCGCATTGACACGCGCAGGCGCGGAGCGAAAGAGCGCATATGAAGCCGTGCAACGTGCGGCAATGCAAACCTGGAAAGGCGAGGGGACATTTGCCGACAATGCAAAGAACGAACCCGAAATCGCCGCTCGCCTTTTACCGGAGGAAATAGATCGCCTTTGCTCGCTCGACGCTCATTTCAAGCATGTCGATGCGACATTCAAGGCGCTGGGGCTGGAGTAAATATCTCGGGCCTGCCGCGCGCCACAGGGCGCCTCCAACTACGCCGGAGGCCGGTGTTCCGACCGGAAGCTACGCGTGATCAACCGTGCGCCCTTGTCAAAAGTCAGATAGGCCCATGCCCATTGAATGAGCACGAGCACGCGATTGCGAAAGCCGACCAGGAAAAAAATATGCACGAATAACCATGCCAGCCATGCGGGAAGACCGCTGAGATGAAAGAACTTCAAATTCGCAACTGCTTTGTTCCGTCCGATCGTGGCCATGCTTCCCTTGTCGAAATAGTGAAATTTCTGCGGCTTTTTGCCACGGACCATTCTTAGAACATTGCGAGCTGCGTGACGGCCTTGTTGGATCGCCACGGGTGAGACTCCTGGCAACGGCTCACTATTTTGATCGGAAAAATTCGCCAGGTCGCCGATTACCTGTACCTCCGGATGTCTGGCGATCGTTAGGTCGTCGTTCACAATGACACGGCCAACGCGGTCGACCGCTGCACCGAGCGTGTTTCCGACGAACGATGCATTGTTGCCGGCTGCCCAAATCTTTACACGACACGGGATGAATTTGCCGTCCACTTCCACTCCTGCTTCGGTGATGTTCGTTGCTCGCGCGTTTGTGCGAACTTCCACGCCCAACGCGACCAGTTGCTTTCGCGCACTCTCGGACAAATCCTCGGGATACGCGGCAAGCAGGCGCGGCCCGCCTTCGATCAAGATTACACGTGCCTGCGATGGATCGATATGGCGAAAGTCTTTGGCCAGTGTGTATCGAGAAATTTCGGCGATGGCGCCCGCCATTTCGACGCCCGTGGGTCCGCCTCCAATGACAACAAAATTCATCGCTGCCTTGCGCGCCGCTTCGTCGGTTGTTTTCTCGGCAAATTCGAACGCCAGAAGAATCCGCCGGCGAAGCTCAATGGCGTCCTCAAGGCTTTTCAATCCCGGCGCGAGTGTTTCCCACTGGTTATGCCCAAAGTAGGAATGCCGCGCGCCGGTGGCGAGAATGAGAAAGTCGTAATCGAAGACCCTGTCTTTCGTTGATACTTTTTTGGCTTCTACATTCACCGATTCCACTTCTGCCAGGAGCACTTCGACGTTTCTGCATTCGCTCAAGATTGCGCGTATTGGGGCCGCAATGTCGGCCGGCGAGAGCGCCGCTGTTGCTACCTGGTATAGCAGGGGTTGAAACAGATGGTAATTGGTGCGGTCGATCACCGTGAGGCGCACATCTTTACAGGCAAGCTTCTTTGCCGCCTCAAGCCCGCCAAATCCTGCTCCGACAATAATCACCTGAGGCTTGTTTGTGAGCACCTTTTCCATACAGAGGGAATTGTATGGTGTTTGGTTCGCTCGTGCCAGCGAGCTTACCCTTCAGGCTTCCCGTCTATGTCGCTCGGCCGCCCGCAGGCTCCATTCTGTGAACGCCGAAAAGCAGTCGGAGCGGATTTCGACACGAGACAATAAACAGTTTGTCATTGCGCGCCCGCGAATTAACTTCCTGACCCTATGCCAAAGGCCATTGCACGGAGCAAAACGCGCAAATCAGTGGCGAAGCGCTTCAAGATTACCGCGCGAGGTAAGATTTTGAGGACGCGTTCTTCGCGACGCCATTTGTTGTCTGCGAAAAACGCGAAACGGAAACGCCGGCTGGGCAAAGCAGCATGTGTCGACAAAACGGATATGGCGCGCGTTAAGGCAAACCTTCCGTTCGGCTGAGAAGGGTTCGATTTCTAATACCGGAAGTCGGGCGCTGCAATTTCCCCGCTGGATATTCGCGTTTGAGTGAACGTAGTGGTTGTTGTTGCGCCGTACCATTGTCGTGTCGCTTCCAACGAATCAGCCGCGGGTTCCGGGCTGTAGAGATCGCGTCGGTTAACGAGCGTTGTGCACGATGTTGCGGCAGCACATAGACCGAAAAGCAAAAGTAACACTGGCCATTTCACCTCGCCGATGCAATCAGAAGCGCAATGCGTTGTCAAATGCGCTGATTCTATCGGGAAACCTCCTTGCTCGAAAAGGCGTCCGGTCTTCCCAACCTGGTCGCCTTGAAAGAAGGACGATTGAAAGGTTGAGCCGTCCATATCTCTCAAACAGAGGTCTGACATCCCGTGTTAATGATATCGTTTCGCAGTTGCGCGCTGTCGTTCTTGCGAGGAAATTCGTTCTCCGTCAGGGGCTATGGATTGAGGACGTGCGAACCCCGCCAGGGCAGGAATGCAGCAACGGTAGTATGATCCTCCTTGCCGTAGTTCTCTGGCGGGCTTTTTCTTCTTGGTAGGGCGCGACCGCCGATGCATTTCAAACCATGAAACTTCTCAAGGTGAAAACAGCCCGCTTTTCGCAGATCGTTGAAGAGTGTGAGAAGCCGCAGGTTTACACGCTTTGGCAGAAGCCCTCGACTGATCGCCAGCTCCAAGCGCAAATGAAGAAAAACCGCCTCATGACTGTCCTGAAAAGCGAAACCGGAACGGATTTCGGAATCATCGGGTTGAAGGAAAGTAAGGAAGCGCGATATCTGATTTTTCCAAAATCGCTGAAGCGATTTGCGGAAAAGCGCATCATCGGAGTCGACTGGCCGCTTGTGCAAGAGTAGCGTGCTCGAGTCCCTGTAGTGTCCGCTGTCGTCAGCGGATTTTTGCTGATCTACCCGGGCGGCCACGCCAGCGCGCGTTTACCGAGTAAATGCACATGCAGATGCGGCACGCTTTCACCCGCATCGGGTCCGCAGTTGATCACGACCCGGTAGCCGCTGGACAATCCCAACTCCTTTGCGACGTCGCGCGCGATCAGAAGCAGTTTGCCAAGTAGCGCGCGGTCTTCGTCCGTCGCATCGGTAAGGCGCGAAATGGCTTTTTTCGGCACAATCAGCACGTGCACCGGCGCTTGTGGGTCTACGTCGTGAAAAGCAATCACGTCATCATCTTCGCAGATGATTTTAGCCGGAATTTCACGCCGGATGATTTTCTGAAAAATCGTCATTACAGATAGCGTTTCACTAGCGCAGTGAACAATCAAGCCGCACTCGATTAGTGGCGAACGCAAGTTTTTCGCGGACGAAGCAGACAATTTCCTCGCGTAACGCGTCGCAGCTTCGGGTCCATGTTCGGGTGCCGCGGAGATGCTTCACGCAATGTTGTAATGAAGAAAGCCGAAGGTTGTCTGCGCCCGCTTCGATCAACGCAGTAATTCGCTTTTCCAACAGAACGAAAAACGCCAGCTCATAACCCGTCCCGGCACAATGAGCGATGTCCACCAACGAAATGGAAATGGGTGGCGGCGCCGGCGCAAAATGCCGACAAATCTCCTTGTAGCCGATCGCTTTCAGGACGTCGCGCACGGTCTGCGAGAGCTGATTGAACGCGACCACATTTTCGTCGTTTCGCAGGTGCAGATAAAAAGCAATGCTTTCCGTTACGTGTTCGGTCAGCCACCAGCCGGGATAACCAGCTTCGTCAGCGGCCCGCGTGAGGGCTGCATGCAACCAATCTCGATCGAACTCGAAGAGTTGCCCCGAGTTTGTCCGCAGATAGGGGAATTCTTCCTTAAACGCGACCATGATTTTTACCGGCCTTCTCGCGCGATCGAACGCCTGTGTTGGAATTTTTTGGCATCGTTTCAGGTGGGAACAATTCCCGCTGAAGCGCATTCGGTCTTATGCGGCGGCCCAGCGTGTGTATGGCGTCCACGAATTGATCCACATCATGGAAGCGTTGATAAACCGAGGCGTAACGCAAATAGGCGACCTCATCCACCTCCCGCAGTTTTTCGAGCACTTTTGCGCCGATTACCGAGGAAAGAACTTCGCGCCCGCCGGTCTCTAGTTCGTGCACAATTTCCTCCACCATATCCTCTAACGTAAGCAGACTGGTTGAGCGTTTCTCAAAGGCTTTGGCGATACTCGCAGCCAGTTTGCGACGATCGAATGGCTCATGTGTTCTGTTGCGTTTTACCACGCGCAGGTCCGACCGCTCAATTTCTTCGTAGGTGGTGTAGCGGTATTTGCACTTCAGACACTGCCGGCGACGACGGATGCTCGCGCCGTCGCGCGATTGACGGGAATCGATGACTTTGTCGTCACGGGACCCGCATTTGGGGCAACGCATAGTGTTTGTGGCTAATTAGCATACTATAAGTTGCGGCGTCAACGCTTCGTTTAGTTTTTTACGACGAAAACATCGGACATCAAAGTCGAACATTGAAGGCCGCCCTTAATTCGATGGACGTTCGATCTTCAATGTTATAGCGGTAGCGCGAACAAGCTACACGGCGTCCCGATGCAAAACCGCAAAACGCGCACCGCAACCTACGGACCGTGGTTAGTTGGACTCGGTGCTGCGCTTTGGGGGACAGAAAGCGCGTGGCGTATCCCGCTCAACGAATTATTCGACGCCAAAGTCATCGTCTTCTGGGAACACGTGTTCATCCTAATCATGTTCCTTCCAATATTGATCTCGCATCTGCATGAAATTCCAAATGTGCGGGCGCGCACATGGGGATTTCTGATTTTTTCCGGATTTGCCGGTTCCGCTGTCGGCACAATTTTTTTCACATTGGCGTTGAAATACGGCAACGCAACGGTTGTGAATGTGATCCTCAATATTCAGCCCGTGATTTCAACCATCGGCGCGTTTCTGCTTTTTGGTGATCGCTTGGCGCGCCGCTTTTTCTTTTACGCGAGCCTGGCAATCGTTGCCGGGATCTTCGTTTCTGTTGCGCATCCGACCCAGATCGGAATTTCTTTTGAGCGGGCCGGTTTGAATCTGGGCACCGGATACGCGCTAATCTGTGCGTTGTTCTGGGGACTTGCTACCGTCGCAGGACGCGGGGTGATGGTGGGCATGTCGCTCCGGCTTGCCGCTAGCCTGCGCATCGTCGTGGGCCTCGTTTGCATGACCCTGATTCTTTTGGCCTACGGAAAACTGAACGGCGCGGCCCTCTGGCCTGCGTCTGCGCAGGTTCACGCCTTCAAGGCTATCATGTTGTTGTTCTTGCTCGGCTCAATCTCGGGCGGGATTCCGCTCTTGATCTATTTTCAAGGGCTCCACCTCACGCGAGCATCCACAGCGGGTTACTTCGAAATGATGCAAACACTCGCCGCGGTATGCATCACCTGGGGGTTCTTTCATGCCAGCCTTCATCCGCATCAGGTCATTGCAGCCCTCGTTTTGATTGTTGCCGTGGCGATGGTGCACCACGTGCAACAACGGGTCGAGCCCCCATAGAATTTACGTTAGGCGAATTGATGTTCGCTTGCTTTGATGCTGCAACTCGCGCGTTAGCCAATCGCCGGTGCAAATTGCCCGATGTAGTTCCTGGCAATCGATTTCAGGATGCCTTGACGGCTTTAAGCCGTCAAGTTCCAGCGGGTGAGTTCAAGCTTTCATCGGAGGTAAGCCTGCCGAAGCAAAGCTGCGAGCGCGACGATTGCGAGAACAACGAACGCGATGAAAGCTGCGGATACGATCCAATCTTGAACTCGGGCGCGTTTCGCCGCCGTCGCGTAAGGCATTCGGGTGAAAGTGACCATCGTGTAAAGCGGCAGATAGATCCCGGGTAGCGCGGCTTCGAGTGCGTGATCGAGTTTCTTCTTTGCGCGAAATGTTTTTGACGCAGTCTTGTCGCGCATCTCCACGAAATTGCCGATCGCAAGATCGGCAATCGCATCGGCGTTTTCTTTCCGGCGATGAAAGTATGCGGCAAACGCGCGTTCCCGATCGTCGGAAAATTGCTCGAGGCACTCCTCCAGCACGACGCAGTCCTCAAACGCGGCATTCATTCCCTGGCCATAAAACGGCACGACCGCGTGCGCGGCGTCGCCAACGAGGCAAATCTTGTCCCGGTAAAACCAAGGAGCGCAGCGAATGGTCACCAGTGAACCGGTTGGATTATTCCGGAAATCTTCGAGCAAGCTCGGCATGAGCGGCACGGCGTCCGGGAACTCTTCATCGAAAAATCGGCGCACATCGTCATTCGACTTCGTTGCCGCGAAACTGCGTGGTCCTTCAAATTCCCAAAACAGCGTGCAGGTGAACGAACCGTCGGGATTCGGTAGCGCGATCATCATGAAACTTTTCCGTGGCCAGATGTGAAGCGCATTCTTTTCCATTTGCCACGAACCATCAGGCGCGGGTGGGATCGTCAGTTCCTTGTAGCCGTGGGCGAGATAACTTTCGTCGTATTGAAAATCAGCGATCCCTAGCTGCATCGAATTCCGGACCGCAGAGAAAGCGCCATCGACGCCGATGACGGTGTCGCCCTGTGCCGTGACAGCGCCGCCTGGCGTTTCCAAGTGGGCAACTGCCGAGTTAACATCGACTTTGGTACACTTATGGTTGAAATGAACCCGGACATTCGGATAACGCTGCGCCGCTTCGATGAGCGTCGTGTTCAGGGCAGCACGTCCGATCGAGTTGATGCACTTTTTCGGATCGACGTCATACGGAGTGAAGTGCAAAGCGTCGGATTTATCGTGAATCATCCGGCCGCGCATTGGGATCGCGTGTTTCAAGGCCTCTTCAGCGGTCCCTATCTGCTCGAGGGCGTAAATGCCGCGTGTCGAAATTGCCAGGTTAATCGATCGTCCGCCGACGAGGTTCCCCTCGCGCGGATCGGCCCGCCTTTCGTAAAGATCCACCATGTGCCCGCGCCGTCCCAAGTACGCTGCGAGCAATCCGCCCGCCAGACCGCTACCGATAAGAACGAATCTTGCCACTCCTTTAGAATCTACGAATCGGGAAACCTGAAAAGCAGGAAAAGCCGACAAATCAGATGCAATCTATCGCACGGCATCTGAGGGAAGCGCCCTAACGTTCTTTGAAGGCTTCGCCCAGGTTATTCAGGACGTTACGCGGCAGGAGTGATTGCTCACTTTGGCCATCGTTAAAAATCGCAATTTCGGCTGCACGCCCGCATAGCCATGCACCGACTCGCGCCGCATCGTAAAGTGAGAGACCTTGTCCGAGCAAACCGGCGCAAACCCCGGTGAGAACATCGCCCATTCCGCCGGTGGCCATTCCCGGGTTGCCCGTCGTGTTGTAGCTTAACGGTCGACCGTGTTCAGCTACGATGGTGCGACTGCCTTTGAGCAAAAGTGTCACTGGAAAACGATTGCAGAAGTGCGTCGCTGTTCTGGCGCGCGAATTTTTTTCTCGCGGAAAAAGCCGTTTCATTTCACCTGGATGCGGCGTGAGCAGCCGTTCGCCTTTGCAACGCCTCAGCACCGAGGTTTTCTCTGAAACAATGTTGAGCCCGTCGGCGTCGAGTACCATTGGTTGCCTGGCTTTTTCAACGAACTCCAGGATTTCGGCTGCCCGCGATTTCCCGAGACCAGGGCCCACCGCCCAAACGTCGGGTTTTTCCTTGAGTAAATCAGGGTACGACTTGATCGGCTTTACCATTGCTTCCATGAACGCCGCCCCGGCAACGATCTGGTAGATTTCTTCGGGAACAAAAACTTCCACGAGACCTGCGCCGGCTCGGAGCGCCCCCTGCGATGTCATTAGCGCGGCGCCGATAAATCCTTTGGAACCTGCTACGACGCCGATGCGACCAAACTGATTCTTGTACGAGTTGTATTTGCGTCGCGGAAGCAAGCCGCAAAAAGCCGGCGGGCTTGCGATAATTTCTTTCGGTTTCGTTCCGGGGGACCGCAATTCATCGAGCGGGACAACCTCAAGTCTTCCTACATAATTTGGTGCGTCATCAGCCACCAGACCCGGCTTTGCAAACCCAATCGTCACGGTAAAGTCCGCGACCACGCAGTCGCGATCGGTCTTGCCTGAATCAGTGTCGAGCCCAGTCGGGAGATCGACGGCGAACACGTAGGCTCCCTTTGTTGTTCGCAATTGGTTGATGGCGCGGCAAGCAGCGCGAATTGGTTCGCGCAGCGGTGGCTTTGCACCGACGCCAAGCAAGCCATCGAGAATGATTGTGTGGCATTGGCTTCCAGCCAATCGTTCATCGGCAGGATGCCCATGCGACGCGTCTGCTACGCGTAAGTCTTCCAACTTTTTGCGCATCAGCTCGCTGCAGTCAGCTTCCTTGAAAGCGAGCCGCACTTCGATTTTCCATCCGCGCATTGCTAAACATTGCGCCGCGAATAAGGCGTCACCGGCGTTATGTCCTTTGCCGGCGAACACGACGCAGCGACCTGGCTTCTGGAAAAATTTCGTGACGGCTTGGGCGACACCGGCGCCGGCTTTGTTCATCAGCGCTTCGACTTGCACGCCATTCGCAAAAGCAGCCTCTTCTGCGGCTCGCATCTGCGCCGAAGTCAAAATTGGCAGGTCCAATCAGCTCTCCCCATTTTTTGACGCCGCCCGTGCTTCTGAGCCTGACCGTTTCGATGATTTTTTCTTTTTTCGGGCGCTTTTCTTAGACGAATGCTTCGAACGGCGATGCGAGGATTTCGATACCTTGGTCTGATCAATGTACGGTTGCATCGGAATGCTCTCGGCCGTCGCTACTCTGGTCGTGCTCTTGGTGACGGAATTACGTCCTTGGACTCCGGCTGCAATCTCTTCTGCCAGTTTTTGCCGGTAAGAGGTGGTCTGAGCATATGCCGCTTCGGTGGGATTGGTCAGGAAACCGCACTCCACGAGCACCGCAGGAATTCTTGTCTTACGCAAGACGTAGTAACCACGGCGGCGTACTCCGCGATTGTCTGAAGGCGCGCCTCCGGCGACATAATAATGAATAGCCGAGGCGAGCGGCAGGCTGTCGCGACTGTAAAAATATGTTTCGATGCCGCTCGCGCCGCTTCGTCCCGTCGCGTTAAAATGAATACAGACGAAGACCGCATTCCGATACGAGTTGGCTATTGCCGCTCGCGTTCCCAACGAAACAAAGACATCGCTGTTTCGGGTCATCACCACGCGATATCCCCTGGCTGAAAGCACCTTACTCAGGCGCTGTGCCACATCCAGCGTCATAACTTTTTCGGCGATTCTTTGGCCGGGGATCCCACCGCGATCGTGCCCCCCGTGTCCTGCATCGATCACTACCGTTATTGGCGAGTCGTCCCCGCCGGAGCTGTGGCTACTCCTCGCGGCATAGGAACCATCCGCCAGAAATGTGAGCAGCAGACCGGCGACCGACAAAACGATCTGGCAAAAATTCCTGCGCATCACCGGTCGTTTGTAGGCTGTCCGGGTGGGCGCGCTGAGAGTTTTGGCACCTTGCTACGCGAGCTTTGCGCGGGCGCTTCGAGCCTGCCGCCCCGAACGGCTATTTCGCCGTTCCCGGAATGAACCAGGCGGGGCCGGCTATTCGTTTCCATGAACGATGAGTGCTCCAGTAGTTCGCCATTAAGACCAATGCGGGAATACGCCCAGGTTCGCGGAGCCACGCAATGCAAAACATGCAATTGATTGGCGCGATCGATCTCCGCTTGTGGTTGCTCAAAGGCGATGGTGCGGCCTAACGAGTAGGTGGCGTAAACGACACTCGTATCCTTGTCCTGCACCCGCACATATAAAGAAGTGTGGTCCGGAAAACGATTCGTCATTAATGAATACGTGCGCACCCCGCCGGACCCGGCAACGCCCTCTGGAATTCCAACTGTTTCCTGCCAGATCGGCCGAGCGTCGGTGACTTCGATAACCCGGGTCGGAGAGTAGAAGAACTTTCCCAAGTCGGCGAAGTAAACATTCGTCCGCACATGATAAGCACCGAATTCCTGGACGGGATAAAGCGGCGTGAGATCGATTTGACGTGTGACTCTCTGTCCGGCCGCGATCTTCAACGGCGGCTCGCGATTTGCCGCGCCGAGTGGCGCAATCGTTTGTTCCTCGCTTCCGGCAATCTCGAATCCGAGCCAGGATTGGCCGTCGGCGTCATGAAGCTCAACATCGCGTCCCGCCAAATTCGTAACGGCAACACTCGCCACCACCGGTTCGTAAGCGATGTACTGCAATCGCTTGAATTTCAGGTCCACTTGAATCTGCGCCTCGGCCGCAGTGACAAGAACAAAGACAAACAAAGCTGGAAGAGTGCTTTGGGCATACACGATACAGCTCCGAAGCGATCGAGTCATCGGCCGGAGGGACTCTCTAGAGAGGGAAACTGCTGTAAAAGCCGTGCCGGTTCCGCTTGGACGGCTTGCAAGTCGTCGCCGTAGTAAACCCGCACGATGTAGCCGAGGTATTTTCGTTGTCCGATAGCCGCAGAACCTTTTGAGCTGCGACTTTTTTGACCCGGCCGAACTTTTGCCGCCGCTTCGGAAAGCGACGACTCAGATAAAGCGCCGCCCGTTTTTGGACGTACGTAGCGCACCAAAAGCACCTCTGGATCCGTGCCTGACCAATCGTGTTTCGGCGTTAGCCATTCATTGCTCACGTCTGCATCGGTCAGTTTAATGTCCTTATCATTCACAATGTCATAGAGGAACACGAGAATTTTCACCTTGTCATGGTCGATTGCGGCGGAGGACTGTTTCTTTATTCCGATCTCGAGCGCCAGATTCGTTTCGGCTTCCGGGTCGGGGGTTTCCTTTGTTTTGACCTCAGAGATGCCCATAATTGGACCGTCCGGATTGCCACCGATATCTTTGTGTGCCGCAACATCATTGTCTGGGTTCGCGCTGGCCGGTTCAGACGGGACCACAGGCGGGACTCCGACCTTTAATCGCCGATCCGCCAAGGCATAGGTTGCGCTATCTGACGGGCTGATTTGCTTGATTCTGCGCCAAATATCATTCGCGCGATCGAATAATTGCATCGACTCGTAAGTCTGCGCCATTTCCTCGAGGACGCTGGTGTTGTCCGGCTCGCTGTCCAATGCTTCCTGCAAACGCGCCAGCGCGTTTGTTGTATCGCCACGGTCCCTGAGTTCTTTGCCTTCCCGGAGCAACTGATCAACGAGTAACGGAGCAGGTGAAGTAACTGCTGCCGCCGGGGGGACGCTTGGCTGCGCTGCGGCTGGCGCCGGCGGCGATGCGGAAACTGCAGAACTCGTCGGAGGACGCGCGATCGCCGCCGCCACTGCTTGCGCCGAAACGCGATTCGCGCGCTGTCGGCCGATATAATACGACGTTGCAAAGAAGAGTTCCGCTACACCGAAACTCACGAGGAGGCCCAGTGCTATGTGGAAAGTTGGATCGGTTTGGAAAGGTCGTGAGAGAAGAGTCCGCATACGGAGCAGTGAACCCATTTCTGTAAGCGCGCTGTTGCCAGCCTGTCAACAATCTGCGGGATATTTGACCGCTGAAACCCGAAAAAGTTAGAACGTCAGGAGACTTCACTACTTTGTCATTCTGGGCGAAGCGAAACATCTCTGGAGATCCGATTGAGCGCGGATGAGTGTCGAAAGAAACAGATCAGAGATTGAAAGCCTGGCCTTGCGGACTTCGTCCGCTCCGTCGCAGCTTCGCTTCGCTCAGAATGACAACCGCATCTGCTTCACCCATTACCTATCGTGAAATATCATCCTGGCCCAGCAATTTGAAACCTTCGCCAATGAGCACTGACGACGCGCATTCCGTATCGTCTACGTGCAGAGCGATCGCAGAAAATCCACGCGGCCGAATCAGCAGGGGATAAGCAAAATGAACGTTGACCTCCGCCATGACGAGCGCGGCCAGCAGCTTGACAAGTTGCGTGGCTACTTCTCGCATCTCTACCACCACGACGTGGCTTACTCCGAAAGCAACAGTGTTCTGCCGAAACAATTTTTCCACGCGTTGTGGATCGCTGGAGATGATCCGCGCAATCGCTGAGTCCGTCGATTCTGAGACGCTGAGCGCAACAACGTGTGTTTGATGCGTGGTAAGCAACTTCACAATTTCCAGCATGGCTCCGACCTTGGCCGGCAGGAACACCGAAAACTGCTTCACCAGCGGTCCGTCCAGCGTTGAAGTGGTTTGTGGCAAATCAGTAAGCATTCGAATAACGGGCGCCAACGAACTTCCGTGGAGGCGCCGGATAAACTATCTCATTGTCGACATTTCCTTGGCAAACCTAATTCTAAGCCCTAGAGCCCAAGGAGTGACGGCTTCCCAGCCCTCATGTTTCGACGGCTGCCCAAGCCGTCGTTCCTTGTTCAACCCACGATTTGACATGGCGAAGCGCGGGCCGCGCCTTACATTCGCTGTCCAATATGGAAGAAGAAAACGAGCTGATCGCGCTCAGGCGCAAAAAGCTTGAGGCGCTACGCGCGCAGGGCATCGAGCCATTCGGCCCCGGCTTTGATGTGACCGGCTCGATTGCAGAGGTGCGCGCGCAATTTAATGAAGGTCAAACGCTGCGTGTCGCGGGCCGCATCACCGCGCATCGCGATATGGGCAAGAGCCACTTCCTTGACCTGCGTGATGCCACAGGGCGCATTCAAATTTACATTCATTCAAAGGAAGTTGGCCCTGAATTGATCGAACTGTTTCGCTCGCTCGACATCGGTGACTTCATTGGCGTGGAAGGAGAATGTTTTCTCACCAAAAGCGGGGAACCGACGTTAAAAGTTCGCACATTCCGATTGCTTGCCAAAGCGTTGCGGCCCCTTCCGGAAAAATGGCATGGACTGCAAGACATCGAAGCGCGTTACCGTCAGCGCTATCTTGATCTGCTCACCAACGAAAGTTCGCGCGTCGTATTCGAAAAGCGAATCGCCATTATCCGCGAAACCCGGCGCTTCTTCGAACAACGCGGCTTCGTTGAAGTAGAGACGCCAATTCTACAAGCGACGGCTGGAGGTGCGGCGGCCGAACCGTTTAAAACACATCACAACGCACTTGGCATCGATCTCTATCTGCGCATTGCGTTGGAGCTTTATCTAAAACGTCTGCTGGTGGGCGGCTTCAATAAGGTCTTCGAAATCAATCGCAACTTTCGCAACGAAGGAATTTCCAGAAAGCACAATCCGGAATTCACCATGCTCGAAGCCTATTGGGCCTACGCCGATTTCGAAAAGATGGCGAATCTCGTCGAAGAACTCATTTGTTATCTTGCTGAAAAAGTCTGCGGCTCACTAACCATCGAACACCGAGACGCTGACGGGAAAGTTATCCGCACCATTGATTTGAAACGACCGTGGCGCCGCGTGCGCTACCGCGATTTGCTGCGCGAAGTAGCGGGCAAGGATTGGTTCGAGCTCTCGCCCGAGCAGCGGCGTGAACGCGCGACGAACGATTTCAAGCTCGAAATTTTGCCGCAGCTCGCCGACTTCGAGGTGACGCAGCATGTATTCGAGAAACTAGTGGAAGAGAAAACGATCGATCCGCTGTTCGTTACCCATTGCCCGAAGGAGCTTGTGCCGCTGGCGAAACAAAACGCAGAGGACAACTCGCTCGTCGATGTATTCGAACTCGTGATTAATGGCGCCGAGATCGCGCCGGGGTACAGCGAGCTCAACGATCCGATTGTCCAACGTCAGCGTTTACTCGAACAGGCAGGCGAAGAGCGGCAAAAGATCGACGAGGAATTTCTGCTCGCGCTCGAGTATGGCATGCCGCCGGCTGGCGGTATCGGCATCGGCATGGACAGGCTCACCATGCTGCTCACAGGCGCCGAGTCGATCCGCGACGTGATCCTGTTTCCCTTGCTTAGGCCTCGGAAATAATGAGGGAGAGACCTTAGCGTCTCGACGAGTCGCGGCACTCAGGCCGCTCCCACATTTACGGCGGACTGGAGACCGCCGCTCCTTGTTCTATGATTCGGGGATGCTGCGGATCTTATCACTGCTGTTTTGCGCTGTCGTCTCTGCCGCGGCGGCCGCGCCGACCAAACCCGAGCGGCATGTGGTAGTCGTTGTCTGGGACGGCATGCGGCCGGATTTTGTGAGCGAACAAAATACCCCGACGCTTTGGAAACTTGCGCACGACGGCGTCACTTTCCGAAATCACCACGCGGTTTATCCCAGTGCGACCATGGTAAACGGGACGGCCATGGTGACTGGTGTTTATCCCGGCGAAAACGGCATCATTGCGAACCATGTCTACCGGGCGGACATCGATTCTCACCATGCAATCGACGTCGAGTTGCCATCGGCCGTGAAGAAAGGCGATGAGCTCTCGGGCGGAAAATACATTTCAGCTCCAACCATCCCCGAACTTGTGCAACGCGTGGGCGCTCGCAGCATAGTTGCAGCCGCAAAGACTGTCGGCCTTCTATTGGATCGGCAATTTGGAGTGCGTCGAGCCGTTAACGCAGTCCCTAACCGCGTGACGCTCTTCGCCGGACGATGCCTGCCGAGTACGGAACTTGCCAAACTTAACGAAGTATTGGGTCCATTCCCGTCAGTTCATCGGCAAAATGATTCCTGGACGACCAAAGCATTGACAGATGTTCTTTGGAAAGACGGCGTTCCGGCTCTTACGTTTCTATGGTTGGGCGAGCCGGACCTCACGCAGCATGAGACCGCGCCAGGAGCACCGGCAGCTCTTGCTGCGATCAAGACCGCCGACGAAAATCTCGGGGCTGTGCTTTCGGCGTTAAATCAACGGAACATGCGCGCAGCAACAGATGTATTCGTCGTTTCGGATCATGGTTTTTCTACAATCCGACGCTCAATTGATTTGCGGAAGATATTGGCCGAGGCGGGCTTCACAGCGTCGACAGATTTCAATGGTGAACCAAAACAGGGAGACATCATGCTGGCCGGCAATGGCGGCAGCGTTCTTTTCTACGTAAACGGACACGACGCGACCGTAACACGCCGCCTGGTCGAATTACTGCAACAGTCCGACTTCGCAGGAGTAATTTTTACCAAGCAGCCAATGGAAGGGACGTTCGCGCTGGAACAAGCCAACATTCAAAATACTAATTCCCCTGACGTCGTGATGGCGTTCCGCTGGGATGATTCAAAAAATCAATTCAGCGTTTCGGGAATGATTGACGCCGATTGGCAACGGGCGGCAGGGAAGGGGACTCACGCCACGCTCAGCCGGTTCGACATGCACAACACTTTGATCGCTGCCGGCCCCGATTTTAAGCGCGACCAAACGGATGAATTGCCGAGTGGGAACGTCGATGTTGCCCCGACGATTTTGCAGATTCTCGGCATCAAACCGTCGCAGAAGATGGACGGGAGAATTTTGTGCGAAGCCATGACGGGTTCAAGAAACGGCCGTCTCCGGTCTGCCGAACCAGCGTCCTCGCCTAAGCCAGAGATCAGAACAATCGAAGCTGCAAAACATTTTCTATCCGGAACGTGGCGACAATCGCTTCAGATCTCGCGCGTCGGTTCAACCATTTATCTCGATCAAGGCAACGGCGCGTTCGTCCCGAAAAGGTAGGGACGGCGCGACGGCACTGCCCGGCACACCGCAACGATATTCCTTACAGTTTTACTTTGCTTCAGTTGGTTAGCCTTAATGAAATCAACTCGCTCGTTACAGCGCCACGGCATCCGGCGGATTAACCCCTCGGACCGACCAAGGTTAGTCGCAGTCTTTGAAAATCGCTTGGTACTGCTTCTGTTTGTTCCTGTCCATTCAGCGAAGTTTCTTAGCTCGTTGATCAGCTCTGGTGAAAGAAGCCAGTGCGCAGTGGACGCGGTCACGTCACGCGCGTCCGAGCCTCACGCCTCGAACAGTGCAGGCGGCGCACATACGATGATCGACAACGGGCGGTGCGGTTCATCGCGCTCGGCCCACACCGTAATGCGTAGCCGCTCCGCCCAGGCTCGCTCCGCCAGTTCTTTCACGTCCTTTTCGCGGCTCAAGAAACGATGCTCGCGCTCCTCCGTCTCCAATATGAAGCCTTCGAAATCTCCGAAATGATCGAAGATCAGACCGGCTATCTTGCCGGTGAACGCTCGACGTTCTTCGCGTTCCTCTTCTTTGCGAGGCGGGCGTTTTCGTCTGCCTTCCCCATTAGGCGAGGGCAAAATCTGCGTGGGGTCACCGCCGAACACAGTGACCCGGCCTGCGATCTCCGATAGATACCGGTGAAAGACCGCGTGCCAACGGCTGGAATGTGGAATGGCCTCGGCGATCCAGCGTAACACCGAGAGGTCCCGCTCTTCTCGCAGGAGCAGTTCTCTCTTAGTCTTCACCGGAATGCTAAGCTGGAAGGCACCCAACACGCGTCGCCATTCGATTTCCGCCGGCACAACTACGGCCGCCGCTTTTACCCTGCGGCGTACATCGATTTGCGGAGGAGGTGGGGGAGGCGGCGTTGCTCTGCCGAATGCGTTGGTTATTTGCCTAACGACAACGGTATGTATCTGCCCACCCCGCAAGTGCTCCGGTAGATCGATCGTCAGCAAGCCAGCGTAGTTGATGTTGGTGCCGGGTGGAACTGGAATGTAGGTAATGCCCCCAGTCTTGCATCGTAGCGTATGATCATCGGCACGAACCAGCCGATGTGTGTTATACATCCGGGCAGCCATCGCCAAAATGTCGTCGACGCTTACCGCAGGCAAGTAGATGAATGCCATGCTGCCGTTGGGTGTGTTTCCCCAATCGATCATTAACTCGTCAGGAGTCTGATCTGCTGGCAACCCCATTGGCGTCGGCCGGATTTCAAATGTAGTCAACGCTTGTGCCGAACCGGCATCACTCCAGGCGATATTGCGCTGCGCAAGCTTATCCCAGTTGGATGAGTCCTTGCCAATGGGAATTGGGGTCGGATCGAAGGCGACTTCGGCGATGAGACACTGGTGCAGCGCGCGCTGGATCGCCTGACCGATGGGCACGGGGCGGAAGTTGGGGTTGGGATCGCTGGGATTAAACGGTCCGTCTTGCGCGGGCGGCACAAAAATCGGCAGCACGTTATTGGGCGTGACGCCGTCGGGCTTGAAGGGCTGATTGATGTCCAGCCAGCAGCCAAAGATGTGGTCGACTTCCGAACCGCCGATGCCGGCGGTAAACTCTTGGACGTTGTAGGGATCGTCGGTCTGCTGATCCATGCTGTTCGTGGTCGTGTCGATGCGCGCGGTCGCGAAGAAGGGAAGCGTGACGTACTCGCCGCCCAAGGATCCCGCTAAGGGAATCGGTTGACCGTTCGGATTGCTGGTTGCGCGCCGGTACTGTGCACCGGGTGGATAATCGTAGGTTGACGTCGTCGTCTGAGCGTTAAAGAGGCGGAAGAAGACGCGGACTTGGTGCGCGCCGATGAGGCCGATGTAATGGACTTTGGCTAAGGCAAAGTTGTAGACCGGGACGCCGTGCTCGTCGTTGGGCTGAGTATAGAGCTTGGTATCCTCTTCGCCCGAAGGCAGAGCGTCAAACTGACTGGGCGTAATGGCGCCGATGAGTTGCTGAATGAAGCGCGGTGCATCGGAGGGATCAGTGATGCCCGTAACGCCGAACTTCGACTCGCCCTGGCGTGCCAGAACAAAGCGCAGATCGATGCTGAGCCACGAGGGATCCCCGTGCAGCATGAATGGATCGGGCTGTTTAATCAGTGTGAGCAGCGCCGAGGCTGCTATACCTCCAGCCGTGACGTTTAAGGTGAGATCCTCGGTGTCAGTCGTAAAACTAAACGCAGTGTCGTCCAAGCCAAAATCGATGTCGTAGTGGAAGGTAAAGCGCTGCACTTCCGGCCCGTAGCCTCCGTTGTCTGACGTGTTACCCGTACAATTGATGGTCATGCCAGCGGTCGGCGACAACATATTCAAAATCGAACCAGGTCCGGTCAGTCCGAGCTCGCTCGCAGTGAATCCATCGACTACCACCCGAATTGCGTCCGGCACAACAGCATGCATCGTTCGCGGCGGCATACCTCCCCCACGCGCATCAACTTCATCTTGGCCAATCGGGTTGCGGTTAAGGATGATCGCGCAGGCTTTTGGCACTACGACGAACGGAGCGCCCCAAATCTCCTCGCTGCTGCCACTCCGGCGATCCGTCCAACATCCGAAGAAGTTGCCAGCATAGCCGGTCACGCCGATGTAATCTCCGTACTGATTGCCGCTGTCCGCGCTCGCGGCAGTCTCGTCGGTTTCCGCTGTAGTGATCTGTGCGGGGGTGCTCCAAGTGACGCCGTCGTCGGTGGAAAATTGCATCCAAATGTCGGATTTAATCCGTCCAGAGTCGTTGACGGTGTCGTAGTACAGAACAACGAGCTTCCCATCAGTCTCATCCACTACCAGATGGGAGAAGAACTGATCGTTCAGGGAAGACTGGTTGTTTAGCATCCGGGGCGCTTCCCAAGTGCCACCGCCATCCGTCGAGCGAGTGAACCATATTCGAGTCTTACAGGTGGAAGTGACGCTAGTGCCCGGCCCAAGTCCGGAGGTGCAGCCTGCTTCGCCAGAAAGGTCAGGCCAAGCCAGGTACACAAGATCCTTCGTCGCGGTGCGATAAGCGCCCCCAGACATAAGGACACGAGCCATCCGGCTCGAGTCCGCCGGGATAGAAAGTTTCCTCGAGCTGGCGAATATAGTTGCTATGTCTATCGGGGTTCCGAATGTTCCTCCGCCATCCGTCGACTTCGCGACGCGCAACTTGTGGCTGCCGTCGCCGTCTGGATAGAAGGCGAACACGTCGCCGAAGCTATTCGTCTTGATATCGGCCCCGATGGCGTTGCCCGTTTGCTCGGTGCCGCTTATCTGCACCGGCGTTTGCCACGTCCCGGAGGCTCCCGCCGTTCGCCGTGCAACAAAAGCGGGCACGCCATTGTGCCATATGACATATATCTGATCCTTGTAGGGAGATGTCGAGCTGTGGTCCGTCCACATAACCTCCCGATCAACGTTGCTCTGCGTGCCCGACAGCGTCGAATCGAAAGCCCAAGTCGCGCCAGCATCGTTTGACTTATAGCAGCGGAGTACCGCGGCGCTCGCCGAGATTCCCATCGTAATTGCCCACGCCGTTCCATCCGAGGTCCAATCCACTGCCGGATCGGAGTGTAGACTGTCACTCCCCGTATAGGCCAAGGTGGTCTGATTCCAAGTGCCCCCGCCGTCAGAAGAATAAAACTGTGCCTGGTTCCCAGCGGCACTGATGGAGTTTGATGCCGCAATAATCTTGCTCGCGTTCCCATAATTGACGCGGATGTCCGATTCGCTCCGAGGTGTGCTCTGCGCGCCTGAAAGGCGCACATTAGTCGCCACGATGGCCTCCCTTCGGCGTTCGTTTCGCCACATCCAGCCAAGCAGAAGGATTCGGCAACAACTCCTGATTGAGCTGCATCCATTCCTGGATCCGGTTTAGGACTTCGGGATAGTCGCCGGCGGGACCAGCTGGGGCTAGGGGTTCATCTGGATGCTGCTTGCGGTAATACACCCGCAGCCAAAGCGGATACCCGATTCCATCGCCATTGTGCTCTTCCGGTCGCAATAAGCTGTGGTCCTGATTCGCGAGTATGAACTTTTCAAACGCGCTGCCACGGACGGCCTTTGCCCTGGCTAATTGCTCGTCGGCTGTAAGCCAGCGTTGCTTACTTCCCCTTTTTTTTGGCTTTTGTGCCACCGGTTTGCTCCTTTCGCGCCCGAGCTAATGAGTGGTTCCCTAGTTTTGGCGGACGAAGGATAAATACCACACCGCTATTAGCGTAGCACAAAGTACAAAAATGATCTCAAGCTCGACCGTGCCTGTGTTGTTGTCGGGAGAAAGGCGGAAAAGTGACTCGATAAATGTCATATAACGACCTCCTTAAGTAATGGCGTGAATCGCAAGGTCACATTGTGACTTTTCGCGTCACAACTGATCTAAATCCTTCGAAAAATTCAGAATTTCCAGGCAACCGGACGATCCGGATGCGGGTTGTAAGAGCAGAAATATCCGGTCTTTACCCTCGTAGCGAGGTGACAGCCCAACGACGGGATTGCCTCCTTAATTCTTTTGATGGCTTTCTTGACGCGTTTGGTGACTGCGGAACGCGCTCGTTCGGCATCCGATGCAGTCTTGCGATCTCGGCCTCCGAGCCCGACGGCAGAGGCCAGGTACTGGGCGATCGCGTGCATCTCGTCGTGGGCTTTGATCCCTCGGCCAAAATCATTAAATTGTTCCGCTTCGTTCAGTTCTTGCCGCAGATCGTTCAGCCGCCGTTTGTATTGCGCTTTCGCCTGCGCGTCCAGCACTGGACCGGCATCAGAGAATCCGGCAGCGACCAATTCTTCGCCTGCATATCGCAGGCGTGCGCGCGCGACTCCCGAGGCCGGAATTGGAGCTTGCATAAGACTGACGACCAATTCGCTGACGTGGAACTCGCGTCCTGGATTGCGAAGCAACACGGAGAGGCACCGTAGACCGCGCGTGGATTTGAGGAGAGCGGTGTGACCATGATAACGGATCATCCAATAGTCGTCGCGTTTTAAGAACAGGGACTCTTCGTGCATGCGAAAAGTCGGAGGATTCGCAAGGGATTCTCGCACGCTTTCGACCAAGGCCTCCCCCTTCGCGTAATCAGGCGCGTCATCCGCCACGGCTTCGTTAAAGCCGATGGTTCCGCACGCAAGTTTAAGCGCATCCTGGTAATGGCTTTTTTCCAACAGGATCATCGCGCGTGCGACTGCGTTGATTCCGGCAAGGTCGGGACGCCAGTGATCGAGTTGCACCCGATCCTCTTCACACCGGGCGTGTTGCTTTATGAACTCAATCAGGCAGAGAAGGTGCGCCGCGTCGCGTTCGACCCGGGCCCAGTCCTTGAGCTGAAAAAGAAGGATCAAGCGGCGATGATACGATATGCCCTCATGGAACAGCTCCGCGCAATCTTCGGCGCTGAGATCGAATCCATTTGCCGCATTGGTCTGCTTCGCCGCGTTGATTCGTGCATGGTGAAAATCGAAGACGGACTCCATCCCATGCACGCGCCGGCCATCGGGCCGGCCATCGATCTCGTATTGTTCCAGTCCCATCGGCTGGCGAACCAGAATGATTTCGCGGCCCTCTTCGCCGTGTGCGACGCAGATATTGTTCTCGGCATCATAAGGCCAGTTCCCTAAGAAACTCCGCAAATCTACGACTTTCATTGTGATCGCGTTTCTCAAAAAGTGATCAGGGCATAACCTGAAAACTGCCCGCGCGACAGTACATTTTACTCTACTCGTTAGCTGTTTCAACTCTCCGAAAAGAAGCCATTGGACGTCTATTCACGAACGTCACTTAAGGCGATGCTTCAAATCTCGCGCGTCGGCTCAACGGTCTATTTGGATGAAGACAACGGGGTCGTTGTTGCGAATCACGGAGAAGCGGTGCCCGGCGGGACGCGGTGGCCTCGCCGCAGGCACAACTCACTGAATCACATTCATCGGAGCGCCGCGCGCATCGCGTCAATTGGCGCCTCGCGATTGAACCAGATCGAGAATGAAAGCGCGCCTTGGTACAGCAACATCGACAAGCCGTTCGCGCCACGCGCACCCGCTTCATCTGCGGCGCGAAGCAACGCGGTTCGCGATGGGCCGTAGACGCAGTCGAACACGATGTGGTGCGGCGCGAGCAATCGTGCCGGAATCGGCGGGGGATCGCTCGGATTCATTCCCAGCGGCGTGGCGTTAACGATCAGATCGACGTCCGCGAGTTGGGCGCGCACTGCGGTTTCGTTCCACGGCACAGCTTCAATCCGCGCTACAGGGCCGAGCACGCGGGGTTCCCCGAAGAAAGGTCGCAATCGCTGTATCATCGCCTTCGCTTTTGTCGGAGTGCGATTGACCAGGACCAGACGTTCGCAATCTTCCAGCGCGCATTGCCAGGCAATGGCGTGACCTGTGCCACCGCAGGCACCAAGGATCATTACCCGCAGATCGCGCAAATCGATTGAGAATTCGCTGCGAATGGCCCGGGAAAATCCTTCGCCGTCCGTGTTCGCTCCGATCAACTTTTTGTCGTGAATACGAACTGTGTTAACCGCGCCGCAACGGACTGCCGCTTCATCAGCCACGTCAATTTGCGCCAGCCCAGTGATCTTGTGCGGCACGGTGAGATTGATCCCCACAAGGTCGAGCTCCCGCAGGAAATGTAGTGCTGACCGCAGTTCGTTCTTCCGAATATGAAAGCGCGCGTACTGCATGTTGATGTCACACGCGTGCAACGCCGCGTTTTGCATCTGCGGTGAAAGCGAATGAGCCACCGGATCGCCGAAAACGCCAAGGCAAATCGGCGGCTTGATATCGCGCGCTACTTCCGCCCAATTTTCCAGATCAGCGAGCGTGTAGCGATCCGTAATTGGTTGGTCGTTCATTGCGTTTAATCGCCGTCAATCCGAGCGAGGTCGAGGAACCCCGTTGTACTATTCTTCGGTAGCGCCGCGGGATCCTTCGACTCCGCTTCGCTCAGGATGACATGCTAAGTCATTCTACTGCGTAGCCGCGAAAGTTGTCGATCTATGCCTTCGCCGATACGTTGGCCTCTGATGACGACCGAAACGCAAGCACCTTCCGACTTTATCCGCGACATTATCGCGGAGGATCTGCGCACGGGTAAATACGAGAAAATCATTACCCGTTTCCCGCCGGAGCCGAACGGTTATCTCCATATCGGTCACGCGAAATCGATCTGTCTAAATTTCGGGATCGCGCACGAGTTTGGCGGGCTTTGCAATATCCGTATGGACGACACCAATCCAACCAAGGAGGAAGCGGAATATGTCGAGTCAATCATGACTGACGTGCACTGGTTGATCGACGGCTGGGCAGACAAACAACTCGGTGGCGCGCCGTTCTATGCGTCGGATTATTTCGACCGGTTTTACGAATACGCAGTGGAACTCATTCGCAAAGGCAAGGCATACGTCTGCGACATGACTGCCGAGGAGACGGACGCTTATCGCCGTCTCGGAAAGGCCAGCAGTTCCCGTGGTCGTTCGGTAGATGAAAATCTCGATCTGTTTGCACGAATGAAAGCGGGCGAGTTTGCCGATGGCGCGCGCACGCTGCGTGCAAAAATCGATGTGAACGCGGCGAACGTCTGGCTGCGTGATCCGGTGTTATATCGGATCAGGCACGCATCGCATCATCGCACCGGCGGCAAGTGGTGCATTTACCCAATGTACGACTGGGCGCACACGCTCAGCGATTATATCGAAGGGATTACCCACTCGATCTGCACACTCGAGTTTGAAGTCCACCGGCCGCTTTACGACTGGATTCTCGACGCGCTCGAAGTGCCGGAGCCGCGCCCGCACCAATATGAATTCGCCCGGCTCAATCTCACGTACACCGTGATGAGCAAACGGAAGCTTATCCAGCTCGTGAACGAAAACCTCGTCAACGGTTGGGACGATCCGCGGATGCTGACCATTTCCGGTTTGCGCCGGCGGGGCGTGACGCCAACGGCATTGCGCGCCCTGGCGTACAACATCGGGATCACCAAATACCCGAGCATGACCGACATGGCGTTGCTCGAACACGCCATGCGCGACGAACTGAATCGCACCGCGACGCGTCGCCTGACCGTGCTGCGACCAATCAAAGTTGTGCTGACAAATTACCCGGAAGGTAAAACCGAAGAGCTCGATGCAATCAATAATCCGGAGGACCCAAAGGCGGGAACCCGCAAGCTCCCATTCGGCCGCGAGCTTTACATCGAGCGTGACGATTTCATGGAGACGCCGCCGCCGAAATATTTTCGGCTGCGCCCTGGCGGCGAGGTTCGGCTGAAATATGCTTACATCATCAAGTGCGACGAAGTGGTCAAAGATGAGACTGGCAAAATTGTCGAGCTGCGATGCACGGTCGATTTGGATAGCAAATCAGGTGGGCCGACTGCAGGCCGCAAAGTAAAAGGTACGATTCATTGGGTGAGCGCTGAGCATGCAATCGATGCGGAAGTGCGCCTCTATGATCGGCTTTTTACTGTTCCGGAACCGGACGCCAATGGCGATTTCAAATCGTTTATAAATTCGGATTCGCTGGAAATAGCGAACGCAAAATCCGAACCCGCACTTGCGAATGCGCGTCTGGAAGAACGCTATCAATTTGAGCGCCTCGGCTATTTCGCGCTGGACCTGGATTCGACAGCTGAAAAACAAGTCTGGAATCGCACCGTTACGTTGAGGGACACTTGGGCGAAAGAAGCGAAGAAGTAGGGGAGCGCACGCGGCTCGCGTGCTGTTTTCGGCGGCCTCGCCGAAAATGATTATGTCCGCGGTGATCGATGCGGATGTGAAGCCGTCCGACGAGCCGTCGAACGGTGCACGCCAGCGGCGTGCGCTCCCCAGCACACCGGCGTGTGTGCTAGAACATCGCCAACGCTCGGTCAATGCGCGCAAGCACCGTTTCTTTCCCGAGAACTTCGAGCAGATGATAAAGACTCGGTCCCACATTGCTGCCCGTCACGGCGAGACGCGTGGGATGAACAATCGCCCCGACTTTTACGCTCAGCTTTGCCGCGGTGCTCTTTAGCGCCACTTCGATTTCGGCTGCGTCAAATGTCTCCAACGCGCTAAATGCCTCGCGAACTGCCTTGAGCCGCGGTTTGCTTTCAGGAGTGAAATGCTTCGCTGCGCTCTGCGGATCATAATCAAAATCGTCAGTGAAATAGAACCCGCAGTAAGCCGGCAATTCATCAAACGTATTGATTTTGCCTTTGCACGTTTGCAGAGCGGCGCGGACATATTTTTCGGGATAATTGTCGAGTGTCACGCTGCTCGATTTCAGCCTCGCGACCGCTAATTCGTAAAACTCGTCGTCGCCGAGCTCGCGTGCGTATTCGCCGTTTAACCAGTGGAGTTTGTCGGGATCGAATATGGCGGAGCTGCGCCCGATGTTTTTGACATCGAAAATCCGGATGATCTCGTCAATGTCGAGTTTTTCGCGGTTGTCCTTCGGCGACCAGCCGAGCAGGCAGAGATAGTTACGGACGGCCGCCGGGAGATAACCGCGCTGGATGTAATACTCGACGCGAGCGCCTTCGTCGCGCTTACTCATCTTGGAGCCGTCGCGATTCAGGATGAGCGGGATATGCGCGTAATGCGGCGGCGTCGCTCCCAACGCGCGAATCAGCTCGATGTGCTTCGGCGTATTCGAGAGATGATCTTCGCCCCGGATCACGTGAGAGATTTTCATTTCGAGATCGTCGATCACGTTAACGAAGTGAAAAATCCATGAACCGTCCGGGCGGCGGATGGTCATGTCCGGGTGCGTCGCGGGATTGCTCAGATCGAAGTCGATTTTGCCGCAAACGATGTCGTCCACGATCACATGCTCGCGCGGCGAGCGAAATCGCATTGCGCCTTGGTCCTCGAAGATGTGGCCCGCATCCTGAAGTTTTCTCAGATAACGCTCGTATAGTTCTGTGCGTTCACTTTGCAAATAGGGTCCGAACTCCCCGCCGACGTGCGGGCCTTCGTCCCAATTCAGACCCAGCCATTCCAATCCCTGATAAATGGCAGACATCGCTTCTTCGGTGTTGCGTTTCATGTCGGTATCTTCGATTCGCAGCACGAATTTCCCGCCGTGATGCCGCGCAAAAAGCCAGTTAAACAGCGCCGTGCGGGCCCCGCCGATATGCAAATACCCGGTAGGCGAGGGGGCGAAACGAACGCGGACGTCAGAGGGCATTAGAGTAATGGAGTGGTGAAGTAATGGTAGGGACGGACCGCCGGGCCGTCCATCGGGTTCGGCGCGCCCGGCGGTCGCGCCCTACCAATAATGTGATTATCCAATACTCCATTACTCCACGAAAATCTTCCCGGCCCGTCGCCTTGCATGGCGATCCTGTGGCAGATTCACTTTGGCGATGCGCGCGTCGGGATCGGCGAGAGAGCGGACACGCTCGATGATGTCGAACCCAACTTCAGAAATGTTCTGCGCGCGCAACCATTTCAAAATCGTGCGGCGCTGAAGTGCAACGGCTAGCGCGCGGAGTCTTACGACTGAAAGTTCGGCACCGGTCGAATCGGCGAGTTGAGTCTGGATCCAATTTTCTTCTTCGGCAGCGATGGTAGCGGTGCGCCAGATGGTGAGACGAATGTTTCGGCCGGGGATTTTCTCCAAAAACGGAATGACCTTATGCCGGATGCGGTTGCGAAGTGGATCGAGATTTTTGTTCGATGCGTCTTCGCGGAATTTGAGCCGATTTTCGCGGACATATCGATCTATCTCGTTCCTCCAGACTGAAAGCAACGGTCGCACAATGGTAAGATCGACATTGTGAACGCGGCGTGTAGAGACCTCGCGCATCGCGACAAGACCGGCGCTCCCAGCGCCACGAAACAGGTTAATGAGGAAGGTCTCAACCAGATCGTCGGCGTGATGTCCGAGAAAAAGTACTTTGCATTTTCGTCGTCGTGCGGTTCGAGCGAAGAATTCGTAACGCGCCTCGCGCGCGGCGGTTTCCATGGACGTCCTTGTTCTCTTCGCGAGCGCACGAACATTTGCTGAACCGAGTTCAAATTCGATGCGGCCCGCCGTTGTCTGGCGAACGTTTCGCCTGCCCGTTCGCGCGCCTGACAGGCGGAGCGGCTGCCTTACAAGTCTCTGGTTGTAATGTCCGACCAGCTTCTGAACAAACCGCGCATCGGCATCGCTCGATCGTCCCCGCAGTTGATGATTTAAATGGCAAACGACGAGGTTTTTGTAGCCGAGACAAATTAGCCAGCGCAACAGCAGGACGGAATCCCGTCCCCCGGACACGCCGACCAGGCAAGGCGCATCCGGCGGGAAGTCGCGGCTCAATCGTGAGCCGATGTTTAGACTGTCCATGAGTGAGTTCCTGTCATTCTGAGCGAAGCGAAGAATCTCTGATCATGTGATCAGAATGCGCCAGGGAGTAGACCAGAGATATTTCGCTGCGCTCAACATGACAGTTATTTGAATCCAATTCACGAGACTGCGGCATCCAACTTTCAAAACGAATCATGAACAATCAACAAGCAACAGACAAAGTGGGAACTCCGCGGCGTCCTAAAGTTATGAAGAACGAAGCTCAATCTATCTACGGGCTCCTGGTCGGCTCAGAAGAAAGAGGCCGGAGCGCAATGGAAACAGCGGTTTATGCCACGTGCATTCTAAGCGTGGTAGCCGCCATCTTTCAATTCATCAGCCAACCCACTCCAGATCCGTTCGCCGGCTTCGCCTCGACAGCGCAGCCCGTACCGGTTGTATCGCACACTGTGGAAGCAGCGCTGGCCACGAAATCTTGAAGAACTGCGGGCAATATGTCGGGGAGCACAGAGCTGCCAGCCTGTCCTTTTCGGCAGCTTGTCGAAAAGCTCTTCGAAGGTGCCTTCGCGGTATCTGCGGTGCTCAGGTGTCGTCGGCAAGCTGCCGACGAGTGCAGGCTAGCAGCGTGCGCTCCCCGGAACCGTGAGTCGCGCGCGCGAACAGGGGCACGCCATTCCCCCGTGCAAGGATTGTGAGCTACCATTTGCGGAAGACAGGTTGACATTGAATGAACGTTCATTCATCTTCCCCAACTTATGTCCCAGCCCCAGACAGATCCTGGTCCCGATCGACGGTCCCAAATCCTCGAGGCCGCAGTCGTGTGCTTTGCCAAGCGCGGATTTCATCAGGCCAGTATGCACGATATCAGCGCCGAAGCTGGAATCAGCGTGGGGCTTATCTATCGCTACTTTGAAAATAAAGAAGCGGTTATCTCGGCGATGGCGGACCGCCACAAGAAGGAAATCAGCGAAATGCTGGAGCGCGCACGAAAGGCGCCGACGCTGCTCGAGTCACTTGAAATATTATTCACGGGGCATTGCTGCGAAAATGAGCCCCGAGTTATCTCGGCGTTCGTGGTTGATCTTTACGCCGAAGCGTCGCGAAATCCGCGCGTAGCGGATGTGGTCCGCGATGTTCTCAACACAGCGATGGATGGCGTGACAAAATTAATTGCTCGTTCCCCGGAAAGCCATAACGCGCCGCATGAACAAACGCCGCGGGAACTAGCGGAACTGATTTTCGCGGTCGCGCGCGGAATGTTGATGCTCGACATCCTGCAGCCGCACGAAATGACCGCGGCCGAACGGCGGGCACAACAACTCGGAGTAACACGAAGGCTTTGGCGATTGTTGTTCAAGCCGGAGATGGCACCAAGTTATGCATGACGTTTTGAAACCAACTACTCTCGAACAAAAGCGAAAGCGCCGCTGGATCTGGCCGGTGCTTTTCACTGTTCTGTTCGTTGCTGCAGTGATCGGTCTGATCCTCGTCAAGACGGCAATGATGATCGTTGTTATTGGCGCCGTGAGCACGCTGGTTGTCTGGTTTGGATTCGTCGCGTTTCGACGATTCCGTTCCGGACGCGCAACTTCTGCCGCGGTTTTTGCCTTGCTGGCGCTGTTTCTTTTGCTGATGGACGTGAAGGCGTTGCAGATCCGCGCCATGGGCGCGATGGCCGCTAAAATGGCGCCTCCGCCGACCACTGTTTCGAGCGCAGTGGCGAAAGAAGAAGATTGGGCACCGATTTTATCTTCTGTTGGGTCGATTTCGGCAGTGCAAGGCGCCGTCGTTTCGGCAGAGCTCGCCGGAACGGTAAGCGAAATCAATTTCGAAAACGGTGCGGAGGCAAAAAAGGGTGAGGTGCTCATGAAACTCGATACGTCACAGGAGGAAGCCCTTTTGCGGTCCGCAGAAGCTGAAGCGCAGCTGGCGAAGACGGATCTCGAACGCGCCCGCGATCTTGCCATAAAGAACGTCGTTTCAAGCGCCGAACTCGACTCCGCGCAATCAAAATTCAGGCGACTGAACGCAGTTGTCGATCAGATGCGTTCCAGCATCGCGAAGAAGACGCTTGTCGCGCCGTTCGACGGACAACTTGGTATCCGACAGGTGAACGTTGGGCAAACGATCACGGCCGGTCAGCAGGTTGTCCAGCTCACGGCGCTCGATCCGGTGTATGTCGATTTTGCGTTGCCTCAGCAAAACGTTTCCCAACTTACGCCTGGGCTGGAAGTTCACGTGCGCACCGATGCTGTGCCTGGACACGAATTCAAAGGAAAAATCACGGCCATCAACTCGATGGTAGACCCAGTGACGAGGAATGTCACCGTGCAAGGGACGCTTGAAAATGCGGATCACGCGTTGCGCCCGGGAATGTTTGCGAAAGTCGATGTTGTTCTTCCGCAAAAAGGCAAGACGCTGGTCATTCCTGGAAGCGCGGTCTCGTATGCTCCTTTCGGCGATTCAGTTTTCGTGATCGAGAAAACGAAGGATCCGAAGACAGGCAAAGAATCGGAAACGATCCGCCAACAATTTGTGCGAGTCGGTGAAGCGCGCGGCGATTTCGTCGCGATAACTCAGGGACTCAAAGCCGGCGAAACCATCGTGAGCACGGGCGTTTTTAAGTTGCGCAACGGAATGGCAGTGACGGTGAACAACGAACTTGCGCCGAAGCCGCAATTAAATCCGAAGCCGGTGGATTCCTGAACAGGAAATTCGAAGCACGAATGTCGAAATCCAGAGAGAAAATAAAAATCGGTCATCCCGAGCGAAGTCGAGGGATCCCGTTGCATAACGCTGAGGCTGCATCACGGAATTCTTCGACCCCGAATGCTTTCGGGGCTCAGAATGACGACTTGTTAGGGTAATGAAATCTTTCACTGATCTTTTCATCAAGCGCCCAGTGATGGCGATGGTCGTCAGCTTCGTGATTCTCATCGCTGGATTGCAAGCGATGAAGACGCTTAATGTTCGCCAGTATCCCCGCAGTGATATCGCCGCCATCACGGTAACGACCGTATATGTCGGCGCTGATGCAGAACTGGTGCGCGGATTTATCACCACGCCAATTGAGCGGGCAATCGCCGCGGCCGACGGCATTGATTATATCCAGTCGCAAAGCACCCAGAGCCTCTCGACAATTACCGCGCGGTTGAAGCTCAACTACGACGCGAACAAAGCGCTGTCAGACATCAGCTCACGAGTCGATGCCATCCGGAACAACCTTCCACCGGAATCGCAGATTCCCGTGATCGCGATTCAGGCCGCCGATTCGCAGTTTGCTTCCGCTTATCTCAGCTTCACCTCGAATATTCTCCAACCGAACGAAGTCACCGACTATCTGGTTAGACTTGTTCAGCCTCGATTGACCGCGATCAGCGGTGTGCAAAAGGCGGACATACTCGGCGGTCGTACGTTTGCCATGCGGATCTGGATGAAGCCGGAACGAATGGCGGCGTTGAACATCAGTCCTTCTCAGGTGCGCGATGCTTTGGCCAAAAACAATTTCCTCGCCGCCGTCGGCAATACCAAGGGCTCGCTTCTTCAAGTTAATCTGACCGCGAACACGGATTTGCATACGGCCGACCAATTCAAACAGTTGGTCGTCCGCCAGGACAAAAACACACTGATCAAACTGGGCGATATCGCCGATGTGGTTCTCGGAGCTGAGGATTACAACACCGAGGTCCGTTTTTCGGGACAGAAAGCAGTATTCATGGGGATTTGGGTGCTGCCGAACGCTAACTCTGTCGACGTAATCAAGCGCGTCCGGGTCGAATTGGATCAGATCAAGAAAGAACTGCCGACCGGTATGAACGCCGAAATGGCATACGATGCCACCGCTTACATTAACGACGCCATTCACGAAGTAGTGAAGACGCTGATCGACACGCTGCTGATCGTGATGGTGGTAATCTTTTTGTTCCTCGGCTCCTTCCGATCGGTCATCGTGCCGATCGTTGCCATTCCCATTTCGTTAATCGGTGCGCTATTTTTGATGCAGGTCTTCGGTTTCACGCTGAACCTTCTCACCCTGCTGGCGATTGTGCTCTCGGTTGGATTGGTCGTGGATGACGCAATCGTTGTCGTCGAAAACGTCGAACGTCATATCGCCGAAGGAATGTCGCGCATGAACGCCGCCCTGGTCGGCGCCCGTGAACTGATCGGTCCGATCATTGCGATGACGATCACCCTTGCCGCGGTCTATACGCCGATCGCGTTGCAGGGCGGTCTGACCGGCGCACTTTTCCGGGAGTTTGCTCTTACCCTGGCCGGCGCGGTTTTCATCTCGGGTGTGGTAGCGCTGGTTCTGTCACCCATGATGTCGTCGTATCTCCTGCCACCGCACCATGTGGAGCATGGGTTTAAAGGCTGGGTCGATCGCACGTTCGACCGGTTCCGTGACTGGTACGGAAGCCATCTGGATCGAACATTGCAGGCACGTCCGGCAGTTTACATGATCTGGGCAGGAATTTCCGCCCTCGCCGTGCTGATGTTCCTCGCGATTCCCAAGCTGGCAACGAAGGAGTTGGCACCGAAGGAAGATCAGGGTGTGATCTTTGGCATTATTACGGCGCCGGCCAACGCGACGATTGACGATACGATTCGTTATGCTGATGCGGCCGGAAAAGTGTTTCAGGACATTCCGGACACTCGGTTCACGTTTCAAATTACTTCGCCCAGCAGTGGGTTCGGCGGAATGGTGTTGAAGCCATGGGGAACACGGAAAACGCCAACAAAAGATTATCTGCCGATTGTGCAGCAGAAGCTCGGCGCCATTCCCGCGATTCAAATGTTTCCGATCATGCCGGAGGCGCTTCCGGGCTCTGACAATTTTCCGGTAAGTTTCATCATTGCGTCGACCGCGGATCAGGAACGTATCCTTGAATTCGCCAAGACCATCTTCCAAAAGGCGATGCAAGCGCACGTTTTCCAATTCGGCGACATCGACACCAAGATCGACCAGCCACAGGCACAGATCGTTCTCGACCATGACAAGGTGTCAACGATGGGTCTGAACATGCAACAGATCGGGGCAGATCTCTCTGCCAGTATCGGCGGGAATTACGTCAATTGGTTCAACATGGAGGGATTGAGCTACAAGGTCATTCCGCAGATCAAACGGGTGGATCGGTTGAATCCGGAACAATTAAATGACATTTATGTGACCGGCCCGAACAATCAGTTGATTCCGCTCAGCACCATCGCGCACCTCAAGCATAAAACCGTTGCCCGCTCGTTGAATCGGATGCAGCAGCTGAACGCTGTCACCATTAGTGGCGTTCCGGCTGGTTCTGTCGATGCCACGCTGAAATTTTTGGAAAACGAAGCACACAAGATTCTGCCAGCCGGTTATGTCATCGATTACACCGGCGGCTCTCGTCAGCTACGGCTGGAAGGGAACAATTTTTTCGGCGTGTTCATGCTCGCTGTTGTTCTTATTTTCCTCGTTTTGGCGGCACAGTTTAACAGCTTCCGTGATCCGCTTATTATTTTGTTGGGTTCAGTGCCGCTCGCAATGTTCGGCGCGGGCCTCTTCATGTTTTTAAAGATGCCGTTCGGAACCTTCTTCACCGATCACTTCACGACTTCATTTAACATTTACTCCCAAGTCGGCCTCGTCACGCTCGTCGGTCTCGTTTCGAAAAACGGCATTCTGATTGTGCAGTTCGCGAACGAAATGCAGCGCAAAGGCATGGACAAACTTACTGCCGTCGCGCAAGCCGCTCGGATTCGGTTGCGGCCGATCATGATGACAAGTGTTGCGACCGTTGCCGGTCACTTGCCACTTTGCTTTGTCACCGGTGCGGGAGCCGCTGCGCGAAACTCGATCGGTCGCGTGCTAGTCGGCGGAATGACCATCGGAACGCTCTTTACGCTATTTATTGTTCCATCGCTTTACATGCTGATCGCAAAGACGCACCACGAAAAATCTCTGATGGACGTCGGCTGGGAAGACACGCCCGAAGACGAGGAGCTTACGCCTGAGATGGCCCCGGCGCTCGCGCCAGACGGGAATGGCTGGAAAAAATAATCGGCAAATGATGGCCTAAACAGTCGGGAAAAATAACGGCTGGGAAACGATTACCCTTTTGATCAAAAGAAGTAGCCTCAGTGAGTTTTCCTCACTGAGGGTTTATTTCGCAGCGGATTCTCCAGGCCTTTACCCGAAATCTCACCAGACCCGCACGCGGAAAGGTTTTCGCGGCGGCGATGGCTCAAGGGCGGCTGTTTCAGCGGTTTGCTTTACTCTTTTTGTCAAAGCTGCCATGAAATTCAGCGACATCAGTCGAGTTGCTGATTTTCGTCACGAACCAAGGCTCGGGTCCGAGGGCTGGCACCTGTTCCGGAACCGCTTGGCCGATAGGCATCGGCCCAAAGACGATCGGATGACCAGGCTTCCCAACCGTGATGTAGTTTTGGCCTCTGTTTTGAGAGAGGAACAAACCTTGTTCCCCCTCCAGCAAACTTGCAAGATCGAGCCCGCTTACGGGCACATTAACTTCAAGTTTCATTTTCTCTGTTAGTTGTGCGCCTTAGCGCTCACGCGTTTCTCTGCCGTAAAGGCTTCCACGAAACTCCGCCAACTCAGTTGAGTTGCTGATTTTCGTGATGAACCACGGTTCTGGCCCCAGGGTGCTTGCCAGCTGTTCCTGAATCGCCTTGCCGATGGGGGTCGGGCCGAAGGCGATCGAGTGACCAGCCTTCGCGACGGTGACGTAGTTTTGTCCTCTGTTTTGGCAAAGGAACAGTCCTTGTTCGCCGTCGAGCAGACTGGCAAGATCCAATCCGCTCACAGGCACATTAATTTCAAGTTTCATTTGCTATACCCTCCGTTGTTTTTGGTTTCTCTTCGTTTAATGAGCAGTCTCCTGCTTTGTTTCACGATCGCCAGGTAACTTAAGGCTCCTTTTTTGTTGGCCGATTGTTGAACGTTTCCGCGACGAGCAGGGTCTTTTTTTTGTTACGCGCGCAAGGGGAGGCGGCATGTGAGGGGGAACAATTGGCTTATCACGAAGCGTGAACCGGTAATCGATCCGGCCTTGGAAAAACCTCTGCTTAAACTGCACCGAGCCACGGACGTCGAGTCGTTCTGGAAAGCTATTCACCGATTGCTCTCCGCCTCAATCGCGAATCACTCCGTCGGGTTATTGCTTCAGCAAAATCCAGGTGTGCTCCTAATTGCAAAATGGACGCGATCCATGCCCGACGATTTCTTTACGGCGGGAGCTTTTATGCGTTGCGCCAGACAACGGCCGCGCAGAAAAATGATGCGCTTGAATGACCTTTTTCACAACCGCAACAGCTTCGTGAGATCGGGTTTTTATAGGCACAACATGGCGCCGCAGAAATGTGCTCACGGCGTCATGTTTTTCTTTTGGAAGCGGCAGAGACTCATTTGTACGATCGCGATCTTGCGCACAGCGAAGCAGGGCCGGTTTTCCCCGGCAGAACTGAAATTGCTTCGGCACCTTTACCCGCAACTTCTGACCGCGCTTCGCCGGATCGAATTGCTCGAACGCGAGCGATCGGTGCGAGCGGATCTTGAAGAATTCCTACGGCGCTTGCCGCTTCCCACAATCATTCTGCGTTGGAACTTGAAACCGATTTATCAGAACAAAGCCGCACGTGAATTTTGCGCACTGTGGGAGAAAGGGCCCGAGGAAGCCAGGCGAACGAAGGCGAATTCTTCGATTCCCTGTGAGATTTTGGATCGGTGCCGTGTATTCAAGGAGAACTGGAAGAATGCACAGCCACAAATGCGTGCGATTCGTCGAAGCGACTTCAAAGAAGAACAGTTGCATCATCCCCGTTTGCCGCATTTGCGGGCGACGATTCAACTCAAGCAGATCAATTCGGTCGGCGCGGCGGGGCCACATTTTCTCATCGCCTGCGAAGATCGTTGCCGGAACGGCGAACGGTCCGGGCGCCTCGGCCTTTTCCGCTTGCCAGGTATCGCCCGGCTCACACGGCGCGAACGCGAAGTTGCGCAACTGGCCTGTGAAGGGCGAAGCAACAAGGAGATTGCTCAAAGCGCCTGCTTGAGTTTGCCGACTGTGAAAAAACATCTTCACTCAGTCTTTCGCAAACTGGCAGTCCCCAGCCGGAGCCGGCTTCTCGCTCTTACGCTATGAAGCATTGCAATGCACGGCTCGCCTTACACAGTGACTTGCGCCTTATTAAACTCGAGAGGGATCAGTAGCGCACACGGACGAGAAACAATCCTTCGGCGGGCGCGGTAAACCGGGGCGAATCTAATTCCATCGAGTTCAATCGCGCGCTAATTTCTTCGATCCGCATTTTGCCGAGCGCACATTTCACCAGCGCGCCCACCATTAACCGAACCATCTTATAGAGGAAACCGTTGCCATCGAACTCGATTGTGATGCAGGGACCATTTTGGCGAATACGCACGGAATTAATTGTGCGGACCGTAGTCCGTTCAGGCTTGCCGCGATTGGCGGCGAAGCCGGCAAAATCGTGACTGCCGACGAAATATTTCGCTGCCGATTTCATAACTTTCAGATCTAGTGGTCGCGCGACATGCCAGGCACGGCGATACTCAAAGGGAGGCAGAACAGGCGCGTTCCAGATTCTGTAGCGATAGATTTTTCCCTTGGCCGAAAGACGCGCGTGAAAATCGTTCGATACGTATCGACAGCGGACGACGCGAATTGCCGGTGGGACTAACGCATTGAGTGCTTCGACCCAATGCTCAGCTGGCAAAAGCTTGTTCGCCAGGTCAATGTGCGCGCATTGCGCAAGGGCATGAACACCTGCGTCCGTCCGTCCCGATCCGTGGATGCGTCCGGCTCTGCCAGTGACGCGCTCAAACGCGCGCTCAAGATGATCCTGAACGGTGTTGCGATGAGATTGGCTTTGCCAGCCGGCGAACGGCGCTCCGTCGTACGCGACAATCAATTTCAGTCTTCGCGCCATGTGGTAATCGGTGATTGTGATCAGTGAACGGTGATCAGAAGGTTCTATTAAGGCGTTGTCATGTTGAGCCCTTCGGCTTTGCTCAGGACAGGCTTCGCGAAACATCTCTGCTCAATGGATGGCGACCATTGGCGGAAAGCGATCCGAGATTCTTCGCTTCGCTCAGAATGACAGCGTCATCAATCACCAGTCACATCGCGCCTGCCGCGTTCTCGTGTGCGCGGCGATCCAGATAGCCTTGCAAGATCATTTGCGCCGCGACCTGATCCACATAGCCACGCGTGTGCCGCGTTTTTTTTCCTGCGTCACGCAATGCTCGTTCGGCTGCCACAGTCGTGAGTCGCTCGTCCCAGGTTACAACGGGGCAGGGGAGAATCGCACGTAGCTTCTCCAAAAACTGAAACACTTCGGTCGCAGCTGTACCAAACTGACCGTTCATGCGTTTCGGGATTCCGATCACAACAAGGTCCACTTTTCTTTCGCGCACAATTTCTGCAACCCGCTCTGCCGGTTTTTCATTTGCCGGAATGGTTTCCAGCGGATGTGCCAGCAATTGTAGCTCATCAGAAATGGACACTCCGATCCGCGCTCGGCCAAAATCGAGACCCAAAATCGGATTCATATCTTTTGTGTCATTCCGAGCGAAGCGAAAGCGAAGTCGAGGAACCCCGTGATATTACTTTCCGGCAGTTTGGCGGGATCCTTCGACTTCGCTCAGGATGACAGTCCCTCTGCTTCATTGCAATTCCGGCGGAAGCTCTCCGATCAATTCCTTGATACGTTCCGCTTCGTGCCGATGACACACCAAAAGCGCATCTGGCGTTCGGACAATGATCAGATCGTGTACTCCAAGCAGCGCGATCGTCGTCCCGTTTTCCTCAAAAATAATGTTATTACTGGAATCAAGGGCAGTGACAGCGCAGTTGGCAGCGTTTCCGCGTTTGTCCTTTCCAAAATAATTCGCAACCGCTCGCCAGCTTCCAATATCGTCCCAATCGAAACCGGCCTCGACGACGAGAACGCGATCGGCTTTTTCCATAATCGCATAATCGAACGAAATTCGCGGTAGTTTGCTAAACCGCTCCCGAAATGCCGTGTCGAAGTTTCCCGGCGCCCGCAGTTGTGAAATGAAATCGGCCAACTCCGGCGCGTGCCGGTTAAATTCCCGGAGCACTGTGGGCACCGACCAGACGAACATGCCGGCGTTCCACCGAAAGTTTCCCCTGCGTATGAATGATTCTGCCAGATCGGGATTTGGTTTTTCACGAAAACGCAAAACGCGATGAATCGAATCGGTGTCGGGGCGGTTGCGCAAACGGACTGTTTGCCCGTGCTCGATGTAACCGAATCCGGGACATGCCCAGGTTGGCTTGATGCCGATAACTACAAGCTCGCTTGTCTCCTGGGCCGCGTCTGCAGCGAGGGTGAGGGTTTCCTGAAACGCCGTTCGATTTGCGATGACGTGGTCGGCGGGGAGAACAACCATGATGGCGGCATGATCCCGCACCGCCACCCAGCCGGTTCCAAGTGCAATTGCCGCGGCGGTGTCGCGCTTCGCTGGTTCGGTCACAATGTTCTCCTCTGGAAAATCCCCAAGCAGCTTTCGCACTGCCTTCTCCTGTTCTGCATTAATCAGAATCAAAGTGCGCTCGCGTGGGATTAGCCCTTCAAGGCGCGCCAAAGTTGCTTCGAGTAAAGTTTTATCCGAAACGAGGGGCAGCAATTGTTTGGGACGCGCCCGCCGGCTCAACGGCCAAAAACGTTCGCCGCTGCCGCCAGCGAGGATAAGCGCGTAGATCGAATAACGCATCAGCTAAATCTCTGTCATGTGGAGGGAGGTCGAGACATCCCGGTGAACTGCCTCAAGATTGCGCAGCGGGATTTCTCGACTTCGCTTTGCTCTGCAAGAAATGACAAACGCGCATGACCACAAATTTCCGATTTCTTTTTTGAAATTAGGCATGTAATGGTAGGCGATGTCTTCCCTTATATCCATTTCAAAAACGTCCGAAGAACTTCCCATTGCGCCTTTGCTTGTTTTAACACGCGCAGCAATCGGACTCGGTTTGGGAATCTTGATAGCAGATAAAATCAAACCCCCAGTTCGTCACGCAGCGGCGATCACACTCCTGGCACTCGGCGCGTTGGCCGCGGCGCCGTGGCTGGTGAAGATCACGATAGGCCAGATCAATCGGCCTGAGTCTGAATGGGGCAGCCGCGCCCGGTTGCGTTCCATTCGCGGCGACGCCGGTTACACCTCGGATAACGACATCTACTAGGCAGCGTCGGGGCATCGCACACGCCTCGCTGGCGATCGCGAACTTTCGGGTCGTTCTTTGTCGGTGTAGCCGTTGGATTTCCGCGAGAGCGCGAAATGTGATCGCCGCCGCGGCCGCTCCCCAGGATTACGCTCTGATTACAGAAATGCTTCCGCGACCGAATCGGCCAGCGCTTTGCCTTTTTGAGTCAGCACGACGTTGCCGTTCGATTGGCGGAGCAGCCCGAGCGAAATAAGTTCGTTCGTTTGCCGCGGGAAATTCGTCAGTTCCGACGCAGGAACTCCGTCGCGCGTACGCAGCGAGAGCGCCATTCGCTCGGTGCGTTTCATTTCGTCCGTCAGATTTTCCATCGATGCGCGCGGTGATTGGCCGGAAAGAACATGATCAATGTAGGCGCGATAATCGCAGACATTCTGACAGCGTTGCATACCAATGGTTGAAAATGCGCTTGGACCGACTCCCAGATAATCTTCGCCCAGCCAGTAGGCGCGGTTGTGAACTGATTCGGAACCGGGACGCCCGTAATTCGAGATTTCGTAATTTCCGTAGCCGGCATTTTCGAGGGTCGCCATAGTCATTTCGAAAAACCCAGCATCTGCATCCGCGTCCTGGCGAAATTCGCCTTTCACATGGCGCAGGAAAAATTCAGTGTCCTCTTCGTAAGTCAGGCAATACGTCGAAATGTGATCGGGTTCGAGTGCGATAGTTTTCTCCAGAGTGCCGCGCCATTGATCGATTGTTTGCCCCGGCAAACCGAACATCAGATCGATGTTGATATTCGTAAGCCCCGCCGCACGTAGAATCCGAAACGATTCTTCTGCCTGTTGCGCATTGTGTTCGCGTCCGAGCAGTTTCAGCAGTTCGTCGTCCCACGATTGCACACCGAGACTAATCCGGTTCACCCCGAATTTTCTGAGCACGGTGGCTTTTCGCGCGGAAACGCTTCCCGGATTTGCTTCTATGGTCCACTCGACCAGTTCCGATAGATCGAGTCTTTCGCGAAATCCGCCCAGCACCAGTTCCAGTTGTGCAATGTTAAGCGCGGTCGGTGTGCCGCCACCAAAATAAATTGTGAACGGAGAAAGGCGGCGCGCCCGGCGGTCCCGCCCTACCAGTTCGCGCAAAAGCGCCTCACAAAATTGCTTTGTCCGCGAGCGATCGAGCAAATCTTTGTAAAACGCGCAATACGGACAAATCCGTGCGCAGAAGGGAATGTGAACGTAGAGATGGCGAACGTGCCAGCTTGTGGTGGCAGGCGTGTCGCGTGCACAGTCGGGTGATTCCGCAGCAGACACGGCTGCCTCCACACTCCCAGAGTTGTGCTTTGCGCCGTTACTCATAAAATCCGTGTGCTGTCGACGCTATCATGCTGATCCGAAACGTAGCGCTAGTTATCTTTTGCGCCATCTCCTCCGGATTGGCGCAAGCGCCACAGCCCGCATCGACACCCTCGATTGTCTACGCGGTGCACAATCCTGATTCAATCAAGGATTATGTGGTCAATCCCCGCGTGGTGCGCGAAATGGTGAATCGGCTTGTGCTGGCTGTAACCGGGCAGTCCGACGTGGGAAAGGCTTGGGCTTCGCTAGTGTCGCCTGACGACAGAGTTGGAATCAAGATTTGCGCAGCGGGCGGTGAGCTTTTTACGACGCATCATTCGATCGTGAATGCGATCGTGGACGGATTGGCAGCGGCAGGCCATCCACGGAGCGGTATCATCGTTTGGGACCGATCCCTCGGTGGAATCAAAGAGGCCGGATACCGTCCGGGGGCTGATGGTTATCAGCTAAAAGCAGTCGCGCCGCGCGAAGGATATGACGCGAAAGCCCTCGTGTCTGCTCCCCTGGTAGGAAAACTGGTGTGGGGGGATTTTGAATATACTGGCGATCTGGGAAAAATGCCGCTTTTTGCCGATGCCGACGCGACCAGCAACGTGAGTCACTTTGCCAAGATCATCTCCAGCGAAGTGGACAAAGTCATCAATGTCCCCGTGATGAGTGTTAGTGAAACGAATGGAATTGCCGGTTGCATTTACAACATGACGATTCCGAACATCGATAACTGGCGCCGCTTCGCGCAGGGCTCCCGGTTCGGCGCCGAAAGTCTCGCGGAAATTTATGCCAACCCGCTCATCGCGAAAAAGGTCGTGTTTAATTTGATGGACGGCCTCATCGCGCAATATGCGGGCGGTCCGCAGCCACAACCGAATTACGCAATTCACAATGCCACACTATATGCCAGCAGGGACCCGGTGGCTTTGGACGCAATCGCGCTGAAACGATTGGAAGAATGGCGGAAGCGGGGGAGTCTGCGTCCCGTCGGTCCGGTAGCGGGCTACATCGATTTTGCCGGCGATCTCGGGCTGGGTAATTCGGCAGCCGACAAGATCGAGATCAAGAACCTCGGTCGATGACATTTCAAGTTAAAGCCGGGGACGGTGACCCAGGCCGCAAACCGAAATCATTGCAGATAGCTGTCCTGCGCTCGGTATCGCGGTCGTTTTACCTGTCGATCCGATTGTTACCGACGCAATTACGCGAACCGATCGCGCTAGCGTATTTGCTGGCTCGAACGACCGACACCGTTGCTGACACTTCGCAAATCTATAGAACCGTGCGGATGGAAACTCTCAAGCTGCTGTCGGCCGGAATTCAAGGCACAGCTTCGCGCGATGTCGTCGCCGAACTTGTTGCAGGATTTGTTCCGCTTCAGGAGAACACAAGCGAACGACAACTCCTCGAATCATTACCCGATTGTCTTGCTTGGCTGGACCGGATGGCGCACATGGATCGAAATGACATTCGCCTGGTGCTCGAAAAAATAATGCGCGGCCAGATGTTGGATCTGCAACGCTTCGATGATCCTAACGAAATCCGAGCGCTTGGCACCGCTAACGACCTCGATGAATACACCTACCTTGTTGCCGGTTGTGTCGGTGAATTTTGGACGCAACTCTGTTTCCGGCATGTTCGTAACTTTGCGAACCGGAGCCAGGACGAGATGCTGCCTCTAGGCAAACGCTACGGTATGGTGCTTCAATTGATCAACGTCCTGCGCGACGCCGGTTCAGATCTCCGTGTTGGCAGATGTTATCTTCCAGAATACGAGTTGACCGCGGCGCATCTGACCCCATCAGAAATTCTCGCCGAACCGGAAAAGTTCCAGCCGGTTTATCGAAGGTGGCTGGAAAAAGCCAGAGCAGGTCTTGAGTCTGGAATGGAATACTCCCGTGCAATTAATAATCGTCGCGTGCGGGCCGCTACAGTTCTGCCGGCATTGATCGGCGCGCGCACGCTCGCGCTTTTGGATGCCGCCGGCCCAATGGCCTTGCAGCGGACGGTGAAAGTGCGACGCCGAGAAGTGCGCGCAATGACTTTATCGCTGGCGGTGACCCTGGTTTCCCGCGGGAAAATCGATGCGATGTTTAACGACGCAAAATCCTAGCGGCGGGCTGATCCATTCGCCGCTCTTACGCAGTCACAGAACGTCGTTACAGAAAATATTTTCGCTGTCGTTCGCTAATGGGTTGGTCGAGGCGCTCCAGCACCTGGAGCATGTCCTCCCAGACTTTGCGTTTTTCCGAGGGCGCCTGGTTCCGGAGCAAGTACGCGGGGTGATATGTGATCATGAGCGGGATGCCATTGTAAGTGTTCCATCGGCCGCGCAATTCGCGCATGGGCCTGCGCATTCCGAGCAAACCCTCGACTGCAACCGCGCCAAGCGCCACTAAGACGCTTGGCTGAATGATCTCGATCTGTTCGGCGAGATACGGCTGGCAGGTCTGCATCTCTGTCGGGGTCGGAGGGCGATTCCCAAAGCTGCCCGGCGCCGTGTCGGGCCGGCACTTAAGGATGTTCGCGATATAAACGTCTTCGCGTTCGAAATTCATCGCTTTCAAAATTTTCGTAAGCAATTGTCCAGCCCGTCCCACGAATGGTTCGCCCCGCTGATCTTCGTCCGCGCCGGGCGCTTCACCGATGAACATCAGGTCGGCGTCCGAATTTCCTACACCGAAAACAGTCTGCGTGCGCGAGCAGGCAAGGTGAGCGCATTTCGTGCAAACGCGAACGCGCTCGCGAATCGGTTCAAGCAATTCGGATTTGTTCGACGCTGGCTGTAGCCGCCGCCTGCTAGGCGGCGCACTGGTTTCGTGCAGAGGGAAAACTGCAGAATCGATAGTTTGTAATTGTACAAGCGTCGCTCTCGATGCGCGTGGCGCACGATCACTTTTCTCTCGAATCGTCTCCAGCGCTGCGATGACAAGATCGAGAGATGACTGAGTCATTTGCTGCGATCATCCGAAATTCGTCACGCGACTGCAAACGATTTTCAAAACCGGCCGCAGCGATCTCGAGTTCCGTGGCTGGCGATAGTGCTAAAATATGCGGCGGTTTTGCCAGCCGGCTGCTTGATCCAGCAATTCTTTCTCTGCTTCCAACGACGTTCTGATGTCCATTTGCGCAGCAGCGTCTGCAGTAGCGGCGATCGGCTCTTTCGACGCCGCGGGCCATTGATGAAAGTAGCCTGCGGCAATTTTAACCGTCGAAGGACCATTATCCGAGGCGCTTACTTCGCCTCGACCGCATGTGACTCTCGTAATGGCGCCATCAGTCCAAACGCTGAAAAGACAATCGGAGTCCGGTGTTATGGTCGATTGGTTCGTCGTAACGGCCAAATGTGATGTGCTCCTCTCAGGTCGGCTAAACAGAATGCTTACCTTTCCGCGGTTCAATCGTATTCGCGCACGTCGAGCGAGCATACCTCCAGCAGTCTCGTTTCCGTCTTTCGTTAGTCGGAGTTCCTCGATTCTTATTTCGGAATTGCCTGACAATTGAACGAATGCGCCCGGGACCAACGACAGATTGATCGCGGCAGCCTCCGATGTCCGGACCGTGTCGCCATCTTGAATTTTGCTCGCGGGTGTGACCGGTTGAAACTGATCTCGTTCCGCATTTCCGAAGACGACCTCGCCATTTACGAAAAACAGCGTGGCTGTTGTCGCGCGAGTCACGCCTTTCGAGCATCCCGCTCCTAAGAGGCAAAAACAAAGCACGAGGGCGCTGCCAAACAAAGCAGAACGCATTGGAGGTCTTCGCAATTGGCAGCGCGTACGGGAGTCAAAAAAACAGGATCTACCTGGCCTCCGAGGTAAACTTCGGCTTTTAAGGTCCAAAGAATGGCACTCCGGGGCAGAACTTTATCGTCATGTCATCAAAAACAATTACACGAATCACGCGCGCCGACGGGAAACCCGCAAAGAATCTTGAACGCTGCTTAGTCTAATCAGGTATCACCTCTAAGTTGCCAGAACGCGCCGGGGGTCAGCCAGACTCCTGCTGGTTGAAGATAAACCAAGCCTGAGTCCCACATGGCAACGAACAGATACTCCGCCCCGGGCTGGATGTTTACTGTTGTCGAAGTCGGTACGGTGTAGCCCGCGGCTGGGACCTTTTGCACTGTCAAGACATGGGGCCCAGCTGACAGCCAGGCATTATAGCTGTGACCCTTTGCGAGGTTCGCGACGGGCCTGCCATCGATCTGCAGATTGAAAGCGAGATTCCATCCGAAGTTCGGCACCCTGTTCACCGTGAGGTGACCAGGAGGAATATGACGAGACCGGAGGTAACCAGACGGAGGACCGGCTTGCGCCACAGTGGTAATGAAAATTGCGCCTGCAAAACCACAAATTAGAAAAACGTTCCGCGCGAACCTGTATTTTGATTTCATGGCACACAATGTATGTATGAACTGGCTCTTCGCCAGTAGATCGCAGCTGTAATCGGTCGCCTAGTTTTCCGAACACTCGGAGAATTGTCGCTTCGCCATGTCAGTCGAGTGCAGGAGTCGAAAGACAGGATCTGCGTAGCGTCCCGGGTGAAATCTGCGTTTTGAGTGCACCGACGCAAAAGGGGAGAAACTGTGCGCATGCTCAGGTCGGTAACGGTTCTGTTAAGATTTACCTGGCGCGACCCCGTGCACTTTCCGCCGTTGCTACTTTGTTGCTACAATTTTGACTGTGGCTGCCTGCTTGACAGTCCAGAATACGGAATTCTATAGTCGGTCACATGATGCTGTGATTCGCATTTACGATGAAGGTGGCAATGCGATCGAGAGGCATGAGCAGGCTGGCGAGTTCAAAGCGTGGTGAATGCGGTCCTTGCCAGCACGCGCCTTTCAATGCACCCGGAACTCCACGCGTTCCGTCTGCTTTACTGATTATTGAGAACGGTTTGCGGTGCGTTGAAATTGCTTTCTTTTTCCCGCCAAGCTGGTTGTTGGGATTGCAGGGTCCGGAAGAGGCGAAGAACCCAGCGGGAAAATGTCCTCAGCCTGATTCACGATCCGTTTAGTGAGGCCGACTTTGGAAAAAATCTCGCCTGCGCGTCAAGCACAACCGCCGCAAGCGCAGATCGTTGTCGTTCGACCGCTCATACGACGGTGTGATGAGCGTTTACGACGCGGGCCGACAATTTGACCGAAACGCACGAGCACCACGGCGATTTCAAGGAGTCGTCGCTTTAGGCTCGTAACACGTCGCCGTTCGCGCTAGGATGAACTCCATGATCGCCCTCTTATCCGGCGGTTCCGAAAGAAGCGAAGCGAATTAGACCCCTGGCGACTCTGTATGCGACAGCTCACTGTTATACTGACCACACTAACGGTTGCTACAGTCCAAGCGTATGCTGGAACTCTCGACTGGCTTTTTGATGCTGCTAACAACGATGATTTGGCACGTAGACAAGCCCAATTCCTGGTGTGGGATGGTGTGTCGCATCCTTTTTCAGCGAGTTTCGAAAAGGTAGACATTGTAGACAAGAACTGGCCCTTTTATCTCTTTCACGTTGTACTCACCAGTCCGGACGCTGGGGTAGCGCGTGATCGCAGCTCGTACCTGGTTTGCTTCAGGCTGACCGAACGTACAACCGAATTTCGCATAGTTACCGTGATTCAATACGCTTCAGACCCGCCGACACAAAACGAGATTACGATAGACAAACGTCTTAATGGATGGCCAGTTTCTCCGCCTTGGAGAGCAGAGGCTGATCTACTAAACAATATCAAGCCTCCCGGCTTGAGCATCGTATCGGACAAGAGTCGCGCAGGATTGGACCAGTAACACCGTTACCTCTCCCTGCCGGTAACGCGGCTAATACGTTTCCGGCCCCGGCACCGTGAATAACGAAAATTTGTCGCCCCTCCAAATCCATGCTGACAATGCAGCCCAATTCCAATCGGCTTTGCTGAGATTGTCAGCGAGTGGCAGCGCGTACGGGAGTCGAACCCGTGCGCCAGCCTTGAGAGTGCTGTTGCTTTGCTAGGTGTACCCGGAGTCGTTACAGAATTGTTACAGGATTTCACCAAAGCCTTGCCCCGCTTCAACAGGGTCGCGCTAGAATCGCATCTGATTGACGCACGCTTTACGACACGCGGCGCTCCGTGATTGAATGTCCAGCACCGTCAACGACAATCCTTACTATGAAAAAGTCGATTATCCTTATTTCAACGCTCTCTGTAGTAGCGATGACGCTAGCTTCGTGCGAGAGCATGTTAAATTCATTGAACCCTTTTTCGCCCGACGAGACGACAGCAACATCGACTTCGGGCCCGCCCGTAACGCGTCAGACTAACCGTGCAACGTATGAGATGCCCCTGGGGCGAGACCCCGAGAATTATGTCCCCACTGATTACTAAAAGGATTTTTGATTGACGATTCCGGCACACGTTTACGAAGTGCGACCGCGCAGGGATCATCGCGACGTCGATCTGTTCTCTGATGTGCTGCCATTCGGTCGCTTGTGGTATGGGGAGCCAAACGCAATCAGCAATGCGATTGGATACGCGCAACACTGCAGCCGCTCACACGATGCTGTGATCCGCATTTGCGATGATTCTGCCAACGTGATCAAAACACACGAGCGCAAGGACGCTTTCAGGGAATGGTTATTCCCAATACGGCGACAACAACCCACAGCGGTTCTGTCGATGTTTACGACTCCGGGGGATATGGCCACGGTTCTTATACCGGCACGTCCACAACAGTGGGGCCGCCCACCGTTATTCCAGCGCATCCGCCAGGCCCGCTGATAATGGACGAAGGAGATCTGCTTCTGTCGGTGGATTTAGCTACAAAACCAGCGCGGCTTTTAGTGGCGGGTAAGACTATTACAATTTTCGACGCGTCCAGGGATAAGCTGGTTTACATGCTGTCGGAGTGACGGTCCCCTGACGTTATCACACCCGGCTTTTCTGAGATTGATGCGAGCGACGTTCACGCCCGCGCGAGTTTTCTTGTTAAGCGCGTCCCAACACCAGGTCGTCGCGAGCGTCCTTAGCTGGCCCGATTCGGGTACAAGGTCACCCCTAAACCCAGCTCTAATAAGGCGGCTCAGTAACAACCACCGCGCGCTCAGGCGACGCTTGCGCCGGCGCGGAGGGCGGCGCCAGCGGCAGCATTACACTGGCGCGGCCGTTTTGGACCTTGGCGAGAATACCGTGGTCGATGCCGGTGGAAGGATCGGTGTAGCGGCCGACGACCCGGCCCAGTTCGTTGATTCCATTGAGCGAAGTATACGTCGCGCCCGGAAAATCATAGACTACAAAACCATGCGGCGGACTGAAGAGGATGCCGTGCGTCGCGCCAGCTGCGTCAGTATAGCGGCCCACCATTAGATTCAAGTCGTGGCTGCGATGTGGATTGTGCCGGAGGACGGTATTGCCGAACAGGATCGTGCCCGTCGAGCCCACCGGATCGATCGGTGCGTAAATCGTGCCGTCGTTATCGCGCCAGAACCCATGAGTCACTCCCGAGGAGTCAATGTAATAACCGCAGCTCTGGTTGTTCGCATTCAGCGAATAAGCCAGAGTCGCCGTCGCGTCCGTCACCACGAAGTCCGTTAGCACGCCCCCGATATTCAGGAAGCCACTCTGAATCCCCGTGCTGCTCGGGATTTCCGATCCGCAAAAATCCCCCGCATTATTCACCCCCAGCACAATCGTAAACGTCGGTTCCGGAGCGTAATTGGTGAAGACATTATTCTGAAAGAAGAACCCTTCGAAAGCGCCCGCGGAATCGAGATAATCGCCGCAGACCAGGCGGGAGTTATTGATCCCGCGCGCCTCCGTCAAGTTGCCCGCATCGTTCGGGTCCACTATCGGGATAAAGTTCCCGCTTCTAAACTTAATAAAGCCGCGCGACACTCCGCTGGAATCCACAAAGATCCCAACCACACCGCCTACGTCGCTAATCTTCTGCGGCCGCGTCTGAATGTCCGTGCCCGGATAATCAAAGATCCCGAACAATTGAATAATAGGGGCTTCAGGGACTTCTGGCGACTGGGCCAACGCTTCCGTCAAAGCAAGGGCTGTAAAGCCCAAAGTAAAACTAATGAAGGGGGATATTTTTTTCATAATTAGGGTTTTTTAAGAAATTTTGCTTAAGTATGTCAAGAAAATTTGGGAAAAAACTCTTGGACGGCTTCTCGTTCACGATTCTTAGGTAAATTTCCCTCGGTGATTTTTCCGCCGCCAGGATCGCGCTGAGGAACTCGCGCGCCAGTGATGATTTGACGTCTAGGTAGAGATTATGTTCCGTCGAACATCATGGGTGTCGCACGTCTTCAAGACGCACTGGAACGGCTCACTACAGCGATGCGTGAGGTAGAAACCGCGTTGCGATGAAAGCCGAGCACGACTCACTGGCGTCACACATTGTCGTCTCTCGCCGCCGCTACTACCAAAACTCATCGGATACAAAAAGCGGGAAGCCGCGCGCGATGTCGGCGCACTTAAGCTGGCAAACCGCCTGCGAACCCCAGGTTCCGCGGCAATCTGGACGAATGAGAACGGGGATGGGTGCGGCCGCAAAGCGGTAGCCCTGACGAGAGCGCGAATACTGCGACAATCACGGCAAAGGCCGATGGGCAGTAAAGAATGATCCCTCAACTCCGCCGACAGATGCGAGCGCTCAAGCCGTCACTCCGAGCGATATGTTTGGTTGGCCGGGAATGGACGTACATTTGAACTGGCAATCGGAACGCACCGGGATTGAAACCAAGTGGGTTCGCGCTTACCGGGCGCGTTGTTGCTGTGAAAGTCGAAGCTGACGGCGACCTTCGTTTGGCGCTGCAAGATGCTACTGGCGACAAGCCCGGCATCGTTGTTGTCGAAGTACCAGCCAAGCCGCAGTGGTGCGAGATTCGTACCACGGTTTTCAGTTGGACGCGGATGCGGTTTGCTTTGGACATACGCTCGACTAGAAAACTCGGGCTCAACGGAGCGCCGATTGTCACCGTTGTTGGCAAAGCATTTTGGGACATCCGCCACGCCCCGAAAGATCAATCAAACCGGCGAAAAAATCTTCCGGGCTTACACTGCATGGGAAATTCATCAAGTGATGAAGCTAAACGTTCAGTGAATTACTTGCCGCTGCTCCTGAGTCCTCTGCCCAGTTGGCAGCGCGTACGGGAGTCGAACCCGTGCACCAGCCTTGAGAGGGCTGTGTCCTAACCACTAGACGAACGCGCCGTAAACCGGATACCTGTAGAAATACTGTACCGCGCGCGAAGTGGCAAGATCCTGGCCGAAGGCTATTCATGTTCGGAAACAAAGAGGAGTTCGGCTAGTCGCCTGCATCTTTTCGACCGTCGTCGCTGCTGTCGTCATCAAACAATGACGGGGTGCTGCGCAGGAGGCGAGTTGCCTTTACGACTCCCAGCCAAGGCGCGATGCTCGCAGGCGTGTGAAAACGACAAGCGTATTGCTGGAAAAAAAGTGGCGAACGAAAGCGGGGTGGGGTGTCCCGTTGGCGTGGCTGACGCTTTGCATCGTTTGGAGTTCCACCTGGCTTGTCATCAAAATCGGATTACGCGATCTCCCGCCGATTTCATTCGTGGCGATTCGTTTTCTCATCGCAATCGGCGTGCTGCTGGCCGTGTCCATCGGAAGGTCGCGTTTGCTCCCACGACGGCGGAGCGATTATACTGTTTTAGCCATCACGGGAATTCTCATGTTCGCTGTGAATTACACTCTGTTGTTCTGGGCGGAGTTGCACGTCTCATCCGGTCTCGCTGCGGTGTTGCAGGCAACAATTCCAATTTTCGGCATGATGTCTGCCCACTGGATGCTGCCGGATGAACCGCTGCGGTTACAAAAGCTTGCCGGCGCAATGATCGCACTCGGCGGGGTCGCGGTGATCTGTGGACGGCTGCTTGGGTTCAATGGCCCGCTAGCTCTCTGGGGTGGCGTGGCGGTTGTTGTTGGAGCGGCGAGCGCGGCATTCGCCAACGTGCTCGTCAAAGCGCGCTCGATGCAGCTTGCGCCGGCAATGCTCGCTGCGTGGCAGATGATTTTCGGAATTGCGCCATTGCTAGTGCTTGGACTCGCGATCGATGGAAACCCGGCGCGTTTTCACTGGACTACCACAGCAGTGTTCTGCCTGCTGTATCTGGCGGTTATCGGGTCGGCGCTGACGTTTCTGCTTCTTTACTGGTTACTGCCGCGTCTCACGGTCGCGCAGTTGCAAAGTATTTCTCTCATAACCCCACCCGGAGCGGTCATGCTCGGGTGGTTGTTAGGCGGCGAAACATTTCCAATTTCCTCTTTGTTAGGCGCCGCTCTGGTCCTTGCGGGCGTATGGATGATTTTCCGAAGAGCGGAATTGCGAGTGTCAGTGACTCAGGAGAGTTAGTTAGTCACCACGCACTGGCTTCACCGACGTGCGTGTGCTGATTCTTCGGTAACGGCTTCAGGAGCGCATTTGATGCTGAGAGGCTCGCTTGGCAGGTCCTTAAATTGTTGCCGCGTTTAGCACCATTACATTGGTAATCCAACCGACAACAATCCCATTCTTGGTTCCGTCCTGCGTAACGAGGATGTCGAGGCATTGCGGATTTTTGTCCAAGAGATCCTTGGCATCGGCGAGCGTTGCGTCCGGAGCGAGCGGCATAAAGCTGTTAATTATGTAGTCTTTTATCTTTGGGTCCTCTATCAAATTTTTCAATGTTAGAGTTGACTCTTGGACGTCGGGGGGACGCTTTATAGGCGCGACAAATGCATCGATTGTGCTTCGATGAAGGACATATTTGCCTCTACCCTGAGCATCGAGAATGGGCAGGCGCTGTCGAGGCTGCGACTTATCCTTTTCAAAGCCGTCATCGATAAGTTGTCTTATCGTGATGTCCGCCTCAGTCTTGTCTGCCGGAATCTTGAACGTGGTCACGTCGTTGATTTTCATCATCGCGTGGCCCGCAGTTTCGGCTTGTAGCTTTTCGCGCGGCGAGAGCTGACGCACGAGATTGGCCGCACTTCTTGAGGCGGCCTCGAAGTTCACCTGTCCAAAATAGAAAGCGAGGACCGTTCCGACCCAAGCTCCGATTACCGGCAGAAGCACACCAAGTACATATTTAGATATGTCAAAAAATTGGACCATTTTCTCTGGAGCGGATCCCCAAATTGCGTTTATCCCGGCAACGACAATGATGAGAGCCGCTATGGCCAGGATCGCTGCCAGCGCCCAAGTAGTAACCGTCTTAGCCAGCGCTACCCTAAACTGGCTGTCCGGTTCGGATTTATCGTCAGTCGGTATAAATCGCGTTCCTGTGTTGCGTGGCCGTGTTTAAGCAGATTTCACCGGTTTTCTTGTAATCAATCAAGCAAATTCGGCAACTACTCGCGTGGATTCTCTTCAACGATTGATTGTTTGTGCGAGCCAAGATGTCGGTTGCATTCGCCGCGATGTACCTCTGCCATTTCAAATGTCGCGTCTTGCGGCGATCTGAAGACGACGCTATCGAAGAGTTGCGCGCATTTTCGAGAGGACGTCGCCGCTTTCGGTTAGTCAATTTGTTCTTGCAAGCCTCCTTCGACTGGTGCTATCACTCGTGAGTGTAATGTAGTATCAACCTGGAGTAGATTATTAATGATGGTGTGGCTGGAGATGGCCGCATGGTCAGCGACCTAAAAATTGCTTTATGAATGGCGCTCCCATCCCTTCTCAAAGCAGCGCGGCAGGAGATGGGATCGAGCAGATCGTTCGAAGTGTCATACGTGGCGAGGTCATTTTGTTTCTAGGCGCCGGCGTTCACGCATCAAAGCCCGCACCCCGTGGACAGCCCGAGCCACCTCCAGATCCGCGCCGCCCACTCTTCGCGGGAGCCTTGGCGGAAGCGTTCGCTCGGGAGTCTCGATGGACGGAGCGTTTCCCCAACAAGCCGCCGAAGGATTACTTTCAGCGTGTCGCGCTAGATTACGAACTCAACATCATTCTTGATGAGCAACGGAAGCAGTGGGACCAAAGTGGTAAGAGCCAAGGGTTGCTACAGCCTCCGGATCGTCCCAACAGCGCGATTGAAGCCAAGGAACTGCGCCACCGCGGCCGGGAGAGGCTCGCGAATGCGGTGCAGCGCGGCGTCACTGTTGGCAAGACACCTTCCCCGGCATTGCGAGCATTGGCAGAACTCAATTTTCCACTGATCATCACGACAAACTACGACCGCCATTTCGAAGATGCTTTGCTGTTTGCCGGAAAGAATCCAACCACGTCTGTTTACCAGCCAAAGGCGAACGCTCCCGCTGATGATATCTCCACGGATCCTTCTCCTCAAAATCCGTTTATCTTCAAGATTCACGGCGATATCAATACTCCTGAGTCCCTCGTCATTACTGATGAAGACTACATCGACTTCGTGCTTCGGATGACTGCGTATGGGGAGTACGATCCCGTGCCAGGAACTTTTAAGTTCCGTCTTGTAAAATGGCCAACGCTTTTCATCGGCTACAGCCTTCTCGACTACAATCTGCGTCTTCTCCTCAAGACCCTCCGCTACAAAAAAGATACCTTTCCATTTTCTTATTCGATCGATCCATGGCCCGATCCCCTGGTTATGAGGGTGTGGGATTCGCAGCTCGGCTATGTCGGCTTTCTCGCAAACGATCTTTGGGAATTTGTGCCCGAACTTTATAAACGTGTGAAAGGATGTGAAATGCCCAACTATGGAGAATGAACGTACTTCATTACCGCTGCCATTCGCGCCTTATCGTGGAATCGAGCCATTTCGTTTCGTTGACCAGCCGATCTTCTCTGCCCGCCCTGACGAAGTCCGAAAACTGGTTCGTCTTATCACAATCTATCGCGGCATCTTTTTCTACGGTGAGTCAGGCGCCGGCAAATCTTCGTTGATCAATGCCGGTCTTATTCCGGCATTGCGGAAGGAAGACTTCGCGCCGGAGCGGGTGCGCGTGCAGCCCATCGCGGGGCAAGAGCTGGTAATCGAACGCATCGCTCTGACAGACGAGGGGACGCCGCCATTTCTGCCATCGAGATTCGCCGCTTCTGCGGACAACAAAACACCCGAACCCGCACGCCTCGTCTTGTCGGTCGAGGAGTTCGTTCGCTGCATTGGAAAAGCGCCGCTGCCCCAAAGACAGGATGGCATTGCAACTTCAAATGCCGTTCCGGTTCTGTTCTTTGACCAATTCGAAGAGCTTATCACTCTGTTCGAAGAAGCTCCCGATAGCCGCGAGAAGTTTAACCAGGCTCGCGAAATACAAAGCCGGATCGTCGAAATGCTCCTTGAATTTCTGGGCGATCCGAATCTGTCGATCAAGCTCGTGCTTTCCTTCCGCGAAGATTACCTCGCCAAAGTATCTCGGCGTCTCGCGGCTGCTCCTGAACTCGGGGAACAGGCTTTTCGCCTTTCCTCTCTGCCTGACACTGAACTGCGGAAGATCATTCGAGGGCCATTCGAGAGTGAGTCGATTCCAGCTGATCATTTCAAGAGACGCCTCTCGGAGCCCGCTTTCGATGCGCTCGAATCCTCCTTTAAGGAGCTGAGCGATACGGGGACAATTAACCTTACCGAAGTTCAGATCGCCTGTCTCGCCCTTTGGGAGAACGAGGAAGAAGAAAAGGCATTTCTCAAAGAAACAGACCACCGGGAGGCCGTTCGGCGTCTATTTGGTAATTATCTCGACCACGCTTTGAATCGTTTGGACCAAAACTTCCGGAAGCCTGCGATCACCGCGCTCACTTTTCTGGTAACTTCCAGCGGAACTCGAAACATCGTCTCGGAAGACGATCTCCTTGGTAACGTTGTTCGCGACGATCAACTCACCCAGTCGGATGCGCGGGAGGTTCTCAACGCGTTGTCCCGCACAACCCGTCTCGTCCTCCGCCAGACCCGGGGCGACAGTGCATTCTACGAGATTAGCAGCGAATTCCTCATCCCGTGGATCACGGAAAAGCGCCAGGCGCGGGAAAGGGATGCACAACTGGAAAAGCAACGGGAGGAGCACGAACGCCAACAACAAGAACTGGCTCAGACGCAGGCGTTGCTGACTGAACAAAGGAAACGGGCCGACGACCAAGCGAAGGCTGCGAAACTTCAGCGCAGGTTAACGGGGGCGATGGTGCTCGTCTCTGCGGTGGCGGTCGTCGCAGCGGGGTTCTCCTTGGTTCAAAAGAACGTAGCCAAGCACCAGAGGAACGTAGCCAAGCAGCAGAGCAAAATCGCCCGGGAGGAGACCGCGCGCGCCGAGGGAGAGCGACAAAATGCCGAACAACTGCTTGGCTTTCTACTCGGTGAAGGTTTCCTCGGAGAAATCCGAGACATCGGACGCAGCACAATGCTCGAGAAGGTCCAGAAGCGCGTTGCCGCGGCCAAGCAGTCGTCGCCATTAAACAAAGGTCTCACGCTGCGCAACGCTGGCGACATCGCGCGGTCGCATGGGGATATCCAGAAGTCTGTGGAGCTTTTCGGCAAGGCTCTAAAGTTTATCGAGAGCAGTCCCGACAGTCCCGACAAACAGCGCGAAGCAGCCCGCACTCACGACCGAATGGGGGAAGCTTTGGTCGATCGGGACGAAATCACTGAGGCGCTGACTCATTACGATGCTGAAGTGGCAGTTTGGCGCCGGCTTGTCAGCGTCGATTCGCGAGCGGAGGCGGATCATGCGTATGCAACGGACGATTGTACAAGCCTGGCCAATAGCCTGGTGTCTGCCGGAGATCTGAAGCGCCGGATGGGGGACGCAGACGGCGCCCTCAATTACATGCACAAGTCGATCGAGATTGTGTCCGCCGTGCTATTCGGTCGCAAAACGCCGCATGTCCAATGTGGACCTGCGGCGAGCGAGATCGAGCCTTATCTAAATGCCAAAGCTCTAGGACTGCTCAGTCAAGCCGTGAATTTGCGAGCCGATATCCTGGGGACTTCGGAAGAGTATGGGCAGACTGCGGTATTTGCATTGGAAGCAAGACGGCTGTGGCCGTTCTCCATCGATCTAAGGCGTCAGGCGTTGTACGGCCTAACTGTCCGTTCCTGGGGAGAGTTCGACTCCACTCCGGGGAACCAATTGCGTGACGATCAGAAAGCGCTGGCCGAATTCGATGAGTTGCTGCGCTGGGATCCAGCCAACAAGTTATGGCAGCGAGAACGGGCGGCATGCCAAGTGCTGGTGGCCACGGCAATGACGGCATGTGCTGAAAGCAAGTCCGCAGACTGCAAACCCATGCCGTCCTTCGAGAATGCCGAAGGCATGTCTCTCGAGGCGATCGGGACGCTGCGCGCATTGGCCCAGGCCGACCCAAGCAATGTATCGTGGAAATCCGATGTCGCCTGGGCGTTGCAGCAACACGCAAACGTGCTCGCGAAACTCGGTCAGAGACGGCAACCCGATCGCCTAAAGGCGATCGAAGAATCAGAGCAAATTTATAATGACCTCGAGCGTGATAGGGCATATGCGAAGCGTATAGAAATCGTCGCATTACTCTTGGAAGACAAAGCGGAAGCTTTGGCGGCGCCCGGCGATCGAGAGAAAGCCGAGGCAGCTTGGCAAAGCGCCGTCGAACGGTTCAAGGAACTGATCGAAAAACACCCAGACATGCCGACTTACGTAGCCGACCTGGGTCAGGCTTTTGAACGCAAAGCTACTGTTCTCCGGAAGTACGGCGATCGGGTCGCCGCGAAAACCGCGGAACAAAAGAAAGAGCAACTGTATCACGAATATCAGACCAACATAGAAAAACGGGACAAAGAAGCCGTTTCGCTTCGTGAATTGAGCACGAAACATGTGAACGCGGGAGCCAAATTGTTCAAAGAAGAACGTTACGATGCGGCGCTTCACGAGTTCAGCTCCGCGGAAATGGCTGCGCTGGAATACATGTATCTCCGATTCAACACTTCGAGAGATTACGACAATCTTCGCAACCTTTACGCCTGGGTCGCAAATACGCACGAAAAGCTCGGAATTGGCATCGTGGACCACGGCGAGGCGGCCGAGCATGGCAAACAGCGAATCGCCGCGCTCAGGGCCGCGATGTACGCGGCTACCATTGCCGCGTTGCTCGAGCCTGACAATAAGGATACGATTGACAAGCTTAGAGACGCCCGTCAAGAGCTCGGAATATTGCTCGACAGCAATGATCGCTTGAATGAGGCGTTGGCCATGGTGCAGGAGGAAGTCGCCGCCGCCGTCGATTTGGTGAGTAGAAATAGGCTAGACGGAAGCTATCTCCGGCGCCTAGGCAACGCCGAGTGTGGGCGTGGCAGTGTCCTAAGAGAAAAGAAGTTAGAAGGCTGGAAAGAATCGATCCACGACGGCCTCATTCAACTCCAGAAAGCTGCTGAAATCGACAAGAAAAGTTTGGCTTATGCAAAAGAAGTAGGGTATTGGCGGAAATACCTTGCCGACCAACTCGAAGGTGACGGTAACAAGAACGAAGCCATGGAGGAGCGCCGGCTTGCGTTAGAGGCCTATCGGAATGCGGCGAAACGCGCCCCGGGCGACGAGGGGATAGAGGACGCGATCCGTGATCTTGCTAAACAGGGAGTTCGATGAAAACAAATGTCCGCTGAGGCAGTGTCCCAGATTTCGATTGCACGGCGGCAGCCGAGCTTGGCCTTCTCGTTTCTTTTGTGCGTTTATAAACACGTGCATGCTGGAAGAGTGTTGAAGCTAGCGGAATATCGGTCGACCCGAATCCTTCTGCCTCGGTGCGCGCAGCGATAAACATGGTTTCCGCCGTCGCATACCGGTCAGTCGTATAGGCTAGTGACGTGTGAGTTGAACGCAACAAGCAGGGAGTGTGGCCGGGACTCTTTGCAAAGCGCGTTAGATCAAGACTGCTTTATTCTCGCTCGGTTGAATTTTCCTACGATTTCCAATCAAAGTCTGGAAACCGCCTTTCGTCTTGTCGAGTCCTCTCCACTTTAAGAACGGCTGCGCTTCGTACTGATTGAAATGCGATCACTGACGTGACGGAAGAGTCTTGAGGATCTTGTTCGTCGCAGTCTGGTTCTGAACGACGTCGTCAACCAGGTTGATTTGCTCACGAATCGTTTTTGCTGCAGCCGCGGATAGCATCCAGCCAAGTGGTAATGGCACCTGAGTGTCGCGGAGATTGAAATGGGCAATATCCTTGGTCCGTTGTTCGAATGAGTCTGTCCCGGGGGGCGCCTCAATGACGCCAGCTTTAAACGCCGCTGCTCGCACGCAATTGCTTTTCGCGCGTAAGTGCCACGAGCATCACGCGTGTTGAGAAGCGTATAAAGCAGCGCAGTCACCTCGACATTTCCAATTTCCTCTTTGTTAGGCGCCGCTGTGGTCCTTGTGGGCGTATGGATGATTTTTCGGAGGACAGAACGGGAGCAGCCGGTGATCCCGGAAGGTTAGCTAGTTCGGGGGCGTGACTAACATCGTGCTTAGGGACGAATTGCGCGGCATACGAGCGGGAGCAATTATAAAACTCGACTTCGGCGAAATGAAGAAGTAGCCTCGACATCCAGCGAGTTAATGATGAGTTCAGAAATTTCGGCTTCAGTTGGGCGATGGGAAAAAGGTGCGCGCAATCTACAGTCGGATGTCACAACTATACAGCTCTTGTTGCAAGCTGCTGCGAATGCCTTGCGAGCGCCCGAGATCGATCCGAAAGGAGTAGACGGCGAAATCTCACGGCCTCCCAAAATCTCGGGTACGGTAAACGCGATCGAAGTGTTCCAAAGTCGCTTCACGGGTGCTGTGGACGGAGTCGTTGCGCCAGGCGGCCAGACGTGGGCTGCGCTAGTGGGAGCTTCTGGAAAAAAGCCAGATAGCACCGAAAATATTTCAAGCAGTTCTCAATGGCTCTTCCCTTTTGCTACGGTTCCAACCGAAAGCTGGGAAAAATCGCCTCTGGCGTTCGCATCCTCGCGGGCAGGTGGTGCTCGTTTACACGCAGGTTGTGATCTTTACTTTCCCAGAGACACTCCGATCCACGCCGTCGCTGACGGTGTTGTTATTCGCGGACCATATCCATTTTACTGCGAAACTTTTGCCTTGGAGATCGATCATGGACCTATCCTCGCTCGTTACGGAGAGATCCAAAGCAAGACAGATGTAACTGCTGGAGACACCGTTCGAGCCGGGCAAAAGATCGCCAGAGTGGGGCATTTGGTCGGAATTCGGGTGCCGAGCGATATGCTGCATTTCGAACTCTACGACAAGACCGCGTCGGGCCCTCTGACTGTCGCCAGGGGTTCTGGTTCGGCCGTGAAGAACGGTGTGCCCTTCATGCGACGCAAAGATCTGATTGATCCAACGCTGAAGCTCAATCAATGGCGGGAAAACCTACCGCCCGCGTGACCTGGTCGAGCCGTACTCACAGCTCGGTACTATAGCGAGGACCAGCGGCAAAGAGGAAAACGCCCAGCCCCAGGGGTAAAATGAAGTTCCGGAAAGTTAATAATTTTTTCACAAGTCGGGCTTCTTTATCTGAGACCTTGGTCACTGAGGGAAAATATCAACCGGGGCTGCTGGATATTTAGCCTTAAGGTTTTTAAAGTACGTCTTGTAATCCGTTCCTTCTTCGGCGGGCATCCATTCCAGTAGCTTCCATTTGTTCGCCTGATCTTGCAGAAGTCCGGATTGCGATTCGTAATGTTGGGTCCCGTTTGGCGATCGCGGATTGACCTGTATCCAAGCCCATCCGTTATGAACCTTCAGATATGGAACATCCAGCACAAGATGCTTTCGTCCCTGGCGGGCCAATGCGTCCTGAGTTGCTTGAAGGATTGCGTTTCTTTCGGCGCTGCCATCTGGCGGCGTATGCGCGGTGTTTACCGAGGCGCAGCCGGATAGAAGTACAGAAGTAGCCACAGAGGCTAATAGGAGGTAGTTCTTCATAGGTGCATCTCTTAATGCCAAAATTCGACCGTGCAGTCAATTCTCTAAACGTGCGGCATTTCAGCGAATGAGTGGGACTGGATTTTTTGTTACGCCGAGGGGTCAACCTACCAGCATTAAAAACTCCGGGTTGTCCGGCAAGTTCTTGATAAATGCCTTGCCGAATGGTCTGCCAGCTTTCGCATCGTAACGAAGGATCTCCTTTGTATTACGGCTGGCAACGTAGAGGAGTCCATCGTCTCCGAATGCCATTCCGGCGGGACCATTCAGGCCGCCGGACTTTGGCTCGACAAAAACGCTCGTAAAGCCCTGTTGAAGGTCGTGTCGCAGAATGGAATCGTTCCCGCCGCTCCCAATAAGAAGGTAGCGACCGTCTAGACTGAGCAACAAATGGATCGGCCTGTTGAGTTGATCACTTCGTGAAACAAGATTCCGTAAATGGCGACCTGTGCGACCCTCGTAGATCCGAACGCAATCGGCAGCGCGATCTGAGACATACAAGTCATTATTCGGTGCAAAGATTACCGCTCTGACTTCTAGCAGACCGGTCGACATAAGGTTTGCCGATGGAATGAAGGTTCCAGGAAGAAAATCGGCTTTTTTCAATAGCAGGCTATCAGGAAGAGGCATCGGTGTTCCTGGTTTACCTTTTTTACTCGAAGGACCGTGATATCTCGCGATGAGATTCTTGTTTTGGCTGGAAACGTAGAGATCACCCTCGGAATCAAACACGACGTTGAAGGGATGATCGATACCGGGATTCATCTCGTCGTGACGTTTTACGAAGACGTCAACAAAATCGTGCTGTCCATTTTCATTCAGTTCCCCCTTGAACTTTAGAACTTCGCTGTATTCGAAATATGCGTTGACCACATACAGATTCTGATCCGGTCCGAATACGAATCCGCGAAGCTCACGAAGTTTGATACCCTCAGGCAGACTCTTCTTGTTTAGAGCCTTCCGCAAATTTTTCCCCTCAGTCGAATAGACGTGAATGTTGTTTAGCGAGGCTTTCTCTTCGCCTCCGTGAAAGCTGACGTACCATTCCTTCGCCATAACGATCCTCTTACTTGGCCGCACACTTCATTTTCGCAGTCACGGCAAGTGGTTGAAATCTGCAGCCATCATTTCTCAGAGTAAATGATTCTTCAAATATTAAGTACGTCCGGCACATATCGGCGACAAACGTCGGCGCTTCGCATGCCTTGCGCGCCATTTTGTTGACATTTTTGCTTTTCTTCGGGGATTTTTCGTGAACAATCTCTCAGTTGAGCGTACTAACGCGGATTGGAGGATTACGATATGAACTCTGTATCGGATAAGTCGCTGCCACTTGGAGATCCGCCGTTTATAGAACATCCGACGCCTAATGCCGTCACCGAAATCGCCCAACGGCTTGTCCGGTTTCCGTTTACTCCTCCTGATGTGACGCTCAAAGAGGAAAACGCGCTCTCGGGTTCGAAGGACTGGTTTACCAAGCACGACAAGAATTCAATTGATCAGCTCGACAGCCTCGACTTCCACGCCTCAAGCGGACCCCAAAGTGTGGGTGTGGTTCCGAAACTTCATAACACTTCAGCTGGCGTGGAAATTTATCAGGTCCCTTCGACTACTAGCAAAGAAACGTTCGAGAAAACTGAAGGCCCGTACCGACCAGGGACAACCAAAAAGTACAGCAACAAGCGGTCCGGAAAAAAGGTTGCCAAGTTCAAGGTGGGTACCATGGCCGAGTCCGGCTTGGCTTGCTTTCACATGTCCCGACTCCTGGGGCATCTTGTAGAGGTGCCCCCGGCAACCTACAGGACGATGGATATCCAGGAGTTCCAGAAGGTTGGTGATCAGGCACGAACCACTGGTCACCCAAGTTGCACAGAAGCGTGGGCTAATCTACGAGCGATGGTGAAGTCCGGCAGTTCGAAAGTAGTTCTTCCAGGTGGGAAGCTGGTCTTTGGATCCCTGGCAGAGAATCCGCGCGGAGAGAACAGTAGCCCCGAAGATTATTGGACGGTCAACAGTATCCGGGGTCACAGCTTTTACAAGGTGTTGTCTTCAAAGTCGCCAGTGGCAAATACGTTGAACTTGAACGACCCGAAGTGCCTTCAGGATTTAGCTGTTGCGCAGGACATGACGCGAGGAGTGATCCTTGATTCAATCTTCCGGCAAGTTGATCGCCTCGGTAACATTAGCGTTGCGCAGTTCCAGCACTACGTGACCAATAAAGGTAAGGTAAAGTGGGACGACAAAGTGAGTGATAAGGACAAAGCTGAGGCAGTGAGTCCAATTCAGTCGTTGAAGCGAATCATGTACAAAGATAACGACGACGGAATGATGTGGGGAATGAGTTCGATTTCCGTTACCCCTGTTCTCACTGAGACGCACCACATCGACAAAACGATCTATAACAGGTTGCAGTGGCTGGCAGCTTTAATGCAAGACAGTGAACCAGGCTCAGACGCGAAGATTAAGGATTACTTTGTTAGCGCTGTCCACATCTCGGCCGATAACTATGACAAATTAAAAGCGAGTCTTATTAAGCAAGCGGCATCGCTGAAGAGTCGAGTGGACACTAAAGATATTCAGCTCGACCTGGATTTTGAGGGAACGATGAAAAAGCTTTACGCAAAGGAAGTGGCGGCCGCCCAGGCGGCCGCCCAAAGCGAACAATCCGGCGCCACACCCTCCGTTGCGAGCTCTCCACCTCCAACTACCACCACGCCGTCTCCTTCGGCCGAAGAGCCTGCCCCCAACACACCCCGCGCACAAGAAATCACAGAACACACGGCTCCAAACGGAACTGTCGAGCTCGCCACTCGACCTGCGACTTTTCCGGGACACCCTGAAATTTATAGCAAGAAGGACATCGAGAAGGAAAAGGAACTCGCGGAGATAGACTTTTATAACGGCAAAACCAAAGAGGGATTGGATATTGTGCTAATTCCAAAGACGTACAGCACTTCGCCCGGTCTAAATGTTCATGCGGTCAAGTTACCCGCGGGAGTGAGCCGTCTCAGTTATGCCGAAGCCCATACGGGAAAGGCGCATTCAAGCGACGACAAGATCATAGCGAAGTATAAGCAGTCCATCCCGACCCATTTCACCTATGGCCCTTCAATTCTCGGTTATTATCATTTGTCGCGGTTCCTTGATGCGGGGCATGTCGAACCTGCCATCGTCCGCACGATGGATGTGTCCGCACACAAGCCGCTCGCTGATATAGGCAAGGCAAACGCAACTGGATCGAACAACCGAACGCAGTGGACGGAATTGAGAGCCTTGGACGACGCCCACAGTAATCCGACCGTTTATACCAAAGATGGACAGCAGCTCTATGGCGCCCTCCAGGTCAATCCGAGCGGAGAACAATCCTATCCGCATTTGAGCGACCTTGCGGGGGCCGGTGCTTTTGCAGCTTCGTCTGAGTTTGACAAAGTAACCAACCCAAACCCGCTCAAGCTAAACTACAAAGACGCGAGCGGTAACCTCAATCAGGCTGCAGTTCAACAAATCGTACAAGTCAGGGATCTCTCGGACATGGTGCTCATGGACTTCATCATGAGCCAGGCTGATCGCTTCAGTGGGAATATGCATTCTGAGAAAGTATACATGTGGGTTGAAAACAGTGTTGCAAAAAGTCAAAGCAAGAAAAGTGATCCTGCGAAGGCTGCCGAACAGTTGAAGCAGATTCCGCCCGGGGCTGTTCTAGTCAATCGGATGATCATGAAAGACAACGACGCCGGTTTGATCAGCGGAAATTCGGCCAAGACCAACCATCTACTCGAAAAAGTCAGCCACATAGATTCGAAAACGTATGATCGACTTCTTGACCTGCAAAGAGAGCTGCAAAAACCAGAAGTCGCTCAGTGGTATCAAACCGAGCTCTTATTTACGGCCAGTGATTTCAATACCGTGAGGAATAACGTGGACCAGGCTGTTGCTATCCTTAGCAGTCGGAAAGACAAAGGCCTATTTTTAGATGCTAATGTTAGCGTTGCTCTCGGGGCTCAAGGCGCGCAGGAACAGCACGCGGAAACAACGCCTGAGTCTGCTAATGTCTCCAACACTTCGCCGACGGTGATTACCGGGTCGGTCGGTCGCTGGGAGAAAAACGCGAAGAACTCAGCGGCTGACGTGAAAACCGTGCAGCGCCTTTTGCAAACGGCGGCGCAAAGGCTACAAGCTTCTCAACTCGATCCGCAGGGCGTTGATGGAAAGATTGCGCGCCCCCCGGGGAAGTCGAACACGGTAGCTGCGATTGAGGCTTTTCAAAGTCGGTCCAATCTTCCGGTTGATGGACTAATCGAGCCAGGCAATCAGACCTGGCAGGCGCTCCTGATGGCAGGAGGCGTTTAAAATTCTGCTTCGCTCAAGCGTGGGAGAGAGCAAAGGTTAGCTCCATTGCCTTGGCGGCTTGGTCCAAGTTCCGTCCACGACCACCTTAGTATCATCTACAAGTGAGTTATCTTGGATAAGTTGCGCCACATGTACCGACTGTATACGCACACAGCCGTGGGAAGCTGCGTACTGGGGTACAATTGGGAAGTAATGAAGAGCGATGCCTCGGCGTTGCATAAACCAGGTAACGTACGTCGCACGGGAATCGCTGTTGAGCCTGCCTTGGAAGCCTTGGACTGGATAGGTCCCTTTCGGAGTGCATTTGGATCCCGATCGCCGGCTTGTGCTCTCATTATCGCAATTGAGGCCTCTCAACCCGGCGCCGGGTGATGTCCTGAAGGGCCCCGTTTCCTGACTATCAGCCTTGGGACCCTTCCAAGTCAGAGTTAGCCAGTGATTAGGATCATCCAGACTCACTGAGATTTGCCGTATGTACGTCTGCGGAAAATTATTATTCCGTAACGGATGAGCCGCTCGAGGTTGTGCCTGAGCTGCCAGTGCCCTTCCTCGTGAACCCTCTAAAGTAGGTTTCCCTGCATCCAGCACCTCCAGCTTCCTGGCACGCGCAAGGCGTTCTTTCAAAGTCGGTTTCGCCTTCGCTGATTTGTTTCGTTTGGCTTTTCTGGAATCCGTCGACCGCGCGCGGCGACTTTTTGAGTGTTGTTTCTTTTTTACCATAGGTTTGTCTCTTATTTGGTTTGTCTACACGATTCAAATCAATAAAGCAGAGTGGTTGAATCATTTTGGAAAGTGCGCCGATAGGAAATCTTCATCCATGCCAACAATTAAATCGACATAGGTAATGAATTGGTTTTTCGCTAAAAGCCAGTTCGCAATCTTCTTCTTTAAGGCTGATCCAACAGGCAACTCGAACTCCTTGCGACTTGAGTCTCCCGTCTTCGTAAGAGGGTTGGGCATGACTTGCGGAAAGCCAGGAAGAGACTTGCCAGACCGATCCAGGACATTCAGTTTGAGAGTTTCGGTTTCGCTATCGCCGCGTCGGCTGATTTTTACCAAAAACTGAAAAGGTAAATGCGGCACACGTCCTTTCACCATTCGCTGGGCAACGCCGTCCAAAGTCGCAGTATGCGAGACAGGCAAACCCTCCCGTTGGAATGCCGGCGCTGAGACGCTTTTCTCTCCCGGTTTTGCGTTGCGAAACTGCTCACGAAAATGGTAACGAACTTCGCAAGCAAAAGGTGGAATCGCACGGGGCGGCTCATCTGCAAACGCAGATAATTCAAGGAACAAGGCGTGACAAAACAGAACCAAAAAGGTGCTGAGCAATTTGTGCAGCACGCAGGAAGAAGTTCGCACGCGCAGAATTTTCCTGCAGAATTAGCAGCGTTGCAATGGATAGGTTACGCCATTAACGACCGCCGCTTTGCCAGGAAAGAGCTGGTAGCGAACGGTAGGCGACGATGCGCCGCCGCCGTTTGCTGGGTGGGCTGTTCCAGTCGAGACGCCGAGGGCTCTAGCGCAGGCGACACTAATTTCGCCAAGATGATTCGACGGTCCGACGTCTGCGACAACAGCGTCGGTAGTTCTTCCGGTTGCCGAGTTTGTCACGAGACAGTGACAACCGAGCACAGGATCGGCGATTGCCTTCACGATGATCGGCGGCACAGCGACGAAAGGAACCGTGGCAGAGTCTACATATTTGAGGGGAGAAGAATCCGGGAGTGGCTCTCCATTGTTGCCCGAAAGATACAATGAGGTGGCCGAGACGTAAGCGCCAGGACATGGATCAGTTTTCTTCTGCACAATAGGCTTTCCCGTTTTCTTGCCTGTATTCGTAATAACTCCGTACCAGTTTCCTGGTTCACCCGCATTTGCGAGAATATCAAGCGTCTGCCCACCATAGGAGTCCGGAGCGTAGCATGGCGGCTGACCGAACTGACCATTTCCGCCGTCACCATCGATTGTCGCACCCGCGAAGAACCTTACGCTTCCATCATCCAACTCGATGATGTCACTGCTGTTGATTGTAGCGATTTTTCTCATTTGGGCTGGCACGGGAGAAATCTCAAACTAGCGCACGTCACGTTCGTCGGTTTAACGATTTACTATCTGACGTTCAAGACTTGTTTCGGATAGAGTTGAATGTGTAGGCTATCGCGAATGCATTTCCCAGGTCACACAACAAACTTACAATTTGCAGCGCGCGACGCCGATGTGGCGGAATGGTAGACGCAACGGACTTAAAATCCGTTGGGCTGTATAGGCCCGTGCCGGTTCGAGTCCGGCCATCGGCAGTTCCTTCGAAGAGTATGTCACAAGATGCGTTAGCTGATCGAATGCGAAAGCTTCACATTCGCGAGGCCGATCTTGAGGAAAGTTT